>NZ_BAIZ01000029.1 GCF_000613445.1 Hoylesella shahii DSM 15611 = JCM 12083
AGGTTGTGTTTTTTGAATAAAAACCTTCTAAGTATTTTAGTTTGATAATTTTTTTGTAACTTTGCACTGGGCAAGGTGAACGCAATGTTTTGAATGTGAAGACATACAGGTGGCTCTTTGCTAGTGATTGTGGAATACATGTTTATTAAAGGAATAATAAAAATATACTATAATGAATGCTAGCTTGATAATTAAGATTTCGATTTGTATAACAGTTGTTGTACTATGTTTCGGAATATGTCATTTTCTCTTTGTACATTATAATGGAATATTGTTGCGGTTAGGACTGTATCCTGTTCATAAGACTGATAAAACTTCACAACCTACATTTAAAGGTAGGCTTATAGGGTTCTGTGGAGACAGTGTTACATTTGGCTATAGCGATGATAAAGACGGAGAACAGTTAGATTCGGCCTGGATTAAGCAAATACCAAATTTGTTGGGGTGTGACGTTGTTAATTGTGGCATTAATTCAGCGTCAGTGTTAAGTAATACACCAACACCTAAGGCATGGGCAAAGTCTTTTGATGAAATTCCAAAACAAATTGATATCTTGGGGGTAATGATAGGTATCAATGATTGTTATCGTGGATATCCACTTGGAAATTTTGAGGATAGAAGCGAGACTACCTTTTATGGTGGTTTGCATAAGTTAATTAAAGGGTTGACGGAACGTTTCCCGATTCACGAGAAGAAACATGTGTTTTTGATTATATATCCTAATTATGAAGCAATGAAGGAGTTTAATCGTTATACTGAAGCAATGTATAAGGTTGCAAATTATTATTCTATCCCTGTATGTGATTTATCACTTGTCTTGGGTGCAAGTCCTTATAATGATGAGAGATTTGAATATTGGAGAAAGTATCAAGATAATGAATTCCATAATCCCCATCCAACAGATTTGGTTTCACATGCCTATGCTACAGCAATAGCAAATTATATCAATAGTCATTATTTGATAGAATAAAGTTGTTGTTCTTTAAGTTCTTCATAAGGATTATAATTATGGCTGTTAAGGGGGAGCAGTACCATAGGTTATTTTATCTTAAACATTTAATATCGTAGCTTGGAGGTAGGGTCTCGCTCGGAATTCTTGTTAATGAGGCTATTGAAGTACAATGGGGTTACTGGTATCATAAGAGAATTTTATCTATGCAATTGGAATTTTTTAATTCCAATTGTTATCTTACTAAATTACATTCTTTGCCATTCTTGCCTCAATCAATTCAAAATTTATTTGGAGCATTAAAAAAAAATATATAGTTTTGCATACGTAAAGAGCATGCACGATGGATAACTTGCGAACAAAAACGTTCTAAAGCGGGGGGGGTATTGTGGTGTTATGATTAGAGAGTGCCTATACTCGCGAAGTTGGGGATAGGGAGGAAAGAATGTAGATGCAAAAATGAGAAAACTTAGTGTGAGATATTATATTGTAGCATGTTTTCCTCGCTTTGAGAGAGTTAATATAATTCGCTATTGGTTAGTAGCCTTTGCAATCCCTCTTTTGTATACTCAATACATGACTTAAAAATGGTGTGTCCTCGGGTGACATGTTTTAGAGATTCTATAAAGCAAAGGATAGAGAATTTTTAGATATCTAGATCTTGACGATTATAAACATAATGGTTACAAATTCCCTTTACGCTTAAGAATGTTTGGATGAAATTTAAATACGACTTACTCAATATTAGATTTGGCCATCTTATCTTAAACTGTGTTTATTAAATGATTTAGAGATGAGCGTTCGTTGCTGATTGCAATTTTATCTTAATATAATTGATTACGAAAAGTGATCATAATAATTAGACATTAAAAATATAATTTGATTAGATGAAAAACCTAATTATTATTGGTGCGGGAGGCTATGCGAAATCTGTCTTAGATTCACTTGATTATATGAATTTCAAGATGGAAGGTTTTCTCGATGATATCAAACTGGTAGGTTCAGAGCATTTAGGTTATCCCATAATAGGAAGCAAAGTTGAAGATATTAAGCAATATAGTAATTGTGTTTTCTTCGTAGCTATAGGGAATAATGCAAAAAGAAAATTGTGGTTTGATAAGCTAAAAGAACACGAACTTTCGTTAATTAACGTTATTGACAATTCGGCTATTGTCTCGAGACATGCAACCATGGGAGAAGGATGCTTCGTAGGTAAGCTTGCCGTATTGAATCATGGTTGTCGTGTTGGAGATAATTGTGTTGTGAATACAAGATCCTTGGTGGAGCATGGATGTGAAATTGGAGACCATGTTAACCTGTCTACCAATTCGACGCTTAATGGTGATGTAATTGTTAAAGAAGGTGGTTTTGTTGGGAGTGGAGCAATTATTAATGGACAGATAACTGTTGGTAAATGGTCGCTTGTAGGCTCTGGAGCTGTGGTTATACGTGATGTTAGACCCAATACAACAGTTGTGGGTGTTCCCGCAAAAGAAATTTTATCGAATAGTGTTAAATACAACTCCTTATAATAAAAGTAAGTAACAATGAAGCATATTTACATAATTGCCGAAATTGGTTGTAACCATTGTGGTGATCCTGTTAAGGCAAAAGAAATGGTTTACAAAGCAAAAGAGTGTGGCGTAGATGCAGTGAAATTTCAGACGTTTAATGCTTCTGCATTGATTTCTAGGTATGCTCCAAAGGCAGACTATCAGATAAAAACAACTGGTAGAAATGAAAATCAGCTCGAAATGACGCGTAAGTTAGAACTTCCTTTTATCGAGTATGAGCGACTGCGTGACTATGCAATAAGTTTGGGCTTAGATGTATTTTCCACAGCTTTCGACATGGAATCCATAGAGATGCTCGAACATAGTGGACAGTCAATTTGGAAGATACCTTCAGGAGAGGTGACAAACTTACCATATCTAGAACGGATCGCAAAGTTAAAAATGAAAGGAAAAAAAATTATTCTTTCTACAGGAATGTCAACTATAGATGAGATTCATCAGGCAGTAGACATTTTGTTACAACATGAATCCAAAGAGAATATCACAATATTACATTGTAATACAGAATACCCAACACCAGACAAAGATGTGAACTTAAGCGCAATTGATACTTTGCATCAAGAGTTCCCTGATTTTGAAATTGGCTTCTCTGATCATTCTGTTGGTTCTATTGCGGCAATAGGAGCCTGTATGAAAAATATTGTGCTTATAGAGAAGCATTTTACATTAGATAAAAATCTTGAGGGACCTGATCATAAAGCTTCGGCAACGCCCGAAGAACTAGCAGAACTCTGTTATTCAGTACGAAGAATTGAGGTTATAGCAGGTGAAAAAGGTAAACGTGTTACGGAGTCAGAAAAACGCAATATTGCTATTGCTCGCAAATCAATAGTAGCCAAAACAGTTATTAAAAAAGGAGATGTTCTAACTGAGTCGAATATTACCTGTAAACGACCTGGTAATGGAGTTAGCCCTATGAAGTGGTATAATGTGTTAGGCACCAAGGCCATAAAAGATTTTACAGAAGATCAATTAATAGAGATATAATATGAAGAGGTTAGCGATTATTCCAGCTCGAGCTGGTAGCAAGGGATTAAAAGATAAGAATATCATCGATTTGTGTGGTAAACCTATGATTGCATATTCAATCATTGCTGCTAAAGAAAGTGGGTTATTTGATAAAATCATTGTTTCCACTGATTCTGTGCATTATGCAGATATCTCAGTATCTTATGGTGCTGAGGTAATCTTAAGAGATGAAGAACTTGCTAACGATAAGGCAACTTCTTTTATGGTTATTGAAGACGTGTTGAAAAAGCTAGATGATAAATATGATTATTTTGTTCTACTTCAACCAACTTCACCTCTACGTACATCCATTCATATACAAGAGGCTATTTCAAAGTTTGAAAGAAACTACGATTCGTTTGACTTTCTTGTTTCTATGAAGAAATCTGAGTTTACTAAGGATCTCGTAAACATGATTGATGAAGATGAAAGTCTTAAGTATTTTGATAAGGACTATTCGGCCTATCGACGTCAGTCTTTTTCTTATTATTCGCCTAATGGGGCAATTTTTCTTGGTAAATCTGAAGCATACCTTAAACAGAAGCATTTCTATGGGGTACGTTCTTTGTCGTATGTTATGAATGATGTTGATTCTGTGGATGTTGATTATGCCATTGATTATGAGTTTGCAAAGATGTTAATGTCAGAGCGAATGAAATAATATGTTCGTGTGGTGAATGTTCTTGGTTGTTAATTTAGTTTTCTTTGGTGACTTAACTACTAGAAAGTATGCAAAAGTACAAAGTTTGTTTCGCAACAGGTTCAAGAGCAGATTATGGGATTGTAAGAAACTATCTCAGACTGCTTAATATGGATGGTAGTGTTGACCTCTCAATACTAATTACTGGGGCGTTATTAGATGCTAAGTATGGAAGAGCAAAGACAATAATAGAAGATGACGGTTTTAAAATAGGTTTTGAGTGTCCAATACCGTTAAGGGTGGATAAACTCAGTGACACAACCTCGGCCATGTCGATTGTGCTTGAACAATTTGGTAAGTATTTCGAAAGTAATAGGTTCGACTTAGTTATTATATTAGGTGATAGGTATGAGATCTTTTCTGTTGCAATAGCAGCCGCAATGCAACATTTGCCAATTTTACATTTACATGGCGGAGAAATTACTTTGAGTAATTATGATGAGTTTATACGTCATGGTATAACAAAGATGAGTCAGTATCATTTTACTTCTACAGAGGAATATAAGAAGCGAGTGATACAACTTGGTGAAGATCCTTCAACTGTATTTAATTTGGGTGCCTTAGGTGCAGAGAATTGTCTTTCTATTGATGAGAATAATGTAGGCGATGAAGTTAGACTATTACCTGAGAAGAAATGCTTTACAGTGTTGTTCCATCCAGAAACGCTAAATACACAATCACCTTTGTTACAAGTCAAGGAACTTTTAAATGCTATAGTAAAGTTTCTGCCACTTTATGAGTTTTGCTTTATTGGTTCAAATGCTGATACAAAATCAGATATGATAAGAGAAGCCGTACAGGATTTCTGCAGGACGCACAAGCATACGCACTATTACGAAAACCTACATCCTGATGCATATCATTATCTAGTCAAGAAATCAATCGCATTAATAGGCAATTCAAGTAGTGGCATAATTGAAGTCCCTTCTCTTAATTCTATAACTGTTAATATCGGAGATAGGCAAACAGGTAGGGTTAAAGGGAATAGTATTATTGATGTAACTTGCAGTATGAACGAAATTGTTGCAGGAATAGAGCAGGCTATTAGTGAGTTTGAAAAGGTTATTGAGAATCCTTATTTGAAGGAGAATTCAGCTAAACTCTATTATGAAACAACAATCGCAATCCTTTCGAAAATTGAAAGCAAAAACTATAAAAGGTTTTATGACCTATAGAAAACTATATAAAACGAATTTTGTTAGTTCCTTATGATACAGAAGTTTCGCCACATTGTTCATTTAATTTTGACTTTTTTCTCTGACTACCTTTCTTTATTGGGGAGGCCACTTTTTTATCAGTTTCAGTTTCAAAGATTTAAATATGAATTTGACAAAAAGGTTCAAACAAAACCGTTGTGCGTACTTGGTAATGGTCCAACATTTACTTTAGTTGAAGAAAATTTTGAAAAGCTTAAGGAGTTTGACTTTTGTGCTGTTAACTTAAGTGTCAATACAGACATCTTTTTTAGAATTAAACCTAAAATGTATGTTATTGTTGATATGATATTTTGGCAGCAACCTAAAAAGGAAGGTATTAAGGAATGCTGGGAGAATATTCAGAAAATAGATTGGGAGATAACAATTTGTATACCTTATAATTTTCCCGTATCGATGAAACGAACCTTTGAGAAGAATCCTTTTGTAAAGGTTCGTCGGTATAGCAATAATGTATGGCGTCCAGAATTGAGCCTCGCTAATAAGTTAAAGATGTGGTTTTTCAAGAGAGGATGGATTTCTCCTAATGGTACAAATGTGAGTATCGGGGCCATATATGCTTCAATTCTTAATGGGTACAAAGAAATCAACCTCTTAGGTTTAGAACATTCGTGGATGAAAGACATTAAGGTTAATGAAAATAATGAAGTGGTGTTAGTTAATCGGCATTATTATGGCGATGTTGAGCATGTTTGGAGAGATTACGAAGGGAATCCGATTAAATTAGTCGACTTTCTGGCGTCACAACTAGAAACCTTTACGAGCCATATGGATTTAAGGGCCTTTGCGAACTATATGGGAGATGTAAAAATAATTAATCGTACAGAAGGGTCTTTTATTGATGCGTATGAGCGTGATTCTTTTGAAAATCTATTGGCAAAAAACAATGAAAGCCATTTTTTTTAAGTTAGTACATAGCAAGACTATTAGAGATGGTGGAGTCTTTGCATTTTTTTCCTTCCTTAATCAAGGTCTTAATTTCTTTTTACTTATAATTCTTTCATGGTACATATTACCGGCTTCTTATGGAAGTCTTAACTTGTTCTATACAAGTGTTAGTGTTGTCTCATTTGTTATTTGCCTATGCACATCAGGAATTATAAGCATAAAATATTTTAAAGTAACAAGAGATGTGTTGTCGAAATACATCAATGCCGTTTTAATAGTAACGCTTATCGTTTCTGCCCTTTTAATAGCGTCGGTATCATTTTTTCATTCTTTCATTAAGGATGTTGCAGGTGTAGAAATGCCAATGCAGCTATGGTGTATATATCTATGTGCAACAGCCATAGTTTATAATCTTTTATTAGACGTGTATCGACTAGAAGAAAAGTCGATAAAGTATGGGATTTTTACTGTCGTCTCAACTTTGTTAAATATATGTGCATCTCTTTTTTTCGTTATCGTTTTAAATCAAGATTGGTATGGCCGTGTAGAAGCGAACATAATCGCTGCTACTGTTTTTATTATTATAGGTATATATCTACTTATACGAAAGAAATATTTAACATTATCAAAGCCAACCACAGAAATTTATAAAGAAACGTTGGCCTATGGAATTCCATTGATTCCTCATAGTTGTAATGGTTTTCTTAGGCAGGGCATGGATAGATATATTATTAATTCTAATTTTTCTCCCTCTTCTGTGGCTTGTTTAGTTTTGCCATTAATTTTGCCTTTATCATATATTCAGTTGGTTCTGCTTTTAACAAATCTAACTCAGTATATATATTTAAATCATTGTCGTTGGGGGAGGAGGGCGTAAAGGAGAAATTACGCAAGCAAACTATCTACATGTTAGGTTTTTATTTGGTGTTTAGCATTTTGCTTTATGGTATATGTTTACTACTTATTCCAGTTGTATTTTCTAAATACCAGGATTCAAGGATATATCTTTTCCCACTTTGTATGAGCTGTTTTTTTCAGTGTGTGTATCTGCAATTTTGTAATTTCTTGTTTTATTATAAGAAAACAAAAGAGTTGATGTATATGACAGTAGCAGTCTCATTGGTGCATTTGACCTTGTCTTTTTTGCTTACAAGATATTCAGTGTTGTATACTGCTTATATTAGTATGTTTTCTTCTTTTGTTGAGGCTTTACTGGTATATGTGTATTCTCGTAAATTATTCAAAGTTTTTTAGTGGGATACATACTTGTGTTGTCTTGATAAAAAACTGCTAGTAATATGTTAGGTGTTTTAAATATTGTTAATAATGGATGTCTCGATAATTATAGTTAATTATAATACAAAGAAGCTAACTTCAGATTGCATACAAAGTGTTATAGATAAGACATTAGGAATAGATTATGAAATTATTCTAGTTGATAATGCTTCAACAGATGGTTCAAAGGAGCTTTTTGAAAATGACGAACGGATAATATATATATATTCAGATAAGAATGGTGGATTTGGCTATGGAAATAACAGAGGAATGGAAATAGCACAAGGCAAATATTTTTTCTTGTTGAACTCCGATACAATTTTGTTGAATAACGCAGTCAAAGAGTTTTTTGATTATGCAGAGTGTCATGGTGACAAGGGGCTTTATTGCTGCTACTTATTTGGAGATGCGATGCAGTATGTTTGCTCTTTTTTCTATTTTCCTGCATTTACAATAGCAGAATTTTTGAAACGATTGCTGCATATAAAAAAATATCTTCCAGTAGATTATAAGGATAAACAGGTTGAATGTATCTCAGGAGCAGATATGTTTATCCCTCGTGTCGCTATAGATGCTGTAGGAGGATTTGATGAACGTATTTTTCTATATGGAGAAGAAGGAGAGTTACAATATCGGATGAAAAAGGTGGGTTATTCTGGATACATTCTTAGTGCACCTAAGATTCAACATTTAGAAGGACAAAGTTCAACACCTTCAATATGGAAAGAAACAGTTAAGATAAAGAGTCACTTTATCATCCTTAAAACTCATATGAAATATCCCACTTACTTATTAGCTCGTTTGTATTACGCAGTTAATTTAGGGGTACGTCATTTAGGTTATTTATTAAAAGAAGACGGAAGGAAATACCTCAAAACATTAGTTAGTTCTGTTTAGTTATAGATGAAAATTATTATTTAAATGATTATACGTAGCAAAGCCCCTTTGCGACTTGGGCTGGCCGGTGGTGGCTCAGATGTGTCGCCTTATAGTGATACTTATGGTGGTTTAATTCTTAACGCAACAATTAATTTGTATGCGTATTGTACAATTGAGGAAACTACTGATGGGATGATATCTATTAACTCGTTGGATAGTAACTTCTCTGGAGAATACCCATTTGCTACATCGTTGCCTATTGATGGTAACGCATCGTTGATAAAAGGGGTGTATAATAGGGTTGTGAAAGACTTTGCTCCTCAAATGTCTTCTTTTAAAATAACAACACATAATGATGCCCCTCCAGGGTCTGGCTTAGGAACCTCTTCGACAATGGTGGTTTGCATTTTGAAAGCCTTTGTTGAATGGTTGAGTTTGCCTTTGGGAGATTATGAGATTTCTCGATTGGCTTATGAAATTGAACGTGTTGATTTAAAGTTGTCTGGAGGCAAACAAGACCAATACGCAGCTGCCTTTGGTGGATTTAACTATATGGAGTTTTTGAAGGATGGCATGGTGATTGTCAATCCTCTTAAAATCAAGCGTTGGATTGTGGACGAATTGGAGTCTTCCATGCTCTTATATTTTACAGGCGCTTCGAGAAGCAGTGCCGCAATCATTGATGAGCAAAAGAAAAATACAGAATCAGGTAAGACCGATGCTGTGGAGGCTATGCACAAGATTAAACAGAGTGCTGTTGATATGAAATTAGCTCTGTTAAAGGGTGATGTACGCACCTTTGCTGATATTATTCGTGAAGGTTGGGAAAATAAGAAAAAAATGGCAAACCAAATTACCAACCCCATGATACAAGAAGCTATGGATGTGGCCATGTCTGCAGGAGCTTTAGCTGGAAAAGTATCTGGTGCAGGTGGAGGTGGTTTTATCATGTTTGTTCTAGAGCCAACAAAGAAGAAATTGGTAGAGAATGCCCTTAAGTCATTAGGAGGCTTTGTTATGCCTTTCCAATTTACCGATGGTGGTGCTCATGGATGGAAGATTTTCGACACTGGTCTGTAGTTGTCGGAAACACTTGTTTCATAAATTGATAATACGATAATGGAGAATAAAGTATATAAGCATTTAGAACTGTTGATAGAAAGGTATCCTGTCCTTTCTGCCTGTAAGCAAAGTATTATAGAGGCTTACGAGATATTAGAACGCTCGTATGTAAATGGTGGTAAGTTACTTGTTTGTGGTAATGGCGGTTCATCAGCGACTCTGGTCATATTGTTGGTGAATTGATGAAGGGCTTTAAACTTGGGCGAAGAGTTTCTTCTAGCTTTGCAGAGAAGCTTAAGAATGTTGACGAAGAACTGGGAGCAACTATCGCTGAGAACATACAAAGTGGATTGCCTGCAATAGACCTTACTGCGCAAGCACCATTGATGACTGCCTTTATGAATGATTGCGATCCTCAGTTGGTTTTTGCTCAGCAGGTAGGTGGTTATGGTAAGCCCGGCGATGTCTATTTAGGTATTTCTACATCAGGCAATAGCAAGAATGTATTGTATGCCGCTGTTGTAGCAAAGGCGTGTGGTCTTCATATTATAGGACTTACAGGAGAAAAAGAGAGTAAGATGATGAACTATGCAGATGTGTGCATTAGGGTTCCCGAAACAGAAACATTTATGGTTCAGGAATTGCACCTCCCTGTGTATCATTGTTTGTGCTTGATGCTTGAAAGTCGTTTTTTTGAAAATTAGAGATAATGAAGCAGTAATTATGGCCGGTGGGAAGGGTACACGCATCGCTGCAGTGCGAAGCGATTTACCCAAGCCGATGATCCCCGTGTGCGGCAAACCTATTCTGGAGTGGCAGATTGAAAACCTGAAAGCCAGTGGACTTACTGATATTGTTTTGGTTATTGGACACCTTGGCGAAGTAATTAAAGACTATTTTGGAGATGGTAGCCGTTGGGGTGTAACTATTTCGTACTTTATAGAGACACAGCCACTTGGAACGGCTGGAGCTTTATTTAGAATGCCAGAATTGCAGGAAGATTTCTTACTGATGTCTGGTGATGTGATGCTCGATGTTGATTTTAATCGGTTCATTAATTTCCACAAAGATCACGAAGCACTAGCAAGTCTTACTGTACATCCCAATAATCATCCTTTTGATAGTTCGTTGATTGTAACAGAAATCTTGCCAGCTTCTAATGGTGGCATGCCCATTCATACAAATAGGGTGGTGAAATGGATGAATAAGGAAGACGAACGACTCTATTATCGAAATGTCGTTAATGCTGGTATAGAAATGATTTCTCCTCGATTGCTTGAGGAAGCAAGAGCCAAACTTCCAAGTCTTGATAAGGTAGACCTTGATAGAGATGTGTTGAAGCCTGCTATAGAGAGCGGGAAAATTTATGCCTACGAAACCTCTGAGTATATTAAGGACATGGGAACTCCCGAGCGACTGGTCGAAGTGGAAAACGATCTACTCTCAGGCAAAATCGCCGCTCATAACTTGTCTGTTAAGCAAAAGGCTGTTTTCTTAGATCGTGACGGTACTATCAATAAGACAAATGGTTTTCTCACTGATATCAACGACTTCGAATTAATTGAAGGGGCTGCAGAAGCTATAAAGCAGATAAATAAATCTGGCTATTTGGCAGTGGTGGTTACTAACCAACCCGTGATTGCTCGCGGTGATTGTAGTTTTGAACAACTGCAAGAGATACATAATAAGATGGAAACGCTTTTGGGTAAGGAAGGCGCGTTTATTGATGGCTTGTTCCTTTGTCCTCATCACACCGATAAAGGCTTTGACGGAGAACGCATTGAATATAAGCTTGATTGCGAATGTCGCAAACCCAAAGCTGGACTGTTTGTACAAGCACAAAAGGCTTCAAATATAGATTTAGCTCAGTCGTACATGGTGGGCGATAGTGCAATTGATATTAAGGCTGCAGAAAATGCAGGTTGTAAAAAGGCATTTCTCATAGAGACCAATGGCGAGAATGCATTACTTGGTGTCGTAAACGAGATATTCAAATGAAAATAGCTTTTATAACGGCAGTTATTCCTTATAAAGAAAATATGGGAGGCCCCTCGGGGCATCCTTACCATTTGTTGGTGGAAAGACCTGAGGGGATAGAGGTAGACATATATAGTTATAATGCAAATAAACTATCTCTAGATACAATTAAGAGCGTAGAACAAGAGCTGCGTGTTAAGATACATGTGTTGAAGCAACCAGCCTTTTTCACGTGGATCTTAAAACTGCATTTAACCTTTATCCGCCTATTCCTAAAATATCCCATCGGTTATTATATTCGATTACCAAAGTCTATGGTTGAACAGATAAAAACTACTCAACCTGATGCGGTGTGGGTGTATGGTCAGGAGTTTTCGGGTATACTAAAACAATTTAAAGAGTTCAAACGGGTACACACAGTTCCTGATTGTTATTCATTGCATTGGTTTCGTAGGCTAGGTTGTCGTTTTACTCTTGCTAGTGCAGGAGAATTCTTCCGTTGCGTGGTTAATTATCGCAAGTATTATAGAATGGAACGTGCTTATGATGCGTCTGATAATGTAGTAGCGCATTTGGTGGGTGAAGAAGATGTGCGTTTCCTACAAGAGATTAACCCTAATCTTAATGCCGTTTTTTTGCGCCATCCGCACTATGAACTCCCAGAGACTCCCAAGGAGATTAAGTTTACCCATCCCAAAATAAAACTATTGATAGCTGGTCGTTATGATTTTTATATGAAAGAACGGGCAGATGAGATGGTTGATTTGTTTGCGAATAAAGATAATCTTGCTATACTCCAGCAAGCATATAAACTTACCTTTTTAGGAAAAGGCTGGGAGCAGCATGTAGATTCCTTAAACGCCCTAGGTTATGATGTTGAACATGTAAAGTTTGCGCCAGACTATATAGAAGAGGTATGTAAACACGATATACAGCTAACGCCAATAGCCATTGGCACAGGCACAAAGGGCAAGGTTCTTGATGCCTTGGCTAATGGCTTATTGGTTGTGGGTACACCATACGCATTGGAGAATATCGCGGTAGAAAATGGCGTGTCGTGTGTGGAGTATCATTCTAATGAAGAATTATTAGCTACCTTAACGGATATTCCCCATCATGTGGAGAAGTATGAGCAGATGGCAGAGGCAGGGCGTGAAGCTATCTTCAGAGAACATGGAAGAAAGCGGATATCTCAACAATTGATGGAATTGTTTAAAAAATAAGGAGATGTACATATATATACTCATTTTGGCTTTCGCATGGCTGGTGCTTTATTCTTGCCCCAAAAGACAGCAAAGAATACAGCTTATCTCGCATGTTGGATGATAGGATTAGCGTTGTTTGTCGGTATTTCTGATATGTTGGGTGGTTATGACAGATATATATATGGTGAATTGTTTGACGAATTAGCAGATATAAGACAAGAAGGACGAAATGTACTTACTGCATACATTTTTCTGCAATATCCCACAGAATTGGGTTACGCGTATCTTAATATTCTAATATCTTATTTTACAGCTAACCGCTATATATTTATTTTTGTGGTGACATTATTAATATACCTACTATATTATATTAATATCAAACGTTATTCTTCAGATTATCGGATAGCATTATTGTTGTTTTTTGGACTACTGTTCTTTTTTACTTTTACATATTTACGTCAGATGATAGGGGTTGGTATAGCTGGCCTCTCTTTTAAATTTATTTATGAACGTAAACTTTGGAAGTTTGTCATCGTTGTACTTATAGCTGCTTCTTTTCATAATTCTGCACTTATATTGTTACCAGTTTATTTTATTCCAATTAAGAAATATAGTATAGGTGCAATCATGGTGCTCATGATATTATGTTTATTAATTGGGGTTTCTGGTGCGTCCTCGTCATTGTTCGAGGCCTATTCTTCTACATCTGGCCTAGAAGAAAGAACAACACAATATCTTGAAGATACCAGTGGTTTCCGCGTTGCGTACCTTTTAGAGGCAGTATTCTTCTTATGGGTTATTTTGGCCAATTATAGCAAAATAGGAAAAGATAAGCAGCAAATAGTCCTCCTTAATGTAGCATTGACTTTCTGTGCTATTCTATTGCTGTTTATTCGTTCTGAGAATGGGGGACGATTAGGATGGTATTTCGTACTGGCACTTATTGGTACGTTAACAGTGGTGCTATCCACTTCTCTTAAGAATGTTTTGAACAAATTGATTGTTTACGCTGTTGTAGTATTCTTATATGTTCGTATTGTTCTTGGATGGGGAGTGCTACTTACACCATATAAGACTTTCTTTACGAATGGAATACGTGAAGGAGACTTCATCTATGATAGATATGAGTATAATCCAAACTACGCAGACGATAAGTTCCACCGATGATTATGAACATAAAACTTACTCTCTTTACACCCACTTATAATCGGGCGCATTTATTAGAAAGGTTGTATTCTTCTATTAAGAAGCAAACTTATCACCATTTTGAATGGTTAATTGTTGACGATGGGTCAACTGATAATACAAGCGAGGTGGTTAAGACCTTTATTGAGGAAGGGATAATAACAATCAAATATGTATTTAAGCGCAATGGCGGGAAACATCGTGCTATTAACGAGGGGGTGCAACAAGCACAAGGCGAGTTGTTCTTTATTGCCGATAGCGACGATATGTTGCCACCAGATGCACTTAAAAGGGTTGTGGAAGTATATCAACAGATAAAAGATGATAAAAACTTTGGTGGTGTAGCTGGTGTGGATGCATACCCCGATGGGCGTATTGTTGGCTCTGGCTTACCTACACCTACTTTAGATTGTAATTCCATTGAGATTAGAAGTAAATATCATGTGCTAGGGGATTTGTCTGAGGTGTTCCGCACAGAAGTTATGAAAGAATTCCCTTTCCCTGAAATTGACGATGAAAAATTCTGCCCTGAGGTACTAATCTGGAATAGGATAGCTCGTAAATATAAGCTTAGGTATTTTAACGAGCCCATTTATATTGCGGAATATCAAGATGGCGGATTAACTGCCAGAATTGTTGAGATTCGTATGAAAAGCCCCATCGCCAGCACCACCTGTTATGCCGAAATGCTTTCGTTGGATATTCCTTTTAAAGATAAGCTAAAGGCTGCTGTTAACTATTGGAGATTTAGATTGTGTTGTAAAAAGGGCAAACCTGCACCCAATATCGGATGGATGTGGATGTGTGTGTGGCCTTTGGGATGGTTGATGCACGTTAAAGACCTACGTTTGGTAAAGTAATAGAGAGTTCAATATATGCGCATTCTTCAAGTAATTACTTCCCTGCACACGGGAGGAGCTGAGAAACTGGTTGTAGATATCACACGGATGCTGCGAACACGTGGGCATGTGGTTGATGTTGTAGTGTTTGATGGTACTAACACCCCCTTTATGCAGCGGCTTCGCGAAACACAATGTAAAGTCTATAACCTTTCTACTGGTGGCTCTGTTTATAGCTTTAGTTATATTCCAAAGCTACGTAAGATAATGAAGGATTATGACATCGTTCACTCGCACAATACCTCGCCGCAATTTTTTGTTGCTTTAGCTAATCTCGCTTGTAATAAAGTGATTGTCACGACTGAACATAATACAACGAACAGAAGAAGAAATAACCCTGTGTGGAAACCTATTGATAAGTGGATGTACAATAGATATAGAAAGATTATCTGTATTTCCGATCAGGCTGAAGAGAACCTGAAGAATTATATAGGTAATTACTATGATTCTATTACAACTATTTATAATGGTGTGGATGTGGCAGCCTTTTATCAAGCAAAACCGCTTGAAAACGTTAAACCAAATAAGTTTATAGTTGTAATGGTTGCTGCTTTTAGAAAACAAAAAGACCAAAAAACACTTATTGATGCTATGTCCCTTTTACCTCAAGACGAATACGAATTGTGGCTTGTGGGGCAAGGCGATTGTTTTGAAGAGGTTCGCCATTATGCCCAATCTAAGGGTACGCAACAGCGTGTTAAGTTTTGGGGAAACCGAACAGATGTGGCAAATGTTCTCCATACGGCTGATGTTGTATGTATGTCGTCTCATTATGAAGGCCTCTCCCTCTCCAACATCGAAGGTATGTCGTCGGGTCGTCCCTTTATTGCGAGCGATGTTGATGGGTTGCGCGAGGTAACCAAAGGTTATGGCGTGCTGTTCCCCCATGAAGATGCTAAGGCGTTAGCTGGCATCATCCAAAAACTGCACGATGATAAGGCCTATTATGACGAAGTGGCCGAGAAATGTTACCAACGCGCTATGATGTTCGATATTGAAAAGATGGTTGACGGTTACGAAGCTGTTTATCAAGAGTTGATGCATAGCAAATAAGCGTTTCTCTTTTATGTGCACTCAATATTGGTAAAGAACGAAGCAGCTCACACAATTTCTTCAACAACAATTTATTAGACAATGAAACATAACGATAAGCATATACTACATGTGGTGAATATTTATTTCGTTATACCTTATTTCTTGGGAGGACAGTTTGAATACTTCCGAGAATTGGGCTACGAATTAAATGTTGTATGCTCTGAAAGCCCTTATTTGGCTCCTTATGCACAACAACACCATTTTGGCTATCGCGAAATACCTATCCTACGAAGCATCAATCCCATTCAAGACTTTAAGTCGATTAGGCAAATTTGTCGTTACATCAAAGAGACACAAACGGGTATTGTGGTGGGACATACCCCGAAAGGCGGGCTCCTGTCGATGGTGGCTGCCTGGTTGATGCGTGTTCCTAAACGGGTGTACTTCAGGCATGGGCTGGTTTACCAAACTTCTACAGGAATCAAACGGTTCATTCTCATGAGTGTAGACCGGCTTGCTTCTCTGCTAGCAACTAAGATTGTCTGCGTTAGTCCTTCTGTTTTGGAAGAAAGCATCAAAGACAAACTCGCTCCTGCACGTAAACAAATTGTGTTGGGTAAGGGTACTTGTTCGGGGGTGGACACGCAAGGCAAGTTCAATCCACAGAATATCGACCCCACAAAGATGGCCGAGTTTAGAAGTAAATGGGGGATTAATGAAACCGACTGGGTTGTAGGCTACACCGGACGCCTCGTAAGAGATAAGGGAATAATAGAACTGGTAGATGCCTTCCAGTTGATTAAGGCTAATAACCCTCGACTTAAGCTGCTCTTGGTGGGAATGTTCGAAGAACGAGACGCCTTACCACAAGAGGTTCAAGACAGGATAAAGAACGATCCGCAGATTGTTTTCACCGATTTTCAGAACGAAGACATGGAATATTTCTATGCCATGATGAATGTCTATGTGTTGATGAGTTATCGAGAAGGTTTCCCCACGGGTACGCTCGAAGCGCAGTCGATGGGTGTGCCTGTGATAACAACGCGCGTAACTGGCTGTTGCGACTCGATTGTGGATGGCCAAACGGGTGTGTTTGTCAACCGAACACCTCAACAGCTTGCTCAAGTTATTGAGGAGATGTATAAGGGCGAACGCTCGTTCTCTAAAGAGCAAGTACGCTCATGGGTTACGCTTAACTTTGATAACCTTAGGGTGTGGGAAGAAATTAAGCTCTTGTATGCTCCATCTTCCAAAGCCTAACACAAATCTAAAGGTCTTAAGCAATGCCTCTTTTTTTGGATACTCAATTTCTTAAGGCACTGCTCACAGTGCATATTCCTAGTTTGATTCAAACATAAAAGAAAATATTAGGGAGTAAAAAAATATAGGTGCAAAATCACTTACGCAAAATCTTAGCACCGCATTATGAATTTAACATTATAGCATGAACATACTTATTACAGGCTTGCATGGCTTTGTTGGTCAAAATCTTGTGACCCAGTTGTCTGGGAAACATCGCATTTTCGGCTTGGCGCGTACAGCAGGCAAAATGGCTGGCGTTGAAAAAATATATACCTGGAACGACCTCGATAATGCCTCTTTGCCCGAAGTTGATGCCATTATACACCTTGCAGGAAAGGCTCATGATACCAAAAACCAAGCTAAGGCTGACGTTTATTTCAAGGTGAACAGAGACCTCACAATTAATCTTTACAACTATTTCGTAAACTCGTCGGCCTCTAAATTCCTTTTCTTTAGCACGGTGAAGGCCATTGCCGACGAACTGGGTACTAGTGTACTGACCGAAGATGATGAGCCAAAACCCAAAGGACCTTATGGCGAAAGCAAACTCGAAGCTGAACGTTATATGCAAACTCATCCTGCATCTAACAAGCAGGTATATATCTTACGCCCATGTATGATGCATGGCGAGGGTAACAAAGGCAATCTTAACTTGCTTTATAAATTGGTGGCTAAAGGCATTCCTTGGCCGTTGGGCGCATTCAGCAACAGTCGTTCGTTTGCTTCTATTGACAATGTTTGTCTCATCGTTTCTGAATTACTTAACAGAGATATTCCTGGTGGAGCTTATAATATTGCAGATGACAATCCGCTGTCTACAAACGCCCTAATCGAGATTATCTGTGGCGTGATGGGTAAGAAATGTCGCATTTGGAATGTTTCGCCTGGGTTAATAGGCTTATTGGCTAAGGTGGGTAACGTGTTGCACTTGCCACTTAACACCCAAAGACTTGCTAAGCTAACCGAGAGTTATGTAGTGTCTAACCAAAAGATAAAAAAGGCGCTGGGTGTTGACCGGTTGCCCATCGACTCGAAAGCGGGTCTTGAAAAAACAATAAGGAGTTTTATTAAGCATTGAGATGATTTATCTGTTAATTGTTGTTCTTGCATTTGTCTTCGAATTACTGTATTTTAAAGTCGCTTCGAAGTACAATATTGTAGACCGACCCTCTGAACGCGGGTCGTCAAAGGCTGTTACCTTGCGCGGAGGCGGCATAGTGTTCCCTTTTGTTGTCTTGGTCTACTTTTTTTATTCGGGTTTTGCTTATCCGTGGTTTATCGTGGGGATGTTGATGATTTCTTGCATCAGTTTTTACGACGATGTTAGCTCCTTGCCGCCACGCATTAGGCTTCTAGTACATTTTGTAGCCATGCTTTTAATGTTTCAGCAGTTGGGCTTAATCACTTCTTCTTTGTGGTGGCTTATTCCCATTATGCTTTTCGTTTGTGCAGGGGCTATTAATGTGTTCAACTTCATGGATGGCGTGAATGGCATTACTGGAGGTTATGCCACTGTGGTGTTGGTGGCGTTGTTGTATGTTAACCACCATATCATTGAGTTTGTCGACCCTAATTTTATTTTGTTTAGTCTTATTTCTGTACTTGTGTTCTGCTTCTTCAACTTTAGAACGCGAGCCAAGTGTTTTGCTGGCGACGTGGGGGCTGTGGCCATCGCGTTTGTCATATTGTTCTTTATTTGCAAGTTGGTGTTGTTAACCAACGACTTCTCGTGGTTTGCTTTCCTCACTGTTTATGGTGTCGATGGTACGCTTACACTCATTCATCGTATTTTACTGCATGAGAAGTTATCCCAACCCCATCGCAAGCATGCTTATCAGATAATGGCCAACGAATTAAAGATGCCCCATGTCTTGGTTTCTGCCATTTACATGTGTCTGCAAGCTTTGGTTTGTTTTGTTTACTTACTGAAGCCTGGCCTGATTATGTTTGCCGCAGTGGTTGTGGTATTGTCTTTGGCGTATCTTCTTTTTATGAAGAAGTTTTTTCATCTACACCTGCAACGCAAGTGATGATAATACATAAGTATAAAAACAGAATTAGATTTTATGTTGTCTTTTAATAAACTAGTTAACTGGTATTTCCGTAGAGAGTCTTTGCCTTACTGGTGCATCTTCCTTATCGACTGCCTCATTTGCATTCTTGGTGGCATTTTTGTGTGCATGCTGTTCTTCCGCTTGTCGCGTACTGCTGCCAACATCATGCCCATTATCAACACATTGCTGTTTTATCAGCTGTTTAATGTGATTGGTTTCCGTGTGTTCCACACTTATGCTGGTGTGATACGCTATTCGTCGTTTATCGACCTCAAGCGGGTGGCTTATGCAATGGGGTTGGGCTTTGTTATTGTAGCCATTCTTCATTATTTCATTATCTTCACGCCCGAAACGCATCAGTACCTCGTGCCGTTGCATTTAAGGCATATCGTGTCTATTTATCTGGTTACTACTATCCTGCTGTGGACTTTCCGCATCATGATTAAGGGTATCTACGACACAGTGTTCGATACCGAACGGGCCAAACGTGCACTTATCTATGGTGTGCGCGAAGGTGGCGTGGGACTGGCTAAAAATATTGCTGCGCAAAAGCCACAACAGTTCAGACTTTTCGGGTTTATCACTCACGAGGATACTTTCACCAATCATTATCTCATGGGTAAAAAGGTGTATCCTGTAGATAAAGACTTGCTCAAAGTAATTAAGGAAAATCGTATCAATGCCGTGCTGGTGTCGCCCTTACGCAACGAGGTGTTCCGTGACAACACGCAGCTACAAGATATGCTCATCGAGGCTGGCGTTAATATCTATATGACCGAGGGTGTGCAAGAATGGGATGGTGAAGATTCGTCTAAGGTGGTTAACACACTGAAGGAAATTAGTATCGAAGACTTGCTGCCACGCGACCAAATTCAAATCGATATGCAAAGCGTGGGCAATCTCTTGCGCGGTAAGAAAATTCTTATCACTGGTTCGGCTGGTAGTATTGGTAGCGAGATGGTTAGGCAGGTGTGTCTCTTCCAACCTGGCGAACTGATGCTGGTAGACCAAGCTGAGACGCCACAACACGACATCCGCCTGATGATGGCCGACAACTATCCCAACGTGAAAACCTCTACCGTGGTGGCTTCTATCGCTAACCGCGACCGCATGGAGGGCATCTTCTCGGCTTTCCGCCTGATTACGTGTTCCATGCCGCTGCTTATAAACACGTGCCTATGATGGAAAACAACCCCAGCGAGAGTATCCAAAATAATGTTTGGGGCACAAAGGTGGTGGCCGACCTTAGTCTGAAATATGGCGTAAAGAAGTTTGTGATGGTGTCTACCGATAAGGCTGTTAACCCCACTAACGTGATGGGCTGCTCTAAGCGCATTTGCGAAATTTACGTGCAGGCGCTTGATAAGGCCGAGAAAGAGGGCAAAATCCATGGCACAACGCAGTTTGTTACCACGCGTTTTGGTAATGTGCTGGGCTCTAATGGCTCGGTTATACCGCTGTTCGAACGACAAATTAAGGCTGGTGGCCCCGTTACCGTTACCGACCCCAACATCATTCGCTTCTTTATGCTCATTCCCGAGGCTTGTAAACTGGTGCTCGAGGCGGGTACAAAGGGCAATGGCGGCGAGATTTTCGTGTTCGATATGGGTAAACCTGTGAAGATTGCCGACCTGGCTAAGCGTATGATTCGACTCTCGGGGGCTAAAAACATCGAGATTGAATATACGGGTTTGCGCGCTGGTGAGAAACTTTACGAAGAGGTGCTCAACGACCAAGAGGGTACTTTGCCCTCGTTCAACCCCAAAATACGCATCGCAAAGGTGCGCGAGTACGATTACGAACAGGTGAACACCGACGTGATGGAACTGGTATCTATCTCGCATACCTATGATGATATGAATATCGTGCGCAAAATGAAACAGATTGTGCCCGAGTTTAAGAGCAAAAACTCTGTTTATTCTGAGCTTGATTAAAAGCTTGGTTGTGATGCCCATATAACGAGATGGGGGCGGTAAAGACGAGCAACGATGCCTGCTGTGGCAACGTTTGCTATGTGTCTTGCCGCTCCCATCTTGCTCATTTAGGGCTTTTTATTGCTGGCCTTGTGGCTTGCATCTTCATTTTTATGGTTAATAATCATCCTTTTCAATTTTAATCTCGGCATGATGCTGTATTCTGTTCTTCACAATGAGTTGTGGCAAAAGCCATTACCCTTTACTTCTCTCAGTCACGAGCAGTTTGTTAAGCTCCAACAGGCTTCTGCCAAGCAAACGATAGAGGCTTAGTGATGGGCGCCTTGATACGCAACAATGTGAGGTTGGAGCGTGCCGATGCGCTTCTGGCCTATTCGCGCACCATGATGATTGAACAACTCAACCACAAGGTTAACGCTGTGGCTAAAGAGTTGGCAACCATTTTGGCCAACGATGGCATTGATTATCGCATCTTTAAGGGGCAAACGCTGGCTTTACTCTATCCTCATCCTGAAACGCGAATGCCGGGCGACATTGATTTTTATTGTGTCCCCAACACTTTGCTCGTGCCCAACAGCTGCTGCAAAAGGCTTGGGGCATCACACTTGGGGGAAGAGAGCATGCAACATCGCGACTTCTCTTATAAAGATGTGCCTTTGGAGATGCATTTCTGTATGATGAAGTTTAACAGCCATGCCATCCAAACTTATTGGGAACGTCTGCTGGCCGAGGCTTCTATCGAGCAGGTGTCTATCGAGGGCGTGGCTGTCAACACACTTCCGCCCACGCTCAACGTGCTTTACACCTTTCTGCATCTCTATCATCATTTGGTGGAACTAGGGGTGGGATTGCGCCAATTCTGCGATTTGCTCGTTCTTTTGCATCGTCATTGTGAGACAATAGACCGTGTTGCGCTCGAAAAGCATCTGCGTGCTATGGGCTTTTATCGGGCTTTTTGTGCCATTGGGGCTGTGCTCATCAATAAGTTGAACTTGCCCGCCAACGAGTTTCCTTTTACCATTAGTGCCAGCGATGCGCAGTATCAGGATGCCATTCTCGATATTGTTTTTATAGGTGGCAACTTTGGTAAACATCATTCCAACACGGCTGTGCGCTCTGGCATGCGGTATAACATCGAAGCCACCATGCGTAAGTTGCGCCATTATCGATTGTTTTGGCGTCTCTCGCTAGAGAGATAAGGCTACTTTGGTTAAAGAGTTACCCCGAAAGATGGTGATGTTGGGATTTAAAAGAGGAAAAAGATGAAAAGGTGAAAGGGTGAAAGGGTGGCTAACATCTTCAAGTTTTGTTCTCTCATTAACTCTTTTCGCTTTAACCTGTTTATCCCATTAGCGATTACTTCATTAACTTGGTTACTTGATTAGCTATTACTTCATCACTTGTTTACCTCGTAAGGCTATTAATTACTTGTTTCAATAGTAAAGATGTTTAAGGTTCTCATTTTTTTTTCGTTCTTTGTTCTTCCGTCAACAGCACAAACCAGTAAGACAGAAACAGCATTGAGTCAAGCTGGTTATGTAAATGTGCGCGAGCTAGACCCCACTTTGCAAGTGTCGTTGATGTATGCCCGAGCCGACAACTTTGTGGGTTCGGTGCTCTATACCGACCTGCGCCAGGCTTATTTGCATGCCGATGCGGCAGCTGCGCTTGTAAAGGCACAACAACGACTTAAGCAGTTGCGACCCGAACTAAGCCTTAAAATATACGATGCTGCGCGCCCTATGCACATACAACAGAAGATGTGGGATAAGGTGAAGCATACATCGATGAACATCTATGTGAGCAATCCTGCTCATGGTGGTGGTTTGCACAACTATGGTTTGGCCGTCGACATCACTTTATGCGATGCCAAAGGCGACAGTCTACCCATGGGTACAAAAATAGACCACTTAGGAATGGCGGCTCATATCGACAACGAAGCACAACTGGTGACTAAGGGTATTATCAGTCGTAAGGCTCAACAAAATCGCCAATTGCTGCGACAGGTGATGCGCTATGCTGGCTTTAAACCCCTTCGCACAGAGTGGTGGCACTTTAACTTTAAGTCGAGAGCCGAAGCCAAACGCCTTTATAAGGTGATAAAATAGGCGTGTTATGCCTTATGCTCACTTGTTTACTGCTCTTTGGGGCTTTTATTAGCCGTGTGTGCTTTGGCTTGACTTATAAGTGTGGTAGCAATGGAGAATAGCGCCTAAGGCGAAGAAAACATACAGAAACCTGATTGATAGCCCTTCGCGGCACTGTAAGGCGAGTAACCCCATTACAAGTAAGTGATAACGTTGTTGCACTTACTTGTAATGGGGTTATTTTGTTTTACCAACTTGCTTATAATTTGCACAATGCCTACACCCGTTTGGGGTAAGAAAGCGCCCAAGGAAGGGACGAGGGCTAGCATAGAAAAGTTTCAGTAGCCTACTTTTTCAATACGCACGGGCAATGGCTCGGGCATATTCTCGAAGACATAGTATGCAGCCATGCAGCACAAAGAATCGCTCGCTCTGACGAATGGGCTAACTGGGCAAGGCAAATCTTGTGTTAACGGCAATACATCCACGAGCTGATAGCAACATTTATTCTGGCGCATAGCTTGGCCGAACATTGTGATGAATGTAAAATATTCACACCAGATTTTAACATTGTGAGTGCGCTCGGCGAAAATAATCTAGGCATGGGCCTTAAATTCTCGCGTATTTTTTAAGTTTGTAATGATTTGATTGATAGGTGTTTATGAGGGTGTGAATAGATGGCGTATTTATAATTGTTTGTAAATCAGAACGTTAACTGTAGGGTGATTGAAGTGGAAGGATGCTTGTAAGCTAATCGTTCTTCATCGGGCAATTACACCAGAAATGGTGCTTTTCCCCAATTTTTGTGCATTTTAGGGCGGTTTTCCACTTGTTATTGGGTAAAATGCAGCAAATAGCGTTGCGTTTAGCAAGAGATAGCACTGCGTTTTGGTGCATATAGCGTTGCATTTTGGTGCATATAGCAATGCGTTTTGCAGCAAATAGCTTTTCAAAGGCAAAGAATGGGTTTGCGTTTTCTTGTGTTTCTCGCTGTAAATTTGGCGCGATTTTTCTTGAAATAGAAACGTAAAAGCATAGTAAATAACCAAAACAAGGGTCGAAAGGGTGGCGAAGCATTTCGCATTTTCTCCCATTTTGCTGTATTTTATCTATGTTTTGGTGGTGTTTTTGAGCTAGAATGGTTAGCAAAAGAAGTGTGTTTTGTAAAATATATTTACCGAATTAACAATTTATTGGTGGCCTTACCAATGACCAAGAAAAAGCCATCGACCCATTATGGGCCAATGGCAAATTCAATATGGCGCGAAGCACAATGTGTTGCAGTAGATAAGGCAAATAAATCAGCGCGATAACATGGCCTCTTAGTAAAGACCGCTATTTATTGGCGTACCATTTGCGATTGATTTTGCCATTGGGAGTAAGTGCTAAATCTTCCACTTGCTCGTAGAAGAGTGGCACTTGATGGGTTTCTAAATGTGCTTTTAGTTGGCGTGCCAAATCTCTGGGCACTATGGGCATGTGGTTGTTGGGTACCACGAGCAACTTTAGTGCCTGCTAAAATGGGGTGGGGCACAGCAATGCAAACGCAAGCCTTAACCTCTGGAAAACTGTTTGCAACCGATTCCACCTCTTGCGGACTAACTTTAAAGCCACCGGTGTTGATGATGTCGCTATTGCGGCATTTAAAGTGCAAGGCCCCTTGTTCGTCTATCTCGCCCCAATCGCAGGTGGTGAAACGGCCATCGGCTAAGGGCTCGAAGGTGGTTTGCTCACCCATGCGCAAGTATCCGCTCATCAACGAACGCCCCCAGCAACGTATATGGCCCTCGGGGGTGATGTCGAAATGGGTGTGAGGAAGTGCCTTTCCCACGCATCCAGCCACATGCTCATGGGTGAACTCGAAGGTGGAAACAACGCCCGTCTCGGTAGACGCATAGGTGTTGAATAAGCGTGTGTTGGGCAAAAGTGCGTGGATGTCGGCCATAGTGGCTGCATCTAGGGCGTCGCCGCCTGTCTCTATAAAAGCCATTTTGTTGGCCAGTCCCTCCATTTGCTTACCGCCAAAATGGGTAAGCATACGTATGCACGAGGGTACGAGAAAGGCTGCTGCAGCCATATCCTTACACTGGGCAGAGATAGCAAACAGCTCGTTGAGGTCGAGTTTGGGCATTAGATGGCAAGTGGCGCCCATTGCCAGTGTGGCAAACACCTTGGAGAGACAGCCCAAATGATTGAGTTGACCGGGAATAATGAAGGTGATATCAGGGCGATAAGCCTGCGCGTGGATGATGTTTTCGGCAGTGGCTGCTATGGCTTGCGTGCTAATCACAGCCCCCTTGGGTGTGCCTGTGGTGCCTGTGGTAAACAATACGTCGGCCGAACCTCGGGGAAGATGAAAGAATGCAAGGCATTTTGCATCTGGTGCACCTGTTGCGGGGTGGCGGTGGCAGGCAAGAGCACGGCTACGGCACCAGCCATGTGCACAGCGAAGTAGCTCACGAGAAACTCCACATCTGAAGTAGCTGTAAGCACAACGCCTTGTTGCTGCATGCCCTGGTATTGTTGGGCCTGTGTGGTGGCTTGTTGCAACAGTTGCTGATAGGTGACGGCACCGTGGGCGCATACTACAGCCAGTTTGTTGGGTGTGTGTTGCGCATGTTTTTCAATGTGAGCCTCTATACTAAGCATTGTCGGCCATCTTGCGTTTAACCATCTCGGCGAGTGTGTCAAGAGTTTTGAAGTTGGCGGGGGTGGCGTCTGTGGCATCTATATGGATATTGAATTTATCCGATAGAAGCATCATTATTGTTGTGACGTCTAGCGAATCAAGTTCGGCCATTAAGAATTGCGAATCCAAATCCACCAAGGGTAGTGCATCTTCTAGTATTGTCTTTATTTTCTCTTTCATTGCATAAAGGGTTTTTTATATGGCATTTGTGTAGTGCGTGGCATGCTGTGCGATGCCCATTTGCATGGGATGGACAGGCGCAATAAACGAAAATGTGCGCGCTACCCCATGGATAACGCGCACAAAATTAATAACAATCGCACAAATGGCAAGCGTTTTTGACTCGAAATTGCTTGTTTTGGCGGTATAGGTGCCCTTGCTAGTCTGCTTTTGCACGATTATTTGCGTGGGTGCAGGTTGAAAAGGTACATTCTATTGAGTTTTTGTGTGGCTCTGTCTGGAAGCTTTGTTTTTAGTTGGGTTTAAGATTTTGGGCCACACATAGCCAAGGTTGAATGTTGAGCAGATAGTTTGCCCCTTGAAGTGGCTAACCAAGCATTATCATTGGGTAAGCTAAGTGTCCAGTTCTAGGGTGAAGCGAGGTGAGACCTGCGTTTTATTTGCTATTGTCGGCCGTGTCGTTGTTGAGATAATACAAGTCGCCCGAAAGAATTTGCTTTACACGAGCAAACAATTCGATGCCCATCAGTGTGAACGAGATGGCTTTGCCGTCGGGGGTGATGAGAATGCATTTAGGTATATCGCGAACGCCGAAGAGGTTGGCCGAGGGCGACACCTTGTCTTGCGTGTCGTAGGCTTGCAGCCATCCTTCGTTTTTAATGCCCAGCGCCTTTACGGTGCGGGTCCAAGCATCGCGTTCTCTGTCGATCGACATATTTACCATAGCAAACTTGTCGGCAGCGTTACGTGTTTCGTCGTAGATGCGTTTTAAATTCTCCATTTCATCGAGGCATCCAGGCGCCCATGTAGCCCAGAAAGTGAGCAGCACGTGCTTTCCACGTAGGTCGCTCAGCATAATCGTCTTACCGTCTTCTTGAGGTAGACGGATGTCGGGCACTTCGTTTCCCTCTCCCAGGTTCAAGGCTTTGATACTGTTTTCTAGAGCGATGGTGTAAGGATGTTTAGCCAAAGCCGGCGAAATGCTGTGTGCCAGTTGTCTAACATGCTCTTTGTTGTAGAAGGGTAGCATGTCGCGTTGTAGCAAAAGCGGAGCCAGAGGCAGGTCGTTGTGTTCGAGTAAGAATTGCATTCGGTTGGCGTTCCATTCCACTTCGGTGGCAGCTCGCAAAGCCTGTCGGGCGTCTCTACCAGCATTAGTGGCCATAAAGTCGTTACCCATGCGGCGTTGCAGGGCCAAAACAGAATCGTTGTAGGCTCTATCGCGCTGTTGGGCAAGCGCCAGATAAGCTTGGTAAAGCGTATTGGTGGTTGGGCCGGTAACCTTTACGCCACCTTCTTGTCCAGGCATAGGCACCACGATGTTCACCTCTCCAGGTTCTACCCAAAATGGGATGGCATTGCTTGCAGCCCCAGTGATGTAGTAGAGCATGGAGGGACTGATGGGTGTTACGTCGCGATTGAATCTAAAGCGCCCCTTGTTAGTGACGGTAGAAGCTACTTTCACCAGGTTGCCATCGCCGTAATCAACGCAGAGCGACACGTTTTTTACTTTGGCTTTAGCGCCAGCAGCCACCAACGAGGCAATTTGTCCGCGTATAACGCAAGTTTGCGTGGGGGGCTCGGGTGTGGGAAGCGTGGGTGTTTGTGCCACAGTGTTGAGCGGAAGCAGCGTGCAGGCCAAGGCCAAAGTGGCGTGCCGAAGGGTGGCAAACTGCTTTAGGCCAGTGCGACACCATGTGTTGGTGTTGGCCAATGGGTTTTGAAGTTGGGTGTTAGTCATGGCGTTGTTCTCCATTTTTTAATCGTTTTACGGTGTTGATTAGTTGTTCGCCCCGCAGGTCGTAGCCAACGATATTGCCTTTAGGGCTGATAAGTATTGTGCAAGGAACCGACGTGGCATTATACAATTTGAGGGCTTCCGAGTCCCAGCCCTTTAGGGTAGTGATGTGTTGCCAGTCGTCGTTGGCTATCTTGTTTTTTGTGATACAATCTGTCCAGTCTTTCTTTTTACTATCAATCGAATAGCTAAGCACCACGAACTGCGCCTTGTCGCCCGTTGTTTTTAGCGCCCGTTTTATAAAGGCGAACTCGCGACGGCAAGGTGCACACCACGAAGCCCAGAAGTCGAGCAACACGTATTTACCGCGAAATTGCGAGAGGCTAAGCGTCTTGCATCGGGCGTTTCGCCCTCCACGTCGGGTGCGGGGTTGCCAATTTGCATGTTAGAGGCGCGCACCAGGTTAATGAGTTTTTTGTAGATGGGGTGTTTTCGTGTTTCGGCAGGAATGGCGCTAAACAGTTGCGATTCGATGATTTCGGGTTTAAAGTATTGCAAGAGCTGATTTTTAATGATGTAGAGTACCACGGGCGAATTGAGATGTTGGCAAACAAAGTGCATTGTGGCAGCTTGAAGGTCGAAACTATTGGCGCAGTTGGCCGACCACTGGTAGCGTTCCATCATCATCTTATTTGCCAGTTCGCCCAGCGACATGCCCCGTTTCATACTATCAAGGCGTTGCATTCCTTTTTTGCCCATTTCATCGGTAAGTCTTTGATATTCTGCGATGGTGTTGTTGGCCAGTGTGCTTCAACCTTAGCATGCGAAGGATATTGGGCGTTAAAGGGCTGAATGACGATATTTCCAGGTTCGAGAAACAATTGAACAGCTCCATTGTCGAAGCCCGTGATGGTGTAAGGAGTAACTACTTCGGGAGCTTCCCCTTTGAAAGAGAACTGCTTGTTCATAACAGTGGCCGAGTCGATCACCACCTCTTGGCTGTTCACTTCGTGTGTTAAATACACCTTTTTAACGGTAGCCTCAGAGTAACATAGGGAATCGTTGAGCATTGTTCCCGTGATTACGAACTGCCTTTGTGCGCCAGTCGTGAGGCTATAGGCCAGCAGCAATAAAGGTAAAGCATGTTTGGTGTGCATGGTTCTTGATTTTTTAAATACTAACTCTAAATTCAAATTTGTTTTTCTATGGTGGCAATGGTGCGCACAGTAATTCGCTCTTTGTGCCAGGGTGGTGGCCGTTGAGCGGTGTCTTGGGGCATGCTGGGGCAGCTGTGCTAAGTTACACCTTAGAAAAGGTGTAGCATAGTTGAGCAAAGAGCGTGTGCCGAGATGGGCTGCAGATATGCCTTAGGGTGGCATTTCGGCCATCTTACATGTGTGGTAGTGCGATTTTACGTTTGTTCATGCTAAATTTTGAGTTCTCTACTCTCTAATATTTGCCTTTCACGAGTTTACATCTTGTTATGCGAGCATTGCTCGCGCTTGCCACGTAGTGTTTAGGTGGGGCATTGTGCTTGCTTCTTTAGCGGTGCGTGCGCATTTGATGCGATTAGCAGCAGAGCCAGAGCTGAAGAGCGTGTCCCAGATGATTATTATGTCATGGCAAAATTACAAAAAATACAAATTGGGCGTTGTATTTAAAGTTTAAAAAAGTTTAAATATTTGCGTGTTTTTGGTGTTGTTTGGTCTTTAAAGTTCTTTGTTTTCTGGTATTTCGCATTTGTTATTCTGTTTTTCTATATTCTGAATAATTGATAAATTGCACTGTGCACATTGTTTAAGAACACCATCAACTTGTTGATATATGGTGCATCAGTGCAGGTAGGGGTGGCCATGCTTTGGTGTAGATATGGCAGGTGTGCGCATAGTAAAAGAATAAAAACAGAAATAGCTTAGTGGGCAAGTGTTGAACAAGCGTCAGGCAGAGGTAAGGGGAGACTTTCTGGCCTAAGATAGCGCGCAGGTAGAAGTCATTAGGCTACTTCTTTTTTGTTTTAATTCGGCTCTTGATAGAGCGCACGCTTCCTGGACTGATACCGAGGATGTCGCCAGCATCGGCTTCGCTTTTGCCCATCTTACCCGTAACGATAAGGAAGAGGTATTGGCGAGAAGACAAGTTGTTGTAAGTTTCATCAAGAGAGGCGATAAAAGGCGCGTCGATAAATTTAAAATACTCGATGAAATCGATGAAATCGTTGTTGCTCCAGTGCACTGTGGAATGGTTTTGCACAATACTTTCGTAGAGCAATTTGCCATTACTCAGCACCTTAAGTTCTTTATCCTTAAGATTGTTTACGCGCTGTCGCAGGGCACTCAGCTCCTTGTTTGTTTCGGTTTGCGAGTGTTTAAACTGGTCGAGGCGGTCGCTATATTCGCTAATGAGGAGACGTTTCTCAAGAATGCTGCGTTTAGCTTTGGTTACTTTATACTTGTGATAGAGCACCAGCGACACCACGGCCAGCACCAGCACCACCGCTAGGCATGCCATATAGATGCGATACGAGCGAATTTCTCGTTCGCTGGCCTCGATATCAAATCGGTTTTGAATTTCGTAGATGTTATTAGTTTGCCAGTCTTGTTGTTGTTTTTCCTTAAAAATAAGTAGTGAGTCGGCCGTATCTGCAGCCCCAGCGTAGTCGCCCATCTTTTGTTTTAGCTTAAAGAGATTGTATAAAGCCTTTTCGCGTGTATACACATCATCGCTTGCCAGCGCCTTTTGTAGTAAGTCGAACGCCTTTTGGTATTCCCCGCGTCGCATATACAAGTCGGTAAGGATGGTATAGGTGTAGCTGTCGGGGCGTTCTTTAAGAGCACGAAGTATAAAATTGGCCGATTTCACCGTGTCTCCCAGTTGTCTGTACGCATCGCTGATATTAGCTAGGAGCACCGTTTGCGTTTCGGTGTCTAGGTGTTTGTAATATTTAAGTGCCTCAAGCAGATAGGTGAGGTTGCTATCGGGTTTCGCCAACCCACTGTAAGCATTACCCGTGTAGGTAAGGCTATAGGCCAGCCACATATCATTTTTCCCCTTAATAGCCATTTTTCTCGCCTTTTCGGCATAGGCAAGTGCAGTGTTATAGTTTTTTGTGGTGAGGTTAACGTAGCTAATGGTGGAATAGATTTTGTGCATCAGTGCAACGCCCCCATATCCCCTAGCAGCGTTTTCGGCCTTTTTCAAGAGTTTAACGGCAGCAGTAACATTGTTGCGGTTGAAAAAAAGGATGCATGCCTTGTAGTAATAGGCACGAGCGAGCAAATCTTTGGGTCCGTGTTGTTCGTAGTAAAAAACAGGAATATCAATCGAATCATTGTCGATAGGTTGCATGTCGCGATAAGCAGCTTCGGTTTTAAGTAGCGTAAAGTAGGCCATTTCATCGCTATTGTCCATTTCGTGGGCAGGGATTGCCTGAACCATGGCGTAGGCTTTCTCCACCTGGTCTTTACTCAGCAAGGAGTCTATCTGCTCCAATCTGCTCGAGGTGCGGTTGTTGCAGGCGCAAACCACGGCGATTAGTGCAAACAATGTCAGTAAAGGATGTTGTTTGTCGGCGCACATCATTGTTTTTGCTTTCGTTGATAGTAGGCCGCTTCCATGGCACCTGCACAGATTAAGGTTGGTACTTCGTACAAAGTTTTGTTGCAGTTGCAGGGTTGCAACATACACAAAAAAGTCGAAGTTCACCCCATTAGCACAACAGGTTATTGGCGACTTGTTAGCAAAATTATGAAAAATAGTTCGTTTAGCGTAATTTTTTCTACTTAAAAGATGATTTCTGCAGTTATTTTGGTGCTTTTTGCGGTAGAAACGCTGAAACGGCCTTCAATATTGGCATAAATAGGTATAAAATGAGCTTGTATTAAGTAGGGAGATTTTTTTTATATAGACAAGAAAAAGCCCTTATTGCGCCTGCAAAAACTTCGCTTTTTATGTCTTTGGTAAGTATTGTTTTTATGCAAGTGTCGTGACGCAATTTAACTTTAAAGGTCTCTTTTTCGTATTTTCTCAAACTTTATTTATGCTAACAGAGGGTAAAAATTGGGTGTTTCCGTTGCAAATCGAGCAAAATTGAAAATCTCCCAATGGTATCGATACGCCTTTGTACAAAGGGTTGTTGCAGTGCAACACAAAATACTGTTTCCGAATATCCCGTTTTGTTTGTATAAATTAATGGTGTATATTTGCAAAAGATTGTTTTGTGGCGCATACCATGGACAATAGGGGTGGTTAAACCGCTACACTTCCACCAAGCAACACCTTATATATAAGGGCCCAAAAATAAGGTAACAAAGTGGAAAGCGATAGGATGCACATCGCAAATCCAATCAACCGGCGAACAACTAACACCAAAACATGTAACAAGAAGAGTTAAACAAAAGATTTACAAACTCGAAAATTGTAATACCTATGCAAAGAAACTTATCAAGACCAATGAATGTGATGTTCTGGCTTGTAGCACTGTTGTTGTGCTGGAGTCAGGCACATGCGCAGGGCTCGAGTACCTCGGGCAACATTACGATTGAAGGCATTGTAATCGACAACAACACGAACGAACCCGTTGTTGGTGCAACATTAAAGCTGAAAAATGGGCTTAAGGGCACGGTGACATCAGCAGATGGAAAGTTCGTGATGCCAGGATTGTCGGTGGGCGATGTGGTTCACGTGAGTTTTATCGGCTTCAAGTCGCGCCAATTTACGGTGGGCAAGAAACGATTTGTAACAGTTTATCTGGAAGACAACGCCAATCAGTTGGACCAGGTTGTGGTGACAGGATTTCAAAAACTGAAGAAAAACAGTTTTACAGGTACGGCCACCGTGGTAACCGGCGACGAGTTGAGAAAGGTAAACGTGAAGGATGCCATGAAAGCTCTGGAGGCATTCGACCCCTCTTTCCGTATTATCGACCGTGGTGGATTTGGCTCAGACCCCAACCACATCAACGAAATCAACATCCGCGGTGCATCGAACATACAGCGTCAAGAGTTCGATGCCAACGGCCAAGCGCTGACGCGTCGCACCAGTCTTTTAGGAAATCCCAACATGCCAATCTTTATGTTGGACGGCTTCGAAGTACCAGTGCAGAAGATTTACGATATGGATATCAACCGTATCCAAAGTATGACCATCCTCAAAGATGCCGCGGCAACCGCTCTGTACGGTTCGCGCGCAGCAAACGGAGTGGTGGTGGTAACCTCGGTTCCTCCCAAAGTGGGCGAAATTCGCGTGGACTACAACACAACGATGGAACTAACCTTCCCCGACCTGTCGGATTATAATCTTACCAATGCAGCTGAAAAACTACAAGTGGAAAAGGATGCAGGTTATTATACAGCCAAAGAGGCATGGCAAAGGGAAGAAAAAGAAATCTTATATAACAATCGACTGAACGAAATCAGACGCGGTGTGAATACCGACTGGTTGGCTCGTCCACTGCGTAACGTGATGAACTTCCGAAACAGTGCCACTCTTTCAGGTGGTGTAAATTCAATGCGTTACGAGTTAGCTTTTAACTACGATAACAACCGTGGTGTAATGAAAGGCTCGTATCGTAACCGTTGGGGAGGTGGTTTGAAGATTGATTACCGTTTGCGTGAATGGCTTCAGATACAAGATAATGTTACTGTGAATCGCACGTCTCACGAGGATTCACCCTATGGTGACTTCTCTTCTTATGGCGATTATTTGCCTTACGATGCTATTTATGGTGAAGATGGTGAATATCTGAAGAAGCTACCCCAGTCGGGTATTGTTAATCCTCTTTGGCAACAACAGCAATTGTCAAGTTATAGAGGTAGAGGAACCATAACCGACATTACAAATAACCTAGGTATTAATGTGTATTTCACACCAACTCTTTATTTGAGGGGTACGTTTAGTATTAGCCAAACACAAACTGATACCGATAGTTTTGTAGACCCCAAGCACCCTACATTTAAGGGCGTTGAAGAAAGTAAACGTGGTATGCTAAGTATTGGCAAAACCACTGACCTGAGATGGAATGTGAATGCAGCGCTTCACTTTAACCAGCGTTTTAACAAACACTTTGTGAACTTGACAACTGGTATTGAAGCATTAGAGGGAACCTCGCACCCAATAGGCTACGCTTATCGTGGATTTAGCCTTGGTACACAAAACAAACCTTCGTATAGTGCATCTCAAGATGGCGTGACATCTGATACCGAAACAAAGGTTCGTACCTTTGGATTGTTAGCAGCCTTGAACTATACGTTTGGTGAAGTTTATCTACTTGATGCTTCTTTCCGTCTTGATGGTTCATCACAATTTGGTGCAGAACGTCGTTTTGCTCCATTTGCCTCTATTGGTTTGGGCGTGAATGTGCATAACTACAGTTTCATCAAGCGCTTGCCTTGGATCAATACACTTCGTGTAAAAGGAACGTATGGTTCAACTGGTAAGGTTAACTTTACACGTTTTGATGTGATAAGCAGTTATACACATGCTAACACATGGTACTATACAGGACCAGGTTATCTGTTGTCTACATTTGGAAATCCTGATTTGTCTTGGGAATTAACAAAGACCTTAGACCTTGGTCTTTCTGTGGAATTGTTCAAGAATCGTTTCTATTTAGAGGCAACTTATTATCACAAGGCCACAGACCGCATGATTGATAAGGTGAAAATTCGTCCCTCATCAGGTTTTGATAGCTACAGTGGAAACGTTGGAGGTGTGCTTAATGAAGGTATTGAGTTGAAAACAAACGTAACCGCTTTCAGAAATAAAGACTGGTCGATTGTGCTTAATGCAAACATGGCTCATAACAAAAATAGTATCACCAAGCTAAATCCTGCAATGGAAGAGTATAACAAAAAGATACGTGAGAACTACGCAACGGAAACATCTGGACGTGGAACAGCGGCTCTTCCTTTGTTGTATTACGTGGGTGCCTCCACATCGTCTATCTATGCCGTGCCATCGTTGGGTATCGACCCTGCAACAGGAACGGAGTTCTTCCGCAAGAAAGATGGAACAGTAACGCAAGTGTGGAACAAGAATGACATGGTTGTCTGTGGCGATCTTAATCCAGATATACAAGGTACTTTCGGTATCAATGTAATGTGGAGAGGTATCTATCTCAACACCTCTTTCCAATATGCATATGGCGGACAGGAGTACAATAACACACTCGTGTCTAAAGTTGAGAATGCCAATATTGAAAAAGGAAATGTTGATAGACGTGTTATGACCGACCGTTGGTATAGGGTTGGTGATGTCGCTCAGTTCTATGGAATACGCGAGAGAGGCGTTACTAATATGACATCACGTTTTGTTCAGAACAACAATTATGTGTTGTTCAGTAGCGTGGCCATAGGTTACGATTTTACAAAGCGTATTGCTTCTCTCTTCAAACTCAGCTCCCTGTCTGTTGTCTTCAATGCTGCCGACCTAGGTCGTTGGAGTACAATTAAGGTAGAGCGAGGACTTTCTTATCCTTATGCGCACACATATAGCTTTACGTTACGCGCAACTTATTAACGGATAAACAAAAGAAACAATTATGAAAAGTTTATCATATATGGCAATGGCCGTGACAATGGTTGTGGCGTTGACAGGATGTAACGATTGGTTGGAAGTCCCTGTTGAGGGAAAGTCAACATCGAAAGAATTGTTTGAGAAAGGCGACGGCTACAGGAGTGTGTTGCATGGCGTGTATATGAACATGGCCGAAGATGTGCTTTATGGCAAAAATCTGCAGTGCGGACTTGTAGACTTCTTCTCAAATCAGTATAATGTGAATGTTAGAAATGAAGACTTGAGCAGTAGAGCACTAATTGCTGCGGGAAATCGTGACTACAAAAATACGCAGTTGACACCAGAGATTAAAAACTTATGGATGTCTGCTTATAAGTGCATTGGTGCAGCTAACGGACTCATTCAGAGTGTGTCTGGAGAAGATCCAAATAAATTTGCAAAAGGCGAGATGGAGAAAAATATGATCGAAGGTGAAGCAAAGGCTTTGCGCGCTTTCATTCATCTCGATCTACTGAGGTTGTTTGCTCCAGCTCCAAAAGACGATGATGGAAATGCATATATCCCCTATGTGAACACCTTCCCTAATATCTTGGCCACTCACATGAAGACAAGAGAAGTGCTAGATGCTATTATTAAGGACTTGGAAGAGGCTCGCGAATTGGTGAAACCTTACGATATCTCATTATATGGTAGTGGTGCTAGCGCATCAGGGAGAGCTCGTTTCTACAACCAGTTTGATTATGGTACAACTATTTATACCAACCGCGAAGAGTTGGATGAGTTCTTTGGAGGACGTGGTTATCGTTTCTCATACTGGGCAATAACGGCAACCTTGGCTCGTGCATACCAATATAAGGGCGCTTACGAAGACTCTTTCTACGATAAGGCGAAGGAATGTGCTGACGAAATCATTAATTGTGAGATTGTGGCAGAGGATAAAACGAAGTACTATCCATTTAAAGAAGAAAACTTTGATGGATTCTTCTACGCTGAACGCCCAGAGGAAGCTTCTGATATACGCATGGTTGGCAACTTAATTATGGGTGTGTACCGAGACAATGTTAAGACGGGGTTGATTTCAAACATGTTGTCCCAATATCCTAGAAGGAAAAGTGTTGTTGCGCAAGATCAGTTGTTTATCGTTAATACAGATGGTCAAGATATTTTCAAGACTGTTGATAACATTGATGAGTCGGCAAACGATATTCGTTGTACACGCTTGCTTTATACACCAGAAGGAGCATACCAAACTAAGCTGTCAATGAAATGGTATGTTAAGGAGAATAATGTTGTAGAACGTGATAAGACGCTGAGTATTTTCCCGTTATTGCGCACTTCAGAGATGAGATATATTATAGCCGAGACACTTGCACGTAGAAATAACTTCGCTGGCGCATACGAAATTATCAATAACATGCGCGAAAAACGAGGACTTTCAGGACATTCTTTGGCGGTAAAGGCTACATTTGATGAGTTTCAAAAGGATTTAGTGAGAGAAGCTCAGCGCGAATGGATAAGTGAAGGACAATTGTTCTACCTTTATAAAAGGTTAGGAGCAGGTGTTAAACGCAGTGATAATACGGTGAAACCTTTCACCAAAGCAGAGTCGGTTGTGCCGATTCCTACTGATGAAAATCTCTAACGCATAATATCAATAGCTTATGAGAAAGTTATTTTATATGTTGCCTTTGGCAGCAATAGCTTGGTTATCCTCTTGTCAGGAACAGCCACTTACCACTTTTGGCGATGACCATTACATATACTTCGATAAGTATTATGTTGACGAAAAAGAGCCTGGGAAACATACAGCAGACTCAACTTTCGCATCATTCTTCTTCCTTAGCGATGACGTTGATGCTGTGGATGCCGCACTCCTGGTACATATGGCAGGAAGGAATTTGACTAAGGATGAGACCTTTAAATTGAGAGTGGTGCCCGAGGGAACAACGGCTACCCCAGATGAATATAAGTTGGAAGACACGTATACCTTTAGAGCAAGAGCTACAGAAGCAAATGCTACTAATCGAACAGACACCATTCTTATTAAGATGTATCGCAGACCTAGGCTTAAAGATTTGCCTAAAGGGGTGAGGCTCATGGTGGAGCTAGTTCCTGAAGGTGGCTTGCTGTTAGGACAAACTGAACGTACACGTGCAGTTGTTATATTAACTCGCGATGCCATCAAGCCTGCTTGGTGGAATACTGAGGTGAAAGAACTACTTATGGGTGAGTACTCTCCTCGTAAATACAAACTCTTTGTAATGCATATCGACCCAACGGCATCATTTAACGAGGAGATGTTAAAAGATACTCCTTGGAAAGCTAGACAGCTTGTGCAGAAATTTAAGGAGTGGTTAGGCAAACATCCCGACAAAGCCGTTGAGGAAGACGGAACGCCAATTACCGTTAATGTGTGACACCTTTAAAAACAAAAACTATGCGGAACTTTAAATATGTGTTCGTAGGAATGCTCATGCCACTAATGTTGGCATCCTGCTTTAGTGACGAAGGTAATTATGAATACGAGTCGCTCAAACCGCCTACATGGCTTGACAACTTTATGAATAGACCAATACAGGTGTTGGTTTATGGTGGACGAAATGTTAAATTGGATGGCTCAAGATACTTCAATTGGGGAAAACTAGATTCGCTGCAACGTAGCCAAGAGGTACGTTATGAGTGGAGAATGAACGGGAAGGTGTTTAGTGACCAACTGAAGGAGGAGATGACTACCGACGAATTTCTTAAGAGAATGGGGCTTGAAGAAATGCCTGTTAAGGAGCAATCTGGTGATTTTTCCATCATCGAGAAATCGTCGGGCGTAACATTCAAGGTTAAATGTACGCTGTTCTTTAAACCAGCTATTGGAGGTGGCGACTTTGTGGTGTATTCTGCTAAATCGCCTACTGAAACAAATGTAGGTAAACTAACAGTGTTCAGACTTGTTTACATTAACGAGAAAGGACGCCTCAAACAAAATTACGATTTCGGTAGATACGTACTCAACGATATTCCTGGTACACCAAAGACTTTGGATGTTGCTGTGGCAAAAAACGTGGGTGCTGCTGGTTCGCTCACTGTTATCACCGAAGAGGGCGATGCTACAGTATATAATGCTGGAAACTTGAAGAAAGAATGGGAACTCAGTTCACAATTTGCTGATGGTATTCCTGATAATTTCAAGGTTAGTGGACGTAAAGATCAAGAGGATGGTGGCTTGAATACACCAGCTTCAACTTGGGTGGTTACGAAAGATGGACGTTTGTTCTCTCGCCAGTTTGGTAAAAACTATTTGGGCGGAAAGTTCCTAAGCGAACCTTATTATATTGACTCGCTTGGTTACAAGATAACGAAGTTCGGACACACTAACTGGGGAGTTACCAATATCCCATGTTACGATGAGAAAAACCGAAGAGTGGTTTTGGCTACAAGCGTCAATTCTTCTGATTTCTATAAGTATCGTAGCTTCGTGGCTACACTTCATTCTAATCAGTTCTATTCGCCCGCAGAGAAAATGCCGGCTGATGCTAAGGTGTATTACCTAACAACGATGAATGGCGCTGAATATCGCGATAATCGTAATAGTTGGTTCCAAGCTTACTATACCACTCAAGGTAAATCAATGGTGGCTTGCTTCGCTGTAGATAATTACGGACGTCGATTGACCTACACAATGAACTATATGAGCCCGTATGAGGTGCCTGGACACTTGTTTACTGATGAGACGGTGTTCTTAACTGCTTCGGGAGAGCATCTCACCGGAAGTTCGTCGAAGGCTTATACCGACCTCTTCTCTGAAGGAAAAGATCTGTATGCAATCGAACGCGATGGCAATCGAACTTACTTTGGAGCTTCGGAAGTAACGATTAGGCAGATACCCTTGGAAGGTATTACATCTAAGATTACTTGCATGGTTTATGATGTGATGGACTATTGGATGGGCCTTGATGGTGAATATCCACACCTTGTTGTTGGTTGCGAAAATGGTGATGTGCTCGTTTACTACGCCGTTCCAGTTACTCATCCACGTCTTATGAAAAAATATAATGTAGGCGGACGCGTTTCTACGATTAAACAGGTAGCTATGCCAAGTGGATATCTCGACTTATATTAAAAAACAACTACAGCAGCTGCCCTTACCACAAGGGTGGGGCAGCTGCACAAACAAATATAGATAAAATGCAAAATATGATGGTTTTTAAAAGAACTGCCGGCGCATTTTTGATGCTATTAGCTGGCGCGTTTACACTGCAAGCGCAGAATGACAAAGTGAACCTCAACATTAGCGTGGCCAATAAAGGCGGCGCACCCACTATCACGCTTAAGAAGTCGGCCGAATGCCAAGCTTATTGTCTTGCCTTGTTCACATCAGACATCGCTGGCATCATCAAAGATGAAGTGGTTGACGGATATTTCACCGGACAAAAGAAGCCCCACTACACCGATAATGCTAAGGATAAGAAACTGGTGGATTATGGATTGGTGGTTGTTCCCGAAAAAGAATACACCCTCATCGCCCTCGGTTATGGCAAGGATGGAAAGCCAGGTAAGGTAGTTCGTACACAGTTTGTTGCTCCTCGCAGACAAGGTTTCTCTTCGGCGCAAGTGTTGGCACAGGTTATCAACCTCGGACCCGACAGCGTTACGGTGAAGTTCACACCCAATACCGATGTGGCTGGCTATGCACTTTGCCAGTTTGAAGGAGGAACTATCGAACAAACCGTGAAAGAACACGGACCAATGATGGGCTTCTCTAATGCTTACGATATGATTAAGCAATTTAGTGGAAAAGATTATACCACCGAAAAGCAACACACTTGGCGCGAAATGGTGCCAGATGCTAACTATGAGATTTGTGTGTTGGCATGGGATAAAAATGGTGTATTCCAAGAAATTACTAAGGTTCCTGTTACAACCAAGAAGCTTGGCGGACCTGGTGAAGCCACTGTAGAAATTAAGATTGGTGAATTTGGTGGTAGCAAGAAGGGTGGTTATTTCCAAGATGTTACTTACACTCCTAACGACCAAGCTGCTTTGCATCGCGACATCATCATCACCGAAGAGGCTTTCAATAAGGCCGACATGGGTAATTTTGGCGTAATCAAGATGTTGCAAACCGACCATCCCAAAGATATCTACTGGAACCAATACCGTGTAGACAGAGCTAGATGGAACGCCACTCCACTCACCACCTACTACGCTTGCTCTATTGCCAAGAACGTAGACGGCAAGTGGGGAGAACTCAAAAAGGTGAAGTTTACCACACCTGCAGCTAAAGAATAAAACAAACTCTTTGCACTAGCTTCTGGCTATCATGTAAGATTCAGTTGGTGGGTTTTGCTTATACCTTGTCGTTGGTATAAAACCACACTAAAGGCATTCGCAAAAACAGTTCACCAAGCCTACTATGCCTATAAACTTAGTGATGAACCACCAATTCAACAGAATGGAGTGGGGAGGCCAACCTTCATTGGCCACCCAATAACTAATGATACTCGTATTTAGTTGATGGTAGGATGATACCGCACCCGGTGTGTTTTACTCCTCCATACGCATATCGCACTATCCAACTTAACATAATCTTAGGGGTGTTTCCTAATAAGATAAGCCCCATAACCTTGCGAATGCGGAGTGAGAAAACATCCGGGGCGGTTCTGCCAGGATGCTATTTGCAACAGTGGCACGTTTTACGCTGTCTAAAAACCTAAACCACTTATCGAAACAAAATGAATAACTTGAAGACAATTCTATCTGGTTGGGCTTTTTTAGCCCTGCTTTTACCCACTAGCTTGCGTGGGCAAAATGCTAATCAGGCCCCGCCTATCCCCGTTGATACAGCTGTGAGGATTGGCACGCTGCCCAACGGATTGACGTATTACATACGCCATAACAATTGGCCCGAACATCGAGCCGACTTCTATATTGCCCAAAAGGTGGGCTCTATACAGGAAGAAGAGAGCCAAAGAGGTTTGGCCCACTTCCTAGAACACATGTGCTTTAATGGAACGAAGCATTTCCCTGGCAACGAACTTATTCGCTACTTGGAGACGCTTGGTGTGAAGTTTGGTGGCGACCTCAATGCTTACACCTCTATCGACCAAACCGTTTACAATATTTCTAACGTGCCCACAATGCGCCAATCAGCACTCGACTCGTGTTTGCTGATTCTAAGCGACTGGGCCAATGCGCTCACACTCGACCCAGCCGAGATTGATAAAGAACGCGGAGTGATACACGAAGAGTGGCGCGAACGCACCGGGCCTAACATGCGAATGCTCGAACGCAATCTACTTAAATTATATTCGGGAAGCAAATACGGTGCTCGCTTCCCTATAGGACTGATGAGTGTGGTAGACAACTTCAAACCTAAAGAGTTGCGCGACTACTACGAGAAATGGTATCATCCCTCTAATCAAGCATCATCGTTGTTGGTGATGTTGATGTGGCACACACCGAAGCCATGATTAAAAAGCTTTTCGGCCCCTTAAAGAACCCCGAAAACCAGGCTAAGATTGAAGATGTGGCTGTGCCTGATAACGAAGAACCCATCATTGTGGTGGATAAAGACCGCGAACAGCAAAGCAGTGCTGTGGAGGTGTCGTTCAAGCACGAGGTTTGGCCCGATTCAAAGAAGGCTAATGTTGATTATCTTCTTGCCAATTATGCCAAGAATATGGCTCTAGGTATGCTCAACGACCGTTATGCCGAGGCTGTACAAAAGTCGGCCGATTGCCCTTATCTTGGCGCTTCGGCTGCCGATGGCAACTTTATCTTTGCCAAAACGAAGGGCGCTTTCACCATCAGTGCCACACCACGAGACATGGCTGGGTCGGCTGCTGCATTGCAAGCTGCCTTGGTTGAGGCTCACCGCGCTGCCAAGTTTGGATTTACTCAAGGCGAATACGATCGCGCTAAGGCCAACTTACTCAGTGCTTTGGAAAAGGCTTATAATGGTCGCGACAAACGCGGAAACGCTTCTTTTGCCGACGACTACAAAGGTCATTTCCTTTCGCAAGAGCTATCCCCGCCTTCGAAGACTATTATGAGATAATGAAGCAGTTGGTACCCAACATCCCCTTGGCCGACATCAATAGCATCCTTCCTCAGTTGTTGCCCAATAACGACCGCAACATGGTTATCGTAAGTTTCAACAACGAACAAGAAGGTAATGTTTATCCCACACCCGAATCGCTGCTCGCAGCTGTACATGCTGCTCGTAGCACCAAGGTTGAACCCTATGTTGATACCGTAAAAGAGAAACCATTGATGACGAAGTTGCCTCGTCCTGGCAAGATTGTTAAGGAGAAGAAGAATGCCGAACTGGGTTACACCGAACTCAAACTCTCTAATGGGGTAACGGTTATCCTGAAGAAAACCGACTTTAAGAAAGACCAAGTTAACTTTGCCGCAAGTGGTCATGGTGGTAAATCACTCTATGGAGCTAAGGATTATACCAACTTGGCTGTGTTCAACGACATTGTCGCAATCAGCGGACTTGGTGGTTTCAGCAACATGGAATTGCCCAAAATTCTTGCTGGTAAGATTGCCAATGCTGGTCTGTCTATGGGCGATAAGTACATGGGCATGTCGGGTGGCTCGTCTAAACGCGATGTAGAAACGATGCTGCAGCTGGCATATCTCTACCTCTCTGGCCACATCACCAAAGACGCACAATCGTTCTCAGCACTCATGGATTCGTGGCGCACGGCTCTCAAGAACCGCTCTTTAAATCACGACATCGCTTTCAACGATTCGCTCGTGGCTACCGTTTACGGTCATAACCCACGCTTGTTGCCCGTATTGGAAAAAGATTTACCCGATATCAATTACGACCGCATTCTGCAAATAGCACGCGAACGCACTGATAATGCAGCTGCATGGACCTTCAGTTTCATTGGCGACTTCGACGAACCGCTGCTTCGTAAGCTCATTTGCCGTTATCTTGGCTCGTTGCCCACTAAGGGTAAGGTGGTTAAGGGTCATCTCACCAGTTCGTTTGTTAAAGGAAAAATAGAGAATGTGTTCCGTCGCAAGATGGAAACGCCTAAGGCAATGGCCTGTGTGATGTGGCATACCACCGATGTTCCTTACTCTGTAGAAAACGCTGTACGCATGAATATGATTGGTCAGATACTTTCGATGGTCTACCTAAAAACCATCCGCGAAGATGCATCTGCTGCTTATTCGGTATCGGCTGAAGGTGGAGCAACCATCGATGGCGACTATCACGACTACTCGGTGCTGGTTACTTGCCCCGTAAAGCCCGAGAAACGCGACACCGCAATGACCATCATCTATCGCGAAGCAGATAACATGACTCGCACCTGCGACGCTGCTATGCTCGACAAGGTGAAAGAGTATATGCTCAAGAGTGTGGCTAGCGCCGAAAAAACCAATGCTTATTGGAGTGGCGTTATCAACATGTATCGCCGTCATGGCATCAACATGCACACACGCTATCGCGACATGATTAAGCAACAGACGCCCGAAAAGCTCTGTGCGCTGATGAAGCAAATACTTCAAAGTGGCAACCGCATCACGGTTGAGATGCTGCCACAAGAATAAAGGGTTGAAGCTGAATGGTTAAATAGAAGCTGTTGAGAGGTGAAAGGGCGCTGGGTGAGAAGATGAAAAGGTGCACACACCAGTAATGGGCTATGCTTAAAGGCGGTTAATCAATATAATACGATGGGTTAGCGAACCCCTTAAATCTCCCGCCCTCACGCTCATGAAGCGTGGAGCTAGCATATTTTCACCTTTGTCTCCTTGCTCTTCTGCCTCTCATTCACAGATTCTACATGTCTTTACAGCTATTAAGTGAAATATAGAATAATATTA
>NZ_BAIZ01000028.1 GCF_000613445.1 Hoylesella shahii DSM 15611 = JCM 12083
TTTACTCAAAATACAGCCTAAAGAATTGGGTAAGTACTTAAAGAGAATACGCATTGCGCATGCCTCGAAATATGAAGATAGGTTAAAAGAGCTGTGGAAAAATGTATTGTGAGTTGTTGCTGTAAGCTAAAATGTTTTCTGCCAGCAAACATTTTAGCCTACAGCAATCACTCAATTTATAGATATTGTGCATAAAGGTTGAGGTATTCTAAAAAGCGTTCTTCTTTGTTGAAATACCGTACAATGTGTTGCCTACAAACATCCTCGAAAGTTGAGGCGGGCTGTTGGCATAGACGTCCTATCTCGATGGCAGCTGTTTGTATGTCACCTTTTTCTATAATAGCCCCAGTTTTGAGTGTTATAGCTTCTGTGCTCCCCCCTGTTTTGTAGGTCACCACAGGTGTTCCGCATGCCATTGCTTCGAGATTGGTTGTGGGAAATGTGTCTTCCCAGGTGGGATTGAAATATACATTTGCTGCAGAATACAGTGCACAAAGCTCTTGAATGTTGTCTGTTCTATTGATAGCAATAATGCCAGCTTGTGCTGCTAATTGTTGTTCAGACTTACTTAATCCAACAAGAACAATACGAATGGATGGGGGCAAGAGTGATGCAAGTTGAAGAAAATCGGGCAAACCTTTACGATACCAGTTGGAGCTAGGCCCAAAACGATTGCACACTCTTCAGGGATGGCGTATTTCTTTTTAATCCAGTTTACTTCCGTTTGTTTGCTAAAAACATCCGTATCAATACCATTATATATAAGGTGTGTGGGTGTGTGCTTGAAAAACGACTGCTGTAACTGTCGTTGTAACCATTGGCTTACGGGGACAAGTGTTAGGTGTTTGAGTGATAAGAATGTTTCTTTCTTCTGTTCGAAGTTGCGATACGAACGATCGGTTAGCCAACTTTTGGGGTAAGCATGCTTTTGAGGACACTTCAAACAGTGCGTTTTCCATTGTTCGCATCCGCAATATTCGTAATGGGCACAGTGCCCGGTAAAGGTCCAACAGTCGTGTAGAGTCCAAACCACAGGAATGTTGTTTTGGGCAAGATATTGAAATAATAGCGGATAATTAAGATAATAACCGTGAATGTTGTGCAAGTGTACGATGTCGGGTTTTATTCTTTCTGCGTATTGAATCAATTCTGCTGTAGCCTTTTTAGACATCAGACCGTGATTGTCAAACAGTCGCGAGCTAATGGCATGGTGCATTTCATCCCATCTACTACCAATGTGAAAGAGATTAGACGCACTGGGGTTGGCCCATCTGCCGTAAGCGATGAAACTTTGCCAACCTTGTTTTATAGCAGCCATTCCGATTCCTTCAGCAATTTTTCCATGAGAACCCCAGTTGGCAGTGATGTTTATTTGCAGCAATTTTCTCATTCGTAGGTTTTGTTGCAACTGATGAAATAGGTGATATGATTAATAGGCCAGAATGGTTCGAAATGTCTACGATTGATTACTTTACCATTAAAGGAAAAGTAATGTTTGTAGTTCGATTGAGAGAACACATGCTTATAGGTATTGCATGCAATGTCTATCGACAGTTGGTTAGCATGCGTAAGTCTACCATAGGGAAAGGCAAAAAAGTTGCAAGGCTGTTGAATTTGTTGCTCAATCACCGATTTACAATTCTCTATTTGGTAGCGAAGCGTTTGCTCATCGTTGGTATTAATCATGTAATGGTCCATGGTGTGGGCACCAATGATGTGCCCACGTTTGGCCAGTTCCTTTAGATGCGACCATCGCAAAGGCGTCTTTCCTTCGGTAAGAACAACATGATTATTAAAATTTTCGATGTAAGAAGCGTCTCCATCCACATAGTTGGGGTTGACAAAGAAGAGTGCGTTAGTGCCAAACTCCTCCAAGAGTGGAGCAAAGATGTCGTAACACTCCATAAATCCATCGTCGAAAGTGAATGCCACAAGCGGTTTGTGGGGCTGTTCTTTGCGCATTATGCGCTCTACAGCCTCCTCAATTTTGATGAAAGAAACCTTCTGCGACAGCTCTTGTAGTAAGGTTTTAAAAGTGTGTGGCTCGTTTTCGTGGGCAATTCTGTGTCCATTCAGAATGTGAATACCTGGGGCGGGGGTTGCCCAAGCCCCCAAAACGTTAAGCACTTGTTGTCTAACAAAGCCACGTAGACGTTGCGAAGGGTTGGGGTTATACATCATTTATTACCTTTCTAATAATTTCCGTTTGATAATGAATATTCCATTTTCTATCTATTTCGTCAAAAGCCTTACGCCTTGTTTCGTTGCGTTTGATGGAGTCGACACATATCCAGCGTTCAATTTCGCGCTTTAGACTTTGCGGATTGCCTTGTTCGAAGAATGAACCCGTTTCGCCTTGACGTATGGCCTCGAACTCTGGCATTTGATAAGCAAAGTTGTTATGGGTAACAACAGGGCATCCAAAAGTGAGCGAATGAATGGCTGTGAGGCCAACATTTCCAGGCGAAACGCACACGTGTGCATTGTAAAACAGCTGTCCAAGAACCTCATCATCATAGCATGGGCCATACATCCAGATACAGTCTGCTACGTTTTGGGTCTCGGCATATTGGTCGATACGAACTTGATCAACATCTTTTCCAACGAAAACAATGTTGACGGGGCGACCTTCTTGCTTAAGTTGTGAAGCGCAATCCACCAGCATTTCTAGCTTTTTTCTCTTTTGTATTCTTCCACAATAGATAATTGTAGGGTAGTCGTTAACGAAATGTTTGCGATAGATGTCGTTGTGGATAAGTCGCTCTCGTATGGCTCGTTCGTTGTCCGAATCTATCGAATTGGCAATACAATACATCTTATTGTTAGGTATTCCCTCTTTTTTCATCAAGTTGATGGCGTATTTGCTGTAAACCATCAACGCGGAATGCAAGGAGAAAAAGAGCTTTTTTACCAGTCTTTTTATTGTTCCCTCCCTGCCATACCATCCATGCGTCCATGCAATGGTTTTCTTTCGGGTAAGCTTGGCCAACAACAATATTGCCCACGAGGAAAGACAGAAGGGTTCGCCGTCGATGATATAATAACGATAGGGCTTGAAAAGCAACCTTACCGAACCCCTTTGCCAATAAAACGGACCGAAGTAAACGTTTTTTATGGTTTGTTGATATCCTGACAATTGATTATAATCAAACCTTTTAATTGGCGTATTAACCTTGTCGCCCAAATAAAAATGGCATGCAAAAAGCTTAGCCATCTCGCTGAAGATGGGGAAGCGATAGTGTGAACCAATATTGGTAATGAGGCAAAGCGATTTGGAAGTAATCGTATTCATCTTTAATTCTTTTTGATTATATGGGCAACCTACTAGGGTTATTGGGTTTCCTCTTGCGTGTGCATTGAAGAATTGGTATTAGTTTTCGTCGTTATCTTGTTGGTTGCGCGTTGTAGAAAAACAAATAGCGTTATTGCTGATAAACTATACGCCACCACATTAATAAGTGAGAGGTTGAGGGCAGTGCTTTGTTCGGGTTGTGTAGAAAATAATAGATAGGCAGTTACAACAATCACAACGTCTCTTATTGTACGTAGAATAAACAACATCCAATTGTGCCCTTTGGCCAATAAGTCTGCTTGTAATACGCTAGTAAGACACATTGGTATAGTGGCAAATGCGTAAACATTGATGACCACACGCAAGTCGGCGAAACTATTGCCGTAGAACGAGGTGATTACTCCTGAGAGCGCTAGAATACCCAGGAAAGGAAGAATGGAGCAAATCAAGTTGAGTGCCATCATTTGCCATAGAAAACGCTGATGGTATTTTGTGTTTTTCGTCAGACCAGAGAGGTAAGACAGAATCACGTTTTGTAAAAGGGTGGGGATAAACAGGATAATGGCCCCCCATTGTGTTGCTGCTGTGAATAGACCAACCTCTCCAATTGCTGCATATTTTGAAATTAGTAGCATTGCGCCCCAGTTACACATTGTATACGAGAGTTCTTGCAATGCCACAGGAAAAGAGAATTTCAAGATCTTTTTGATTGTTGGCGATAGGCTTTTCTTGTGGAAATCGTTTTGTGTGCGAGAAATTCGCTTAATGATAATGCCGTTTGCTATGCATAAAACTAGCTGCGATGAAAGTAAACCCAGCAAAGCTCCATACACGTCCATGAAGTGGGTAAGCGGTAAACTAACCACTAACAATACCAAACTCGAAATAATGGTGTTTATTCCCAGTGGTTTAAAGGCTTTGTAACCCGCAAGAATGCCCGTTTGCGTAGTCGAAACAGCCTTGGTAATGAGTATGAGTCCCAGAAAACGAAAGGGTTGAGCCAACTGTGGTGTCTGGATATAAAGGGCTAGTTGTTCTGCAAATAACAACAATAGCACACTCATTATTAAGGATGAAACTAGTGTGATGATAGACACAGCTCGCACAATGGAAGATACACCACTTCTATGTTCTTCTATTGCGTGAGCAATGAACTTGGTTGAAGTGTAGCCCAATCCGAAAGTAGAGAAGGAGGCAATGTAAAACATGGTATTCTTCACCATGCCAAATTCGCCAAATAAATCTTTCTTCAGCATACGTGCTACTAGCATACTGGTGACTAACAGTATCACATTACCCATTCCGTTTCCAAAAACCGACCAGAACGAATCTTTAGCTAAACTGCTTTGCTTTAGCTTATTCACTTTGTGCGTTATCCACTTCATAAGTCAAGAGTTCTTGGTGGTAGGAAGAATAGGCTGTTTGCTTATCTCTTTGCTTTTGGTGCTCTTGCAAATTTCGGCCAAAGCAAAACCCACCAGCATCCAAAGTGTAAAACTACGTACACCTGGACCGAATGGAGGTCGCGCTTCAAAAAGCGCATTTACCAAAAACGAAAGGTAGATAATGTAGGCCGTGGAGCAAATCTTTCCTGTTTTGTGGTGTTTTTTAAGGATGCGGAAGAGATAGAAAAGAAATGTAAAGACTATGATTACACCCACAACACCATATTGCAGCAAGATGTTGATAGGCATACAGTCTACGTAATAGTCGCCGATACCAACCCAAAGATGTTCTGGAATCTGCGCGATGGCAATCATTACTAAAAATACACGCCCCGAACTTACATCATTTACGTCGCTGGCATCACGCCCACCCATAATAATACCATTGTAAATGATATCCGATGCGCTGGTGTTCGAGGCGATATACATAACTACTAAGGAAAGGATAATAAAAAACCAGTATCGTGCTCGTTTATTTCCTGATTTGAAAATATAATAGCCAATAATGACAAGGCCACTTACAAAGGTTGCTCTAGAACGTAGTAGGATAAGTATGAACAGCATGATTAATGCTAGAAAACGATTTACCCAAAGCATCAGTCTAGTAGACGACTGACTGAAAATCAGAACAAACGTAACACAGCAAAGTAGAATCTGAGCAACAGAGTTTTTATCACTAAAGGCATAAGTGGCAGAGGTAACGCTTGCTCCTTGTAGAAAATTGATATAGACATTGATGGCTAATATCGTACCCGATACTGCAAAGATAAGACAAATAGCTTGCAGAACGCCATTACTGCTATGGTTTTTCCAAAAGTTGAACGACACTGTCGTCATCAGTAACGAAACGGCGGTGTTATACAAATCTTCAGTAAAGTATTTCCCATCTGTAAACATATCGCAAACAAAACAATAGTAGGCGAAAATGAAAACAAAGAAATAAAAAAACAATAGCTCGTTCTTTAGATAAGAACGAGGATTAGATAGTAGCAAATAGAGAAAAGGCAACACCCAAACAGCTTTGAGGTATTGGTCGCCTCCCGAATCAAGCACAGCTGGTATCTGAGAGGTCATGCTGCACAATACAGCCAATAAGTATAATGCCTTTGCCATCTTTTACTCCTCGTGTAAGAAGCTATTGATAAACAGATCACGACAGGAGTAAAAGGCCGTAACAAGCCATGAGAGAATAAGCATTGCTGCAACAAAGGCCATACGTTTAGGACCTGCAGGACGTAAGGGTACTGAGGCTTCTTTGATGGTGGTGAAAGCAGGCGTCGTCTCTTGAACTTTTGCTTGTGCCGTTTGCATCTGTGTGTTTAGTGCTGTGTAGGCATTATATTTCAATTGCATTTCATTTTCAAGGTCTTCCTTTTTTGAGTTAAACGAAACAAGTATTGCATCCATGTTTGAGTCTGAGAAAGTGCTATATCTCTGACGTGCTTTTTCATACTCTGCCTTTGCTTGTCTACTTAGCTTTGTATAATATTCCAAATCACGTTGCGATTTACTTGTGCGGTATTGTGTAATAAACTCTTGCAGCTTTTTACGTAACTGTTCTGCCATCGTTGCCGAAACCAAAGGATCTTGGTCTTCAACAGACAATGTTATTTTTCTTGTTTTTAAGTCAATTTGGCAACTAATATTATCGCCTATTTTGCTAAAGATATTCGATTCCTCTTCTGTGAGATTGAATTTGTTGATGGATTTGATAGGCTTACTTATCTTTTTCTTTTTAAATAGTTTGCCAATCCATCGAAAAGGTGCTGTTAAGGGGTTTTGCTTCTGATGTTTGAGCAGATATTCATAATATGTTGTTGAAACGCTACCGTCGGCTGTCTTTATTGGACAAGCGATAAGGTTATAAATGAAATCGTTTGATTTCAGTAGTTCTGGATAAAGGTCGGGCGAAATGGCATCGCCAGTGATGCCACTTCCTAAATTCAATCCAAATGTTGACGCTAAATCCGAAAGACTACCGCCTGCTTCTGACGTACCTATCTCTGGTGCTAATTCAATTTTGCAAACGTAGTATCGTGGAACGGGAAGAATGATAATGCATGATAATATAAAAGTGATGATACTCACTTTGAGAAACAGCTTCTTTTTGTTACTGATACGTCGGGCGATGCTGACAATATCGGCATGGTTATTTTTGTTACTCATCTTATCTACTAGAATGTTAACCTCTGTACATTACTTTATCAAATTCGCAATCGTGGCTATCAAAGTTGCTAGTCCGGCCATTGTTGTTCCAACGGAGAGCCATTGGGTTAGTGTCTTACCATTGTTCTCGGGCTTTGTGGGCACAATAATCTCGCAACCGGGAAGTATTTTGGCATTATGCCCCACGCGAGCCACGGTTCCGTTCATGTATATAATATAGGTGTTGCTTTTCTTTGCTCGGTTTCCAAATCCGCCTGCTTGGTTGATATACCATGCAGGTCGGCGACCTTTCTCGTAGGCCACGGTGTTGGGATACATTACGTTGCCGCTAATTTTTACTGTCCCGTTGTACTCGGGCACAATGAGTTTGTCGCCTTCGCGTAGCACCAAGTCGGCGTCGCCACCTGGTTCTGCCAATGCTTTCTCTAGTTCTATGCCCACATAGTACGTGTCGCCAAGGTCAAGACGTTCTTTCTCTAAGGTGTCTTTCTTGCCGTTTTGCATGTCTGCCAGTCGCAAAACGGTTTCCATGCGTAGTCTTTCGTCGGGGGTAATGCGTCTTTCTAGACGTGCTCCGCGAATATAAGCCAAGTCGGTTACGCCTCCTGCTCGCTTGATGGCATCGCTAAGACGTTCGTTTTTGCTCGTAAGCGTGTAGGTTCCCGCAAACATCACCTGTCCTTGCACCGAGATGTTTTTCTGTATGTTGTAGCCTGGGCTTTTTCTAACATACACTTCATCAAATGGTTGTAGCGTAAAGCCTGCTTCTCCGTCTACCACAAAACCGTCTTTTAGGGCGAAGGTGTAGGTGCGCGAAATTACAGAATCGGTGCTAAGGGCTTTTGGGTTTACTATACGGCGAGCCACATCCACCTTTGTTGTTGAGGCCGACTCTTTCAAACCACCTGCCTGTAACACCAGGTCTTCTAGCGTTTCGTTTGCGGCAAACTTATAAATGCCTGGATACATCACTTCTCCATGTATGGTTACGGTTTGCTGTTGCATCATCTCGCCCTTTGTGGGAACAAACAGCACGTCGTTTTTTTGAAGGGGAATATCGGCTACTTTGCCATTCATGATGCCTTCGATGTCAACTGGTATCACCTCTAGGGTGCGGTCGGCGCGCATGCGATGCATCACTGCGCGAGCCGTAAAGGCTTCTTCTGTAATGCCTTCTGCGTGTTCTATCAGCGTGCGAACGCTATTGATAGAACCGCCCACCTGATACATTCCAGGGCGGAACACGGCTCCTTTCACCTCTACCATGTTTGAAAAGCGTGGTAAGATTGAATCTACACTCACCGAGTCTTCATCTGCGAGATGGAAAGTGTTGAAATCGAACTCGTCTACATTAAACACTGAGTATTCACGTCCTGTCTTTCTCACCAGTCTAACAGCCTTGGTATAAGCGTCGCCAGTAAATCCTCCAGCGTATTTTAGCAGTGTTCCAACGCTTTCGTTACGTTTCATTTCGTAGTACATTGGGCGTTTTACTTTACCCGTTAGGTTCACCAGGCAATCGTAGGCACCAACCACAACAACATCGTTATCGGCTAGTCTTACGTTTCCAGTTAGCTTTCCGTTCAGTATATAGTCGTATATGTCTACCACCGTAACCAGTTTGTTCTGCCTGTACACTTTAATATTGCGAAGTGTTCCAAGGTCGTTAATGCCGCCTGCCATGTACAAGGCATGGAAAACCGATGCGAAAGCCGATAGCGTATATGTGCCAGGTTGTTTCACTTCGCCCATAACGTTTACCATGATGGTGCGTGTTTGGCCCACTGTAAGGCGTACACGCGAACTACTATAGCGCGCCCCTAGTGTTGAACGCAAGCGAGCATTGGCCTCGGCAACGGTTAGTCCGCTTACCTGTACTGGTCCAAATCCCTCAATTATCACATCGCCATCGGGCGAAACGGTTGTCTGTTCCGATTTTTGCGATGCGCCATAAATATCGATATGCACGGCATCTCCAGGTCCTAAACGATAGTTTTGGGGTGTGGCGATGTTCATGTTAGGCTCAAACGAAAGGTCTTTGCGGTTAAAAATATCTCGTCCAAACACTTTTTTATGCATCTTGCCCACGAAGAGTTTTAGTCTTTCACGTTCAAATAAGGTGGTCGAGTCGGGCATAAACTCGTCCAACTCTAGCATCATTTGCTTATGTTCGGTATTGTTATGTGTGGTGGATAGTTGTTCGCGCTCGTTTATTTGCACGCCCTTTACCATCATGTTGTTTTTCGTTTCGCTTTTGTTTTCGCCGTTGTTTTTTCGCATACGGCCTTCTTCAGTGGGTATGCCCTTGTCGGTATTGTTACTCACCTGGCCCAGTCCCTTGTTTTTTGCCACACGTTCGTAAGCAGATTTCACGCGCCTAATCTGTTGTATGTCAACTCCGCGCTGCATCAATTTTGTTACGATTTGCGTTTGTGAAGTTCCTGCTTCGTGTTCTTTAAGCACAAATTGCATCACCTGCGAGTCGGTCATTGATGATTGTGCCCTTAGCCCTAACGAGCAAAGGGTAACTAGCAGCACAAGTAAAACACTTCTTTTCATCTCCCGTTTTTATGTTTTTTACCTCATTGTGCAGTCTGTGCCATAGTTTTTTTGTGGCTGATGCATTTATTGTCAGCACCTTTTATGGCTTCTGTCACAACGTTTATTTTGTTTGTCCTGATTGTGATGGCACTTTATGGTGTGCAAAGATGTTTTCTTGCTTGAACTGTATTGCAGCCTAAGTGCCATTTTATAAACTCTTGAAAAGGCGTTTTATTACATTCTTTTCGCCTTAAGATTGTTTTTGTTATTGTTTTTGTTGCTTGTGGATGTAAGGCAAGTGGCATGTATAGGCCATGTTTGCTTGTTTTGCAAAGGTACGAAGAAAAAGTTGCATTCTTTTCTTTTATGCGTATTTTTGCCTTTTGTTATCCACTGGTGTTGCGTTGTTACGCCTTTAGAACTTAACGAAGTGCAGTCTGCATCTGCGCGAACTAAGAACCATGCGCGAACTAGTGAGATTGTCTATTCTGAAATGTTCGTTCAGGCTGTTTACACCGTAGTATTTCAGTACGTCTGTGTTGGTTATAGGCTGGTCTCCATGTTCGCGATCGTATAGATAGGGTTGCGAAAGTAGCAAGCTGTCTCCTTCTCTTTCAAAGCGCAACAGGCATTTTGATACTCTGTCGTTAATATCTTTCATCTCGAGCAGCTTATGTTGAAAAGCCCAAAATATGCGCATGCCCCCTATTTTGTTCACACCAGCCGTGCCGATGGTGTCTATTTGTTGTAGTCGCCAATAGCCGTCTAGCTTTTTGTTACGCGACATTTCTAATTGGCAACTAGCAAAAAACGCCAGTGTTATAAGTGTCATAAGGGTCATTGTTGTTATGCCCTTATTCTTATATATGTTGGTTATTATTTGTTGCATATTGTTTGTCTTTGTCTTATTTAAAAGAGTCCTTTCTTGGCCACGGTTAGCTGTGCACCCCATTTGTAGCCCAATATGCGTCCCATGTCGGCCCCAAGGGCTGCTGTAACTTGCCATTGATTGCGCAGTTGATAGCGGGTTTCAAGCAGAAGGCTTACATTATATTCTTTTTTCTCAAAGGGGTTAGCGTAGGTGCCAAGTCCGTTTTGGTAGGTGGCAAGTAGGCGATAACTCAAGTCGTCTGTGGGCTGTCCGCTTATGCCAAGATGCCAAGCCACAAAGCGATTGTTGGCTACATTGATGTTGCCATTGGTGTTATAGAGTGGCGAACGATAAAGGGGGTTGCCCATTACCTGCCCCCAATGTTGCCAGCCCGTGTATATATAGTGGTTGTAATACTCGTCTTGTCCGCCAAGGTGGTCGGCAATGGTAGCGGTATGGTCGTGGTAGATAGGCCCACTTTGATACTTGGTGTAGAGATATTCGAGTACAAACCCCGAAATCCATCGTCCGTATTTAAAACTCAACTCGGTTCCAAGCATCCAGTCTTTAAAGTCGTACATCAAAAATCTCCGCTTCTTTTTTTGCAACCAGTCTTCGCCTGTTTCGTAGCCATCGTAGTCCAATTGTAGCATCGACGAGTGGTCTTCGAAGTATTTATCGGCATAAATAGAAAACCGCCATGTGTCTGCATCATAATTTACCCTTGCTAGCCATGCGCCCAGCTGGTTGCCTTCGGCGTTTTGATAGGTTGTTTCGCCCACGTCTCCACCGCCTGGCAAGAATGCTTTCCAATACGATTTTAGTCCGGTTCGTCCGTGTATTGTCTTCACTGTGCCATCTGGTTGTGGTGTGTAAGATGTTCCGCCGAAAGTAGAAGCCATCTCCAATCCCAGTTCTAGTGACATGGGAGCAAAGCGCTCGGGGTTACCAATCATCAAATAGCCAGCCTTGCTGTGAAAGAGTACGTTTTCGGTGTATTGACTTTGTTGGCCCGAAAACTCCTTTTGCCATTTGTCGTCGGTGGTTTTACCATATGCCACATGTCCTTTTAGGTGTAGCCAGCCATTGCCAAAGGGCAATATCCAATAGTCTTCTAAGGCTAAACGCACCTGTGGTATCGCGCGAGCGTTGATGCCCAGCAACTGTGATCCTGTGCTTAGTGTCTCATTTTTTAGTTGCATATGATGGCGTTTACTGCCAACGGTGAGCGTGGCGTAGAGCCAACGTGCCTGCACAAAAGCTTGGTCTACCACCAGCCTGCTTGTGAAGCCATGCGTAAGGGCCACATTAAGGCCATAGCCCACGGCCCATTTTCGCACCGAGTCGGTAGATAGTGGGCGTTCGATGCCCGCCATTAGGTAGGCGTTGGTTTTCTCAAGCGAACTCAGTCCGTGCTTGTTGGCATTGAGCCAAAGGGGTGTTTGTCCGCTAGAGGCTGTTGCTTGGGCTTCTACTGTGTAGCCCAAGTCTTTGCCTAAGTTTATTTTTCCGTGTTCGTTTGTTTCGCGCCACACCTGCGCTTGCAAGGCAAATGCGGGCGTAAGGCATGCCCAAATTAATACGGCGAATTTGTGTTTCATATTATATTTATAACGCACGATGTTTGAAGTTATTTCATTGTTCTAGCATTATTTTGCTTTTATAGACTTATGGCGCTAGCCTTGGGTTGTTTTTTTTTCTTGGCATATTGTGCCGATAGTGCCTTTTTCGTCTGTGGGTGTGGGATATAGGCTTGTTTTCTATACCTCTTTAACCTTCTGCAGTGAGTTTTAGTTTAAAAAACTCCAAACCGTTTTTATTTTTTTTTGTTTTCATTGTGTTCATGTTGTAGCATGGGTTTTATCCAAAAGCATCCCGCTAGCGAGATAATACCACATATAAAGGCAGCAAGAAAGAGATTGTTGTAGCCCCACCACTCTTGTAGCGCACCCGAAAACATGCTTGGAAGCATTTGACCTAAGGCCAAAACAGAAGTGAGCAGCACCAGCGTCACTGGCTGGGCTAGTTTGTTGGCTAAGGTTTTCAATGCCTCGTGGAAAACACTTAGCACCATTCCTAAGCCCATTTGTCCCAAAAGAATGCTGATGGCGATGACTCCCAAACTCGTTGGCTGCGTCTCACTAAGCGCAATATAGAATGCATTGGTGAACAACAGTGCTGCAGATATTGGCAAGATGCATGTAGCCAAGCCTTTCGTGGCAATGAGATTTTTACTAATCAAACTGCCAGCAATAAGTGCTACAACGCCAACCGTACCAAAGGCCAACCCAAATTCTTGTGGCGAAAGTCCTAAACCGCCGTTGTGGTTGGCATCAACAAGAAAGAGCATCACCACCTTAGAAGTGAGTGCTTCTGGAAATAAGAAGATAAAGGCGAAAAAGAACACGGCCAAGAGCTGTTGACGGGTGTGCTGTGTAAATAGCGTTTGTACTTGCTTTTTTACCTCCATCCATCGTTCGGCCATCTGTTCGCATCGCTGTTGTTTGCGTAGAAGGTGGATAGACTCGTTGTAAGGGGTGGGTAATGCTGTGCGATGCCATAGCCAAGCAAGAATAAAAAGGCCTGCAACAGAATAGAATACCAAACTCCACGACAGGCTTATGCTGTTGCGATAAAGCAATTGCAGATTGCCAACCACCATCACCAAGAAGCCTTGCACAAAGATAAAGGCTAGCAAGCGGAATATGCCTGGCATACCTGCTAGCCCCGTGCGCATGGCTTTTCCTAGGGTGTCGTGGTAAAAAATGTCGGCTTCGGTTTCGTGAATGGCTAAAGCAAAGGCTAAAAGCACTAGAAAAAACAATGTGCCTTGCAGCCAATGGGCTGTGGGTATGGTGAATGCCACGCCGCCTAAAGCCACGCCAAGCATTAGTTGCATGGCCACAATCCACCATCGGGGGGTGCGTATTAGTCCAACAAATGGCGACCACAATGGGCGCAATAGCCAAGGCAGAAACAACCAGCCCGTGTAAAAGGTTATTTCTGCATTGCCCAATCCCAGTTGCTTATAAAGCAAAAGTGCAAGTGTGGCGATGGCGGCTTGTGCCGTTCCTGTGCCTATATAGGTTGTAGGCAGCCATCTCCATGGGGTTTCTTTGGCTGTGGTCATATGCGGTGTTGTTGCTTGATACCACCTGCTTTAGCAGGCTTGTTTGTTTGCACTTTAGGCGTTATGCTTTGTGTGCAGATTGCCTTTGGTGTAGGCTTTATTGCAAAGGGTGGGGAAGCACTTGTTGCAAGGCTTCTCCCACGCCTTTGTGTTGTTTATGGGTAGAGGCGTTTTTGTTCGGCTCCTGGATAGTAGTGGGCCAAAATCTCGTGGAAAGGATAACCTTTTTCGCCCATTACGGCGGCGCCTATTTGGCACAGTCCCACACCGTGGCCCCATCCTGCACCTATAAATACGAAGCGTAGGGGCTGCCCTTGGGCATCGCGTTCGGTCACATCCACCACGAATGCCGAACTATATAGGTGGCTTTCGCTAAGTGCGCGACGTATTTCCAGTTCTTTTCCCAATACGAGTGTGCGTTTCGTTCCAACGATTTTAAGGCGCGATATTCGGCCGCTTTTCCCTCTTTCAAGCGGTTCGAAGGCAGTAATAAGACCGAAATCAATGCCTAATTTCTTTTTGAGCAGCTGTCCCACTTCTTCTTGAGTGTATTCCACACGCCAGCGATAAAAGTCGGTTGTGGTTTGGTCGAAGTCGTTTAGCACCTGCGAAAGTATGCGCGCATCGTGGGTGTTACAAAATGCATCGGGGTTGGAGCGTATCCAAGCATCGCTATTTGACTCGTTGGTTAGGTCTACGTCTACCGCTGCGTTGGCATGGTCGCGCACCACTTTAAGGTAGGGTTTGTCTTCGTCTTCCCAGCAATAACGATATTCTTCAACCATCCCACCACAGCATTTGCTAAAGCGGGCGTCGCAGATACCCTCGTCGGATAACAACACCAGGCCACGAGTGGCTTGCACTGCCTCTGCCACATGTTTGCTAGTGGCCTTGGTTATGCCTTGATAACGTTGGCAATGGTCGTCGGCGCACACGTCGAAGAGCGTGTGGTCTTCGCGGTCGTACCATTTCACAATCTCGTTTTCGTTCATCACGAATGCCGATGATGTGGCCGAAGCAGCTGTTTTCTTGTCGCGATTTTGTATCTGGGCAAGCAGCCAACTGCGCGAGATAACTGCATGAGCCTTTAGTAATTCGGGACTAGAGGTGGCGCTCATTTCGCTTGATATCACACTTTCAAGATAGTCTTCAACCGATAGTTGGTTGATGGCCACAATTTTGTCTCCGTCTATCACCAGTCGTAATGTGCCCTTAAAGGTTTGTGTTTGTTGTTGTTCCCAGTGGAAATTCACACCAATGGTAACATTATGAAGCGAGAAGTTGGCCTCTGCATGGCAGGGTTGGAAGGATAATTGGGTGTATTCTTCTCCATTCCATACAATATGATTATTGCTCAGGCTTACTTTCTGTTGGCCTTGTGCTTCGTTATCGTTTACTTTATAGGCTGCGTTAAGCACGAAATCTATCTCTTTTGCGCTCATGATGCCCACCGATACTTGGGGCGCTTCATTGTATTTTAGTTGCATGATGTGTTGCGTTTCTGGGTTTATTAATTTGTGGGGTCTACGACAATAGTCCGTATAAAGCCATAGACGAGGCTTACTAGCCGTAGCCGCGCTTAGGTGTTTGGCTTTTTTCTCGTTGTTGTCTATATCTTTTTGTTGGTGTAGGGTTTGGTTTTATGGGTTGGCCACTTTTTGTTTCACTTCTTCGAAGGTGTTTTGGGGCATGCCCACCTCTTTAAATAAGGCCTCGAGAAGGGGTGTGTCTAGGCGGTCGAAGTCTTCTTTACGTGGTGTAATAATTAGTCCGCCCATATCTAGTGCCCCAGGACTGATAAGCATTTGTGCATCTCCTTCGGCCGAATAGCAGGCAGGGCGATGCCTGTCGCGGGGTATTACCACGGTGATAAACACATTGTTGTGGCGCCATTTAAGGATGTTGAACATGGGTTCGGTTTCGTCTTCACGTTGCGGTAGGGCTTGGTAAAGCGTTTCAAACAGTTGCGCGTCGGTATCGGCATTGTTGGCAATGATGGCAAATGCCGGACAAGCATAATTAGTGAGGGCTGCTAATTCAGCGCCATCTTGGGCCACGAGCAATGTCTGGCGATTGGAGTAAAGCATATCCCAATTGTCGCGCACGGGCAAATGGCTACCCATTCCAGCTTGCAAGTGCATGTGGTCGGGGGCAGAAGCACCGCATTTAGGGCCATTATAAAACACGGTGAGTTGCTCGAAGCGGTCAAGAAGTTGTCGCATCTTATCGTAATGTTCGCGAATAAGTTGCGGTTGGTGCATTTTTGCGGGTATGGTGAAATGCAGTGGCAGGATGGGGAAGGGGTTAACCAGTAGTTCAAAGTCGTTGCCAATGGGTATTTGCGTTTGTACCTCTGGTCTATTCTTCTCGCATAAGAAGCATGGGCGTTGTGCCAGTGCTGCCTTATCAATCTTTGCACCCGTTGAAACAAGGCGTGCAGGATTGCATTGCACGTAAAATGGCATGCCTGCGCAAGTAACAGCCTTGAGCAATACGCCTTTAAGGTCGTTAAAACGTTGCTTGGCGTCGGGCCATGCTTGTAGTTGTTCTTCAAAAAAATGGTTCAGCGTGTTGTCGCTTTGCATCTCTGTGGCTTTGGTTGTGCCTTGGCCATCGTTCATTTCCATATTGGTAAATATACAGGTTTAGTTATTATTGAATGCAAACTTACAAAAAATAAACGTAAAAAATGCAAGTCAATACAAGATTAACGATTTTAGCGATGCCTATATTATGGCTTTTTGTTATTATCGGGGGGCTTTTTATTTATGTCTAGATGGTGAATTGTCTTTGGCAAGTGTTTGTTTGGGGTGAACATGTGTTCGATGAATTTCTGTGGGCTAGGCGCTTTAATGTTTAATGTTTATCGCTACTAAGTGGCTGGCGTGTTTATAATTGAAGGATTTCTTTTTAGTAATCCCGTTTTTTTAAGCTCTAAGCTGCTTATGGTTTGTTGTGTGTAAAATAATCGGTGTAAATTTTAACATTGTGAGCGCCTTTTTTGTCACCAAATGTCCATCGGCGCGCAAATAATCGATTCTCGCAAGGGTTTGTTTGAATAAATAGATGGTTCACGAATATATATCGACGATACGGGTTTTCGTTGAAAAAAGCTGTGTTTTTGGAAAGAAATTGGGCTAAATGGTGCAAAACACCTCGCTAAATGGTGCAAAACGCAGTGCTAACTCATGCAAAACGCAGTGCTAACTCCTACTAAACGCAGTGCTATTTGCTGCAAAACGCCTCGCTAAATGGTGCAAAACGCAGAACTAAATGCAATATTTTGCGATTTATGAAAGGCTTTTAGGGGTTGTAGATGGCATAAATATACGCCTTTTAGGGCTGAGATACGGTTTTTAAAAGGCTTTTTAGCTGCTAAAAGTGGTTTTTAGCCCGATGAAAATTGGTGAACAAGCGCGCAAATAGAAAGGCAAAATGGTGCAAAACGCAGTTGCTGTGCTCAAAAATGATGTAAAAATAAAATCTGAAAGACTGAAAAAGGGGCAAAAAGCATGTTTTTTAACGTTGTTTTTCGCTAGAAGGTTTTTTTTGGAGAGTGTGTTTTGTAAAATAAAAACACCCTAATTAACAAAGTTGGTGAACAAGATGAGTTTTTAAACCCGAGGGCTATAGTCTTGTGTTTTGTTTTGGGCATAGTCTCATCTTGCATCTTTTATTATGGCTGGTTGTTTTGCCAATAGTTGATAGATATTTTACATTCCAAGTTATCTATTCGTAATAAGTGCGATTGTTGTTAGGGTTAATGCCCATTTGGGTTTAATGTAAAATTGTTTATCCCTCATAAGTTTAACGAGAATATGGCAGTTAAAGGCTTAATTAGGTCAATAATAGTAAATTTGTGCTGATAATATTTGTGTATTCTGTTTAAAATTCTATAACTTTGCAAATGGGGCGATATTGTTATTCCCCGCGCGTATTTTAAACAAACAAATGCGATGTGCTTATTATGAGAAATGGTTGCTGTACTAACACTTTAAACATGTCACAAGTGGGTTATGGCAATTGCTGTGAAATGGTTGGGTTTGTGCTTCTTTGAAACGGGGCAACCATGAATAGCTGGTCTAAAATAAGCACAGCCAGTTAGCGCATCTAAACATCTACTATTAAAGCCTAGAAAAACTGGGTAGGCATTGGAGACACAACCATGGCACAACTAATTAACTTTGGCGGAGATGTAATTCGCATCAATAGTCTGAAAAACATTATCGAGTATTCAACAAATGGTGGTTGCACGTGGACCACTCGTTGTAGCGATACTTCGGTAGGCACGTTTATAAACCTTAGTGTCTTTAGAGGAGAATTGCTAGCTTGCACTTCAAAGGGTGTTTATTGCTCACAAAACAGTGGTAAAACGTGGTCGGCTCGTTGCATTCTTACTTCTTATGGCTCATTTTTCGACATCTTTGCAGATGGCTCCAATCTGTGGGCCACAACAAGTAGGGGATTATATTATTCTGTTAATAGTGGGCGTTCGTGGTGTCCACGCTAAATAATGGTGTTTATTATAAATTGGTCTGTTGGTTTGTTTAAGTGCCAATAGACCAATGTTTTTTATCTAGAGAAAAGATTTTAATGTTTAGCTTTTACCAACATCAATAATCAGCGAGGGCAGTTTGGTGTTATTTGCTGTTACAAAGCCCTTGGTAGGGTGTGTTTTGTCTACAGCTAGATTCTTAATGTCTTTGCTTGATGGTGCGATACAAGTTTAGATTCTGTCTCAGATAGCGGTTTTTACAGATGCGATATGCAGGTGTTTAAAACTTTTTCCCACCAGCAATTTTTAAGAATGTGCTAGCCAAGATGCGTAGGTCCATCCCCCACGTGCGGTGTTGCAGGTAGTAAAGGTCTAGTTCAAGACGTTTAAGCATTTTATCAATGGTATCTGCATAACCATTGTAGAGGGTGGCATAAGATGTTACGCCTGGGCGTAAGGAGTATAGCTGTTCGTAGCGAGCATCTTTTGCCATAATCTGTTCGATGTAAAAGCGGCGTTCGGGGCGTGGACCAATAAACGCCATGTCGCCAATAAGTACGTTCCAAAGTTGTGGCAACTCGTCGAGATGATGTTCGCGAAGAAACCTACCACACGTGTAAGGCGGTCGTCGCCATCAACCTCAAGCACCATGGGCCGTTTTCTTCGGCATCCATGCGCATCGTTCTGAATTTATAGATAAAAAAAGGTTTTCCGTTTCGGCCTATACGTTCTTGTGTATAGATAACGGGTAGCCCATCGTCAAGCCTTATGGCAATGGCACAAAGCACGATAAGGGGTGAGAAAATCACAAGGCAAAGAGCCGAAATAATGAGGTCGAATATTCTTTTCATGCGGCAATTTTCAATTCTTTACGCTCCACCTTGCGTGTAAGCAATAGCTGCATCACAGTGAAAACAGCAACATCAATCAGAACGATGGGTGTTATCGAGATTGTAGTAAACAGCAAAAGGTTTACAGCCACGTATGCCACGGCTAAGCCAAGAATAAAGATTAGGGCTTGGTGTTGGGTCATTCCCAGGCGTATGAGCTTGTGATGGATGTGATTTTTGTCGGCATTAAACAAAGGTTGATGTGTGCGAAGCCTGTGGAGTATTACGCGAACGACATCGAAAACAGGTACAACAAGCAGACTATAGGCCAACATAAAGCGCGTTGGCGACCCAGGCATGAGGGGCGGATTGTGCATGGCCGACTTTACAAAGAGGAAACCTAGGATGAAACCTAAAGTAAGACTACCCGAGTCGCCCATAAATATTTTTCGGTTTTGTTCGGCTTTTCCCCAAATATTATAGCGCATGTAGGGTATCAATACGCCAATAAGCGACACCACAACAATGGCGTAAGGCACCAATTGCGCATGGCCGAAGATAAAGCAAAAGCCCAAAAGGGCGAGCATTGCCAAACCACCAGCAAGGCCGTCGATACCATCGATGAGGTTAATGGCATTATCTATAAAGGTGATAACAAACACGGTGAGGGGGAAACCAAGCCAATAAGGCACGTCGTGGATGCCCAAAAAACCATATAAATTGTTGATGTATAGTCCACAAAGAGGCAGTGTACAGGCCGTAATTATCTGCACGGTGAATTTAATGCGTGCGTTAAGTCCGATAAGATCGTCGACGACACCGATGGCATAAACCAGCAGCAAGCTGGCCAAAAAGGCCACGCTCCAAAGGCTCACTTGTATCTTCGATTCGGTGAAACCTACACTCATCACACCAACTGCCACAATTATCGACAAGGTAATGCCAGGAACAAAGGCCAAACCACCCAGTCGGGGCACAAGCGTTTTGTGCACCTTACGTTGGTTGGGTATGTCGTAGATGTTCTTCTCCTTGCAGAAATTTAATATTCCAGGTATGAAAACAAACCCGAAACATACGCTAAGCAGAAAAGCAACAGCTATTGCCAGTGCTTCGAATATCGTCATAGTTATTATCTTTATTTATGTTAAACTGCCTTTTTTCAATTATATTGCATGTAAAAGGAAAATAAAGTGTTATTTTCATGATATTTTACAGTTGTGCGATGTTTTGCGGTTATGTTGGTCTTAAAATATCAAGTGCTGTGGGGAGAATGTGGAACGGAGACATTGGGGCATGCTGTTAGTTTGCTGTTGAGTGTTCATTCGTTGGTGAATTGATTGTTGGGTTATCTTTATTTACTGGGTATGGGCTCTCTCACAACACTATGGGTTACTCTTGTTTGCATTTATTGGATAGTAAAAAGGGTATTCGCTTCGTACGGTCTTGCTTATCTAATTATCTATTGAATATTAAATTGGTGAAAAAAAACGTGGTTTTTTGTTGTGTTTTTTGAATTTATAGGCTATATTTGCAGGGCTTATACGAAAGTTAAGACATGGTCCTTATTAGCTCAAAGAAGTGGAAAATAGGAGTGAGTCAAACCTTTTGCCTAGCTAAAATGAATTCACAGTAACTAAAAATATTTTATTATGCTTGAACAATTCCAGCTTTATGTAATCATCGGCGTTGCCGTTGTTTTGTTTATTCTATTTTTGTTCGCAGCCTATGTAAAGGCTCCACCTTCGTATGCTTATATTATTTCGGGTTTAAGTCGCGAACCGCGTGTGCTCATCGGTTCTGGAGGTTTCCGTATTCCGTTCTTTGAACGATTAGACCGTGTTTATCTAGGACAGATAACGGTGGATATCAAGACCGAAGAGAGTGTCCCTACAACCGACTTTATTAATGTGGATGTAGACGCTGTGGCCAAAATTAGGGTGACTCCTAATGCAGAGGGTACGAGGTTGGCCGCTAAAAACTTCTTGAATATGACGCCGGCCATGATTGCCGAACAGCTGCAAGACTCGCTTCAAGGCAACATGCGCGAGATTATTGGTACGCTTGACTTGCGCTCGCTGAATACTGATCGCGATGGATTTTCTGACCAAGTGATGCAGAAAGCGCAACATGATATGGCCAAACTGGGTATCGAAATCATTTCGTGTAACATACAAAACGTTACTGATAAGGAGGGCTTGATTCACGATTTGGGTGCTGATAACACGGCTAAAATTAAAAAAGACGCCTCTATTAACCGCGCTATCGCCGAACGCGACGTGAAAATCCAGGTGCTCATGCCGACAAGGATGCCAACGATGCACGTGTGGACGCCGATACGGCCATCGCTATGAAGAACAATGACTTGGCCTTAAAGCGTGCCGAACTTAAACGACAAGCCGACACAGCCCAGGCTGATGCCGATGCTGCATATGCCATTCAACAACAGGAACAACAGAAAACAATCAATATTAAGACTGTCGAGGCTGAGATTGAAAAAACTAAACGCCAGCAAATTCTTTCGCAAGAACAAATCGTTATCCGACAAAATGAATTGGCTGCCGAGGTAGAAAAACGCGCAGACGCTGAAAAATACCAGGTGCAAAAGAATGCTGAAGCCGACTTGGAACAACGCAAACGTATTGCCGAAGCACAACGCTATGAAGCCGAACAGCAGGCGCAAGCACAAAATGCAGCTTCGGATGCCACTCGTTATAAGCTTGAACAAGAGGCGCAAGGTATCAAGGCTAAGGGTGAAGCTGAGGCTTATGCTATCTTAAAAAAAGGTGAAGCCGAAGCTCAGGCGATGGATAAAAAGGCCGAAGCCTATAAGAAATATAACAATGCAGCTGTGGCACAGATGATGATTGAAGTGCTTCCGCAGATTGTTGAGAATGTGGCGAAACCCATTAGTGCCATCAAAGACGTTAATATCTACAGTGGCGACGGTAATGGTATAAGCGCCATGAGTGGCAATGTGCCTGTGGCTATCAAGCAAGCGTTTGATGTATTGAAATCGGCAACGGGTGTAGATATGGCCGATATAATGAAGGCTGGTTCTATACAAGCTAAGACAACGAGGAACATTAATCTTAATGGCGAGGCTCAAGAGGTGATAGACGGATTGAAGGATTAAACCGTTGTCGCTTTTGTTTTGCGTTCTTTTGTGGGTTGGCCTTATGATTGTCACCCACAAAAGAACGCTTTTTGTTTTAATTGCGGTCTGTTGTGTTTTAAGTGGCTCGTCTTTCTTTCAAGTTCTTTTGTTCTTAATGCGAGTATATCGATATTTCGCGCCCTACACTAAAACATGACAGTGATTTTAACACAGCCACTTTAAGGGTTTAATCTCTGCGAAAGGCTGTTTATTCCGTTTCGGGAAGGCCTAAGTCTAGGTTGTCAAAGTCGGCAATTTCCGAGAGTTTGATGAGATTGTCACGTTTAAACTTAATAATTTTTACTTTATATTTCGCGGGTTCTTCATCGTTGTTGTTCATATTTTGCTTATACACCGCTGTGCGTGTAGAGAAATTAACGTCTTCGATGAGTGAGGATATAGCCCCATTAGACTGGTCTAGGTGGTAGCCAATAAGCTCTATATCGTTGTTTTGGTATCTAAAGATGTACTTCCAAAAGCCGTATCGTCCGTGCGCAAAATGAAAAATCAAGGTATTGTTTTTCATATAATAGTCGAACACCACATCATCAATTTCGTCACCACCGAAAGTATCTGCAGAGAAACACTCGTAATTCGCCACGGCTAGTTCATAACCTGCATCGTGTTTTAGGGCAATGATTATTCCTCCACGATTGTTGTTAATGTCTTCCCCGTCTTCATTTGTCTTTATTTTTTGGGGGTCTGTTCCCCAGATAGTCATAAGTTTGTCGGGTTTACCATCTTGATTTACGTCTGCATCAAACTGTGAAATCACTTCATACCCCAAGGGGACATATTCATCGGCCGTTGCCTTTAATGCGGATTGTTCCTCGTTGGCTGGCTTTGTTGCAGTCTGCACGATGTTGCTTTGTTGCGCCTGTATGGCAGAATTATGGGTTTTGGATTGCTTGCAGCCCATTATTACGAACACTACAAGCACAAACTTTAGCGTTTTTACCATTGTTGTTGAAGCACTAATCATTGTTGGGTAAGTCCAAATCCAGTTCATCAAAGTCGGTTATCTCTGTTAGTTTTATAAGGTTTTTACGTTTAAGTTTCACTGTTTTTACCTTAAATACCTCCTCTTCATCTTCTTCATCGGCATTTACATTCTCTTTATGCACATAGGTTCGAGTAGAGAAATTCACTTCGGTAATGCCAAGTGTAACCCCTCCTCTGCAGCTATAGCTGTTGTAAGCAATAAGTTCGAAGTCGTTGTTCTGGTATCTAAAGATGTATTCCCAATAGCCGTATCGTCCGTATGCATAATTCAAAACCAAGATGTTTTTCTGGATTGAGAGGCTTAATTCGGGTGGGTAATAAGCACAACCGTCTTCGTTTTCAGAAGTAAAACACTCGTCGTTCTCTGCTGCTAATTCGTATCCGCCATCTCGTTTAAAGAGAATAATCAGTCCACGACGATTTCGATTGAGTCGTCCGCGATATTCGTCGTCCACCCATTTTTTAGGGTCTGTGGCCTTTATCATGAGTACCACGTCGGTTTTTCCGTCTTTATTCAAGTCGCCTTCGGTTCTTGAAAACAGTTCATACCCATTTGGTATAAACTCCAGCGGATTAGTTTTCAAGTCTGGTTGTGGTTCGGTTGCGGGTTTACTTACTGTCTGCACCGTGTCTTTGGGTAGCATCGAGCTGTTGTTGTTTACATTTTTGGCTTGCTTGCAGCTGGTTATAAAGGCAAGAGCAAACAAAAAGTAGCTTATTCTTCTCATTATATAGGTGTGCTAGTTGATTACTTTAGATGGATATTTTGCTATATGTTATACACGGTTTAAGTGTAAGTATTATACGTTTAGCATGCATTGCTTTGTGTATGCTGTTAGTTAATATCTCCCAGTAGATGCAAAGATAAGGCTTTTTCTAGTTTTTACACAAATATATAGCTGTGTTTTTATGTCATTTTATGAGTTTTCGTAGTGTGTAGAGTGTATTTTAGTCACCTATTTGGTTTGTGGGGTGAGCGTAAGTAATTGTTATAAAGCCAACAAAAGGGTGGGGATATAGGGACGATGTAAATGAAAATTGCACCTCAAGGAAGGTTTTGACGCTTACCTTGAGGTGCGATGCTAAACTGTTATTAGCCTCTCAATAGCCATTTTGTTTACCCAATGCAAGGAAAAGAGATGCTAGGGCTGTAAGAAACGCTGCGTAAGACCTCCGTATTCGTCGATGCGACGATCGCGGAAGAATGGCCACCAACGGCGAACTTGCTCGCTATGAGCCACGTCGATATCGATGATGGCGCGTTGTTCGTCGGTGTCGTTGGCGCGGAAAAGCAGTTCACCTTGTGGTCCTGTTACGAACGAACTGCCCCAGAAGTTGATACCAGGTGTTTGATTAGAGGGATCCGGCTCGAAGCCAACACGATTAACCGACACCACAGGTAAACCATTAGCCACGGCATGTGCACGCTGTATGGTGGTCCAAGCTTCGCGTTGGCGCTGCTGTTCGGCTTCGTCATCGCTTGCGGCATAACCAATAGCAGTGGGATAGATAAGCATATCGGCACCCCGCATGGCCATTAGTCGGGCTGCTTCAGGATACCATTGGTCCCAACACACCAGCACGCCTAGTCGGCCAACGCTGGTATTGATGGGTTGAAAACCCAAGTCTCCAGGTGTGAAATAAAACTTTTCGTAGTATGCGGGGTCGTCGGGTATATGCATTTTGCGGTAGATGCCTGCTACGGTGCCATCTTTTTCCATCACTACGGCTGTGTTATGATACAGCCCTGAAGCCCTTTTTTCGAACAGTGAGGTAACAATCACCACGCCATGTTCCTTGGCTAGTTGGCCAAAAAACTGGGTTGACGGACCTGGAATGGGTTCGGCGAGGTCGAAAATGTCAACTTGTTCTTCTTGGCAGAAGTACAATGAGTTGTGTAACTCTTGCAAAACAATGAGTTGAGCGCCCTCTTTGGCCAGTTGTTCAATGCCAAGGGCCAGACGTTTCATGTTGTCTTGAATGTCGGCCGTGTTGTGTTGTTGTATAATTCCTGTTCTAATCATTTCTTCTTTGTTGTGATTTTAGGGGTTATTGACTAATACGCCCTGTGGGAACTGCATGGTGAGGCAGTGCAATGAGCCATGTTGTTTGATAACGGTGCGTGCATCTATGCCCACCACTTCGCGGTTGGGGTAGGCTTGTGCAATGATTTGCATGGCCAGCATATCTTTTCCGGGCTGTGCATAGGTGGGGCAAAGCACGGCGCCATTGATGATAAGATAATTGGCATAGGTGGCCGGTAGGCGTTCGCTTCATCGTAAATGGCATCGGGCATGGGCAGTCGTAGCAGCTTGTAGGGCATACCTGCTTCTGTGCGCAATGTTAATAGCTGGTTTTCTAAGGCCAAAAAATCCTCGAATTGTTCATCATGACTATCATCACAGCCCACATAAACCAGTGTGTTATTGGGAGCAGTGCGCACGATGGTGTCAATATGGCCGTCGGTGTCGTCGCCAATCAGATTGCCATGGTCTAGCCACACTATGCGTTTGGCTCTCAATGCCTGCATCAGTCGTTGTTCGATGTCGTCTTTAGTCATGGGCTGGTTGCGGTGTTTTGCTAACAGGCATTGCGAAGTGGTAAACACCGTGCCCTGTCCGTCGCTCTCTATGGCACCGCCCTCAAGCACAAAATCTTTGTGGCTTTCAAGTGTTCCGTTGAGCATACCATCATGATATAGGTGCTCGGTGATGGCATTATCTTTGTCGGCTGCAAATTTTTCGCCCCAACCATTAAACTTAAAGTCAAGCAAAGTGTTTTGCACCCTAAAGCCATTGTTGGTGTTGTTGCCCGTAAGGTTAGGGCAGCATGGTCTCTTGCCCATGTGTCGTTGGTGTCGCATTGATGAAAAAGCACGTTACGAAGTCGTTCCATGCCTAAGTTTCTCATTAAGATGGCTTTCACTTCATCGGTGTTAGGTGCCACGATGAGTACTTTTTCGCGTTTGGTTATGGCTCTAGTCATTTCCACAAACACCTTGATGATATCTGGCAATATGGGTGCCCAGTCGGTGTTTGCATGTGGCCACGTAAGTTGCACACCGCTTTGCTCGTGCCATTCGGCAGGTAAATGCATTGTTGTGTTTTGTTCGTTGTATGTTGCCATGCTGATAAATCTGCTTCGTTGTTATTGCAAAGTTAGTGTAAAAAGATTGAAACCGACACGTTTATGAACTTTTCTTTGTATTTTTGTGGTCAATTCATCACTTTATACAACTTATAGAATGCTTGGCGTCAACTCAGTCTTCTCACAGCAACACTTGTGCTTATGCCCCTGTTGTTGTTGAAAGCGCTTTGCACCAGCACACATATTATATAATATATGACGATAGAAATGAAAGACGCAAGCCTTGCGTTAGAGGGTAAGGGCCTGTTTCACAACCTTTCGTTTGTGGTTAACGGGGGCGAAATGCTTTGCGTAATGGGAGAGTCGGGATGCGGAAAAACAACACTCTTACAATGTATTTTGGGTTTTCAACCGCTAGACGAGGGGGCGGTTAGCATTGGTGGAACTGAACTAACAGCGCTCTCTGCCGAGTATATGCGCAGCATGATGGCCTATATACCGCAAGAGGTGAGTTTGCCTTGCAACACAGTGGCCGAACTAGTGGGCTTGCCCTATCAGTTAAGGGTGAACCGCAACAAGCGATTTTCTAAAGAAGCATTGATGGAAGAATGGCAACGACTACGACTAGATGAGACTTTATATACTAAACGGCTGGCTGATGTGAGTGGCGGAGAACGGCAACGAATCATGCTGTCGATGGCTGGATTGCTTGATAAAAAGATGTTATTGGTAGACGAACCCACTTCGGCACTCGATGTAGACAGCTCGTTGCTTGTGGCTGGATACCTGCAAGGCTTGGCTAAGCATGGCACAGCTATTATTGCTGTTAGCCACGACAGGGCCTTTGCTGGCCAATGCGACAAGACGCTAACGCTTAAATCACCCCAACCATAATTACCAAACCCCTACTTATACAATGAATATTACCATCATCGGAATGCTCCTTGCTCTGCTATTGGTGCTTGTTCCGCTTTATTTTTTTCATTATTTCAAAGTGCCTCTCATTCGTTCCACCATCATCTCTACAGTGCGTATGGTGGTTCAAATGTCGCTTATAGGTCTTTATTTGCAGTTTCTTTTTAGCTATAACAATTGGCTAGTTAATGTGTTTTGGTTTGTGTTGATGGTGCTGGTGGCATCGTTTACGGCCGTAAACCGCACCCGATTGCGCATGCGACAGATGCTTATGCCCATTGCTGTGGGGCTTGGTGTGGGGGCTTTGGTGTGTGCATGTATGCTCTTTTTGCGGTGTTGCGCCTATCTAACCCCTTTGATGCACGTTATTTCATCCCCATTGTGGGCATTCTTTTGGGCAATATGCTGGGCGTAAATGTACTGTCTCTAAGTACCTATTATCAGGGATTGCAACGCGAACGGCAGCTGTATTTCTACCTCTTGGGTAATGGTGCCACCCGATTGGAGGCGCTAACGCCTTTTATTAGGCAAGCCATAGAGAAGGCTTTTGTGCCATGTGTTGCCAATATGGCAGTGATGGGGCTGGTGAGTTTCCCGGGAACAATGATTGGGCAGATATTGGGTGGGGCGACTCCCGACACCGCAGTGCGATATCAAATACTTATCTCTTGCATCACGTTCTGTGCTCCTATGCTCTCGCTCATCGTTACGCTATATCTTGGCCATCGCTATTCGTTCGATAAACACGGGCGTTTGCTCAATGTGTTGAAGACCGATTAAATGGCAGTTATTTGGCATTGATGCAGGTCAACTTGGTTGATATGCGTCAAATATATGGTATAAAAACACCAATTTCTCATAAAATTGTTTGCGCGCACAATGTTTGGCCGTAACTTTGCATTGTGTTTAGCGAATATCGCTTTAGGTCTTAATAAGACTGTTTTAAGGATAATACGATGTGAAGACGCATCGAACACAAGATTAAGAAGATAAAAATTAGAAAGGAAAAAGTTATGAGAAAGATAGTGAAGAAAATTGTAAAGAGCGATAAGTTTAACAAATACTGCGTGAACGTGCTCAAGATGTACAATTACGGACGTGTCAACATACCCGTGTAACATAGAAAAATAACGATTTTATATATCACTGAGAGTGGTCGTTGTTATGCCGAAAGGCTGGCAACGGCCACTTTTTTTGTTGCTTCTCCTTGCTTTGGGCTTTGCTTGCTTGGCTTTTGCTGCGCTTTTATAAGCGGGTAAGTGCTGTAAAATAATTTAATATCCCCAGCAAATTGTTTTTTGTTTTTGTTGTTGGCCTGAGGCAATGCATTTAAACCTTCCGATGAAATGGTGCTAAATGGTGTGTTGACTGCGAGCGAAGAAGTGCAACGCGCGCGCTTTTGAAAGAACCAATGGGCAATAAACAAGACGATATGAGAAGGTTTTTGAGGGAGAAGATGGCGCTTAGTGAATGGGGGTAAAGCATTAGACGATGCTGATGTATGACCTCTTTGAATAGCTTTGAAGAACTTACGCCATCAGCCTATATCCCTTTAAATCGACGCAATAGCATGGTATTGGCATTGGGTGATGAGAATGTCCAGGCCGGAGTTACCAAGTATGTGCCATCGGCCGAAGCACTAAACCATTGTGGAAACACTTCAATCTCTTGTGCTGGCATAAAACTTTGGGCCAAAAGCACCACCCGTTGTCCTTGCTGGTTCTCGGCAACATCCACCACAATCTCGGCATGTCCTGGGAAACCTCCCTTTATAAACACGTCGCCTGCTTGAATATCAGCCGACCAACAACGGCCAATGGGCATGAGTTCTTTACTTAACGAGGCTGTTCCTGCATATTGAAATACAAGATGGAGGTATTTTCTAAACGACTGATAGCTGCGGTCGGGCTTCTGTGTTTTTACCCATGAGTTGTAGTTGCGCACGCGATACCCCTGCGCCCACTTGGCATATTCGGCTTTAAAACCATTGGTGAAGCAGAACACAATCTTGTTGTATTGGCCCGTTTTCCATAGGTAAGACGCTCTAAGAAATATAATGGCATCGGCACATTGCTCGTTTGCGTTTTTCCCGAAGTCCATATCTACAACGGCTCCAGCATAGTTTCGTGCTTTCAACTGCCCATTATAGTAATGCAAATCGCTACCCGCAGGCTTCAAAGGCAGGTTACGCAGAAAGTGTGCAAAGCTCCCTTCGGCCACTTCTACTCGCTTGTAGCCTTGCGGGGCAGGAATGCGCGCAACCAAATTGTTGGCCACTAACCGTTTTTCTTGCCCTGTTTTGGCTTGTATGGACTTGCTGCTGGTTTGTGCATTGCAGGCCGTCAGTGCGGTTATGGCACAAAGTATCAGCAGTGTTATGGTTCTAGTTCTTTGCATGGTGGTGTTTTTTGTTTGGTGGTGAACAAGGTAGATTGAATGCTCATTTCTGCTTCTAATAACGCATACGGAATATTTTTATTATAGGAATTTTCTTTCTTTGACTACGAAGTTATGAACAGAGGTTGGGCGATTACGTCTTTCACTTTACTTCTATGATGGCGTCAATGCCATATTAAAGGCCGATGTCACCCAGTAATTTTTGCAAGAGGGTTCCGTTTGTTTGTACAACATGGAAGTCTACGGCTTGGTTTTCGATAGCTTCAATCTCTTTCTTGTTAAATCTACAGAGAGCCTTTTGGCGTTCCAACGTATCACGTGTAGCTGATAGGCTTAATATTCTGCCATCTAATACGTTGTTGGGAGACTGCAAGTTGATGGGCAGACCCAAAGCATGATGCAATCGTTTGTCTTCGAACTTTAGTGTAAGTGTTATGTCTGTACTATCACTTGGGCCTTGCGGTTGGATATTTTGAACGATGGCTACGCCAGAGTAAACTTGCCTGTAAGGTAGAAAATAGGCCACGGTGAATAGGCTAAAGAGCACCACGGCAATTGCGGTGATACCATAACGCACCAGCGACGATGGTATTTGACCTACGATGCTACGTACCTTTTCACTGCGCAATTCGAAACTGCGTTCTTGTTTCTTCTCGTCTTCCATATTAGTTTCCCAGTTCTAATTGGTTCTTAACAAGGGTAAAATATTTACCGCGTTTGTCTGTAAGCTCTTCATGTGTGCCCACCTCCACTATTTTTCCTGTATCTAGTACCACAATTTGGTCGGCATCTCGCACTGTAGAGAGACGGTGAGCCACCACAATCACGGTTTTGCCCTTATAAAATCCGGACAGATTTTCGGTGATGGTTCGCTCGTTATTGGCATCCAGTGCGTTGGTGGCTTCATCAAGGAAGACGAACAGCGGGTTCTTGTATACAACCCTGGCGATGAGTATACGTTGACGTTGTCCTTGGCTAATGCCCTGTCCGTCTTGTCCTATCATTGTGTTGTAGCCTAGAGGAAGCGCCTCGATGTAATCGGCGATGTTGGCCACGTGGGCTGCTTGGCGTATACGTTCGATGTCGGGTTCGTCGTCGCTGATGGCTATATTCCTTGCGATGGTGTCTGAGAACAGATAGCCCTCTTGCATCACTGCTCCACATTGACTGCGCCACCAACCTAGGTTGAACTCGCTTAGCGTTGCGTCGCCAACGAGGATACTACCGCTTAAGGCTCGTAAAAGCCCAAGAGCAACTTAACAAGTGTGGTCTTACCACTACCACTAGCTCCCACAATGGCTGTCACTTTGCCGTTGGGGATTGAGAGATTGATGTCAGCTAAAATGTCACGCGGACTGTATATGTCGTATTTAAAAGAGAGATTGCTTATTGTCAGCGTATGTCCTGCGGGCGTATCTAGAGCGTAGGAACTATTCATGCGGGTGCCATTCTCTTCGTTTGTCTCGGTATGAATTTCATTCATGCGGTCGAGACTGATGCTTACGTCTTGCCACGAGTAGACGAACTGGATGAGCTGTTCAACAGGACTGTTAAGCTGTCCGATGATGTATTGTACGGCGAGCATCATACCCAGTGTCATGTGTCCTTGTATAACGGCCGTGGCTGCGAGCACCGTTATCAGGATGTTCTTTACCTCGTTGATGGTGATGCTGCCTGCCTGTTGTATCTGCTGCAGGTTAAGCGATTGCAGGTTAACCTTGAAGAGGTCGGCTTGCACGTCTTCCCATTCCCAGCGTTTGCGTTGTTCGCAACCTTGCAGTTTTATTTCTTGCATACCGCCAATGAGCTGGTAGGTTACGTTGCGGTTGCGCCCCGCTTGCTCGAAATATTTGTAATCCAGCTGTCTGCGCTTTTTAAGAAAGAGAACAATCCATGCGGCGTATATTAATGTACCTAAGAGGAACACTAGGAAGATGCCTAGATTGTACACGGCTAGTACTACGCCGAAAACAAGGAAAGTGAAGAACGAGAAGAGTAAGTTAAGGCTGCTGGAGGTTAGAAACTGCTCTACGCGGCGATGGTCTTCAATGCGTTGTAACAAGTCGCCCATCAACTTGGTATCGAAAAACTTCATCGGCAGTTTCATCAGCTTAATGAAGAAGTCTGAGATAAGTGAGATATTGATACGTGTGGATATGTGTAGGAGTATCTTCGTACGAATAAAGTCAATGGCTGTGCGACTGAATAGTAACATCGTCTCAGCTAACAGTACGAGCCAAACAAAACCGATGTCTTTCCCACCGATACCCGTATCTACGATGGCTTGGGTGAGAAATGGAAACACTAGCTGTAATAGCGACCCCAGCAACAGGCCTAGTATGAGTTGGGTAAAGAACCGTTTGTATTTCTTCAGGTAACTCCATAGAAACTTGATTCGGTTCTTGGTTGGTGCATTTTCTTTTTCTTTTCTCGAATAAAATAGCTCTGTGGGCTCGAAAAGTAGTGCAATGCCCTTCTCTTCGCCGTTGGTCTTGGTGCTTGCCCAGTGTTCGCAAAACTCTTCTTTCGAATAAGTGATCAGCCCTTTGGCAGGGTCGGCCACGTATACGGTGAACTTTCCCCTGCTACGCTTCCTTATCTTATACACCACCACAAAGTGGTTTTGGTTCCAATGGGCAATGCAAGGCAGCGGCACTTCGCACAACAGAGTCTCGAAACTAAGGCGTCCGCCCACCGTTTTAAAACCAATTGTCTCGGCAGCCTTACTGATACCGAGCAGCGAAACTCCGTCTTTGCCAAGCGAACAAAGGTGGCGTAACATGTCGCGGTCTATTTTTCGCCCATAATGGGCAGAGAGCATCGCTATGCAGGATGGCCCGCAATCCATCGAATCGCGTTGCTGAACGAACTTAAACTCTTTATTTCTTTCTAGAAAATTACGCATAGCAAATCAAATCGAGGGATTATTCTTAAGTCTATAAACAAGGGTTTTAGTCTTTTATAAAGTATTTATCACCTTTTTTTTTCTATTTCCCTTGCAGGGTATATTGCGTACCTAAGCTCAGAATCTTTTATATTCTCAATACAGTCAACGTTTATTTTCCAATAACGAGAAAAGAATGGATCCAAAACAACTTCTTCGATATTAAGTTCACGCACATTGCCGAAACTTTCTTGTAGGGATAAATCATTTTTGATCAAGCCGTCTTTGTCAATTGCAACTTTTTTATTATAGAAGGTGTTGAACGAGAGTGATTCCGTGAAAAAAGAGAAATTAACCAGCGTCTTAGTTAAATCCCATTTTTCCCCAATTAAGCTATCCATTGTTCCATTCAAGGTGTAGATATCTTGTTGTATAAATTTCTCTTTAGAATTGAACACGTTTATAAAAGATATTTTGGGATTGTTTCTGAATATCTGTGGTATGTCTTGATGTATTAAATCCTTTGAATAGCTTTCTATGTATACATTAATTGAACGTATACAGGTTGATTTAAAGCATTTGAAGAATGAATTGAGCATGTCATAATCTGATTCTCCCCAAACCCTAACCTCCAAATGTTTGCATAAAAGGCCGTCTAATTTATCTGCAACCGCTGCCACATTGTAACTGCTTTTTGAAGAGAACTCAATTTGAGCCCTTTGTATAATTGAGGGAACAGCATATTCTATGGGTGACTCGCAAAAACAATTTGGTTCTTCTGTAAAGTGTCCAACATTGTTTCTCCAAAGGTACTGTACCCATTGCTCAACAATATTACCAGAGTAATTACTTTGGACGGACTTGATAGAATGCATCTGGAGTTCCTCAATTAAATCACAAACATCAAGAGGGATGCGTTCAATTCGGGCCCTGTTCAATAGATATACCGCTCCCAACTTCTTGCCTCTAACAACCTTGCTGCATGAAAATAATTTAAAGAATGTATCCATAATTTACTTCTCTTCTGATATAAATATTCCTGATATAGGAGTGAGATCTGTGTAATTATTAAGACTACACGTTCCTAACTTTTTAGATGTACTGAAACGGACATAGCTATACATCTCACCAATAGTGTTAGTCTCTCTTCTTATTAGAAATCTAAAAGCTAATGGAAGATTCTTTAAGTCTTTCTCAGCAATTAAATCTTCATATTTTTGTCTTTTTCTATAAGCCATTCTGAAATAATTTTAGGTATATTATAATTGCACAGATATGACGGTGCAAGGTATTGGCCGACAGGGTTAACCTCTAGAAAATAATACTTCCCATCTTTACACTTTATGATATCTATAGAACCTGTGATAAGTTTTAATGTGTTCATAAGTTGTTTTATTTTCTCTTTAACTTCATTAGGAAGTTCATATGCAACCCAATCGGTCTCAATCTTGTCAAAGTCAAGTTTTATGTCTACATTGTGCTCATTGCTAAACTGGGGTCGTAATACAGCTGAGGAATAGAAATGACCATCAAGATAGAAAATTCTAATTTCGTATTCGGCATCTATAAGTTCCTGAAAAAGGCTAGGGAAAAACTTAATGGGTATTCTATTCATTGCTGCTTTTGATAAGGGTGTTGTATAGCAGCTGTATGTATAATGCCCTGTTTCGTAATAACTAATCAGTTCAAAAGGTTTGTATATAACGTCTTTTACTTGTCTTTTGAATTCAATCAGTTCGCTTTTTGATGTTGTTACAATAGATCGAGGTACGTTAAGCCCAAGCTTTCTAGCCGTAAAAAGAACAATTTCTTTATTGATAGAGAATGCTGTTGTTTGAGGAATCCAAAGCTTATCTTTTAATAAGAAGAAAAGAAAGTCAATAACTGCGTTAAGTTCAATATTGCTTTCTTTGTTTATTTTATTGGTAACATTTCCTAAGTCAATACCATTGTATACGCTTAAGTTCTTTTTGAATCTTCTGTAGAAAACAGTATGGACTTCTTTTGTTAGATTTACTCCGTCTAGAGTAACCTCTCCTTTCTGTGAATCAATTAGAAGATGAGTGGTTAATAAATCCTCAATCACAATTTTCCGAAAGGGGTACTTATAGTAAAGTAACCATTCTAATACAGGATCTGTTCCCTGTTCATAACTTTTATGGGATAATATTAAAATCATGGGCATTGATAGGGTACAGTTACAATAGATATTGTAACTGTACCGGCATAATTAGTGATTAATCGTGATGTGTCGAAGTGTCAGCATAGGAAGAATTATCATAACTTTGCGACTTGTCGTTGTAATCCGAACTATCATAGGTGGTCGAAGAGTCAAATTTGTCACTTTTAGAAGGTAGTCCTCCATTGCTTTGATCACCACCTTTTGGAGGTGCTCCCATTCCTTTCAAATGAATTTGTTCACTTGGCTAAGGCTTTCAAAGTCCTTTATGCCCGTAAGATTCTGTTTTTTCATTGTTGTAAAAATTAAATTAGTATTATCCCTACTTTAGGGGTTATTTATTTCTGTTTTGATTGTTCGTCACTCCGTTGATGCCTTTCCGTTTTCCTTTTGAAAAATCATAGGTTAGTGAGATACCGAATTGGCGTTTGTCCTTGTGTATCACTGTTGAAGAAAAGTAACTGGTAGTTTGTGTCGTAAACTTCTCTGTAGACTTGCTGCTGAGTAGGTCACGAGTAAAGAAAGAGATGGTTAGATCATATTTGGGGATTCTTATGTTGTACCGGAGGTTGATAATAAACATAGGTTGTGTTGTGGTTTGGTAAAATTTGCTACAAGTAAGATATACAAGTTCAGCCAAAAACTTATGACTCTTAAATGTAGCCTGCATGGGCAAACTCAGCGAACAACTGTAGTTCTTTTGGCTATTAGCATCATCTTTGAATTTACCAAGCCCTAAGTGTATGCTTGGATTGGCATAGAACCAGGCCCAATGAAAGCCGTAGTATAGATTTAATGACCAATTGCTGACGCGTCCAATGTTTTGCCAGCGTTTCAAAAGAGTGTCACCTTGTGCTGTGTTGTCGAGTTGGAGGTCTGTAATGTTATTTACCCATAACTTTGAGATGGCGACAGATAAATCGCCCCATGATAGATTCAGATTAATCTCATGTTTGTCCTCTGATTGGAGTTGTGAATTCCCAGTGGAGCGAAGCTTGCCTGTTTGGCTGGTTTGGTTGTTTGTCAGCATGAATGCCAACGGACGATTTATGCTTTTGGCATAGTCTAATTCCACATTCATTGCATCGCTGCCATAGCGCAAAGACAGCTTGGGAATCCATGCGAAAGAGGAGTAGAAATTGTTGTAGTTGCGTTCGAACTGCATTGCAGCATGCACACCGAACTTATCTTTCTCCCAGAAAGCTGCTATAACAGGAGTGAAAGTGTGCTCTTTAATTGGTAGTTGTGGGGTGGAGACCAGCTTGTCTGTATCGGTATTTCGTAAGTGTGCGTATGCAAAGCTGACACTAAGACCTGCCGTCTGTGTCTTGTTGGTGAGCGAATACTCTAAAAATGCGTTGGGTGAAATACTGTTTTGACTAAAGTCTTGCCAAAGTGCCCCATTAGCTATCAGATTTGTGCGCGATGTACTTTTGTTGTACGATATCTCACCATGCAACGAGTGGTTGTCCTTATTCCAATTAAAGAAGAAACAACCTGTAAGGTCTACAGAAAGTATTGGATCGTATTCAAAATGAAGGATAGAGTTGTTTTCGTATGAGATGCGACTTTTTTGCTCCCGGTTGGCGTAATAAGATGTACTGATGCCCGCTGAGAACGCATCGTTGGGAGACCATTCAGCATCGTAGTTCAGGTTTAATGATTTTCCATGCTCCGCATCGTTCACATCTACTTGTGTTTGTTTAGAATGTATGTTGAAAGCGGACTGTTCACTTTTTCGCTTGTTGAGTATATCGCCACTAACCATCAGAATATTGTTAAGATGCTTTGTACTAAGCTGTGAATAAAGACTTGCTTCTGCATTGGCTCGCTTTCCCATATAGGTCCCTAGCGTAGGCGAGAGTGTTACGTCAACGATACGGTTTGTTTTTATTATCATTTCGTATTGGATACCTTGTCCTTGGTTGCGTCGCTTGAAGGTTATATCATTGAGGTTTTCGGTACGTAGAGTCTTGAGCATCTTTATTGTACTTACCCCTATACCTTTAAGTGATCCGCCTTTGCCCAATCTAATACCTATAACAGGATGGTTGAAGTAGGACAATTTGTCTTCATTGACCACAACCCCCGGGATCAATGGCAAGATGTCTAGGACATTGTTGCTTTTGAAAAGTTCTATACCCTTAATCTGAACGACATCTTGCATCAGCGAACGTTTAACCAATCGGCGATTGGCCGTTATGGTAATATCACCCAAATAGAGGTTTGATTTGATGTAAAACCTGTTTGTGGAGAGCGTAAGTTGTGCTGCTGTGTGTAGCATGGTCTTTCCCCAATAGGTTATTTGAATACTATCGGCTTTATAAGTGGAGGGTGCACAAGTCTCGCCTCGTTCATTTGTAATGAGTTGCAATGGCTCTTTCCCTTTGTTGGAAAGGCGTATGGTTGCGCCTGCGACAGGGGTAATGCTGTCTTCATCAATTATTTGTATCAACAGGGAATCAACTCGCGTTTGGGCAAAACTACCCTTATTAAATAATAGTAGTAGCAAAAATGCCACTAATTTTAGGTAAGCGACACTTCTGTTTGCGTCAAACAGTTGGCGTAGGGATAGAAGTGTTTTATGGGTAAGGCGATTGTTAGTCATAATCAATTTAATTCTATGCGCAAATCTAGTAATATAATTCGAACCGTTAGTAAATAAAATAGAAAACTTTATCTAGGCAGGGTCAATTTAACAAGATTAAACATTAGTATGCTAACAGGCAACAGTTCAAAAACAATCATTCTTGCTCACAAAAATCTGTCCCCAAGACCATAAATTAAACCCAAAGCCTCCTTGGGCTTTATTTATCTAAATGAAGGCGGCCATAGGCCTAAAGGCAATTATGTGAAAAGCATCGACGAGGTGGAGCGTATCACGGGCATCGATTTTTTTCACTTTGCCCAATAAACTGGAAGAAGAGGTGGAGGCTTCTTGTGATTTAGACGACAGGTGAGCAAATTATGGCGCACTAAAACAGTGACAGATCGAGAGAATGATTGAGGCGCAAGAATAAAACTTGAACTTGTGGGCTGATTGCTTGTGCATGTTAGGGCAAGAGTGGGGCGCAACACATTGCTCAATAAAACCCAAATGCATGCGTAATCAGCCCTATGTTATGATAAAATAGAAATAAAAAATAGCTAAGCGAAAATACTAAAATCGCATAATATGAGCCTTCTTTTTTGTAGAGTCGAGAAAAATGATTAACTTTGCACTTTAATAACATAAAGCTAGATTAGCGTGAAAATAAAGGAAGTGCTACGTGCCTTGAGCAATTCGCGCCTCTGCCTCTGCAGGAAGGATTTGATAATGCCGGCCTGCAGGTTGGATTGACAGAGACGGAAGTTTCAGGGGCTTTATTGTGTCTTGACGTGACTGAAAAAATCGTGGATGAGGCTGTTGCTAAAGGCTGCAACCTCATTGTGGCACATCATCCGCTTATCTTTAGAAAACTGGCGCAAGTGTCTGATGGCAATGCCGTGCAACGAACGGTGATGAAGGCCATTAAAAATGATGTGACAATCGTTGCTATGCACACCAACATTGACAACGCACAAGGGGGAGTGAACTTTAAAATTGCAGAGAAAATGAAACTTGTTGAGGTTGACTTTTTCGGCGCAAGAAAAAACATTCAAACCCTAAACGATAAAGGAGAAAAGGTTAATGTGGAAGGCGCATCGGGCGTTATCGGAACATTTGAAGAGCCTTTGGCTGCCGACGACTTCGTGATTATGCTTAAAAAAACTTTCGATGTGGAGTGCGTGATGTGCAACCAACTGTTGCGCCGACCCATTAAAAAAGTGGCCATCTGTGGCGGCTCGGGAGCGTTTTTGCTGCTAGATGCTATTGCGGCAGGGGCTGACGCCTTTGTTACTGGCGAAATGCACTATCATGATTACTTCGACCATGAACAGGAAATACAGATTGCTGTGATTGGGCATTACCAAAGTGAACAGTTTACAAACGAAATATTTAAAACAATAATAGCGGAAAGGTGCGAGGGCGTGAAGTGCTTCTTAACGCAAACTAACACCAATCCCATCATCTATTTATAAGTTATGGCAAAAAAAGAGATTACCGAACTGTCGGTGGAAGAGAAGCTCAAGGCACTCTACCAGTTGCAAACAACGCTTTCGGCTATTGATGAGAAGCGCGCACTGAGAGGAGAATTACCCCTGGAAGTGCAAGATTTGGAAGACGAGATTGAGGGACTGAATATCCGCGTTGATAAAATTCGTAGAGAGATTGAAGACTTCTCTATGGCTGTTTCGCAAAAAAAAGCGGAGATTGCTGAGGCTCAAGCTAGCGTAGAACGCTATAACCGCCAGCTGAACGATGTGAAAAATAACCGCGAATACGACACGCTGAGCAAGGAAATTGAATTCCAAACGCTTGAAATAGAACTGTGTAACAAGAAAATAAGGGAAGCGATGATAAGGATTGACGAGTGCGAAAGAGACCTCGGCACAACGGAAAGACTTATCGACGACCGCGAACACGACCTACAACAAAAACGGGGAGAGCTGGATGAAATTATGCTCGAAACAAAAGAGGAGGAAGAAAGACTGCGCGACAGAGCTAGAGACTTGGAAACGAAAATCGAACCTAGACTGCTAAGTAGCTTTAAGCGTATTCGCAAAAATGCTAGAAATGGTTTGGGTATTGTTTATGTTCAGCGCGACGCTTGTGGTGGATGCTTTAATAAAATACCGCCACAGAGACAACTGGATGTGAAAATGCACAAAAAGGTTATCGTGTGCGAATATTGCGGACGTATCATTGTTGACCCTGAATTGGCTGGCGTTAAGACAGATAAAGCTGCTGCGACAGAGAAACCTAAACGTAAACGCGCAATACGCAAAACTAAAGAAGAGACGGAATAACTAGATAAATGGTGCAGAAATGCCCACTGCTCTTTATAGAGCTCCGCGTTTTGTATAAAGAATAAGCTCCAAACACAACAACAGGGCGTGTATGGAGCTTATTTTTTTATGCTATGACCAAAGCCTTGCAATAAGCAGAGGACTTGGTTTTTCGGATTAAGGTGGCTCTAAAATTGCCTTTGATGCCTTTTAGGTAACTTACCTGCACAGATTTCGCTTGATTTTAGAGTTGTATAGCAAGCTATACCAATGAGAAAGTACGTGGAAATTGCCAGGCAGAAGTGTAAGGCAGCAATGAGCTACGAGGCAATACAATGCCAATGGATGTACAAAAGTAAAACCAAATGTAACAAGGTAATTATGGAACCGACTTTAAATGAATAGTTTACGGATTACTTCTTGTCCTTAGACTCTTTTTTGCAGCATTGCTTGTCGCCAGCCTTCTTGCACTCTTTCTTAGCGGCTTTGTCGCATTTTGCCTTTCCGTAGTCTTTACCTTCTGCAGCAGCGTCTTTCTTGCAGCAACCTTTGCTGTCTTTAGCAGCGTCTTTTTTGCAGCATTCTTTGCTTTCTTGAGCAGCATCTTTTTTGCAGCATCCTTTCTTGCTATCCTTATCGCATTTTTTCTCGCATTGTTCAGTCTTAGCCTTATCGCATTTTTTGGCTGTTCCTTCACTTTGAGCGTTAGCAAAACCTATTGCAGCAACAAAAAGAGCTGTACTAAAAATAATTTTTTTCATACCTAATAACTTTTACTTAGTTTAAAATAGTGTTTTTATCAGGTACAAAAGTACAAGCTTAAAATGAAATACCACCATTTTGTTAGTACTTTTTAGCAGATAAATGCATTTTGTTTCTTTTTTATGAGTGTCTGCTTTCGATGTGTTATGTGCTATGTGACTGATTTTCGCAGTGTTATTGTTGTCGTTCTGTGTGGATAAGCAACAACAGGAACGAGTCTCTTGCAATTCGCAGTGAGGTGGTTTTACGCGTGTTTGCTTATTTTCCTGCACTACATGCCTCGTTCTTTGTATATTCTTTCCTTGGCTTCATTAATTTCTTTGAATTTTTTTTCGGCAGCAAGGCGTATGTCTTCGCCCAATGTTGCTACGCGGTCGGGGTGATGTTGAAGAGCCATTTTGCGGTATGCAGCTTTCACTTCATCGTTGGTGGCATTGGGCGAGATACCCAAAACCTTGTAGGCCGACTGGGTGTCGTGCTTTTCGAGGTTGAACATTGATTCGAGAACACTGGCATCTAGGCCCAACCAATGCGCCAAATTACGGAGTGCATTTAGCTCGTTGGGGTCGACTCGGCCATCGGCTTTTGAGACTTCGACCAAGAAACTAAGTAGTTGTAGGCATTGGCTGCTATTCATGTGGGCGGCAATTTGCCAACAGCTGTCGCGTATTATTTGTTCGAATGCCATTGTACCCATCTGTTTTTGCTGGTCGAAGATGTTGCGAATAATGTTATCGCCTTGCGTAACAGCCACCTCTCCAAAATTTCTTCGAAGGAAGGCTCGCAAAGTTTCCATCTCCGAATGCATCACCTTGCCATCGGCGCGGATGATGTATGCGGCGAGTACCAAAAACGAAAAGAGAAACGAGTTGCGTTCTCCTTGTTGCTGTTGATGGTGATTGGATGTGTTGTTATTATAGTATCTACTGGTATTGTTATGATAGCCGTTGCCCTGTGCGTTGCTGGAGTTACCCGACCAACCGTTGTTGTCTGTATCGTTAACCCTATCTAGTCCTGCATCAAAAATCGCCCCGAGCACTAAACCGGCCAAAGCACCAAGCGGTCCGCCATTGATAAAACCCAGAAATCCACCAATCCATTTTCCTATAGCCATAAATGTAAACTTTAAAAGTTATCTAATATATGATGACAGAGTCTTGGTGGCTTGGAGATTTACCATTTGAGTCTGCCATATTTTTGCTTGTACCACAATTGCCACGCATTGATGAGGTTCTGCCAAACCACATAAGCGCATGGGGCTATGGATGCAATAGGGTTGAGAAAAGCGATGGTGAGCCAGATGCCCACAACGGTATTTTTCTGTCCCAAAGCCTGTCCGGCGCTGATACTATCGCCATAACGATAACCCACAGCTTTGCCGATGGAGAACAGCAAGATGCTGATGACAAGTGGTAATAATAGGAGTTGAGCCAAAACTGTGCCATAAATTTGGGTGGAGAGAATGTTGCGGATGGTTAGCCCCATAATAATGGAGAGGTTAAATCCCCAGATATAGAAGGCCAAGTTTTTTGTTTCCTTGATGCGAGTGGCTATTTTAGGCAGAAATTTTCTAGTGAGCATGGCCAAGCAAAGAGATGATGAGCACGAAAGTGATACGGCGTAGGATCATGTTAAAGGCCGTGAGAAAAGTGATTTCAGTGCTTTTCTCTACCATTGGGAAAAATAATGGGATGATAATGGACGTAACAACATTGGCCAAAATGGTGTAAATGGTGAGTGAAGCGATGCTTCCGCCTAGGCGTTCGGTGATTACGGGGGCTGCTGCAGCAGTGGGACAGATGACACAAACGAATGCCCCTTCGAGCACCAGCTTGATCATGGGGTCGGTGGTGTGCAAGATAGCTAGTACCAAAAGGCCCGAAAGCAGAATGCGAATGGCCTGAAGTATGAAGTGCCACGCACGTGGTCGGAGGTCGCCCGTTTGTATTTTGCAGAACGTAATGTAGAGCATCACGAAAATAAGCACCGGGAGAAGCTTTACTAAAAAAGGGCCAACAGCATCGCCAATGGGTTGAAGGGGAGCAATTCGCGAAAACAAAAGATAGACAGTTGCACCAATAACCAAACCGCTAGGCAATGTCCATTTCTTAAGAAAATCAATGATGTTCATGTGTGTATCGTTTATTAACGTTTGCGCGCGCGTATATATACGGTGTGGCGCAGTTATATTTCAGTATAGTGGGGAATATGAGACAAGAAGGTGTAACTGTTGTCTTCGTAGTTCATCTTGCAACAGATGTGCTGCAAACCGTTGCTTACCACAAGATAATCTACATGAAGCAACATGTTGTAGACAGTTATCTGGTCGAACACTTTCTGCGTAAGGGTGATAGTGGGTGCTTTATATTCGATAATCATCCGTGGCTTGAGTTCTCGGTCGTATAGCACACTGTCGGCTCTAAGACTCTTGTCGCCAATGTTCAAGGCCACCTCATTGGCCATCAACAATTGGGGATAACCCTTGTGATGAACAAGGAAATGCACGAAATGCTGCCTCACCCATTCTTCTGGAGTCAGTGCAACGTACTTGCCTCGTAGTGGATCGAACACGGTGGGACGTGCTTTTGTTCCTCCTACTTTTATTGCATACGAGGGTAGGTTTAGTGAATACATTTTGTTATCTTTGCAGAGTAAAGTGCAATAAAGCACATCCGCAAGGGTCGCAATTATAGTTTGCTGAACTTGAGGGTGAGCCTTATGGTGCAAAGTTACTAAAAATATGTGGCTGACAAAGTGGTTTTCGAAACTTGTTGTCGTCGCATTCAAATTTAACAACAACCTTCATGGCAGAAAAACGAACCGCGCTTACTTACGAGAACATCGTAAAAGATATTAAGGCGCGAAACTTTTCGCCCGTTTATGTGCTCATGGGCGAGGAGTCGTATTATATCGACGTAATAGCAAACTTGCTTGAAGAAAATGTGCTTCAACAACAGGAGCGCGATTTTAATCAAGACATCCTCTTTGGAGTGGATACTAGTGGGGTGCAGGTAGCCGACCTTTGTAAGGCTTATCCCATGATGGCCGAAAGGCGATTAGTGATGGTGAAAGAGGCGCAAAACCTAAAACAACTAGACGCTTTGGCAAAATATCTGGAACATCCGGTACAAACCACCGTGCTGGTGCTTTGCCATAAAAATGGCACAATAGACAAAAGAAAGAAGTTTCTGTCAAGAGCTGAAAATATCGGCGTTGTTTTCGAAAGCAAAAAGAAACGAGATTTTGAGTTGCCTGCTTTTATTAAAGGATACCTTGCCTTTAAAAAAGCTACGGTGGATGATAAGGCAGCCATCATGATTGCCGAACATATTGGGTCGGATTTGAATCGACTTACTTCTGAGTTGGATAAGGTGTTGATTTCGCTTCCCGAAAACAACTTGCGCATTACGCCCGACATCGTTGAACAGCAGATAGGGGTGAGCAAAGAGTTTAATGGATTTGAGCTGAGAAATGCTATCGTAAATCGTGACGTTTTTAAGGCAAATCAGATTATCCAATATTTTGACAAGAATCCTAAAGCAGGTTCTATCTTCGCCTTCTTGCCATTGCTCTTCAGTTTCTTTCAGACCTTATTGATTGCTTATTACGCACCAAATAAAAATAACGAGGGAGAGATGGCAAAGTTTCTCGACCTGAAATCTGTGTGGGGTGTGAAAGACTTCATCACAGGGATGAGAAACTACTCGGCTATGAAGACAATGCACATTATACATAAAATAAGAGAGATTGACGCTAAATCTAAGGGGTTAGACAACCCAAATACCCCTGTTGGAGACCTAATGAAGGAGCTAATCTTCTTTATTTTGCACTAAAATAGCCCCCAAAGGGCTATTTTTCGTTCTAGAATGAGCGCTTTAAAGAAGTGCTTTTTTGGGGATAACTCCTTGTAGTATAAGGTAGTTATCCTTTTTTACCCCCTTAAATACTCGAGAATTTGAAAGCAACTCCACCTTTGTCTCAGAATAATCGATTCTCGTTGAATTTCGTCTTTTTCTGCGTTTTCTAATTTACAATTAACAAATATTTATCTGCAAGTGTAGATATTTAGAGTTGTAAACAAGATGTCTGGTTTACAAAACTAAAGTTATCTCTGTATTGATTTGTAAACACTAAATGGAAATTGTAGCATTTAGATTTACAAACAAATATTCGATAATCTACATTTATAAACCTAAATGAATGCATATACATCACCGCATAAACCATTATTTTAATATGTTTACCAACCATTTACAGCCTTTTATTAGTCCTTAAATACCTAAAATACCCCTTTTTACCCCCTAAATGGCTTGATTTTGCGTATTATACGCTTACATAATATATATAACTACTTAAAAACCAATTAAATTAACTATTTCATTAAATCTTATTATATATCTACTTTAGGCTTCTTAATTGAGATTTGTAAATGTAAATCACACAAATATCCGCATTCATTTACACATGTGAAGATTTTGCTTTTAAAACCTGGTCTTTTAAATGCTAAATTATTCTTTAGAAACTTGTGGCTGTCAAGAATTTGTTTTACCTTTGTAAAACCAATGCAAATAGACCTATAAAGGTCACTAACACTAATAACAAGGGTATGAAAGATAGAATTAAGAAGGTTATGGAGAGCCAGCACATGAGTCAACAGACCTTTGCCCACTCCATAGGAATGTCGCCTGCATCGCTTAGCAGTATCTTTAACGGGCGTACAAAACCAACGCTAAATATCGTTGAAGCCATTAAAGACAAAATCCCGAGAATATCAACCGACTGGTTAATTTTCGGTAAAGGTGATATGTATCTAAGCGATTCTGGACACTCAAATAATACGACAAATACCCAACCAAACGTTATAAGCGAGCCAGTATTAAATTTTGACGATTTAGAAAATAATTCTTCTCTCTTTAATGAACAAACGATAGTCACTCCAACGATGGACTATACACCTCAAAAACCTGAGCGAGTTGAGGTGAAAGTGATTGAGAAACCACAACGAAAGGTAACAGAAATACGCATTTTCTACGATGACCGTACTTGGGAATCGTTTTATCCAGAAGACCGCGAAAGTAGCATTTAGAGTCCGTTTTATATTGTAAATAATGAGCTGTGCTAATCGCTTCAGGACTATATAGGGCACTTTTTGCCAACTTGTATTACTGTTTTAGCCCTGTTTACTGGCTTTTGTGTTTGAAAATTATTA
>NZ_BAIZ01000027.1 GCF_000613445.1 Hoylesella shahii DSM 15611 = JCM 12083
TTCCTTGAAAAGTGCGTTTTCTCGCCATGACAATGTACGAGCAAGCTCGACATTGTTCATTTGGCTTAACGAAAACGTTGATATTAATATTGCACCGTTATTTTTCCTTTCACGATAACCGCTTGTTTATACCCCAGCGCCTGTATAGCGTTGAGCATGCGAGTGGCCTCTTCAATGCTGCGATAATTACCCACTCGGCAAATCCATCTTGGCGAATAAAAGTGCACATAGATAGGCTGGTCGGGGTAAGCAGCTTTAATCCGGTTTCCAGTTTGTTGCGCTCGGTTTTTGTCGTCGCGCGAGTTACCGCCAGCATAGGCTTGCACGCGGTAGCCATCCACCTTATAACCGCCCTTCATCACCTTTTTTCGGGTGTCTATAACGGGGATATTTAGGTCTCCACCATCGTCGCCAAGGGCGTTATTCTTTTGCGTTGATTCCCTTTTATTGGTTTCGTTCTTATGCATTTGTTCCGTTTCACGCTTGTCGTTGGGCAATCGCGAGGCGGTGTTTGTTTCGGTTGTTGTTTTACCGTTAAGAGTTGAACCGTTGTTTACGGTTGTAGCTGTTCGTTCGTTGGGATTTGGGTTAGCCCACTTCCCTGCGTTACCCTTGCCGTTAACCAATTGTTCTATTGCGGCACTCTGTGTGACGGTCACAACACCTTGCGTTTTGGTGTCGCGACGGCGCAAATAGTCGGTAAAGGTTTGTGCCTCTACGGCTATTGTTATACAAACCAATATGGTGATAAGCGTTACCAGACGTTTCATTGATATGGATGTTGGGGCGTGCGCTGTGTGTAGCCAAGTTTTGTTTTGGTATATCAGCAGGCACTCCGCGTTAGAGAAGTGGATGTTAAGTATAGCGGAGTAGCCCTGTAGGCAAGCTTTCGTTGCCCGAAAGAGCCACTCCGCCAAGAAGTTTCATTGCTTGTTATTTCTTCCAAGCGTCGATAATACCCTTAAAGTCGGCGCATTTCAATGCAGCACCGCCGATAAGACCACCGTCGATATTAGGTTTAGCAAACAGTTCGGGTGCATTGCTGGGTTTAGCACTACCGCCATAGAGGATAGAAGTGTTTTCAGCCACCTCGTTACCATATTTCTCAGCGATAACCGAACGAATGAAAGCATGAATTTCTTCAGCTTGTTCAGCAGTAGCAGTTTTACCCGTACCGATGGCCCAGATAGGTTCGTAAGCCACGATAACGTTAGCAAACTCTTCTGCAGAGAGGTTAAACACCGAGCCTTCGAGTTCGGCTTTCACCACTTCGTTTTGTTTATTAGCTTCGCGTTCGGCCAAAGTTTCGCCGATGCAGAATATCACCTTCAAACCATTTTTTAGTGCGAGTAGCACTTTTTCTTTCAAAATCTCGGGTGTTTCATTGTAATATTCGCGACGTTCAGAGTGTCCAAGTATTACATATTGTGCACCAGTGCTCTTCACCATCTCGGCCGAAACCTCGCCAGTGTAAGCACCTTGCTCTTTGTCGGCGCAGTTTTCGGCACCCAGTCCTACGAGTTGGCTATCCAAAACACCAGCCACGCTAGCCAAGTGTATGAAAGGAGTGCAGATAATCACGTCGCAATTGGGTTTGTCGGCTGCCAAAGCGTCGTTTACTTCTTTTGCCAATGCCAGGCCTTCTTGCAGGTTGAGGTTCATTTTCCAGTTACCTGCTACGATCTTTTTTCTCATTTTTCTTCTTTTTATCTTTAACAGTGTATATAATTTATTGCGTCTTCTTTGTTTCTTAATCCATTTTGTCCACGTCCAAAGTCGGTCGGCCAAGGTGAGCAAGAACAGTGGGAGCACAAACCAAAGCACCACCTTGGTGATGCGTGCCGTTACGCTAGCGGGGTCTATTTGTCCAATACTCTGTTTCTCGAGCGGTGCATCTAGCCTTTTTAGTTGAGGCAGAGCGTTATGACTCCATTTATTAATCACCACGCCATCTTTAATCAGCATTAGCCCGGGGTTGCTTCTTATCATTGTTTTGAGCGTGGTGCCATCGGTGATATAGAAAGGATATTCGGCCCCAGTGAGGTCTTGCCAACGGCTAATTGCTGCGTCTCCGCTTGCCGTTAGGCACATCATGGGCACGTTATGTCGCTTGGCATACTCATAAATCTGGTCAATCGCACCAAAATTGGTATCGTCTGCATGTTCCAAGAATGGCGATATCAGCAAGAAAGTGTATCCTTTGCGGTTTAACACCTCGGTTGTGATGTTGTCACCATTGTTAGGGTCTTCGATAGAGAAATCGTGAATAGGAGGCACGTAGCCCTCTTCGGTCTGCACGGTCTTACTATCTACGAAGGTCCACGTTGAGTCTGGATAATTCTCTAACGTAAATTCGCGTGTCTCTCCGTTTTTACTAAGTACGAAGGTTGTTTCGAATTGGGGTTGTTTTGCCCCTGGAGGGATTTCCATTCCCTTGCGTAGGTCGGCCCCAACATGATAGGGTCGGAAGTCGAAAAGGGGCAAAGTGTAGAGACACCAGGCACTCGACACGATGATGAAGAGCAGTGTATAATTGGTAACAATCCATTGATTGCTCTTTGAAACAAATCTTACCATGTGTAAGGGCCATTTTACCACCACCACAGCAGCCAGCAACAGCACAATGTTTTTGGCCAAGGTCTGCCCGTTGGTGAGATGGATGGCATCGCCAAAACACCCACAATCCTTCACAGGGTTAAAGAAATACACCCACAATGTGATGAGAGTCATCACGCTCATCAGCACCATCAGCAGCTTCGAAACCAATCTGCGCTGTATGGCGAAGAGCATATAAATGCCCAAAGCAAACTCTGTTGCAGCCAACACAATGGCGGTGAAGAGCGTCATCCATTCAGAAACGTAGCCCGAAAGTCCAACGGCTGTTAAATAGTCGTCAATCTTATATTGTGTGCCCAGTGGGTCGATGGCCTTGACATACCCCGAGAGTACGAAGACGGCAGCCAGCAACAGCCGGCACACATTGGTAAGTATATATATCAATCGGTTCACTTTCTAAATGCTGAGTACCTGTTAACGTCACAGGCCTTGTTGGTTATCCCTTATGGAAAAACCGCTTTTTTGCCACGTGTGTGTGCGTCAAGCGGTTTGATTTTCTTTCAACTTGATGGCGCCAAACACAGCATAGTTAATGATATCCATGTAATTGGCATCAATACCTTCGCTCACCAGCGTTCCTCCTTCAAGGTCTTCCATTTCTTTTATGCGTTGCAACTTGGTGAGTATAAGATCGGTATAGCTACTAACCCGCATCATTCGCCACGCCTCATCATAATCGTGGTTCTTCTTAAGCATCAGTTTGAGTGCCTCGTTGGCATACTGATTATAGAGGTTTAGAGCCTCTTCAGGTGTTAGGTCTACTTCATCAGCAAACCCTTTTTCCAACTGTATCAGTCCCACAATGCCATAATTCACCAGAGCAATAAATTCGGGGCGAATGCCTTCATCCACCATTGCCGTTCGTTTTATTTCGAGCGAGCGAATGCGTTTGGCCTTAATCAGGAGCTGATCCGTTAGCGATGTGGCCCTTAGAATGCGCCACGACGCGCCATAGTCGTGCAGTTTTCTCGTAAAAAGGTCTGCACACTCCTTGAGCGTGTCTTCAAACTGTACTTCTGTTGTTGTTTGTTGTGTCATCGTTCTTATGTTTTTAGGCCATTATACGTGGTGTGCTTAAACACATTGCTTGTTCAACACGCGAGGCTTTTGCATTGCCGAGCGCAGCCTAAGTTCTGCAAACTTAGTGCAAGCGAGCGCAATTAAAGCTGGCTTTTGCATTGCCGAGCGCAGCCTAAGTTCTGCAAAATTACACAATTATCGGCAAACGACAAAAGAAAAGGCACGAGTTATCGTGCCATGCGCGCCATCATTGCGCTTGTTTTTTCTGAATAGCCTTCACCATTTGGCAAAGAGCCTCGTAACGAATTTTCAACGAATCGCGCCTAACCAGCAATCGCGCCTTGTGTTGAGAAGTGAGGTTTGTGACCTTTAATGCCTCCTCTTGCACCTGCAAAGCCGAGTCGGTACGAGCTATATCCACCTGCGCCAACTTCATCGACGCTGTTTGCCAAAGGCTCAATGCAGTTTTTCGGGCATTGATGGCGCGCGGAAAACGGTCGCGCAACGCACTAATAGAGTCGAGCACATCCTGATATTGTGCTGCCTTATACAAGCTATCTATCTTAGCAAGCAGCGGTGCAGCCTTCTCGTCTTCGCTCTTTTGGCAGCTCGCTGTTACAGCAACGAGGGCCAAAAACAAAAATATCTTTTTCATTTCTAGTGTTTTACAAGCCATTAAGCTCATCCTTTGGGGGGTTATCGGTTATTGGGTTCATGGGCTTTTGATGTAGTTAGGGGTATTGTTATTTTATACACAAATGGCAAACATCGCTCGTTTCGCCTTATGCGTTCCAAATTGCCCCTTGAAGCACCATAATTTACAAAAGTAATAATAAAAAGCGAAACCGCCGAACCCTCTTTGCGTATTTTAAAATTTATTCTACAAATTGCACTCCATTTTGTATTCGCTAAGCCACAACCTGCCTGTCACCGCTTCAGCGAAACACATCTTGACAACATAGTCTCCTAAAATATAATGCACAACAAGCAACTATCAACTTTTATGCGTAACTTTGCACCATTAAAAAGACTTGTATTTAGAATGAAGATATTATCAAATGCCCAACTGGCAGAACTCCTCGATAAAGACATTTTTCACCAAATAGGCGAAGCTGCCGATGCCCTTGGCGTGCCTTGCTATGTGGTGGGAGGATATGTTCGCGACCTATTTTTGGAACGCCCGTCTAATGATATAGACGTGGTTGTTGTGGGCAGTGGCATACAAGTGGCCGACGCACTGCGTAAAAAACTTGGGAAAAAAGCGCACATATCGGTGTTTCGTAACTTTGGAACGGCACAAGTGAAGTTCAAAGGATATGAAATTGAGTTTGTGGGTGCACGAAAAGAAAGTTATAGCCACAACTCGCGTAAGCCTATCGTGGAAAATGGCACACTGGAAGACGACCAAAACCGCCGCGACTTTACCATCAACGCCATGGCAGTTTGCCTTAATGCCCAAAACTTTGGACAACTGGTCGACCCCTTCGATGGGATATACGACCTTGAAGATGGTATTATACGCACACCGCTCGACCCCGATATTACTTTCTCTGACGACCCGCTGCGCATGCTGAGATGTGTGAGATTTGCCACACAACTGCGCTTCTTTATCGAAGACGAAACGTTTGATGCACTTACACGAAATGCCGAACGCATCAAAATTATTAGCGGCGAACGTATTGCCGACGAACTAAACAAAATTATGATGACGCCGCAACCCAGCCGTGGGTTTGTGGAATTGCACCGCTGCGGACTGCTTCAACTTATTTTTCCCGAACTCACTAGACTGGATAATGTGGAGACTCGCAACGGACGGCACATAAAAACAATTTCTACCACACGCTCGAAGTGCTAGACAATATCTGCCGAACCACTGATAACCTGTGGCTTAGATGGGCGGCCTTGCTGCACGATGTGGGTAAAGCCAAAACAAAACGCTGGGACCCTGCAGCGGGGTGGACTTTCCATAATCACAACTTTATAGGCGCAAAGATGGTACCCGACATGTTTAGACGCTTGAAACTGCCACTCGATGCAAAGATGAAGTATGTGCAAAAAATGGTTGACCTGCACATGCGCCCCATTGTTATTGCCGAAGACAATGTTACAGATAGTGCTGTGAGACGCTTGATGAACGATGCTGGCGACGATACAGACGACCTGATGACGCTTTGTGAGGCCGACATCACCAGCAAAAACCATAACAAGAAGCAACGGTTCTTAGACAATTTCCGCATTGTGCGCGAAAAACTGGCCGACCTCAAGGAGCGCGATTATAAACGCTTGCTGCAACCTGTGATAGATGGTAACGAAATTATGGAGATATTTCACCTAGGGCCGAGCCGCGAGGTTGGCACGCTTAAACAAACGCTGAAGGATGCTGTGCTAGATAATCGCGTGCCTAACGAACGCGAACCGTTGATGCAACTTTTGATAAAGAAGGCTCAAGAAATGGGCTTAGACGTGAACTAAGACACTAGGCTTAGGCTAACAGCGACTCCTTATTTGCGCGCACGCCACGAAAATAGCGTTCTAGCTTATTTCGACCTTAACGCTTTCGCGGGGTGCAATCGTGGGCTTATATGTTTTTAACCTTGTTTTATTGGGGATTTAAGTTGTGCGGACCTACAAAATGTAAAATATTTCACATAAATTTTAACATTATGAGTGGCTTTTTTCTCATCAACAGCCCACTCGCTCGCAAATAATCGATTCTCGCGAGAGTTTGTTGAGGAGAAAAAAGAACTAAAGTGACGCGTCTTGAAAAACGAATTTTCGACGAAATTAACCGTGTTTTGCATAAGATTTTATGCTATTTGCAGCAAAACACAACGCTAAATGCAGCAAAACGCAGTGCTAACTCATGCAAAACGCAGTGCTAACTCATAGAAAACGCAAGGCTAACTCATGCAAAATGCAAGGCTAAATGGTACATTTTACACATATTTGTCTACGTTTTGGTATGCTCAATGCAAAACTTCTCACGTGTTTTTAGAGTAAAAAACGCCTTAAAAAGTAGCTTTTTAGCGACAAAATGCTGTATTTTTGGCAATGAAAAATGGCGCGTCAACGACAAAATAGAAAGGTAAAATGGTGCAAAACGCAGTTGTTGCGTTCAAAGTTGATGTAAAAATAAAATTCGGAGGGTTTAAAAAGGAAGTAAAATGTAGGTTTTTGGCCTAAATTTTCGCTAGAATGGTGTGGCCGAAAGCATGTGTTTTGTAAAATTTTATTACCCAATTAACAAAAAGGGAAGAAAGCTGTTTTGCGAAAACCAGCACCATAAATTAACCCCAATCGCTAGAGCTAGAGCTGTTTAGATATTATATATGATTGAGCACATTGCTTGTGTTATTCTTGAAGGCAGTGGTGCACTGCGTAAAAAGAATAAGACAAGCAACAAGTTCCCATCTTTCAACACGCTTGCGAGCATTGCTACACGGCACATTAGTTTGCATTGGCGAACACGAAGAACACTTACAATGCTAAGCAAGCACAAGAAACGAGAAAAATTACTTGCGCAAATCGGCAAAAAAGTTTTTCATCAAATCGCTACATTCATCCTCGAGCACGCCAACCGTAACCGTGGCCTTAGCATGTAGCACCTTGGGAGCAAAACGCTCGTAACCCCGTTTCTCGTCGCGCGCACCATAAACAATGCGTCCCAACTGTGCCCATCCGCATGCGCCAGCACACATAGGACAGGGTTCGACCGTGACATAGAGTGTGCATTCGGGCAAATATTTGCCTCCGAGCATATTGGCAGCAGCCGTTATGGCCTGCATTTCGGCATGTGCGGTGACGTCGCAAAGCGTTTCGGTGAGGTTATGCGCACGCGCCACCACCCTACCCTTACAAGCAATAACCGCCCCAATAGGCACTTCGCCTTTTTGCAAAGCCAACTGAGCCTCGGCCAAAGCCTTGCGCATCATCTGTTCGTCTATTTGTTGTTGTTCGTCGTTCTGCATCATGTATATTGCGTTTTAGGTTGTGTATGGCCTTAATAAGGGCAACACACATGCAAAAGTAATACATTTATTCGGAAAAAGCGCGTGTATTAGGCACAACAAGGCCTTCTACCGCTCGTTATGCTGTATAAAACGTGTTATCATCAACATCACTGTTTACAAACACCCCATAGGCCATTGCGGGCTGAAAACAGCTTTCACAGCATTTATCATGAGCTTTATAAAGGCGTAATGAAAAACAAAGAGGTTGGGCCATGCGAGGGCAGAGCTCGGAAAAACGAAGAAATAAGCCACAAAAGAAAAACGCTGAACTTGTTTGCGCAAGTCCAGCGTTTACATGGTGTGGTGTATAAACAGAGCCCTGATGCGCGCCAAAGCTCGCACCAGGGCAAGAAGTTTTATTTCTTAGGTTCTTCTTTCTGATAATAGAGGTCGCCCGAGAGAATTTGTTTAACGCGTGCCACCAGTTCATCGCCTTGAAGCGTAAGCGAGATGGCTTTGCCTTCTGGGTCGATAAGCACGTGCATTGGTGCATGTTCAACGTTGAAAAGGCGTACCGAAGGCGAGGCTTCACCCTTGAAGTCGCAAGCTTGCAACCATCCTGCAGCCTCAATACCAAGCGACTTAACGGTTTTTTTCCATTCTTTGGCGTTGGTGTCGAGAGAGAAACCTATCATCTCAAACTTATCTTTCGAAGCGCGACTATCGGCGTACAGTTGTTTTAGCTTAGCCAATTCGCGTTGGCTATCGGCATTGCCCGAAGCCCAGAACGTTAAAAGCACATATTTGCCTGTGCTGTTGCTAAGTTGTTTGACAGTGCCATTGGCCAAAGGCAAAGCAATATCGGGCACATCGCTTCCCTGCATCAACATGCGCGAACGCACACTGTTTTCTAGAGAACGAGCGTAGGCAGAACCTTGTGCCTGTGGTGCAACAGAGGCCGAAAGTTGGCGGCCATATTCTTTATTAAACAGTGGTAGCATGTCGCGTTCCATAAGCATAGGCATCAATTCAGAAGTATTGTTGTCGAGCAAGAACTGCAAGCGTTCGGCAATCCACGAAATTTCGGCAATGCCGCGAATGCTGGCAACATCTGTTTTTCCTTCAGCCGTATTGAGATAAGCTTCGCCTTTAGTGGCTCGAAGTTGTGCAATACCATCGGCAATTTGTTTGTCGCGTTGACGTTCAAGTGCCACATACTGCTCGTAAAGCGGTTTGTCGGGGATGGTTTGCGCCTCGTTAATCACAGCCGCCTTAATCATATTCTGCCCCTTTGAGCCATTGGCTTGCTTGGCATCAACATTTTTCAGCTTTCTTACAGCGTCGATGAGCTGTTCGCCACGTAGGTCGAATGCCACAATATTGCCATCGGGACCGATGAGCACAGTGCGAGGAACAGCCTCAACATTATACAACTTAGCAGCAGGCGAGCCCCAACCCTTCAAGGCAGAGATATGCAACCAGTTGGCATGCTTTAGGCCATTGCGCTCGATGCAGTCGGTCCACTCTTTCTTTTTACTATCAATAGAATAGCTCAACACCACGAAAGGCACTTTGCCTTGCGTTTCGGCCAAAGCCTGCTTGATAACGGGGAACTCGCGTCTACACGGAGCACACCACGATGCCCAGAAGTCAATGAGCACGTATTTTCCACGCAAGTCTGACAAGGCCAGGCGCTTATCATCGGGTGTTTGGCCATCAATATCGGGTGCGGGTTTGCCCACTTCGAGGTTGGCAGCCCGTACCAAGTTGGTTAGTTCGCGATACATAGGATGCTTGCGCACATCAGCAGGAACTGCGTTGAGATAGGTTTCTTCGAGTACTTGTGGTGTAAAGAATCTAAAAAGGTCGTACTTGATGATGTATAATGCAAAGGGAGAGTCGAGGTGACTAGCCACGAAACGCATGGCCGCCGTGCGGTGCGACAAGCTATTGGCATAGTAAGTGGCACGCTGATAAGGGAAGAATGCCTTTTCGTCGTTACGTTTTTCGGGTGGAAGACTAGAGATAACCTTGTCCATTCGCACCTTAGCAGCATCAACACTGGCATCGTTTGCTTTTTGATAAGCAAATAAAGCATCGTTGGTGGGCGTACCTTTTACCCTTGCACCCACGGGGAAACGTGCATCGAAAGGTAGCACGGTGATTTCTCCCGCTTCAAGAAACAGCTGCACAGCGCCATTGTCGAAACCTGTGATGTGATAGGGAGCAACAGCACCAGGCGCAGTACCTTTGAAGCTAAATTGGCCATTTTGCACCACAGCAGAGTCGACAACAATGTCTTGTCCCTGAACTTCATGGGTGAGATACACCTTCTTTACGCGCTCGGGCGTATAGCGCAACGAGTCGACACTCATTGTTCCTTTTATCACATAGTTATTGCTTTGCTGTGCCATAGCTGGGCAGGCACAGAGCAGCAACACACTGAGGACTTCTTTTTTCATGTTGTTTGTTATGTTGTTTTTTGTTGTTTTAAAACCACAGATATGATGGAGAAAACAGGCTTTTGCAGCAAGCGATACCGCAGTGAGCAGCCTCTAGCTATCTCCATCACATAATACCCTTACTTTTCAGTCTCTTCGGCAAACAATCTGGTAACAAACTTACGCAGGTCTTCACCATGTAGTCCGGTAGCCAAGATGTTATTGTTGGCGTCGAGCACAAATATAGCCGGAATGGCAGTGACACTGTATAGCTTTGCTACTTCGTCTTTCCAACCCTTTAGCGACGACACTTGTGTCCAAGTGAGTTTATCTTGCTTAACGGCAGCAAGCCAACGGTCGCGTTTTTCATCGAGCGACACGTTAACAATCTCCAATCCTGCGGCATGATAATCGGCATAGAGCTGTCGCAAAATGGGATTATTGAGCCTACACGGACCGCACCACGAAGCCCAGAAATCAACGATTTTAACCTTACCAGGCATTTTGCTGAGGGTGAAACTACGTCCCTCGGCAGTGGGCAAAGTAAAGTCGGGAGCTTTGCTACCCTTGCTTATCATCTGCAAACGCAATATGCGTTGTTGCAAGATTTGTCCGCAACGACTTTGCTTAGCCTTATCTCCCAGTTGAGCATAAAGTTGTTTAGACACTTCCAAAGACGCATCTTGGGTTTCGGCATCTTGCAACATAATGGCTGCTGAGAGAATGTTGTTGTTGGCCGATAGAAAGGCTGCACGTTCGTTTTCGAGCGCTTTGCGCATTTGTGCGATAGTGTCGTTAACACGGCTTGCGCTACCATAGCGCAAGGCTTTACGAAGACTATCGGCTCGATTTTGTAAGGCAGATAAGCTTTTCATCATGCTCATGCAACGCTCTTGATAAGCCAAATCGGTGTCTTGGAGTCCCTTACCATGTATAAACCATCCCTCGCCATCGCGTAATAAAGCGTTATAACTGGTACCAGGTTCGATAAAAAACGAGAAACCACCTTGATAACCCACCACACCTAAACGAGCTTGCATGGGCTCAGAGATTTTGATATTGGGCATGGAAAAGCGTCCATTGGAGAATGGAACGGTGCAAACGGTATTCCAACCAGTTTCAGAATTGCGCACAAGAAGTTGCAAATTACCTACGGGTATGCCCTCTATTTTGCCTTCAATGCTACTAGAAGCTTGGGCAAAGAGCGAAGTGCTAAGAACCGAAAACAATACCGTTAAGAAGATTTTATACATAATTAGAGGTGTTATTTATGATTTTGTTTTGCTATTGAGCGAAACTAATGACTACTCGGCCTGGGACTAATGAGCCTGCCATGAACGCGTTTTGTGTTTAGTGAGCTATTCATTAACGCATAAACTCATCAATTCACAAACTCATCAATCACTTTTCTATCTAATAGGCAACGAATAAGAATACTCGCGAACAAACTGGAAGTCGAGAATATTACCCAATTTTCGTCCATCGTTATCAGCGTCGTAGAACAGCGTCGCGAAAGACTCGTCAACATCTGATGCCGTATTGAGTTTTATTTCGGCGATAGCACCATTGTCACCTTTATTCAGCCCGATGGTGAGATAACGACCCAAGTCGGCAGAATAAAGGAAGTTGTCTTCAGAACGGAACTTCATACACGTGATGGTATATCCAGCAGGAGCCGAATAGAGCACAGTTTTATCGCCGTTATTGGTGTTGTATCGCACCACGTCACCACCATCTGCATAGAAAACATAATTGGTGCTGAACCACGTGTTGTACATCACAGTAGCCAAGATGGATGGTGTGAAGCCCTCCAATTTCTTTGCTTTGATGGTGTATGCAGGTTCGTCGCTACTACCACCATTATCCTTATCGCTCTCGGCAGCCGTAGAGGTGAGTTGATAGAGATAATAGTTGGGTGCATCCTTATCGCGGAAAATAAAATAAGGTGTGGCCTTATCGTAGTTCTCGCGATATTGAATAAAGCCATAAACAGCTTTCTTTCCAACGGGCGATAGCGCAGCCTTAAGTCCTGAGAAGTCAACATGGGCATCGAGCACAGGATTGTTTAGTTGCGATTGATATGCCTGTTGTTCGGCCCAGATGCCATAACCATCGTCTTTGTTAACATACAAGAAGCGATTGTTGCGTGCATCCCAGAACACAAAATTGTTGGCCGAGATGGCACATGCTGTAACGTTATAGTTGGCCACAGAACCCTCGGTGGCTGGCGTTTTGAAAGCAGGGATGGTGCGCGCCGTAAGGAAACGTCCGTCTTTACCAAGCATATAATAGAAGTCGGACTGATTAGAGGGGTCGCCCTCCATACCAGTTTTGTCGGGCAAGAACGTGCCTTGCGCACTCATTGGCACCACAAAATCTTTATAAGCAGTGAGACGTGGCGTCATACCAAATGGGTCGTAGGTTTTCACAACGCCCTTACTGGAGAACACAATGAAGTTGTATTTCTTCACAAAATCTCGTCCTTCGGCAACCAAGCCATAATGAAACATCAGCTTATAGGCATCGACAAAGGGATTTTTCTCGTCTTTATAAATAAGCTTATAAGCATCGCTACGAACATTGGTAACGGCTCCCACCTTCTCAACATTACCCAAGAGTACGCTTCCAGGCTTGCCATGGAGGAAGAAAAGACTGTTTTTATAGATGGGGCGGGTGGCTACTGCAAAGTTTTGATAGCGCGAAAGCCCAGTGGTGCGGTCGTAAACCTGCAAGCGAACATTAAAGCGTGTGGTCTTTCCCACAGGCAGTTCCACATCCAAATAGCCTTTCGTCTTTACCGTATCAGAAATGGTCTCCTTACCCTTTTGATAAGAACGAATCCAGGTAAAGTCTAACTGGTCGAGCCCAGATTGTAGCGTTTGGGGTACTTGCACCTCGATTCGCTTATGCGTTTCGTTTTCGGTGAGAGGCTGTGTAAACTCGATGGTCTGCCCCGTAAGCATCTCAACCGTGGCTGGAGTGAATATAAGCGTATCGATAGAATTCATGCTATCGAAGTTATATGTATAGTTACCTTTGTCTTCGTAGCAAGCAGTAAACAAGCCAGCAGCTAGTACAAAGAGACAAACAGCCTTACCCCCAACCCTCTTCCACGTGGAAAGGGGTAAGGAATGATGCGCCATGCCCTGCTCTATTACGGCAGCGGGGGTTGGTGTTTCAGTAAATGGCACCACCGTTTTAACGGCCTTCACAGCCCTTTGCGCGGTTCGCGCAGCTCTTTTCATGTGCCTGCGTACCTCTAATATGGTTATGTTATTCGTCATTTCTAGGATTATTTAAACGTTAATGATATGACATGCGCCGGGCGATGCTATCAAAGCAGAGCGCCCAACGCCCCTTGCCTTATCCTCAATGCCTTAAGGCACGTTGGGGAAAGTGAAGGGATAAGAGCCGTGTGAAAGTTTTTCGCGGAACAACTTGTTGCAAGCCTTAATGGCAGCTTCACCGCCAATTGAACTATCCCAATGCACATTTCCCCACTCGTTCATCACGGGGAACATCTGATTGAGTACAAAGTCGGCCCCTTTATGTTCGAGCCAAACGCTAATCATAAAGCGATATTTGGCTGCAGAATACGTTCCGTAGTACTTTTCTATCAACGCCTTTCCACCTTGTTCGTCTTTCCAGGGCTGTGGCTCGACGAGTTCGTAGTTGGCATTAGCCATCATAGGAATGTAAAAATTGCCCTTATACGAATCGCCCGAACGCCATCCATCAAGATAGAAGGTGTTGTATCGCTGCATCATGAGGTGCACCGCACTGAGGTTTAGTTTTCTCATCGTGGCCTCGTTTCCACCCAATTGAGCATATTCGTTGGCCGTTGTGATATCCATACTGTTGCAAAGTCCCACGAAAGCCCCACTTTGATAGTTGCCCAAATAAGTATCTTGTAGCGAGGACCAATACCAAGGCTTCTCGTAAGCGTTGTCGTTAGTAAAGGGGATGGCTATCGTTATGGCAGTTTGTGGCGAGGCCTTTTGCACCTTGCGCAAGCTGTCGACGCCCGCAAGATTCCATTGTACAAACTTATAATAGTCGCGTTCGTTATAGAAATCGTTACGCTTTGTAACCTTTACCATCAGCTTCATCTTATCAGCCGTCCAGTCTCCGAGATACGAACTGGCCATGCCATCCCATTGAGCAGGCTTAGAATAGGCTTCTTTCACATGCACGGTGAACGCTTGGAAATCCTTAATACCTTCGCCAATTTGTGATCCGGGGTCGCTGGCATCAATGTAAACTTGTGCTTGAAAAGTAGAATCAACGATAGAAGGACGTTGAGCCAACACCGTCACAGTTTTTTCGTGTTCGCCTGGTTTAAACACAACCTCCGGACAAACCACCATGGCTTGTGCCACACCTTCAACGGCTCTTGACTTGAGAACCACCTTTCTGGGATGGTCGCTATCGCGTCCCATGAGTTTGAGTTTCAAAGAAACGCCAATCTCTTTGGGAGCAGTGAGAATGGAGTCGGCAAAGTTAACCGTTGCGTTAAGCGCCTCTTTATTGCCATAGCTAAAGTAAACGCCATCGCCATTTGCATCGTAAGTAGGCACGGTTTGTTCGCTACATGCAGTAGAGAGCATGCAACCAAAAGCCGCGGCAAATACATATCCAAACTTATTCTTCATTGTCATCGTGGTTTAAGGGTTGTTATGAGTGGTGTTTGCGCCGTTTTGCGCATCGTGAGATGCCGTCCAGCCATATTCTTTCTCGGCATCGGGAAGTGGGAATTCGTAGCGTTCTTTCGACAAAGTGACGGTGTTGTCGTAAGCAAGAGTCGTCATTCCATGTCGTTTCAAGAAGAACCAGTATTGCCCTTCGGCATAAAATTCCTTGCGGAACTCGCGGTCTAAGGCTGTGATTCGACTGGCTTCGTTAGCAAAGTTCACATTGAGCGAACGCGAATATCCACGTTTGTTGCGCACCATATTTAAGTATTGTGCCGCCTGATTGAGGTCGGGTGTCATTTCGCAAAGGATGTAATACATCTCGGGAAGGCGTATCAAGGGGATTGCTTCTTTAGGATTGGTGTTGTATTTGCGAGATAAAGCCGTCTTGGTAGAGGCGTGTTCGTAGAACGCAGCCGACTTAGTACGCATGTCTTCACGACGGTCGCCAGACACTTCGAAGTAGCTATTAAAACGTTCGGAACGAATAAAATACTGGCTAGTGTACTTATCTCCATCGGCCCAATGCGAAGAAAGAGACTGAGAAAGATGGTAGAGATTAAGTGCACAAAGGCATTCTGAGAAGAGCACGGGGTCGTCTTGATTGCTTGAAGCCAAGCTCAATCCACAGTTATCAACCACTTCTTTGGCGCAAGCCACAGCGTTGGTGGCATCGCCAGCATAGCAATAGATGCGCGCCATGAGCGCGTTCACAGCATGATAATTAAATCTAAAGCGACGTTCGCTGTCGTCAAGGCGCAGTTTTTTCTCGTTTGCCAACAGTTGTTTAGCCTCATTGAGGTCTTTCAATGCTAAAGCCACAATTTCTTTTGCGGGCAAAAGTGGTTGTTTAGAATTATCGGCCACCTTTCTATATGGAATGCAGTTAGCAGCTGCAGCCGTTGCATCTGTGCCATACTTCCATGGCCCCCACGCCCTAAGCAAATCGAATTGGCAATAAGCTCTAGCAGCAAGCGCCTCGGCTCTGTATGCATTTCTTGTATTAGCATTGCGAATAACGGCTTCTCCTTTATTGTCGAGCCATTTAAGAAGATTATTGCAATTAGCAATAATGTTATAGAGTTTTAACCACAATTGAGCCAGCTTTTGCTTGGTGCGGAAGCCATCTGTTGTGGCTGTGGCGTAGTTATAGATAGCCATACGGTCGTTAGCACCATCGGGGATGTAATCGTATTGTTGTGCCAATTGGTCGAGCATGCCAAACGACATGTTGCCACCATAAGCGCCTTGGTCGGTCATCATGAGGTAGATGCCGGTGAGTGAGCTTTCGAAACCAGCTCGGTAGAGAACAATTCTTCGGCCTTAAGGTCGGTTTTAGGACTCACATCGAACCAATCCGAACAAGCTGTGACAAGCGATAGTGCCAAACAGCAGGTGCCCATTCGGCACACCTTATATAATAGGGAGGGGAATTTTAAGTGCTTCATAACGCTAGTTACTTAAAGATAATGGAGCAAGAGAGAGAGTAAGAACGTGAGAAGGGATATCCAAGACCGCGTTCCATCTTCACAGTTGACAGACGAAGGAGGTCGTTGGTGGTGAAGTTAAGCGACAACACATCGATGTTTAGTCGGCTCAGCAACTTATAATCGGCTTGTTTAAAGCGATATCCAACATTGATACTTGCCAATCGCAGTTCGTTATCTTTCATAATGAAGCGGTCGGAAGCAGGCGTTTGCGAACCGTTAAGGTCAATCCTTTTATACATCGTCACATCACCAGGATTGTGCCAACGGTCTTGTGCAGCACGGCGATCGAGATTATATGCGATGTTGCTATTCTCAATTTTGTCTACCAATGTTTGGTTATAAACAATGCCACCCCATCGATATACGAAGCCTAATGTGCACGAAAGGTCGCGCCAATTGACAGAAGAGCTGATGGTTCCATTTATCTTTGGTGTGGTGTCGCCAACGGGAACTTTGTCTGCAGAGTTCCAGTTAAAGGTCTTTTCACCATTGCGAGTGAGGAACACTTCGTTACCAGTCATGGGGTCGATGCCTAGTGAGCGCACTGCATAATATGTAGTGGTTGACTTACCTTCTTGGTAAACAGGCAGCGGAGCAGACTTAGATTTGAGTTGCTCTTCATTCATTTTACGCAGATAATCAGATATCTTACGTATCTTATTACGGTTGTGGTTCATACCCATAGCCACGGTCCAATAGAACTGTTTACGGATGTTTTGCAAGGCAATAACATTGAGTGTGGCATCGAAACCGCGGTTTTGCAATTCGCCGGCGTTAATATATTGCGACTCGAAACCTGTTGAGGGAGCAAGGTCGTAGTTGGTTAACAGCTGCCTACTAATATTATCATAATAGTTGAACGACAGGTTAATGCGGTTTTTCCATACGCCCACATCAAAGCCAAGGCTAAGGTTATCGGTCTTGGTCCACTTGATATCGGGATTGTTTAAGCGCGAGAGCACTGCGCCCAATGTAGAGAACGAAGCATAAGGCCGCATTGTTTGACTAAACGTATAGTATTCGATAGCATCTGCAGGACTAGAGTTTTGCGCACCCGTCACACCATATGTAGCTCTAAAAACGAGGTTCGAAACGCGCCCTTCAAGCCATTTTTCGCGATAAGCATTCCACCTTAAGCCCACACTCCAGAATGGTGTAAGGTTGTGATCGGCGTATCTTGAGGTTATTTCGCTGCTCACATTTACGTCTACCGAATAACGATTGTCGTAGCTATACGAAAGCTGTGTAATAAATCCCATCGACCTTGCGATAGATTCAGAGCCGCTTGGGCTGGTTGTCATCTTGTTTCCAAAGATGAAATCGTCCATATGTGGGTCTGGATAGCCCACGGCAGAGAGATTCACATAGTTGCTACGGTCTTCGCTAAGTGTCCAGTTACCAAACACGCTGAATAAATGTTTGCGCAACGACATATTCCAGTTAAGCCCCAAGTTGCTCGACCACGAGGTCATTTCTCCTGTGTTCTTAGTATAGCGTCCGCGTAAAGTCTTGTCCAATTCGGTTATAAAAGAGGTGTGTGCGGCGGGCAAGAAATTCTCTGTTCTAGCCATTCCGCGCATGTACGACAGGTTTTCGGTGAGTCGTAAGTTCTTCAACAAGCGGTATTCCAAATTCAGACTAGCAGTGATATTGGTGTTGCTTGTGAGGTCTTTAATGCCCACATTGGCGTTGTATAATGGGTTGGCGATGGGCACACTTCCAGCACCTGTGTGGTTATCTAGCTGCTGTAAATACTCCCCAAACTCGTTTGTTGGGCGGTAATAAGGATTTACGCGTGTGTATTCAGAGAACGAGCCATAGGGCGAATTATGTCCACCACTCTCCGAAAGATTGATGCTTGCACCAACCATTACGTTCTCTTTGCGATAAGTCATGCTAAAGTTAAGACTCTTGGTGTTTTGTTCCGAACCTTTCATTACACCTGGATTGAAGGCTGCATTGAGGTCTAGGCTATAACGGAAGACCTCTGTTCCACCAGCAGCCGACAACGAATGGCGATGTGTAACAGCAGTACGAAGTGGCTTACTCAGCCAATAGGTGTCAACGCCTGCCAGTACATTGCGCAACAGTTGGTTGTAACGGTTCATGCTTTTATCGTTAGTTGGACTGTAAACACCAGCATCCCATTCCATCTGTAGCTTCTCACTTGCGTTCATAAGCTTATAGTCGGTGAGGTCGGGTGCTTGCACAGTTACGCCTCCATTATAGCTAACCGACAGCACGCCGTCAGGAGCAACCTTGGTTTCGATAACCACCACACCGTTAGAAGCACGCGAACCATAGATGGCAGTAGCTGCAGCATCTTTTAATATGGTAACGTTTTCGATGCGTTCGGGGTCGAGTTGCAAGATGCGACTCATTGACACAATGAAACCATCAAGCACGAAGAGCGGTGTGTTAGGACGGCTCGAGACGTTGTCGAGCAACAAGTCCATGCTGTTAAGCGAGGCCGTTGAACCAAGGTTTTGGTCGCCACGGATAAGGAATTCGGGCTGAGCATTGGGGTCCGAACCGCGCGAGTTGTTTTCTATCACCTTGAAACTGGGGTCGTAGAACTGCAAACTCTTAAGGATGTTGTTGGGATTTAGCTTGCGCAACTCGTCGCCTTTCACCGAAACGTAGTTACCCGTGAAGCTTGATTTGCTACGTTTGCTCAAACCTGTTACCACCACTTCTTCCATCATTTGGCCATCAGGTTTGAGCGCGATTTTCATGTTTTGGTTAGGGCGGGTTATCTGCATCGACACAGATTCATAGCCCATATACGACACTTTAATAGAAGCTTTACGCGGAACTTGTAATGAAAACTTTCCGTTTACATCGGTAATACTACCCTTTACGCCGCCATTTTTAGTACCATCAGTAAGTACCACGGTGGCTCCCACCAATGTTTCTTTTGTTGAAGCATCAGTAACCACGCCTTCGATATGCAGCATATCTTTGGCATCCGCATCCTTTGTGTACGACGAGATAATGATTTGTCTTCCTGTCTCGTAACGAATTAGCACATTTTGGTCGCCAATAAGTTCTCCCAAAACCTTATCTAGGGGAACATCCTTAACATTCAATGTGGTTGGTTTAGCAATGCCCACGAGTGCCACTTCTTGAAATTCAATGGTGGCATTGGCCTGCTTAGCCACTTTCTTGAGCACCGTTCCCAAGGGTTCGTTACTCACGCGCAGGGTCACAGGCGTATTCTTCCAGTCGTCTAGGCTTTGTGTTTGAGCCTTCGCACCGGTTACATACAGCAGCATAGCACCTATCACACAGAGCCATGCAAGCGCGATTTGATAGTAGTTTACATTTCTTTTCATCGATAAGCAAGATTAGTTTATGATGTGTTTCGGAGTCGGTATATCTGTTTACAACCATTTTGGCTAAGGTGAAAGGACACAATCCATTGGCCTTTAAGCCTCTTTACACCCTCTCACACCAGCCGTTTAGGTTGCATGTTTGAAGCAAATTGGTTTATTCCATCAGCTTTTCAAGAATGTCAAGATACTCTTTATTCTTGTTATACTTAGCCTTATATTCGGCAAATAGAGGTTTGGCGCGCTCCAGTTCTTTTCCGTTACGCACAAAGCTAACGAGCAATTGGTAGAGCACGGCATCGCGTTGTTCACCTTGATAGAAGGCTGCCAATTCCTTAAACATGTCTTCCAGTTGTTGTGGCATGGTGTAAGTGGCGTGCTTTGCGTTGGCCTTCTTCTCGTTTTCGTAGAAACAATAGCGCATCAAGAAACTTACATAATCGGGGTTGCACAATGCACCAACGCTCGAACGAAGCTTCACTCCGTCCATCAGTTTCCAATAATCGCCAATGCCTTGGTCTTTAATTGGCGTCTTTCTTGTGTCCGCATACATCGGTGGATATTCCATAAACGATACGTATGCAGCTGCTTCAGTGTTGGCAAGGATATAATCGGCTGCCACATCACTAAGCTGCGCCTTTTCTTTTGCCACCATTTCCTGAACCTTTGCAAGTAATGTTCGCGAATCGTCTATGCGTTGTTGGGGCTTCACATCCACCACCACACAAGCCAGCAACTGACCCTTATAGCGCATTTGTCGCTTCATGTCGTCTATGCCATTCATCAAACGATTTGCGGTTACGGCCTTAGCTGTTCCGCTAAACACCACTTCCGAAGGGCGTTTTCCATCATAACGCACCACGGCATGCACACTGTCACCTGGCAGCATAAACACATTTACTTGCCCATTAATGAGCATGCACACCGGACTTTTGCTCTCAAACGAGTAGAGATGTTCGTCGCCTGGATTGGTATGAAACTCTGAGTTGAAGAATGGCGACTGCAAGCAGTCAAAGTAAACCATTTCTCTTTTGTAACCATACACCTCTGCACTTAGTGTTGTCTTTTTCTGGGCGAAGCCGCTTAAGGTAAAAGCGAGGAGCGTTCCCAATAGAAGTTTTCTTTTGTTTACTGTCATTTGGTTGTTAAAAAGCGGTTAGAAACATTAATTCTTTAAGGTTGTTGAATGCCACAAATACCACTATTAAAAGCATTGGAAGGCAAACAAACACCTCGTCTTCTTTCTTTACTTGCGTGTAAAATTAGTAACCTTATCTCATACGCGCATTAACTTTTTAGTTAAAAAACGATAAACAAAATGCATTTTATTGCACTAGTTATTCAAAAACAAGCACTTCCAAGCCTGCATATTATTTGCAAATATATTGACACACATCACTTTCCAATAATATGTGATACTTCTTTTTGTCGTTATTATCGAGAGGTATTACCAACCAGAATAACGCCTATTTTGATTACATCTCAAGCACCATCGTCACCTCTTACCAACTTATCCCCGCTCAAAGATGCCTAAACCATCTTCTTTGCTTAAGGCTTATCACACTAAAAAACACGCACGCGCGTTTTGTGAACTGGCATAAAAAGGCTACTTTTGCAATAAAGAAAACGTAAACAACATGGCAAAGCACAACGAACTGGGAAAATGGGGCGAGGATTTCGCTGCCGAATACCTCAAAGAACAGGGGTATGTTATTCGCGACCGCGATTGGCATTGTGGCAAAAGAGATATCGACCTGGTGGCTATTTCGGCCGACCTTACCACCATTGTGTTTGTTGAGGTGAAGACAAGAACCTCTGATGAGGTGTCCGAACCGGCCGATGCTGTGAACAAACAGAAGATAAGAAACCTGGGGATTGCCGCTAACAACTACATCAAACAGTTTAATGTGGTGGAACAGGTGCGATTTGATGTGGTTACAATTGTTGGTTCCAATCAACAAAATGCTAAGCTTGAACACATCGAAGACGCTTTTAACCCCTTGCTTGTTTAGGCATGAAGATTAGACATATACATTTGGAAGAGACCAACTCGACCAACGATTATATTAAAACGCTTGCCCTAGAACAGGGCGAAATGGTGGTGGTGAGCACCGATTGGCAAACATCTGGTCGCGGACAGGGCACTAACTGCTGGGAAAGCGAACGCGCACAAAACTTGCTTTTTAGTGTGATGGCCCAACCGTTGTGCGTCTCGGTACAACAACAATTTGTACTTTCCATGGCTGGTGCATTGGCCATTAAGGAAGTACTCGACCAGTTTTCGCCCTACTTCTCTATCAAATGGCCGAACGACATTTATTGGCACGACCGCAAAATTAGTGGCACACTCATCGAAACGAGTCTTGCGCGGGGCCAAATCAGTCGTTTTGTATATGGCATCGGGCTTAACGTCAATCAGCAACGCTTTTTAAGCGATGCACCTAACCCTGTGTCTTTGGTGCAGATAACAGGCCAACCTCTCTCGCCAATGCTGCTCCTTAATTGTATTGTGCAAAGCTTTCTGCAACAATTGCAGCTGGTTCAGGAAGGTAAAACGCCACTCATCACCGCTCGCTACAATGCATCTTTGTTTCGGTCGGCGGGCTTTCATCTCTATAGCGATGAGCAAGGACTATTTGAAGCCGAAGTGGTTGGCGTGGAAACAAATGGGTTAATAACGCTTCGCGACAAACAAAAACAACTGCGAACTTACACCCAACCGCATGCCACCAATAGCCCAACTGCCAACAAACTGCGCTTCGTGCTCTAACACGAAACATCAAAACGGCGCACACCACACATTATTATATATAGCAACAAACCAATAACATATTATAAACTATGTACAAGAGAATTTTATTAAAGCTTAGTGGCGAGAGTTTGATGGGCTCTCAAAGCCATGGTATCGACCCACAACGTTTGCAAGAATATGCCCAACAAATTAAGGCGGTGCACGAAATGGGCGTGCAAATTGGTATCGTTATCGGTGGTGGTAACTTCTTTCGCGGACTCAGTGGCGCGCAAAAAGGCTTCGACCGAGTGAAGGGCGACCAAATGGGTATGTGCGCAACGGTGATGAACTCGCTGGCCTTGAGCTCGGCTCTTGAAGCCATTGGCGTTAAAACCAAGGTGCTCACAGCCATCCGCATGGAGCCTATCGGCGAGTTTTATAGCAAATGGAAGGCCATCGAAAGCATGGAAGCTGGCCACGTTTGCATCTTCTCGGCAGGCACTGGGTCGCCTTATTTCACCACCGACACTGGTAGTTCGCTGCGGGGTATCGAAATAGAAGCCGACGTAATGCTCAAGGGTACGCGCGTGGATGGTATCTATACTGCCGACCCAGAGAAAGACTCAACGGCCACTAAGTTTACCGACATAACCTACGACGAGATTTATACACGTGGATTGAAGGTTATGGATCTCACCGCAACAACAATGTGTAAAGAGAACAACCTCCCCATCTATGTCTTTAATATGGATGTTGTGGGTAATCTCGAACGCGTTATGCGCGGCGAAAATATAGGCACATTGGTGCATAATTAAGATTGAAGATTATGAGGTTATGAGGTTATGAGGTTATAAGTTGATGAGTTGATGAGTTGATGAGTTGATGAGTTGATGAATTGATGAATTGATGAGTTGATGAGTTGATGAGTTGATGAATTGATGAGTTGATGAATTGATGAATTGATAAGTTGATGAGTTGATGAGTGAACGACTGAACAAGTTGATGCAACCATCTTTTGTTCAATTGTCTTCAACCGCAAAACACTTATAACCTCAAAACCTCATAGCTTATTGACTCAACTCCATAACTCCATAACTCCTTAAAAATTCCCCATGGAAATAGTTTTTGCACTTATCATCATCGTGGCCGTTGCCATTGGCTTTGTGCTCTTTAACAACACAAAGGCGGGATACGAACGGCAGATTGGCGAACTGAAAAAGCAATTGGAAACCGAACGCGAATATACTAAACGCATGCTCGACCAAGCTGACGCCAACCTGCAACGCGCTAACCAAAACCTTGAAAGAGAACGCCAACACGCCGAACAAATGCGAAAAGAAAGCGACCTGCGATGGGAAGAAAAACTGGATAGCCTTAAAAACAACATGCAAAACACTGCGGCTAAAGAACTGGCCGCTAAACAAGAGGAACTGCAACGAACCAACCGCATGCAGATGGACGACTTGCTTAAACCTATTAAGGAACAATTCAACGACTTTAAACGGGCTGTAGACGAGAGCAAAACGCAAAACGAGGTGAACAAAACCGAATTGCAAAAAGCGTTCGAAAGCACAATGAAGCTGTTTCAACAGCAGCAACAACAAACAGTGGATAGCTTAAAACTACAAACTGAACGTATTGGTGAAGATGCGGCTAACCTCTCGCGAGCATTGAAGGGCGAAAGCAAAACGCAAGGAGACTGGGGGGAGATGGTGCTCGAAACACTTTTAGAGAATAGCGGATTGCAACGCGATGAAGAATTCTTTGTGCAAGAAACGGTGAAAAGCGAAGATGGCGCATCGTTTCGCCCTGATGTGGTGGTGAAATTTCCCGAAGGGCGCTCGGTGGTTATCGACTCGAAGGTGTCGTTAAAGGCTTATGCTGATGCTGTTGCTGCCGAAGACGAACGCGAACGCGACCAACTTTTGGCCGAACATGCCAAAAGTGTGCGCCGACATGTCGACGAGCTATCGGCTAAAAGCTACGACAAACTGGTGAAAGATGCTATTGGCTTCGTGCTGATGTTTGTGCCAAACGAAAACAGTTACATCGCGGCCATGAAGCAACAACCCGACTTGAGTCGATATGCTTACCAAAAACGCATCATCATTATTTCGCCAAGCAACTTGCTCATGGCGCTTCAGCTGGCATATAACCTGTGGCAATACGACAGGCAAAGCAAAAACGTGGAGAAAATTGTGAAGACTGCAGCCGACTTATATGATAAGGTGGCGGGCTTTGCCGAGACTTTCACCGACCTTGAAGCACAATTGCAACGCCTTGCCCGCAACTTCGAGCAGGCTCGCGGCCAACTTTTCGATGGTAAAGGCAATGTGCTTAAACGCATTGAGGGACTTCGCGCACTGGGCGTTACTCCTAAAAAACGAATTAAAGGATTAGAAGAGGAGTAAACAGCTTGTAAGTTCGTGAGTTTGTGAGTTTATAAGTTTATAAGTTTAGGAGCTTATAAATCTGCGAGCTGATGAGTTTGTGAGTTTATAAGTTTAGGAACTTATAAATCTGCGAGCTGATGAGTTTGTGAGTTTATAAGTTGATGAGTTGATGACTTTACGAGTTAACTTTGTGTTAAGCGAAGCCATTTTTCACCTTTTCAGCCTTTCACCTTTTCAGCCTTTCACCCTTTCACCTTTAAAAGCCTTTTCACCCTTTCATTTTTTCACCTATTATCTTTCCCCTCCAACTTCTTTTTTCGCACCAACATACTAATAAACGACTGCTCGGCCATGTACGAAGAGCGCACCAGAGGAGCACTTTCAGCGTTGTCGTAACCAATGCGCACAGCTGTTCGTTTATATTCTAAAAAGATATCGGGATGAACATATTCCACCACATCCAGTTGTTTATCGCTCGGTTGAAGATACTGTCCAATAGTAATCATGCGGCATCCCACATCATAAACCTCCTGCAAAAGGGCCTTCACTTCCTCTTGTGTTTCGCCCAATCCCACCATTATTCCAGTTTTGGTAATAAACCCACGCTCTGCTATCTCGCGCAAAGTACCCATGCTATTACGATAAGTGGCACGATGGCGAACGCTTGGTGTGAGCCGTTCAACCGTCTCTAAGTTATGTGCAACGATGTCTGGACCAGCCTCCAACACTGTTTCCAACTCCTCACCTCGATAATCAGGGATGAGCACTTCTATAATCATATCAGGGCAAAACTCTCGTATTCTGCGTATAGTTTCAGCCCAATGTGCCGCCCCTTTATCGGGTAAGTCGTCGCGGTCTACCGATGTTATCACGCAATGCCGCAGTTCCATAGCCTTCACGCTACGTGCAATTTTCAACGGTTCGTGAGGGTCGGGGGGCAAAGGATGGCCCGTTTGAGTGGCACAAAAGCGGCAAGCACGCGTGCAACGGTCACCCAATATCATAAAGGTGGCCGTTCCGCTCTTCCAGCAATGCCCTTTATTAGGACATTTACCACTACTACATATTGTGTGCAAACCGTTCTCTTCGAGCGTTTTTTCTACAAATCCGTATTTCTCTCCACCCTCAATTGTGGTGTAAAGCCATTTTGGTTTTCTAAGATAAGGTTTGCGTTTAGATTGTTCTTCCATTGTATGCGCAATTAGGCTATTGTTAATGATGAGCAGGGCGCGCCATGTACAACGCACATGTGGTGCCAACTGCGGCGCAAAGATAAAGTTTTTCGCGTGAAAGCAAAAGACAAAAGGAAAGATTTTTAACTACATTAATGCCATTTCAAACCTTTACCGCTACCAACCTGCTGTTTAACATCCATATCACTCCATCGCGCTGCATGCTATATCAGCGCTAAACATTAGCGAAGCACTGCTCTTCTTTCGCCTTTGGGTTGACTCTTGCATTGCTATACTCCACCCTCGGCAAGCCCTCGCCTATGCTTCGTTGGCCTTTTGGCGTTTCTTTTCGTTCATTCGAACGCGTATTTTCCAACCCGACCACAAACACCAAAGAATGGCCAAACCAATAATAAAGACGTAAAGCACGGATGTAGGACCAAGGAATGTGTACATACGGCCGGTGTGTATCTCTAAAGCCACATTGCGAAGCGACATCGGTAACGAGGCCATCCATTGGGGCATGGGCACTAAGTCGGTGCCTGTGCCATAGTTTACCACGCACTCGCCATGGGCAAAGTCGCTGCTAAAACCCGACACAGCGTTAGCCCCTACGGGCGGCCCTTGCACCACTTGTGCGGGCATCTCTGTGAAATAGTCGATAACCATGCCCGTGCTGCGCTGCCATATATACAAGCCACTAAACGAGCCTAGCAACCAATAATCGCCATCCATGGTTTTTTGCACATTCAATCCCATTACACTAACAGGTGGCTGAACACCAGTTTGCTTGGCGCGGACGAGAGTGTAGACAGCGAATAAAATCCATCCGAGGTATAGAGTAACCAATCGTGCATGCGTTCGTCCCAACGAAGCGACCGCAGTTTGTCGTACCACACATTGTCGGCACTGGTTTTTGTGAAGGGTATTGCAGGGGCTTTAACACTGGCCACCAATAAAAGTAGTGGTGGGCGAAGCATCCAGCCTGTGGCGCACACCAGCAAGGTTAGTACTAGGGTGAGTCTTCCCACACGGTCGTGCCACGAAAACAGCCACTGTCTTGCAGCCATATGCGCATTCTTCCCCATACGAGGCAACAGCCAATACACCACTCCCGACAGACATAGAAACATGAGTACTAACCCTACGACATCCACTATAAGCTTGCCAACCAGCCCAAACAGTTCGCCACTGTGCAGCCACCAAATGGTTCGAAAGAGGGTGAAGCGGGGTGCTTCGTCATTGGGCGCAGCCAATTCTATGCTCTGAAAGGTGCGATAAGGTGCACGAGCAACAAAAACTTGCGAACGCGTTGTCACCACAAGCGTATCGCCACGTGTGGCCATATCTACAATACGGTCGTCGTGCAACAAAGCTAAATTGACTGCTTGCCATGTTTTTTGCTCCGAAAGACAAAACAAACCATACTGCCCTGCTGCGAAAAGTTCGCCCGAAGGCATCACGGCCATACCGCGAATGTTGCGATTGTCCACCCCTTGAGGAAAGCCTCGATTAAAGTCCATAAAGGCTTTGGCACTGCTATCGGTAAGCCATACACCAGCATTACCATACACCAGCACCTTGTTGCGCCATTTAATGGTACCACGCATCAATCCGTTGTTCCATTTATCAAAGCGATATTGCTGTGGCAAAAGATTACGCCCCACGTTGATATGCGAAAACATCGAGGGATGGTTAAGCACAATCCCCGACACGCAAAACATCAATAAGAAGAAAGCAAACACCAATCCAAAGTAGCGATGGTGCTTTATCCATTTACTTTTTTTCACCCTTTTGTTGCTTGTTTTTATCTTTGGGCATGCCTTTACTCATGTGTTAAGCCTCTATTTATGTGCAATACGTGGCCATGCTGCCCTTATTGATTAGCAGCTAACCACAAATGTAGGCCAAATGCCGCACAACGCTCATTGGGCACGCCCTTATTTATAGCATACAAAAATAAGAAAAACCACTGACTTAACAAAATGTAAGTGCCAAAAAATGGTGGGATGGCTGGCTTATCAACAGATATAACAAACAGCAATGCCCGCCATCAATACCTTGTGCTGTGCCCCGTTCACACGCACTACGCCATTAGCTTATCTTTGTTTTGCCCTCACGTTCACCATTTGGATGAAATAACGGTCTCCCCTAGCAATTACGGGTGTCTTTAAAGATGTTGTTCTGCTGGTTTAAATGCTTGTGTTTTACTTAGCCTTATTTAGACCTCTCTGTCATATCATGTCCAAAATTGTAAATTATTCGGCAGAAAATTTAACATTGTGAGTGCGTTTAAAATCAGCAAGTGCCCATTAGCTCGCAAAAAATCGATTCTCGCGGAAGTTTGTTGGAACAAAAAAGGGGGATGGTTGGCAACTTTTGAAAAACGAAATATAGTAGCAAAAAACCGCCATTTTAACAAAATTATGACCTATTTGCACCAAAACGCAAGGCTAACTCCTACTAAATGCGGTGCTAACTCCTACTAAACGCAGTGCTAACTCCTACTAAACGCAGTGATAACTCATGCAAAACGCAAGGCTATTTGGTGCAAAACGCAACACTAATTGCTGCTTTTTGCACCATGAAGAGTTACTTTTGACTCACCCAACACCGAACTTATTACGACTTTTTGGAGCAAGAATTGTCTTAAAAAGGGGTTTTTAGCAAAAAAAATAGTGGTTTTGGGGAGGTGAAAATCGTGAGCAGGCGAGCAAATAGAAAGGCAAAATGGTGCAAAACGCAAAAGAAAGGCCCAAATTTGATGTAAAACAAAATGCAAAAGACTAAAATTTGGGGCAAAAATCAGTGTTTTAAGCATATTTTTTCGCTAGAAGGGGTGCTAACAGAGAGTCTTGTTTGTAAATTATTTTTACCTTATTAACAAATAAGGAAAGAGAAACAGGCTTGCCAGTCAAACACAATGCCCCTAGCGTTTGGGATAAAGCCACCGCCATCGTGCAACATTCTTTTTTGCTACTGCATGGCCTATTATGGCAGTCGGCAAAACTTCTAGTCGCACAATTTGAAGTTTAGTAAACAGTGGTCTAGCGATGTCCCTCCCAACATATAATCTTCCGCGCTAATACAATGCTTTGCCGGAGAGAGACAGTGTGTGTTGAGATGCTTATCCCCAAAACCAAGCCTATCATTAAAACACTTTCGCCCTACTTTCCCCCTCAGTTAGCGGGCCGAAAGCAGGGCGAAAGCAAAGTTTAGCGCATTCTTTTTGTTATAAATTCGTGCAAGATGTCGCACTTAGTGATATAATCGGGTGGCGTTTTCAGCCCCTTAAGATATTGCGCAAGATTGGTATATCGGTTGTAAATGGGTTTACAATCGTCTAACCCTTCAAACCATTCACCCGACGTGCATAGGCTTCCTACGGAGAATTGAGCATACGACATGTGGGCCAAGGCAAACATACTCTTCAGCTTTAGCTCGGGGTTCTTGCTCTTTTCGCTTTGTAGCAGATAGCGTTCGGCCTCGGCAACAAAGTCTTTTTCGTAAGTACGCACCGAGTCGTAAGCACTAACATAATCGCGTGTTAGAAACCAACAATCGCCATAGACAGACGCTTGGAAATAGCGCGAACCAAGCACATAGGCCACTTCGGCCTGCACTTCCTTATTTCGTGCCAACTTATAAGTGCTCAACAGTTGCAACATATCACGACAGTACTGCACCTTAACATTGTCTTTCCCACCATTATTCATAACGGTTTTTACGGGTCGGGGTCGGGGTGTAAACCATCTATCGGCCTTAAAATCGTTGTTAAGCGCATAGTCGTTATACCCTTTAGCGCTGAGATATTTAGTTCCCACCTTCTCTAAATAAGGGATAGCCTCAGCAAAATTTCCCTCACGCAAGAAGGCAGTACCGATAAGGTCGTTAAAGCAATCAGGGTTTTTATATGCCCTCGACACAGCCAAACGAAGCAGCGGATCGGAAATATTAGCATTGAGATAGCTGTAATAAGCAATCATTTGCTTAGCAGTGAGCGAATCGAGCGCCATGCCATATTCCCCCCATATAAGGGATAGACCAGTCTCCTCATTGTCTTTGTAGTATTCGGGCTTGTGAGGATGGTCCATGAAAGCCATCAACGCCAAGCGCTCATTAGTCGTGGTCTTGGTGTTATAACGCGGAATGAGATAGTTGTACATTATATATTCCATCACCTCGCTATAATATTCGCCCGCGCTGGAGTAGCTCACTTTCTTGCTATTTTCGTCGGAACAATCCATGAGCCATTGCAGTTCGCCCACAATATAAGCCGAATAGCGTCGCCCAAAGGTTTGAAACCCGTAGAAGCCAGCAAGGCAATGCTTCGCGCGCAGTGCTTAGCACGCTTAGAGCCATTAAGTTTTTGCGCCTCTTGTGCACATTTAAAGGCCTGTTCGGGCTTATTGTTGTTAAAGTATAACATGGCTTGCGCAGCCTTCCACATAACTTTATCGCGCACAGCAGCATTGTGAAGCACATCGGTTTCAATCATTTGTAGCAGTTGCTTGGTATCATCGGCATTAACCTGCTTTTCGTCTTGCTCTTCTATATACCTTCCGTAACCAATTTCCCAGCCATATCCACCGTTAACATAGCATTGCAACAGATAGGCCAAGGTTGGCGAATTGGGGTCTTCTTTATAAACTCGCTTGATGCCAGCAGGGTTACGATAGTTGCGCATAGCCCACTCCATGCTTTCCCAGTCGCCTTGTTTCACATAGATATCGCAAGCCTTTCGCCATTGTCCCAAGTTAAGGATGGCATTGGCATAAAGGCTGTGCATCATGTCTTTAAATACACTTTCGGGCAGTTTTGAGGCATTAAGCACCCAATATTCTTGGTTGGCCTGATAGTCTTTAAGCAACATATTGGTGCGCATTAACAATAAAGAGAACTGCGGCTTTAAGCGTTCGCCACCATAAGCCTTTGCAGCACGCTGAATAGAAAGCAAGGTGTTGCGTCTTACTTTCAATTTTTCGGCACTGGGATATTCCCAACGCGATTGCATATCATCGCAAATCTTGTTGTATTTGATGGTGTTGCGCAGATAGAGCTGCATTTCTTCATCTTTTTTTCGCTTTGCAGCAAGCATCAATCGGGCACAATCTTTATCAAAATAATAATTCCATGGTGCATAACGTTCTTGCCATTCGGCCGAAAAAGGCGTTTTATCGCCAGTATACGCGGCCCAATATTTCATCAAGCGCTCGTAATTGCTGTACGTATAATCGTTCGAGTAGATAGAGAACACCTCTGCTAGGTGTTCATCTCCCATATCTGCACAAGCCCAAGTCTTGTTATTAACAAGCATAAGGCATGCCATTAAGCTAAGGGTTATAAATTTTTTCATAGGTGTGGAATGGATATTTTGTGAGATTCCTATTGTTTACATCATAAAGAATTATCTCGTTGTGCACATCGTCGATGCTTCATTATCAAGTGTTGCACGCTTTGTAAGTCGGTGAGTGACGTTTCGCGCACGGCAATGGTGTCGGTTGGCAGCACAGGATATTCGTCTTTGGTGTGAATTAAGCCAATAAACCTACCTCCACGAAACAAGGCGCGCACCCTAAACAGAGGGTAAGCAGCATTGAGAGGCAACGAATAAGCACGCAAGCCGCTGATGTATCGGCGCACCACATCGGGATCGAGAATGGGTTTTTGATAATCCAGCTTTCTAAAATCGCCTGTGTTGTAGAGCATCAAAGTGCCTTTATCTACAGGCGGAACAGGCATAGCCAACTGGTGCAGACGGATGGTAACAGAGAGTTTAAGCCCAGCTTGCTCCACCATTTTATGCAACTGGCGAAGAAAGTCGAAATAAATGTCTTGCGTTTGCTTGCTCCAGTCGCAATCAATCTGTATTTCTTTCACGTTTTTAATGCCGTGAGTCTCGTTCATTTGGCAAATGCGCTGCCACAATTGTTTGGCAAAGGTGGCTGGTTGGCGCATGCAATCGTTGGTAATAAACACCGTTGGGATTATCTCCATACCCTGTGGAACCGAGTCGTTAAAGGTGATGGTGGCATTGGGTAGTGGGTCTTTATCAGGGTGTTTCACCACATCAAAATAGCGCACATAGAGCCTTTGCACCCCATGCTGGTGGTAAAAGTGGGTTTTAAGACTGTCGTTAACAAAGGTGGTGCTCCAATAATACAATGCTCGAACAGGCGTTTGGCGTTTGTTGGAGCAAGCACCAAGCAGCAAAAGCAGCCCAACCAGCAGGGCCAGGCGTGCTTTAAGCGTATGCTTTACGTGAGTTGTTTTTACCCTGTTCATGCGCGTTAGGTTTTGGTTAGATTAGTTGGTTTCCAGTCGCTCCAATCTCAAAGTCTGGTCAGAATAGTCCACCACGGCCAGTCTGTGTGTGATAAAGATAATCGTTTTATCGCGAGTGGCCAGAATGTTGCTCAGCAGTTGGCGTTCGGTTTCGGGGTCGAGAGCACTTGTTGCTTCGTCGAAAAGCATAATGCTACGGTCTCTTAGCAAAGCTCGGGCAATGCCAATGCGCTGCGCTTGCCCTTCACTCAGTCCACCACCCAACTCACTGCACACGGTGTCAAGGCCCTGTGGCAACTCCATTACAAAGTCGGCACAACTTTTATGCAGTGCAGCAATCATCTCTTCGTCAGTAGCAGCGATGTTGCCAAGCCTTAAATTGTCTCTAATTGTTCCGCTCATGAGCGTGTTGCCTTGTGGCACATAAACAAAATTGCAGCGCATGAGCGAGGTTAGTTCGCGCGAAACGCCTTTATCGTTATAAATGTTTACGCTGCCATGAGTGGGCGACACCAGAGCAAGCAGCAACCGAATAAGTGTGGTTTTGCCAGCTCCCGTCTCTCCAAGCACAGCGGTACAGCTGCCCGGTTTGAAGTCGAAGCTGAGGTCTTGCACAATGTTTCGCCCTTCATCGCTATAAGCGAAGGTTACATTTTTGAGTTTTAGCCCGCATGGTGCTGCCACATATTCGGGTCTTCCTTGTTGTTCAAGTGGATTTTCTTCCAATTCCATTAAGCGTTCTGCAGCAGTAAACACCGATACAAACGCAGGAGCGAGCCTTGTGAGATTGCGTGCAGGGTTTTGAATACGGTTAACGAGTTGCAAGAAAGCAGTCATCCCGCCAAAAGTAAGGGTGTGGTCGGCCAGTCGGATTGCAGCCCAGAGGAATGCCACAAGATAGCCAACAGCAAAGCCGAAGTTGAGAACCACGCTAGAGAAGACCGAGAAAACTGTGCGTCGCACCACGTGATGGCGCAGTTCGCTTTGCGTTTCGCCGAGCTTGTTCACCATCATGTTGTCGCTTTCAAGTGTTTTGATAAGCATTCGGTTTTGTATAGTCTCTTGCAAAACGCTTTGAACCTTACTATCAGAGTCGCGCACCTTGCGTGTCAATCGTCTCATTTGGCCCACGTAAGTGCGAGAGGCCAGCACAAAGATAGGCAGAATACCCACGATAATCATGGCCAACACCTTGTCCATAGCAAAGAGATAGAAGAATGCTCCCAAGAACATTGCGAGCACAGAGAGCGAGGAGGGAATGGTTTCGGTTAAGAAAGTAACCACCTGGTTAACGTCTTGTTCAAGTCGGTTGAGCACATCTCCCGAGTGAAAAGCCTCTCGTCCATGCCATTGCGACTTGAGAAGTCGGTCGAGCATACGTTGTTGCATGCGGTTTTGAGCCTTTATTCCCAAGAGGTTTCGCACCCAAGTGCTGGCAATAGAGAGCGAGAAATCGGCCAAGATAAACATACCCATCAAACCCACAGCCCAATAAATGGAACCAGGAAGTTGTCCCGAAGCCACATCAATAGCATGCTTCACGGCCCACACCTGAGCCAAACTCACCACCACTTGCAACACGCCGATAGAGGCATTAAGCATTGCTTGCAGCCTATTGCCTTTCCATGCCAGCCACAACCAACGTAGAATGGTTTTGGCAGCGTATTTATTATCGGGTATTCTAAGCAGTGATTTTATTCGCATTTCTGAATGTTTTAGGTGAGATGGTGTTGTTGTCTTTGCCGTTGTTATTGATAATGGCTGGCGTTATCTTTTTATGAGTATCCAAGAGCGATGCCTTAGCATAGTTAGCTTGGAGGTGTTGAGGGGACGTTATTGCTCGTCGGCCTCGTTGTTTTGCATGTCGTGGTTGCGGTTATCAGCCCCCACATCATCTTATTTCTTAGCGTTGCGAAATAGGTTTGGCCTTCTCGTCTAACCATTTTCACCACGTAAGGTGCTTTAGAGATACGTATATCAGTGCCTTGCACCAGTTTAGTGCTGCGCCCGTCGATAGCAATAAGGTAATTGTGCGACCTACTTTCTACACGCAAGTGCAACTCAACGTTCCCTGGCAACACGATGGGGCGCACATTAAGACTATGTGGTGCCACCGCTGTTAGGCATATAGCGTTAGTTCCAGGCACCACTATCGGCCCACCATTAGAAAGGTTGTAGGCCGTAGAACCAGCTTGTGTGGCCACAATAAGTCCATCGGCTTGGTAAGTTACCAGCTGTTCGCCATCTACACACACGCCAATGGTAATCATAGAAGCATCGTCGCGTTTAAGAATAGCAATATCGTTTACGGCGAAAGGGTTTCCTCCGAAGGTTTCTTTTCCAGCCTCAACCATCATCACCGCATGCTGTTCAATTTTGTATTGCCCACTAAAGATATCGTTTAATGCTTCTTCGGCTTCGCTTGCTGGTATTCCTGCAAGAAATCCTAAGCGCCCCATATTGATGCCAACGATTGGTATCTGCTTATGCCCTACTCGCCCCGCGGCCCTCAAAAAAGTGCCATCTCCACCCAGCGACAAAGCAAATTGGGCGTCGAAATCGTTGCCAACGAAAGGTGTTAGTATGCAGTTGGGCAGGTTGCAACAGCCCTTTAGATAGCGTAGAAAAGGTTTATCAACATATACTTCGGCGTTGTGCTGCGCCAAACAATGTAGCACTCGGGTTAGTGCTTGCTCGTTATGTTGCTGACATTCGTTGCCAAATATGGCTATCTTTATGTGATTGCTGGGCATGGCAGGGGCTTTAATTACATTCTATTGGTGTGCTTTGGACGTGGATTGTCATTGTGTTTGATTTCCTTTTTACCATCGACACGCGTCTAATTCCTTTCTTGCAAAAGTAAGAAAAAAAGGCGAGAGCACGGCATTTATTCTGCAAAATATGTAAATGATACAAAAAAAGGAGACGTCTTTGCGTACACATGCAAAGACGTCTCCCATATTTGTTCACTGCCACAAGCCTTTGACTAAAGCATGCCAACAGGTAAAAGAGTGGCAAAAGGCCACATTTTGCAAGCGCAATAGCTCTGCAAGTAAACGTTTTTTTATTGATGGCCACTAACCAAACACCAGTAAACGTTCTGCCTGTTGCGCGCTAGATCAACTCAATTACATCTTTTCGATAAGAGCTGTGGCATAAGCAGCCATGCCTTCTTGCCGCCCAACAAAGCCCATTCGTTCGGAAGTGGTGGCCTTTATCGATACCGCATCTGGGTCTACCCCCATCAATTGGGCCATGCATTGCTGCATAGCAGGGATGTGAGGATTGATTTTGGGCTGTTCGGCACACACGGTTGCGTCTACGTTTCCTACGCGATAGCCTTTCGTGCCAATTAGTTCCACGGTTTTTTTTAGTATCACTTTGCTGTCCATATTTAATGTTTCGTTGGCCGTATCGGGGAAATGATAACCAATATCGCGCATGTTTGCCGCTCCAAGAAGTGCATCGCAAATGGCGTGTATCAGCACATCGGCATCGCTATGCCCCAACAATCCCACAGTGTGGGCTATGCGTATGCCACCCAACCATAGTTCTCTATCTTCCACCAAGCGGTGAACATCGTATCCAAAACCTATCCTGTAATTCATTTTTTAGTTTTTTGTTATTGCGTTTATTGAGTTGGCGAGTTTATTGAGTGCTTTAGTTGGCGAGTTTATTGAGTTTATGAGTTGCAGAGTTTCTTGGTTGTTGGGTGTATTAGTTGGTATTTTTAAACCTATTAACTCGCAAGCCTCAAGGTTCACATCCTTCGAGTCTTAAATATTTCATTGGTAAAGCGTTCAATAACTCACCCCACTCATAGCCTCAAAAACATTAAAACTCACCTACGTTTAAACAAATCTTTCAATCCGTCCATATCAAATGTAAGCGAGAAACGCATGGTTTGGTCTAGCGGATTGCTCTTAGCCGTGGCGATAACATAACCAGCATCGAGCGTGAAAGCGCTCATTTTGAAGCCAGCTCCAACAGTAAAATACTTACGATTGCCTTTATTGGCACTCTCGTGATGATAGCCTGCGCGCACACTAAACTGGTCGTGGTACACGTATTCGGCACCAACGCTCAGACTAATCTCATCCAATTCTTCTTTAAAACCGCCAGGTGCATCGCCGAAACTCTTGAAAATGCCGCCTATAGACGACACATCATAGTAGTTTTTTTGCACACGGCGCTGATAATCTTCGGTTGTCTCGCCATCGTTTTGATGAGGATAAGTGGGCACCAACAGTTTGTTTGCATCGGCAGCAATAGTAAAACGGTTGTATTCGTCTACGGGAATCATGAGCGAAGCACCCAACGAAGGTTGGTAGGAATAAACTCACTGTTGGCATCTTCGCCCATTGTTATCTTGCTTCCGATGTTAGAAATGTTCATACCAACACCCAATTGGCATTCGCGTTGGCCCAGATTAACGTAGTTTTGATAATACATACCAAGGTCGGCTGCGAAAGCCGAGCCGGGAGTTGTATTATCTGTGTAGCTATATGTAAGGTCTGAGTATATCCAACGCACGCCTGCAGCGATAGAAAATTTATCGCTTAGCATGAGCGAATAGGCCACATCCACCGACATTTCGTAAGGACGAATGGTGAGCGAAGGTGCTCCACTGCCCCCACTAGGTCCGTCGTAGGTTGACACTTCGCCCAAAGAGAAGTAGCGAATACCAGCAGACAGCGCCGCATAGTCGCCAATACGATAATAGCCCGACATGTAAGCAAGACCGATATCATTAACCAATTGGCGCAGCCAAGGCGTATAACTCAGTCCCACTCCGGCCCTTGATATGGCGAAAGGATATTTAGCAGGATTCCAAAACTGCGAATAAACGTCGGCCTCTGTTGCTGCTCCCACGTCTCCCATACCTGCAGCACGGGCGTCGGGTGCGATACCTTGCGAGGTTACTGATGTTCTCACAGGTTGAATATCTCCTTTTTGTCGTCGGCCCAAGCTGTTGTTGCGGTTACTATTAACACGCATGCCAGGACGATACGTTTGTAATTGGTCATTGATTATATGTTTATTTAATTGACATGTTGACGAGTTCACAAGTTTTTAGGTGCACAAGTTAACGCATTTACCTGTTCTTTACTTGGAAAAGCTCTCAAGTTGCACAAGTTAACAATACTGCTTCAATGCTTATTATTTACTTGATGTTGGGCAAGAGCTTGTTGCTCGGTTCTATCGATAAACGCAAGGTTGCGTTTTTTATTGTTGTAAGAGTGCAAAGACGTTTAAAGCTTTTCGCGATTAATACATCGCAACTGTACACCGAAGCTCTTTTCATCGTTTGCCTTGCACAATAAGTTTGCGTGCTTTAGACATCTTGGTGTTGCCTTGAGCCGAGATTTTGGCGCGATAGAGATAAACACCAGCAGGCAGCACACCGCCATTAGTGTCCATCAAATTCCAAGTACGGGTATAGTTTCCCACGCTTTGTGTACCTTGTTCTTCGCCTATCCACAAGCGTTTGCCTGTTAAGTCGAACACTTCAATGGTAACATCCACGGGCATATTCCCCAAATCGTGACTCACGATGAAGGTTGTGGCAGTGGTTGTGGGGTTTTCTGTGGCATCTATCCGCAAGTCATCGTCTGGCATTCCACCCACAATATTAAAGTCGAGTGTTACTTGCGACGTATTATTTTGTACGTCGCTAGCCCTAAATTGCAGTTTATGTTTGCCTGGCGAGAGTGTAGGAATATTAAACATCACTGTGCCTTCGGTGTACGAACCGAAGGAGAATGCGAAGTGTTCGTTGAGGTTATAGGTGGTGTTCATATTGCCATCCACCACCAATTGCATGTCGTGTCCGATGCCACTTCCTGTGGCATTGAGTCCATCTTTATCCGAAATCTTAGCAACAAAGAGCGGTTGCGCCGTTACATTTCCGCCATTTGTAAACGAGGTGGAATTGAGATAACAATAGATCGACGGTCCAATCGAGTCGTTGACAATCATTGATCCGCTGCCGATGGTGAAGCGTTCGTAACTTCCGTTGGCCCTGCTGGTGCGGTCTTTGTTTACAGCAAAGAGCGTTACAAGCCCTGTTCCGTTGTCGTTGTCCACATCTCGCGGAAGGGGAAAGCTTAGTTTGAACTTACCATTGCGCACGCTGTCGGCTCCATTAAATATTGTATTCAGGCGGTCGGAGTAAACAAAAGGTTCGTCTGCGCCATCGTCTTCGGATTTGTTATTGAGTCGTCCCACCAGTCTTTGCTTACGATCGCGCACGGTGGCACTAACCACTCCCACAAAGTTTCCATTGCCTTCTACATGTCCCCCGATGCTGTTCACCTTTCCAGCTGTGAGCATTGGTAGCGACGAAGCATGCACCGAGCTGCCATTGATGCTATCAATCACCACCCTTTCGGTGGCTCTTTTGATGGCCAAAGCAGGGTCGCCAAGCAGCGAATACTGCAATTTATTGGTGGTTCGGTCTTGTCCATCGGTTATCATAAAGTTCTTTGCCAGACGCTGAGCCTCGCCAAAGCTCATGGGTTTCCCACCATTATCGCTTAGCAAGAAATGCAGATAAGCCATATTGATGCGCTTATTATAATAGGCGTAAACAGTGCGTGTGGTACCAAAGAAGGCCACTGCGCCGCCATTTTTATTAAGCACAGCGGTTTCGCCAATAGTGGGTACACTGCCATCGAAGGGCATAATGTCGCACGAAGCAGTTATCCAGAGTGGTAAATTGGTATTAGAGAAGGTTTTGAAATCATTGAGACGAAGCACCGACTCGTGCGAAATCTGGTCGGTTCGTCCATGTCCCACGTAGTTCATTATCAATGCTCCTGCAGCCTGTTGTTGTTTGATGAGCGTAGTAACCTCAGGATAAGTGTGGCCCGTTGCGCTGTTTTCGCGTTTAAACAAATCCCACATCACCTTACGAATTAGATATTGTGGATGTTCCACCGCAATGCTATCGGCCATTTTATTGGCATCGTCCATGTGCAAATTGTCGTTGCCATCATCGCCCATAAACATGATTGTGTTTTGCCAAGCGCCAGCATTATCGTTTTTTGCATAGGCAATAGTCTTATCTACCATTGTCTTTGCATCGCTGGGAAGCACCACGGGAAATCGTCCAACGGCCACATCCTGCAAGTCGTTTCGTTCTAAGTCAATCCCTTCGCCATCGTCTAGAAGGGTGAAAAAGCCATCATCTACGTAGCAAGTTATCTCGTTAAACGAGTCTTCGCTTTCAAAACACAACAAGTAATCATCAACACTCGCTGTGCGCCAGTCGGCTGTTTCATGCGATTATCCCAAGCACAGTCGCCAAAGAGCAAGAGGTATTTGGGTTGGTCGGTCTCGTTATCAGCCCTATCGTACAGCATTTTAAGATATCTTCGATAGGCATTGGCATCGGGTGTGCCACTAGCGAACTCGTTATACAGTTCGTCAGCGGGTACGATTTGCACGCGCATTGCATCGTGTTGTTCATGAAAAGCCTTGAGTCTTTCGGCTTCTTGTCTTAGCTTTTGCGACGTGGGAATAATGATTACCATGTCTGCAGCGCCATGGGCATGCAGATTTTGGTTGGTGATGTTGTGCACATACTGCGCCGCGGGAATGTCGGCAGCATGCAAGTTGGGGGCTGTTCGGGGTGAGTTGGATGCGATAGAGATGAAATCGAGTCTTGCAGCACCGCCTTTTGTCACTTCAATTGTTACCTCGTTTTTGGCCTCAAACTGCGCCACATTAATGGTAAAATTGGTTTTATTGCCTTTATCGTAATGGGTAGGGATGTTTACTCGCATCTCTCCCAAGCGCTGTCCGTTAAGACTTACCACTGCTGTTGTTGCCGTACCTGCCGATAACGCCACGGTGATACTTCCACCAGCGCCAGCCACTGGTGCGTCGATGGTGTAAGTTTTCTTTGTACCTTGAGCGATGGGCGTATTCTCAAAGAGGTTTCTTCCGCCCTGATACCAAGCGAAATTGTCTATCTCGTGCAGTGTGTGATAATCGTTTGGCGAGGGATAAAAGCTGCTAACAAAGTTGTTTTCGTTCACCAATAGCGGTTCTTCGCTGGTTTGTGTGATGAAGTAATAACCGTAATCTGAATAGGGATTGCGTGTGCGGATGGCCGAGTTATTTGCTTCCCAGCTAACTGGTCCCTTGGCATAAAACAATCTTTTGCCCCCAACAATACAGGTAGGCACTTCTTTTAAGTCGTCGGTAGCTTGCAGTTGTGCGCCCTCAAGCATTTCGTTTTGCAGGTTGCCTCCATAGCCATACACCTTTATCTTGCTCAAATCGTTGAACCCAGCTTGCCTAATAAGGTTCTCGGTTATTTGATATACGCCACTGGCAGGCACGCGTATCTTTGCCCATCGGCCATTGGCGAGCACCGAGTTTTGGGCATATCTACCAGCACGAGGAGCCACTCTTGTGAGCGTTTGTTCTCTTTTATGTGTGCGTTTCAGGGCTTTTGTCTCCACTTTGAGCATAAAACCCACCAGCATTTGGTATCTATTGTTGCGAAACACCAGCGGACAGAAGCCTATATTCAATATAGCCTGCTTACGAGAGATTACAATGCGCTGTTCTAGTTTGGGCATCTCGGGCAATGCAGCCCCCCAGTTAGCATTGTAGTTGGCTATATCGGCACGAGTCATCTCGGCAAATTCGGGATACACAATACTTACTGTGTAAATAGAATCTTGATGATTTTCGGGCAAGGGAATGGCATAACCAAAATGAGGCAATATGCTGTCGACCCGCACTTGCTCGTAAGTGAGGTTGAAAAATCGCTGACTTTGCACGCCTAAACAGGCGATGAAAAGCAGCAACAATATGATTGTTCGTTTTATTATATGCATGTATGATTAACAAGTTTACGTGTTAACGTGCTACCAGACGTGTACTAGCGACAGGGAGAGTGAACCATAAGCGTTGGTTGTTTGCCATTCATAGCAGGCCTTAACTCGATTAACACGGCCAGCCACCCACATTTGCGGTTCTAACCGCTTATGCATACTACCAAATTACTTACTTCTTACCACAAAGTGGCTTACTCCTTACCACCCTATTTACACCGCACGTCCAGCACCTTTTGGTCTTCTAGATAGCCTTCAAGAAGGTCGCCAATGGCAACAGGACCAACACCCACAGGCGTACCCGTATAAATAAGGTCGCCCGTTTTTAGGGTAAAGAAACGACTGATGTAGGCCACAAGCTCGTCTACCTTAAAAAGCAAGTCGCTGGTGCAGCCCTCTTGTACCGTCTTACCGTTTTGGTCGAGATGAAAATGCAACGCATCCACACTTCTAAAGCGTTCGATGGGGAGCCATTTACCTAAGGCGGCCGACCCATCGAAGCCCTTGCACAGCTCCCAAGGCAACCCCTCGGCACGCAATTTTCTTTGCAAGTCGCGTGCGGTAAAGTCTATTCCCACCGTCACGGCATCGTAATATCGATGGGCGAAACGCTGCGATATGCATTTGCCCAATCGCGAAATACGCACCACGAGTTCTGTTTCGTAATCGATACGCCCCATAAAATCGGGCACAAAAAAAGGCTTACTATCTTTTAGCAGCGCCGAGTCGGCTTTGGTAAACACCACGGGCGTCTCTGGCTTATATAACGTTCCGTCCAACTCTTTATTGTGTTGGACGTAGTTCATTCCTATTGCGAATATTTTCATTTGCTGTTAATTTCAGTGTATTTAACCCTACAAAAATACGAAAAATAAAGCAAACAGCAGTGCTTAGTCATGGCCAATTTTGACAAAGGGAAAGCCATGAGCGCGAGAAAAGACCAAATAGTGTGATGCGGGCTTATCGTTTTGTAAATCTTTCAACACACAAAGGCAACCGTGGCACAACTATTTACAGACAATAGCCATGCCAACATTAGCATAAAACCTTTGTGTACCACAGACTGCACCACACAACGGGCACCATACACAAAGCTTAGGCAGTGCACTTCAACACCCAGCGCACCACATATATTAACCCAAATTGGTCATTAGAACACAATGTTTCTATAATTATTGTTTTGTGTTGTTTCCTAACATCTTTTATTTTCTTGTCGAGCAGATTGCCTGTCTTTGAAGCTTTACGTAGCCTGCTACGCCTGCCCTACAAAGACAGGCAATCTGCTCGACAATAAAACGAAATCTGTTTAGGCTCTAATGACCGATTTGGGATTAATGATGGTGTGCCCTCCACCTATGTTCGCCTAGCCCGTAAAGACCCTAAACGCGATAGTGCAGACACCAGCCAAGAACTTATTTATTGCCCTCGGCACACATTTTCTCAATAAAGTTGTGCGCATCGTCGGGGTCGCCAGTGGCATAAATAATCTTTCCATCGGGCGTAACCACCAACAATTCGGGAATACCAAGAACGCGATAATCGTCTTTAAGCGTGCGCATGGCCATGGGCGACACCAACAATTGCTTCCAAGGCATGCCCTCTTCTTTCATGGCTTTATGCCAATCGGCAGCGTTACGGTCGAGCGAGATGCTCACAACATTTATCTTATCCTTCCACTTTGCATACAAAGCCTTGATGCCAGGGATAGCAACACGGCACGGACCGCACCACGAAGCCCAAAAATCAACCACATTATACTTGCTATCTGATAAGAAGTTTTTCAATGTAGACTTCTTGCCATCGGCCTCACTAACATCGAAATCCACCACTGCCGTGCCCTTAGCATACTTCATCAGCGACTGCACAAAGTTTTTAAACCTTACATATCCCTCGCGGTCGGCATTGTTTTTAAAGCGTTCAATAAGCTCTTGCAGTTCCTCACGGGTGTTAACAAATACCTCTGTCATGCCCTCTTGTTGCAGTTTTAGCGCAATAGCAGCATAAGGATGTGCCTCAATAAAGTTGCGGTTAAGTCGTTTTAGTTCGTCTTTATCCTTTAGAGCCACAGCCTTAAGATTGTTTTCGGCGGCCGATTCGCCACCCTTCTTGGGGTTGTCGTAAGCGTCTACCAGCCATGCTTGCTCGCTATACCAAGCGGCAATCTCGGCTTGTCGCACAATGTCGCGCCATATTTGGAAGTTCACTTGTTCGGGTCCTCCCTTCACATGCACATTCTTTTCCAGTTCGGCCGTTGGTCTTTCTTGGTCGTTATCCGAAGGAATGCTGTCAAAAGCAGCCACTTCTATCACGATAGGAACATTCTCAACCACGAGATTTACCATTCGGTCGCGTGGCTCTTCATCGTGTGCATACACCGCTTTGTCGTTAATTCTCACGCGCGCAACGGTAGGACTTTTCACCTGTCCCACCAGTTTAAAGGCACCATTCACCACCTTGGTGCGAGCCAACGACATGGTGTTGCCATGCGATTCTACTTCCAACTCCACAGCTGCTCCATTCTTCAGACCTGGAAATTTGCCCGAAATACTGAACTGCTGCGCATGCATCTGCATAGTAGCACATAAGCTTAAGGCTACAACAGCAAACATCGTTATACCAGTTTTCATCTTATTTACATGAATTGAATATTGCTTTGAAAGGCAAGCACGCTCATTCGGCCCACCATAACGTGTGCAAACTTAGTGAAAAAAGAAGAAAAACGAAAAGATTTTACCATTATTTTTAAAACCATTGATGACAACTTATCATTATCCTAAGCACAACCATACTAATGCTTGCAGTAAAAATAACAATAGCAAATGATTTAAAAACCAACCTAACTACCAAAATTGCCAACATGCACAATGTGCAGGTTGACTATTGTTTTTATCAGAGCAGACAAAAGGGAAACGCGCCTCCACGCAACGACCAACAACGTGAAGGAACGGCGCTTCAATCGTTTTTTTTCGTGAAATCTGTTCAATAAATTTACCAACTAAAATTTAAAGAGAAATGAAGAAGTATGTATTCATGGCCCCCTCGTGTGAATTATGGGCCTAAGGGTAACCATCTCGTGTTCGAGCAACGACGATAACAGCTCGACTACTGAAACAATCAAAGGAACAACCACTGGAACTGCAACACAAACCGTAAGCACCACCACGCTTAGCGATGCAACAAGCTACGTATTAAGCAGCCACACCTTTGGCTGCACGGTGACAATAGCCCTCAACGGAACATCTGCAACCGTAACAAACAACGTGTTGGACGTTAGCGTAACCGATAATTCGGGCATCGTCAACATCACCTCTACCGCCTCGGGTGTTAATTATGTATTGTCGACAACTACACTGGCTCGGTGAACTTCGTTAGTAGCTCGGTGGCAAAGGTTACACTCAACGTAACCTCTTCGGCATATAACGGTATCTATACGCTGCCCGGAATTGTTGCCAACGAAACCACATTCAACATCACATCGGCCGTAGATGGTATTAAAACCATTGACAACCCCATTACACTTAATGGCGGAACATACACCATCAAGTCGGTTGCCCGCGGCATACGCACTGTCTCTTCATCTTCAACTTACGCCACTTCGTCTTCTGCACACAACATTATAGTTAACGATGGAACGTACACCATCACTGCTACTGGCGATGATGGCGAAGGATTTAAGGCATACGCCACGGGCTATTTTCCATGTTTTGAAGAAAAGTATTTACTCGCTTGAGTTGTTAAAGTGCGTAATATTATTTTACAAAACATACCCACAAGCGCAACCCCTTCTAGAGAAAACAGATGCTGTAAAGCATGATTTTTGATCCTTTTTTGGTCTTTTGTACGACCATCGCGCACCAATTTTGCCTGTTATTTTTGCATTTAGCACCATTTAGCCTTTCTATTTGCTCGCCTTCTCACGATTTTCACCGTCCCTGAAACACCATTTTTTCGCTAAAAAACCACTTTTTAAGCTCGTTTTTACACTAAAAATGGGTATTTTGTTTGGTGCTCGGAAGACAAAAGCTATCAAATAATACGCAAAATAGTGCGTGTAATCTTGTGTTTTGTAGGAGTTAGCCTTGCGTTTTGCATGAGTTAGCACTGCGTTTTGCATGAGTTAGCACCGCGTTTTGCATGAGTTAGCACTGCGTTTTGCATGAGTTAGCACTGCATTTTGCAGCAAATAGCCCAAAAATTGATGCAAAACACTGTTTTTGTAAACAAAAATCCGGTTATTCAACAAACAATCGAAAAGCACATTTTGTATTCTCCAAACTCTCGCGAGAATTGAATATTTGAGAACGAAAAGTGAATTGGTGAAGAAAAAGGCACTCACAATGTTAAATTTCTTGCTGAATAATTTACATTTACACCTTGATTAACTGATTAACACCCAAAAGCACAAAAGCAAAACTAAGGAGTTAAGGCAATAAAGCAACGCAAGACGAATAAAATGTAGGTAGGCTTGTCCAAGCAAAAGCCCCAAAAAC
>NZ_BAIZ01000026.1 GCF_000613445.1 Hoylesella shahii DSM 15611 = JCM 12083
AAATAACAATCGTGCCAGTAACACTTCGCGGTGATACTGGCACGATAAGTATTGCTTTAATCAAAATCTCTAAGCAAAACTTTATTCTACAACAACCTTCTTCGTTGTTCCGTCTGCATATTTCACGATATTAATACCTTTAACGGGCCCATTAATGCGTCTACCATCAATCGTATAACGAGCCACTTCGCGTTTCTCGTCATCGTTTTTCAATGTGCGTTCTACGCCTGTTGTGATATATTTTCTACCACTCTTGCCATCGTCAGTGCCATTAATATTGTCAATACATACATAGCTGGCCGTAGTTAGTCCCCATTGATTAGAACGTGAACCACTAAAAGAGAATTTCAATTCTTTAATTGCACCCATGCCACTAAGGTCAACCCACTGCCAGTCTCCTATGTAATAATGTTCAGCTGTGTTGCTCGAACGATAATCAGCCAAATACACCTCTGTTTTTGTTTCACTACTATCTGCTTTTATTCCTGTAATCGTTAGTAGCAGCCAATCGCCTTTCTCAAACCCTTTCTTGCCTGTAGCACCTTGCGAGAAGCCATCACCATCAAGAATATTGCTCAGTGTATATGCGGAGTTAGTGAGATATAGACCGCGAACCACTTCTCCTTCGGCTTTACCCACTACTTCAATAGGTGCAGACTGACCAAAGACATAAAGAACACAATAATTCGAAGAGTTGTTATAACCATGGCCAACACACGAATTAAATTGGTCGGGGAATAGTTTTTTAAAACTAGTTTCAGTACGATTTGATATTGCAAAATCATTCCAACTATTCCATTTCTTGATGTTGGTAAGGCTAAATCTATAGTTTCCGCTTATATAATACGATGTTTTAGCTTCACCATTGTCACTTTCCATACCCATATAATAGCCATCAGACTTAGGTTAACATCCACATCGTCAAAGGTTGCAACCCCTTCTTTCAAAGCTTTATCAATAGCAGCTACCGACTCTTCTATATGCAAATCTTCAGCACCTTTCACCTCGGTTGAAGTTTCTCCTAACCAACCAGCCATCTGTTGTTCTGCACAATACACCTTTATAAAGTCTATGAAGTCTAGTTTTACCTTCTTTCTGTTTTGGTCTACTGCCCAATCAATGTCAAAACTATTTCCCTCTTTGTCAGAATTGGCCTTATTGTCTACATAACCCCAGTTAAACCCACTCAAACTCCAAAACCCTGTATCAGGGTCTTGTTTAGCATTTTTAGGAAGAAGAGTGCCTTTATAAGTAATTTTTGCAGGCATCCACAAAGGATAATATTCCTGGCTATGATAGGTATTACGCTCCACTTTCCCGCTGCCACCTTTATTGTCGGTCCAAGGAATGTCTTGCATAGGCGAGGCGGTATAAGTTACTTCGTAGCCATACACCAGCTTGTTGGGTGTTTCTCTATCGGCACTTCCACTCAGTTCGTACCACGGGTCGTCAGCAATACCATTTCGATTCACGTCTTTCGACACCATCACAATTCCAGGTTCAGAGTTTCCCTCAAATGCATTGCCTTCAATAAGAAAATCTTTTTGACCAGCTACATTTGCTACACTATGGTCGAAATGAAAGATTATCGAGCCACCAAATGCACCCAATGTAACCAAATCGCCTTTGTTATTGGCAAGACTTTCTGTGCATTTTTGGGCCATTTTTGTTGCATCGTCACCAGTTTCAAACATAGGGAGTTTGTTGACAAACTGACCAGGTGCGGGTGAATAGTCTACAACTTTATAAATATATTTTCCCGGTGTGGTCTTTGTGAAATACTGTTGTGCAGATGCATTCGCGCCAAAGAGCGATAATACAGCCACTAAAAGTAAAGTTTTATTCATACTGTTGCGTTATTGTTTTAATTCGTTTTACGTTTATATACAAAGGTGGCGTGCCCTGGTATGTCGCCTGTTTGAACTTCCCAATCAAACGTGCCATCTGCTTTAAAGTGTAAAAGACTACCACTAGAAACATAGTTTTTAGCATCCATCAAATAGAAATCACGACTTATTGGGTTAACTATAATTCCGTAGGGCATTTTTATTGTATTTATTTGGGGCGATGTAAATAAGTTGGTGCTGATGCGTTGATGGGTTTTTACATTTATTAGTCCATAGCTGATAACATTTGTAGCAGTGGCATTATTCCACGCCGAACCATAAAAATATAAGGAATCGCCCACGATTGAAATACCCGATACGGGCGTGTCAATACTGTCTATTGTCTCGTACTGTTGGTTCTTATTCTTAGCAAGCCAATAAATACGCGAAGGGATATTGTTGTAGTTGCCCCTAGTTGTAACCCATATTTGCCCATATTTGTCTACTTGACAAAGATGCGGATTGATACCGACGTTTATTTTTCTTATCTCCTTAAATGAGGTAAGGTCTATTTCGCTTACAGTGTGGTCGTAATTTGGAGCACGATAACCGCCGCTGTTCACCACATATAGTTTGTTATCAACAATACAAAGCTGTTCGGGCTGATAACCAACAACAACCGAATCTTTCTTCTTAAAGTCAACAGTGTCAACCTTATAAACCATTCCTAGAGGCGCATTTTTATCAATTCTCACCGGTCCGACATAGGATGAGACATAAGCATAGCCATCTTTAAAGGCCAAATAACGGCAATTGGGTATGTTGATTTGCGTAATGCGTTTAGAACTATCTACGGTAGCCACCTCCACCTTGTTCGACACATTAACCACAATCCACAGCTTACTGCCATAGATTTGGATGTCGTTACCCACATCACCCAATTCTTTCACCACTTTAGGATTGCGTTCCGAATAGATGTTTTTTTTGTAATACACTGTGGGGTTATTATCATTTAAATCAAGATAATCAATTGAAGCTTTGTTGCTTCCCATATTTCCCTCGTTCAATACATACATACCCACAATGTTGCCCTGTGTGGGTTGTGCACCTGTATCTTGATTATACGAAGGTATAACGTACAATTCTTCTCGACATGCATTAATCGTCGCTAAGAGTACAAGTGATATAAATATAAAAGATAATTGTCTCATTGTTGGTTTATTTTTAAAGTGTTACATCTAATGTGATGGCGTAGTTGCGCTTAGGCATTGGATAATTGAGTATTACATCATAGTCTTGCGCTAATAAATTATTTACTTCGGCCGTTATTTTACATCTCGTTTTCTTCCAATTAAAGGTGTAAATCAGCGACATGTCGCTGGTATACCATGCTGGCATATAGTTATAAACGATGTTTTCCTGTTGATTAAATCGTTTACCTGCATATATAAAGCTATAGTTAAGTTGCCAAGCTTTATAATTTGCGCCAACAACAGCAGACCCGCTATGCCATGGAATATAGGGGATTTGGTGTTTATAATACGAATCGGAAGGGTTGTTCACATCTCTTGCCTGTTGATAGGTGTATTGCAAACGGGTTATAATAGAGAGCTGGGTGGTGGGTTGCACCGTTGTTTCGGCTTGCAGGTCAACACCTTTTATATGCACCTTACCCAGGTTAAGCATTGTCCATCTAAACTGTTGCCCCTTGGGATAAGCCACAATTTTATCGTCAACACTATTGAAATAGGCATCTGCTTGCACCCTTAGTCTGCGTAGCAAGGCTTTGGCAAACATTTTTTGCCACACAGCCCCCCCATTGTATTGTACTGCAGTTTCAGGTTTTAATAAAGCGTTGCCCACTTCGGTGTAATACAATTCGTTAAAGGTGGGCATGCGAAAACTTTTTTTAACATAAGCTCTAAGCGAAAAATCTTTGCTTGAAAAAGGATAGAAGTTAACGAAAATGGCAGGCGAGAGGGCAAATTTGCTATTGCCATCGATCAATGTTTTTGTGTGGTCTTTAACAAAAGTGGCCAAAACAGAAGCTTGCAACTTAAGGCGTTGATAGTCGAAAGCTGTGGCAAAAGATAAAAAATTGGTGAAGCGGTGAGGAAAAACAAATAAGCGAGCATCTGAATCGAGTTTGTTCCACTTGAAATCGTAGCTCAAACTAATCGACCAGTTTGGCATTAATCCCAATACGTTGGCCGTGGAAAGATAAAACTCTTGCTGTTTATAAGTGTTATCAACGGGTAGTTGGTTGGGTCGTTGTTTACATAATGTGTGCGATAGTAAGCATATTTAGTCAACCATTGCGTAGAAAAGGCATCCGAGAAACTTTTTTGGAAGCGCATTTGCGAAAAGTGGTTATGGTCTGATTGTCTTTCTCCTCGTCGCCACACGTTATTAACAATTGCGCCTGGTATTCCGCGCTGCGAGTTATAGGTGTAGACCTTCCAGTTCCACATGCCATGATCTATTACGCCATGCAGGTTTGCTTCAGCTCTTAATGCCCAGATGTCGCCATTTTGGCGTATAGCAGTGGTGTCGTAGGCCACGGAGCGGTCTTGATTGTGTCGCAGATAACGAAACTTATACTTACCGCTTGAACTGAGATAGCCCAAACTTAGTGAGGCATTAACAGATTGAGTGAGTTTGTTTTCCCACAACCCCGATAAACGATAAGTATCGCTAGAGGCATATCCAGCCTTAACTTTTAGGTTAAAAGACTTATCAACACTGAACCGTGGTGTGCGTGTGCGAATATAAACAGAGCCAGCATTTCCAAATTCGCTTGCAGGTTGGAAGATGGCACTTTTCTGGCCATTATATAAAGTAATCTCTTCTACATTGTCTAATGACAGTTGGCCCAGGTCTATTTGTCCGTTTTGGGCATTACCAAGTTCAATACCGTCATAAAAAACACCAAGATGGTTGGTGCCCATACTACGGATATTAACCGTTTTTAGTCCGCCAACGCCCCCATAATCCTTAATTTGTAATCCCGAAAAATATCGCAATGCGTCGGCCACGCTATGCGCATTAAGTTTTTCGAGCACTTTTCCGTCTAGTTTTTGCGAAGGGATTACTTCTCGATAGGTGTTTTTAGACACAACAATAACCTCGCGCACATGCTGCACCGAGTCTAGTTCCAACTGCTGTTTTTTATTTTGTGCGTGGCCAGATGTAGCCACAACGAGTGCTACACAAAGCCCAAAGATATGTACTCTCTGCATATTTTACGGCTTATCTTATAACCTTTCCTCGAGGTTAAAATAAAGATAATAGGCAATGGCAGGTCTTCTGACTTTGTAGCCCAGCCACAAACGCCTTCCCGAATGTTCCTTATTGGGTTCAGTGGCTTATTGTTTATGCCTGTAAAAGGGTTACTCACAGCAGCGGGACTGTTCGGGATTTTCACCCGATTCCCTATTAATCGCCTATAAGCGAACCTATTGCCTTACTTTGCAAAGTTAATGATAATATATGGAAAATGGATAGTTTGGCTGTTATAATTATTTTTATTTAAGTTCGAACCATAGGTTGTGAGTATTCCATTAGTTTTGATTGTCGAGGATTAAAGTGGAAAACTAGTGGCAAATAAGGTACATATTGTGGATAGTGTAAGGTACTAAAACAAACAAAGTAGGGATAAATGCTGATAAACTTGATAACTCATTACTTTGGTTATAGATTTGGCTCTGCATCTGTTTTAATAATGTCGATATAGTTTTATTCTTTTAATCATTGCAAAAGAAAGGTATTGGGGAGTCGTAATTATTCATTCCTCCCTTTAACTGCAATAAACAATACGTTAAAAATGGTAATCATATTTTACAATATGGCTTTAAATAACGACGTGTTCTAGAAGAAAAACAGGCTTAAAAACCCCAATAACTGCACAAATAAGAAAAAAATGTGCAGCTGTTTTTGGAGGTAAAGCGCGGTGTTTTTGATAAAACAATATGGTTTTAGCATTTATTTCAGAAGAAAATTGCGTTATATTTGCATTCGGAACTGCACAAAATATGAAACTGAATGATTCAAGTGGAATAGCGTTTTGCTGCAAAACGCAGTGCAATCTGCAGCAAAACGCAAGGTATTTAGCAGCAAAACGCGAGGTGTTTTGCTGCTAAACGCAAGATAATTTGCAGCAAATAGCATCGAAAAAGCTTAAAAAGTGGTTTAAAACATGTTTTTTATGGTCAAAATACTCTTTTTGAACATGAGGTAACCTGCTGGTCTTAAAATATTCAATTTGTTATGATTTTGACTTTTTTGCGAACTAAAAGGGGTACTTTTACGTATAAAATACCGTAAATTACAATAAGTCAACAAGATACAAACTTTAAAAATACGCTCAAAAATAAGAGCACTTCCTAGATTTTTCTAACAAAGGGCACTCTTAATGTTAAAAAACAGTAGAAATATTTTACAAAGACAAGGGTTGCAATTCACTCTTTATTAGAGAGCGTTCCTTAGTGTAAAGAACGATTAAGAGAAAAACCATAAATGATGTTTAACAAGTAAGTATGGAATTACTCAGGATAGCAATTCGAGCGATTTATCAATACGAAGGCTACCAGTAGGCGATAAATACACCATAGTAAGTTTTCGCCGATAGCGTAAACTAAATATAGCTAACTAGCAACAACTGGTAGCCTATAATAAAAACTACAGAGCAGGACAGAGTAAGTTAGATGGTTATAAATCTACCACGGTAATACCGGCTCCACCAAACTGAACATGCTCATCTTTAAAAGCGGTGACATTAGGAACCGTGGCCAAATATTGCCTGATAAGTTGTCGCAAAATACCATTGCCCTTACCATGAAGAATGCGAACACGTGGCATGCCTACTAAAATGGCATCGTCTATAAAATGCATCACGGCATTAAGCGCCTCGTCGCCACGCTCACCACGCACATCGAGGTCTTGGTGAAAGTTGTTCTTACGATCGTCAATAGCTTGTCGTGTCTCTTTACTTATGCTGTATTGCTTGGTTTGCTCTTTTTCTGTGGGTGTAGCCAATTCAAGACGTTTTACATCAATTTTAGAACGTATACCACCAAAAACCACCATGGCCATACCGTTGGAGTCGAGAGATTCTACCCGTCCAACAGTAGTAAGTCCTTTCATCTTCACCGAGTTTCCTGGCATAATCACATCCGTGGGTGTAGATTTCTTGCTTACGGCCTCCCTAATCTGCTCAGCTGCTTTCTTCTGTTTCTCAGCTTTTTCCTTGATATGTTTCTCGTGTCTTTCCTTTCTGCGCTTTATTTGTTCAATCTTTTTGGCGATAAACTCATCGTTGGCAGAAGCATCAACCTGTTCGACAGAGGTACGAAATTCGCTTAATTCTTCGCGTATGCGTTTGGTACGTTCCTTTTCGGCTTGCGCTTCCTTAATCTCGCGAATAGTGGTTTCAATACGTTTGTTGCTTTCGCGCAAAAGTTCTTCGGCCTGTTCTTTTGCTCTTTTGAGCACATCTTTGCGCGTTTTACCAATTTCTTCAATATCTTTTTCGTAGCGTTCGATAACCGCTTGTAAGTCTTTCTCCTGTTTATGTATTGTGGCGCGTTTGTTTTCCCAATAACGTTTGTCGCGTACAATGTCTTGCAGATACTTGTCGCTTTGTATATAATCTTCACCCACAATGCGCGAGGCATCTTGTATAACTTCTTCAGGTAGACCAATTTTACGGGCTATCTCAATGGCAAACGAACTTCCTGGCTGTCCGATAGACAACATAAAGAGCGCTCTCATTTCCTTTCTATCATAAAGCATAGCGCCATTGGCCACCCCTTTATGATTGTCGGCAAAGTGTTTAAGGTTTTGATAGTGAGTGGTAACAACGCCAAAGGTGCCCTTTTTGCAAAATTGAGTAAGTACCGACTCGGCAATAGCACCGCCAATTTGCGGTTCGGTACCAGTTCCAAACTCGTCAATGAGGATGAGTGTTTTGTCGTTGGCGTTCTTCATCATCATCTTCATGTTGAGCAAATGCGAAGAATAGGTGCTCAAATCATTTTCTATGCTCTGTTCGTCGCCAATATCTATCATGAGATTTTGAAACACACCCACACGCGAAGTGTCGCCCATGGGTACAGAAAGTCCACATTGCACCATATATTGAAGCAAGCCAACGGTTTTGAGACACACCGACTTACCACCCGCATTTGGCCCTGAAATAATCAAGATGCGTTTATCCTTGGTGAGAATAACATCAAGAGGCACAACCCGCTTGCCCTGTTTTTCTAACGAGAGCTTTAACAGGGGGTGAACGGCCTGCCCCCAATCAATAAGTGGTGAATTACTCAATTGCGGTTCGATGGCTTTAAAGGTGCGCGCCAATTCGGCTTAGCACGAATAAAATCGATGTGCGCCAGCAACTGGTAAGATGCCATCATAGGAGTGATGTGTGGCCTAATGTCTGCCGACACCTCTTTTAGTATACGTACAATCTCCTTCTTCTCATCGGCTTCAAGTTCTCTAATCTTGTTGTTTGCCTCTACTACCTCAGTGGGTTCGATATAAACCGTACGGCCCGAAGCCGACTCGTCGTGTACGATACCTCCAATCTTGCGCTTCATTCCAGGCAACACAGGTATAACTAATCGTCCCTCGCGAATAGCAGGTGTAACATCTTTTTCAACCAATCCCTCTTGTTGAGCATTGCGCAAGATATTATTTAAGATACGCGAAACACTACCTTCGGTTTGTGCAAGTTCGCGTCGGATACGTGCTAACTCAGGCGAAGCACTATCTTTAATTTTACCAAACTTATCAACAATCTGTCCAATACGGCGCACGATGTCGGGAAATGTGGTTACATCCACGGTAAGACGCTGTAGAGTGGGGTATGGAAAGCGTGTATTTTCTCCATCAGTAGCATCTTCGCCATCGGTGGTGCGGTTGAGAAAGCGGGTAACGAGGTGTATGGTGTCGAGCGAACGAAACAAGTCGAACAACTCCTGTTCATCAAGATGGGTTCCTTCGATACGCAATCGCGATAAGGTAGGACGAAGATCGAAGAAATATTGTAGAGGGAAATCGTCGGCTTCAGTTTGCAAGAGTCTGAACTCACGCGTTTGCTTGAGCCAAGTTTGTATTGTGTTGGCGTCATCGCTCATAGCCATATCATCTACCAATCCCGTTCCAAGAGTAGAGAGGCATTTGCTTTTTAACAAGGTTCTCACCTCGTTAAAACCAATTTTTTGCTCGAAATTATTCGGATAAATCATACTGCAAAATTACGTCACATTATTGAAATGGCAAAACCAAAGGGCAAAAATGGTGCATAAAGACAAAACAAAAGCACCCGACGTGTGAATGTCGGGTGCTAAAATAAAGTTTAGAAGCTAATATTATTGCTTCATTTTTAGTAAGTCGCGAATTTCAGAAAGCAACTTCTCTTCATTGCTGGGTTCAGTAGGAGCTTCAGGAGCAGCAGGCTCTTCGTTTTTCTTTTTTGTGAGAGAATTGATACCTTTCACGATGAGGAAGATACAGAAAGCCACAATCAAGAAGTCGATAACGTTTTGGATGAAGTTTCCATACATAACTTTTGCTTTGCCAATTTCAAACGATAGGTTTTTGAAATCCAACCCTCCGAGAGCCATTCCTACAAGAGGCATAAGGATATCGTCTACAACCGACGACACAATTTTGCCGAAAGCTCCACCAATTATAACACCGACTGCCAAATCTAATACGTTACCCCGCATAGCGAAGTCTTTGAACTCGTTTAAAAATTTACTCATTGTTTTTTGTTGTTTATAATAATTATTTGGTGAAATCTTATGCAAATGTAGAAATTAATTTGTAACTTTGCGGTGCAATTGAGGAAAAAAGCATTGTTTAGGCTAACATTTTGATTTTTTAATCCATTTTGTAATGTCAACTTGCTAATTTGCCCCTGCTGTGTATTTTTAACCCATTAAAAATAAAAAACAAGATGATTAAAATTGGTATTAACGGATTTGGCCGTATCGGTCGTTTCGTATTCCGTGCTTCTCTCGAAGAGACTAACGCTAAAGAAGTGCAAGTTGTTGCTATCAACGACCTTTGCCCCGTAGACTACTTGGCATACATGCTAAAGTACGACACGATGCACGGCATCTTCAAAGGCACCATCGAGGCTGATGTGGAGAAGTCGCAACTCATCGTAAACGGCAACGTTATCCGTGTAACCGCAGAACGCAATCCCGCTGATTTGAAGTGGGGTGAAGTAGGTGCAGAATATGTTGTTGAATCAACTGGTCTGTTCCTTTCTAAGGAAAAGTCACAAGGTCACCTCGATGCTGGTGCAAAGTATGTTGTTATGTCTGCTCCTTCTAAGGACGATACACCTATGTTTGTATGCGGTGTAAACGAGAAGAGCTACGTTAAGGGTACACAATTTGTATCTAACGCTTCTTGTACTACCAACTGCTTGGCTCCTATCGCTAAGGTATTGAACGACAAATGGGGTATCACCGATGGTTTGATGACCACTGTACACTCTACCACTGCTACACAAAAAACTGTTGACGGTCCTTCTTTGAAAGACTGGCGTGGTGGCCGCGCTGCTTCTGGCAACATCATTCCTTCTTCTACTGGTGCTGCTAAGGCTGTAGGTAAGGTTATTCCTGAACTGAATGGTAAGCTTACTGGTATGTCAATGCGTGTTCCTACACTCGACGTTTCTGTAGTTGACCTTACTGTTAACTTGGCTAAGCCTGCTAAGTACGAGGAGATTTGTGCTGCTATGAAGGAAGCTTCAGAAGGCGAACTCAAGGGTGTTCTGGGTTACACCGAGGACGCAGTAGTATCTTCTGACTTCTTGGGAGACGCTCGCACTTCTATCTTTGACGCTAAGGCTGGTATCGCTCTTACCGATACTTTCGTTAAGGTTGTATCTTGGTACGATAACGAAATCGGTTACTCGCACAAGGTTGTTGAGCTGATTAAGCACATGGCTAAGGTTAATGCCTAATTAATTTTAGTTTCAATCGAACAAAAACGAGCCGTCCTATAACTTAGGACGGCTTTTTTTTATTACCTTTGCCTTTGTGAAGATGATTACGATATTAGGTCCTACGGCTTGTGGAAAAACAGCATTAGCCGTTAAGGTCGCTGCTATGACTGGTGGCGAGATTATCAGTGCGGATAGTAGGCAGGTGTATCGTGGTATGGATATTGGCACAGGTAAAGACTTGAGCGAGTACATTGTTGACGGAAAAGCCATTCCCTATCACCTTATAGATATAGAGGATGCTGGGCAGAAATATAATCTGTTTAGATTTCAAAAAGACTTTAATGCCGCCTACGAAGATATCACACGTAGAGGAGTTCTGCCCATTCTGTGTGGCGGAACGGGTCTTTATATGGAAGCTGTTCTCAAAGGTTATGCCCTATCTCCTGTTGAACAGGATGAGAAATTGCGTAAAAAACTTTCTACGAGAACGCTCGATGAACTCAAAGAATTACTTAGCCGACTGAAAGCGAGAAACGGTTCGGCCATGCATAACATAACAGATGTAGACACCGTGAGCCGAGCAGTGCGAGCAATAGAAATAGAATTTCATAATTTGAAGCATCCTTTAGATACGCGTTCAATGCCTGCAGTAAATTCGCTTATCGTGGGATTGGATGTGGATAGAGAAGTGAGACGAGAAAGAATAACCGCCAGACTGAAAGCCAGATTGCAAGAAGGAATGGTGGAAGAGGTTAGCGGATTGCTGAAAAACAATGGCGTGACGAAAGAAGACTGATGTATTATGGGCTGGAATATAAATATGTTACGGCATACGTAGTTGGAGAAATGTCGTACAACGATATGTTCAATCAACTTGAAATAGCCATCCATCAATTTGCAAAACGCCAGATGACCTGGTTTAGAGGCATGGAACGACGAGGATTTATTATCCATTGGCTAAATGCAAGTATGTCTATGGATGATAAATTGGCTCAGATAGAACAGTGGATGAGCGAAGAAAAGGAAACGGTTTAAGAAAAAGAGTATAACAAAAATGGCAGCAAACAAGAAATGGGCGATATTGTACTGTCCCAAAAAAGGCATGTACAGCGGAGGAGTACGTTGGAGTAAGGTGGAAAAATGCCTGATGGACAACGGTATTGACTTTGACTATGTGCAAAGCGAAAACGCCAATAGCGTGGAACGACTGATAACTATGTTCATTGAAAATGGTTATAAAACAATCGTGGTTGTTGGTGGAGACTCGGCCCTAAACGATGCTGCCAACTGCTTAATGCATATTGATAAACAGGCACGCGAAGATATTGCACTGGGCGTTATACCCAATGGATTAATGAACGACTTTGCACATTTTTGGGGAATGAGCGAAGGAGACATTGATGCCACAGTGAAATGGCTAAAGAAAAGGCGAGTTAGGAAAATAGACTTGGGCAAAGTGCGCTATACCAATAAGGAAGGCCAACAATGCCAACGCTATTTTCTTAACTGTGTAAACGTGGGTTTGATTGCCACAATCATGAACTTACGCTTGCAAACACGTCGCTTTTTTGGTTCGCGAACACTTTCATTTCTCTTCTCTTTTGTGCTTCTGGCCTTTCAACGACTAGAATACAAGATGCATCTAAAGATTAACGAAGATGTGTTGAACCGAAAAATTATGACCATCTGCGTGGGAAATGCCCAAGGGTACGGACAAACGCCCAATGCAGTTCCATACAACGGATTGTTGGATGTGTCGGTGGTGTATCATCCAAAGATGATGAAGTTGTTCGAAGGTATATATTTGTTTTTACGTGGTAAATTCTTAAATCATAGAAGCGTGCACCCTTATCGTACACGCAAAGTGGAATTCATGGATGCCAACCACGCTTTAGTAGGCATTGACGGCAGGCCTATGAATACGCCTGCTGGTTCGTTTACGATTACAGTAGAGCAAGAGGTGATCAACTTTTTGATACCTGATTAACCTAGTTTACTAACTTTTCGCAACTCTTCGTCTTGCATGATGCGGATTTTTCGTCCGTCAATAGCAATCATATTTTCAACAGCGAAAGACGACAACGTACGTATAGCGTTGCTCGTAGTCATGTTAGACATACTAGCGATGTCTTCTCGGCTAAGATAAATGCTCAGCGTGTAGCCATCTTCTTCCACACCATAACTATCTTTTAAGAATAGCAATGTCTCGGCCAATCGCCCACGAATATGCTTTTGTGTGAGGCTAACCGTACGTTCGTCGGCCGTGCCTAACAATTTTGCAAGATGGCGAATAAAGAACATGGAAACAGCATTGTTCTCATGTACAAACTTTATAACCAATTGTATGGGCAAGAAAGCCACCACACAATTATCTATAGCCATGGCCGAAGTTTTATATTCTTCGCCTGCAAAGAAGGCACGATAACCAAAGAAATCAACGGCTTTGATGGCACGAATAATTTGACTTCGCCCATTAACACCATCTTTATAAACCTTAACTTTACCAGCGATAAGGCACATCACCTCACGTGGAGGTTCACCATCTCTATATATAATATCGTTCTTTTTGAACGAAACAATCCTAACATTGTCTGCCAATAGCTTTCGTTGAGACTCTGAAAGGGGCGTCCAGCGATCGGAAATAATCTTGATTACTTCGTCTTTTGATACTAGAAATTTAGCTGTCATAATTTTTCTGGCTTTACTCAGTCTTATGTTGATTAACAGAATTGGTTACAAAATTACAACTTTTTCTTCTATGAGACCGTTTAATTGTTCTCTTTTTTATATGAATGAAGAAGAAAATTTGTTATTTCTGTAATTTTTATTGGTTTTATTTGGGTTAAAGACAATTATTTTGTACTTTTGGCAATAGAAGAGTTGAATACCTAACCAACTTCTTTTACTAGATGACTAACAATTAAACCTTAAAGTATAGCTGTATGGGTTATATACGATTTGAAAAAGGCCTCATGACAAACCTTGAGGAAACATTGCCTAAAGAGTTGTTGCGAACCAACAGGTCGGGAGCATATTCATGTTCGTCTATACTGGACTGTAACACAAGAAAGTATCATGGACTTCTTGTTGTGCCTATTCCTGAGATTGATGATGAAAATCATGTATTGCTTTCTTCGCTTGATGTGTCCGTTATTCAACATGGAGCAGAGTTTAATCTTGGCTTGCATAAGTATCGCGGAAATATCTTTAGTCCGAACGGCCATAAGTATATCCGTGAATTTAACTGCGACAAAGTTCCCACAACCTTATATAGAGTGGGTGGAGTTGTGCTAAAAAAAGAAGTGGTTTTTCAACATTTTGAAGACCGAATTCTAATCCGTTATACGTTAGAAGATGCTCATTCTGATACAAAATTACGTTTCAAGCCCTTCTTAGCTTTTAGAAGCGTACGCCAGTTTACTCATGAGAATGCTGTTGCTTCGCGTGAATACCATGAAGTGGAGAATGGAATAAAAACTTGCATGTACGCGGGTTATCCCGATTTGTTTATGCAGTTTAGTAAGAAAAACACATTTATCTTTGAGCCAAATTGGTATCATGGTTTGGAATATCCCAAAGAACAGGAGCGCGGCTATGACGCCAACGAAGACCTCTATGTGCCTGGCTATTTCGAAATGAACATCAAAAAGGGCGAGAGTATAGTGTTTTCTGCATCCACACAAGCGTTTAAAACAAAGGAATTGTGTAAGCTTTTCCAAGAAGAAGTGGATGAAAGAAGCCCTCGCGACAACTTTTTCCATTGCCTAGTTAATGCTGCTCACCAATTTCATATCAGCGAACCTAACGGCGATGAATACATTTTGGCTGGTTATCCTTGGTTTAAATGCAGGGCGCGCGACACCTTTGTGGCGCTTCCTGGACTAACGTTGGCCATTGAAGAAGAAACTTATTTCGAGGCTGTAATGCGAACAGCTGAACGTGGTTTGCGTGAGTTTATGAACGATAAACCGCTAACAGTGAAGATTGCAGAGATTGAACAGCCCGATGTGTTGTTGTGGGCGGTTTGGGCTATACAACAATATGGACGAGAAACGTCTAAGGAACGCTGCATAGAAAAATATGGACAGCTTGTTAAAGACATCATTATATATATAAGGAGCAATAAACATCCTAACCTTATTTTAGACGAAAACGGACTGATACGTACCAATGGAAGAGACAAAGCCGTTACTTGGATGAACTCAATCATCAACGGACGACCAGCTATTCCGCGTTCAGGATATATCGTTGAGTTTAATGCATTGTGGTATAATGCTCTGAAATTTGCAGCAACTATCGCTACCGATATGGGCGAACCGCATGAAACGGTGAACCTAGAAGAAATGGCTGCAAAGTGTAAAGAGGCTTTTGTTGAAACGTTCTTGAACGAATATGGCTATCTTTACGACTTTGTAGATGGGAATATGGTGGATTGGAGTGTTCGGCCGAACATGATTTTCGCTGTAGCACTCGACTACTCACCGCTAGAGTTAAGCCAAAAGAAGAGTGTTTTAGATGTATGTACGCGCGAACTGCTCACACCTAAAGGACTTAGAACATTATCGCCAAAGAGTGGCGGATACAATCCTATGTACGTTGGACCGCAAATTCAACGCGATTATGCCTACCATCAGGGTACAGCTTGGCCTTGGTTGGGAGGATTCTACATGGAAGCATGCCTTAAGCTCTATAAACGCACCCGTCTTAGCTTTATCGAAAGACAAATGGTTGGTTATGAAGACGAGATGTTTTACCATTGCCTCGGAACCATTCCCGAACTTTTCGACGGCAATCCACCATTTAGTGGGCGCGGAGCAATATCGTTTGCCATGAATGTAGGCGAGATATTGAGAACCTCGGAGTTACTTGAAAAATACTCATATAAATAATAACGGAGGAACTAAATAATGAAAGTATTAATGTTTGGTTGGGAGTATCCTCCTCACATCTTAGGCGGTCTTGGAACTGCTAGCTTCGGAATAACCGAAGGCTTGCATGCACAAGGCGACATGGAAATTACATTTTGCCTGCCCAAACCTTGGGGTGATGAAGACAAGAACGCCGCAAACATCGTGGCCATGAATTGTGTGCCCGTGGCGTGGCGTGACGTTAACTACGATTATCTAAAAGAAAGATTGGGTAATGTGATGTCTCCAGAATATTATTATGAACTGAGAGACAATATCTATGCCGACTTCAACTACATGAACCTGAATGATTTGGGCTGTGTTGAATTCTCTGGTCGTTATCCCGAAAACCTGCACGAAGAGATTAATAATTATTCTATCGTTGCGGGCGTTGTAGCTAGACGAGAATCGTATGACATCATTCATGCCCACGACTGGCTTACTTATCCAGCAGGAATTCATGCTAAACAAGTGTCTGGAAAGCCTTTGTGTATCCATGTTCACGCCACAGACTTTGACCGTTCGCGCGGAAAAGTTAACCCTACTGTTTATTCTATTGAGAAAGACGGTATGGATAATGCAGACTGCATCATGTGCGTGTCTGAACTTACCCGACAAACGGTAATCAAAGAATATCACCAAGACCCGCGAAAGGTTTACACTGTGCATAATGCAGTGTACCCCTTAGCGCAAGAATTACAAGACATTCCACGCCCCAACCACAATGGAAAGGAAAAAACTGTGACCTTTCTAGGTCGCATCACCATGCAAAAAGGCCCAGAATATTTCGTTGAAGCAGCAACTATGGTGCTGCACCGCACACGCAATGTACGCTTCTGCATGGCAGGATCCGGCGATATGATGGATCAAATGATTATGCTCGCTGCCAATCGTGGTATTGCCGACCGTTTCCACTTCCCTGGTTTCATGCGTGGCAAGCAAGTTTACGAATGTCTTAAAGCTTCCGATGTGTATGTGATGCCCTCTGTTAGTGAGCCGTTTGGCATCTCGCCACTAGAGGCAATGCAATGTGGCACGCCTACAATTATATCCAAACAGAGCGGATGTGCTGAAATCTTAACCAACTGTATTAAGGTGGATTATTGGGATATCCATGCTTTGGCCGATGCAATCTATTCTATTTGTCATAACGACAGCTTGTTTGAGTACCTACAAACAGAAGGTAAAAACGAAGTAGACCAGATAACATGGGAGAAAGTGGGCTTGTGGATACGCACGCTTTACGAGAGAACAATTAACAAGAAGTAATGCAGCCTTTAAAAATAAAAAACGATGAAAACGATATGTTTATATTTTGAGATACACCAAATTATCCATCTCAAACGGTATAGATTCTTTGATATAGGTACCGACCACTACTATTACGATGACTTTGAAAACGAAAGAAGCATCGCCGACATTGCCCAACGCTCGTACATGCCTGCGCTTAATGCCCTGCTAGATATGATTAAAGCCAATGATAAGTATTTCAAAGTTGCTTTTTCACTCTCTGGTGTGGGTATCGAGCAATTGGAAATGCATGCTCCGCAGGTGCTAGACAAACTGCAAGAGCTTAACGAAACAGGCTGCGTGGAGTTCTTGGCAGAGCCTTATTCACATGGTTTGGCTTCGCTTGTTAACGAAGATAGTTTTGAAGTTGAAGTAAAAAAACAATGCCAGAAAATAAAAGAATACTTTGGACAAACGCCAAAAGTGCTTCGCAATTCATCGCTTATCTATAACGATGATATAGGTTTGAAAGCTTCTCAAATGGGATTTAAAGGCATGCTCACCGAAGGAGCAAAGCATGTACTTGGATGGAAGTCGCCCCATTACTTGTACCATTGTAGCATGGCGCCCAATTTGAAATTGTTGCTTCGTGATATACGCTTAAGCGATGACATTTCTTTACGCTTCAACAATAGCGAATGGGATGAGTATCCATTGTTTGCCGACAAGTATGTAGCTAAGATTGCAGCTCTTCCTCAAGAAGAACAGGTTATCAATATCTTTATGGAACTGTCTGCATTAGGTATTGCTCAGCCACTTTCAAGCAACATATTGGAATTCTTAAAAGCCATTCCCGTTTGTGCTAAGCAAGCAGGTATCACCTTCTCTACACCCACCGAGATTTGTACAAAGATGAAGAGTGTGGCCGCCTTGGAAGTGCCTTACGCTCTTTCGTGGGTCGACGAGGAACGCGATGTTAGCTGTTGGCTTGGTAATTCTATGCAACGCGAGGCATTTAACAAATTGTATAGCGTTGCCGATAGAGTTAGAATTGCCAACGACTTGCGTATAAATCAAGATTGGGACTATCTGCAAGCTTCAAATAACTTTCGCTTTATGACGACCAAGAATACTGGTGTAACTATTGACCGCGGTATTTATAGCAGTCCGTTCGACGCTTTTACCAATTATATGAATATTCTTGGCGATTTCATCAACAGGGTTAATAGTTTGTATCCCGAAGAGATAGGCAACGAAGAGTTGAACAGCTTGTTGACAACCATCAAAAATCAAGGTGATGAAATAAGAGTGAAAGAAAAAGAAATTGTTCGTCTTCAAACGAAAATCGCTAAGATTGAAGCTGAAAGTGATAAACTTCGTGCTCAACTTGAAAAGGGAGAAAGGAAAGCTAAACCTAAGAAGGCAACAGTCAAAAAGACTGCACCCAAAGCTGAAAAATAAAAATCCTTTAATCGTTTAATTTTGAACGAGGTTTTAGTTCGTTGTTTTTTACTATACCTTATAGTTCTTCTATTGGATATACAAGGCATTTTTCCTTAGTTAATTATGACTATACAAACTGCCTGAATAGTAAAAACTTGTTTAATTATCACATTTAGCGTGAGTTTAGATTAGTCTAAGCTCACGCTTTTTTTGTATGTTATACACATTCAAAAGCTAAGAGGGATGTATACAAATCAGAAACTTAGTGCACAAAATAAGGTTGAATGCACGATAATTGGTTGGATGTATGCAGGCTTGGTAAGCAAGGTTGCAAGGTCAGACAATGAAAAACAATCACAAAGAAGTTGTGAAAGCGCGTAAATTGCATTACCTTTGCATAACGAAATACATAAAACCAGTACCATAGTTGGTGCGTTCTAACTCAAGTTATGAAAGAATTTTTACGAGTATTGCGTCGCTTTGTGCCGCCCTACAAGAAATATTTAATTTTATCAGTTGTATTCAATATCTTATCTGCGATATTGAACATCTTCTCATTTGCAACGATTATCCCAATATTAAACATTCTTTTCGAGACAAATGAGTCGGCCAAACCTGTGTCTTACATAGCTTGGAGTAGTATAACAAGTATTGGCCAACTGGTGGATGTTGTAACAAACAATCTGAACTATTATGTGCAACAGATGATCGTAAGTTGGGGAGCTACAAATACATTGTTAGCTGTGGGTATGCTATTGGCTTTTATGACCATGCTCAAAACACTGGCCTACTTTCTGTCCTCTGCTTCAATCATCCCTATTCGCACGGGGGTGGTACGCGACATTCGCAACCAAATGTATAACAAGATAAACCAACTCTCGCTTGGTTTCTTTTCTGAAGAGCGCAAAGGCGATATCATTGCGCGTATGAGTGGCGATGTTCAAGAGATAGAAAACTCTATTATGTCTTCGCTCGACATGCTCTTTAAAAATCCTATTCTTATTATAGCCTACTTCATTACCCTCATTATTGTGTCGTGGCAACTAACGCTGTTCACCATTATTTTTGTGCCTATATTTGGCTGGTTCATGGGATATGTGGGCCGTAAGCTTAAGCAAAATTCAATTAAGGCACAAGCTTTGTGGAGCGACACCATGAGTCAAGTGGAAGAAACATTGGGCGGACTGCGCATTATTAAGGCGTTCTGTGCAGAAGAAAAGATGAATGCCCGCTTTGATAAGGTAAATAGTGCCTATCGTAACGACATTATGAAGGTGAACATTCGTCAGCAATTAGCTCATCCCATGAGCGAGTTCTTGGGTACGGTGATGATTGTTATCGTATTATGGTTCGGTGGAATATTAGTGCTTAACAATCAAGTGATGCAAGGCCCAACTTTTATTTACTACTTGGTGATGCTCTATTCAATCATCAATCCTCTGAAAGATTTCTCACGAGCAGGCTATAATATCCCTAAAGGACTAGCTCGATGGAACGTGTAGACAAAATTTTAAAAGCCGAAATAGACATCAGGGAGAAGGAAAATCCTGTGCATATAAGCAGCTTTGAACATCAGATAGAGTTCAGGGACGTGTCGTTCAAATATGGTGAACAATGGGTGTTGCGCCATATTAACCTCACTATTGGTAAAGGAAAAAGTGTGGCTTTGGTGGGACAAAGTGGTTCAGGAAAGTCCACTTTGGTAGACCTTATACCGCGTTATTATGATGTCCAAGAGGGCGAGGTGCTTATTGATGGCATCAATGTCAAAGACTTAGGTGTACACGACCTGCGTCAACTTATTGGCAACGTTAACCAGGAGGCCATTTTGTTTAATGATTCGTTTTATAACAACATTACTTTTGGCGTAGAAAATGCCTCAATAAAGGAAGTGGAAGATGCTGCACGCATTGCCAATGCTTACGAATTCATCAAAGAAACAGAGCATGGCTTTGACACTAATATTGGTGATAGAGGAGGCCGTTTGTCCGGCGGACAACGCCAACGCATAAGTATTGCTCGTGCTGTGCTTAAAAATCCACCCATACTGATTCTTGATGAAGCAACGAGTGCATTGGATACTGAGAGTGAACGACTAGTGCAAGATGCACTTGAGCGCTTGATGAAGACTCGCACAACAGTAGCTATTGCCCATCGTTTATCCACAATTAAGAATGCCGATGAAATATGCGTGTTGCATGAAGGACGTATTGTAGAGCGAGGCACGCACGAAGAACTATTAAGCATCGACGGCTATTATCGTAAACTGAACGATATGCAGTCGCTCTAACAATTACCAACATAAAATGAATAAGATTCTATGAGAAGAAATCTCCCGAACCTTATGCGTAGTCCTCTAGCGCCCTTTGTGGCCCTATTGGCTAACCTGCTTTTGGTTTTTGGTCTATATATTGTAGCCCGTATCGAGTATTTATTTGAAAACTACAATTATTTCTGCGCTGTGATTTCGCCTTCACGGCTATGGAATGTGTTCTATGGTGGATACATGTTCGACCGTTCTGCTATTGTGTACACCAATGCGCTATACATCGTCATGATGCTTTTCCCGCTGTGGTTGAAAGAAACACCGCTATATCATAAGCTATGTAAGTGGGTGTTTGTGGTGGTTAATTCGCTCACATTGATTATCAACCTTGGCGATTCTGTTTATTTCCCTTATACACTTAGGCGCACCACAATGGGTGTTTTCAATGAGTTTAAAAACGAAAACAACCTTGCCGATGTGTTTTGGGGCGAACTTTTAGTGCACTGGTACTTGGTGTTACTGGCCACAGGATTGATTTTTCTTATGTGGAAGTTATACGTAACGCCACAAGTGTCCGCTTCTCAATATGTTACCGCTAAGCAACGCTTGGCTTATAGCGGTTTACAATTAGCCTTATTGGCCGCAGTTGCGCCTTTTGCAGTTTGTGCTTGTAGAGGTGGTTTTGACCAATCTGTTAGGCCTATTACTATCAGCAACGCCAATGAATATGTTGAAAGACCCACCGAATGTGCTTTAGTGCTTAACACGCCTTTTTCACTTATTCGAACCATTGGTAAAGATGTATTTCATGTTACCGAATATTTTAAGTCGCAAGAAGAGTTGGAAAGCGTTTTTACCCCCGTTCATAAACCAGACTCTTTGCATGCGCTTAATGCAAAAAACGTTGTGATACTGATTGTTGAAAGCTTTGGAAGAGAATATATCGGTGCGCTAAACAAAGATTTGGAAGGTGGCAACTACAAAGGTTACACCCCTTATGTGGATAAGCTAATCGAACAAAGTACCACCTATCAATACTCTTATTGCAACGGGCGAAAGAGCATCGATGGGATGCCTTCGGTGCTTTGTGGAATCCCTATGTTTGTAGAACCATTTGTGCTTTCTCCCCAATCTATGAACACCTATACAGGTTTACCTGGTTTATTGCGTCAAGAAGGTTATCAAACAGCATTCTTTCATGGAGCAAATAGAGGTAGCATGGGATTCTTAGCTTTCGCTAAAAAGATTGGTTTTGAAGCGTATTATGGTCGTGAAGACTACGCTGCTGACAAACGTTTTGGCGGAGATGCCGATTTTGATGGACACTGGGTATATGGGATGAACCCTTCTTGCAATACTATTGTGCCAAGATGAGCGAGATGAAAGAGCCTTTTATGACGGCTGTCTTCACCGTAAGTTCGCACACTCCCTATGTTATTCCCGAAAAATATAAAAAGGTGTATCCCGAAGAAGGCTTGATAATGCACAAGTGTATCAGGTACACCGATATGGCTATTGGTAAGTTTTTTGAGAGCGCTCGCAAACAGCCTTGGTTTAAAAACACCATCTTTGTACTTACCAGCGACCACACCAACCTGAGCGACCATGCACAATATCAGACAGACATTGGTGGTTTTTGTTCGCCTATTGTTATCTACGACCCCAGCGGAGAAATCGAACCTGGTATGCGAGATGGTATTGCGCAGCAAATAGATATATTGCCTACAGTACTTGGGATATTAGATTATAACAAACCGTTCTTCTCCTTTGGGTGCGACTTAATGTCAACGCCTATGGACGATACCTATGCAGTGAACTACCTTAATGGTATTTACCAATATGTGAAGTATGGGTATGTTTTACAATTTGATGGCAATGAAACCAAAGCTGTGTATGCACTTGACGATGTGTTGATGAAAAAGAACCTCAAAGGAAAGGTGAAAGAGCAAGCACAGATGGAGCGCGAGGTTAAAGCTATTATACAGCAATACATGTATAGGATGAAAAACGATAAACTGATGCCCTAACGATGAAGAATGTTTTCAGTTTTATAGCCTACTATCTGCTGTATACAGTTTGGTTTACCTTTTCACTTTTGCCATTTTGTATACTTTATGTGTTGTCAGATTTCTTATATTTCATCTCTTATTATGTGGTGAAATATCGGCGTCGCGTTATCCGAATGAACATTACAAGTTCGTTTCCCGAAAAGAATGAGAATGAATTACGCGCCATAGAGAAAGGGTTCTACCACTGGTTCTGCGACTATTTGGTAGAAACTATAAAACTGATGACCATGAGTAAGCAACAACTAATGCGGCACTTGGTGTTTACAGGTACTGATGTTATCGACAAATATATTGAAGAAGAACGTTCGTGCGGTGTCTACCTTGGACATTACGGACAATGGGAATGGATAACTTCTCTTCCTTATTGGATAAGTGATAAGGGGCTTTGTACACAGATTTATCACCCCTTAGAGAATAAACGATTTGATAGCTTGTTTAAAAAAGTTCGCGAAAAGCAAGGGGCACGTTGTATTGCCATGGCCGAAACTCTTCGCCGTGTGGTGGCCTATCAGCAACAGAAACAACCCATAGTAATGGGATATATATCAGACCAGGTGCCTTTTTGGAACAATATACACCACTGGTTTAATTTTCTAAACCACGACACGCCAGTACTTACAGGAACAGAGAAAATAATTAAAGCCACAAACCAAGTGGTTTTCTATTGTGATGTGTCGCGTATTAAACGTGGATATTACCGTTGCGACATGCAACTAATAACCGACAAACCAAAGGAAAAGACCGACTTTGAATTGACAGACCTTTATTTTGAAAAACTGCAAGCAACCATCAGACGTGACCCTACTTTATATCTTTGGAGCCATAATCGGTGGAAACGAACACGTGAAGAGTTTAATTTGCGCTACGACGAAAAAACAGGAAGGGTTGACCTTGGAAGTCTTGACGATATAAAAAAACGTAAACAGATAGAACAATAATAACAAAGGAATATGATATTTGTCAAAGGATATGGGCAGATGTGCAATAATATCTTGCAATTTGCGCATGCTTATGCTTATGGAAGAGAGCATGGCATAAAAGTAGTTGCAATGCGTTTCTGTTACAAATACAGATATTTCGAGCTATGCAATCAGGCTCTCTATCGGCCAATTACTTATCTCATTGCTAAGTTTCTCATCAAGTCGCATTTAATTAAATGCCTTAAATTCGACAGATGTGATGTTCCTTCCGAATATTATCGCTTGCTAAATACCCAGAAAATCATAGCATTAGACGACTGGTTGTTTAGACATCCAGAATTGTTCTTGAAATATCGTGAGGAAATAAAGCAACTGTTTAGATTTAAGCCCAACGTTATTAAGAGGCAGAAGGAATGGCTGGAAACTGTCGAACGCGATAGTACGATAAAACTAGGCGTACATATTAGACGAGGCGACTACGCCAGATTTATGGGCGGAAAATACTTTTTTAGCGATGAGGTGTTTGCTACACGCATTAAAGAATTTTCTGATATGCACCCCGATAAAACAATACAGGTGTTTATTTGTTCGAATGATTCTAATTTATCGGTCGACAAATTTAAGCAGTTTTTGAACAACAACGAGGTCTATCTTTCTCAAGGCAACCCTGCAGAAGACCTCTACGTGTTGTCTGAATGCCAATATATCATTGGTCCTAAAAGTACATTCTCGCTCATGGCATCGTTTTATAACAATGCCCAACTGCATTGGATGGAAGATAAAGAAGTGTGCTTAACGGGTGATAAGTTTAAACATTTTGAAGATCTCTTTATGAGTATTTGATATGAAGAAGAAGCGAATTTTGTTTTTATTGAGCAGATTTCTCGATGGAGGTATCGACTCTGTACTTGTGGAATACCTTACTTATATGGCCTCTCAGCCACAATGTGAGGTTACGTTGGCCATCGGTATGAACTACGACAAACTTGAAGTTTACAGCCATCGCATACCTTCTAACGTGCGAATTGTACATCTCGTTAACAGTTCGCTGTTAACTAAATGGAGGAAAAAGAAACTCTATTCGCCCATTCCTTTTTATATTAAGGCGTTCGACGAGGCACTGCTAAATCCAATAAGAAGGTATATTATATCGAGGAAGATTGCTAAATTGGCCGAACAATCTGATGTAATTGTCGACTTTGATTGTTGTTCGCATTCGTTTGTTAAGCGCATCAACAAACCAAAAATCGGTTATTTTCACTTTTCAATTAAGCAAGTTTTGCAAGAAAATGAACGAAAAAGGCAGCGCATGCAACAAACCATTGAATGCTATAATAAGTTTGTTATCATTTCTTATGCCATGCTTGAAGAAGCTAAAGACTTGTTCCCCAGCTTGCAAAATAAGTTTGAAATGATTTACAATGGCATCAATTTTCACGAGCTTTCACAGAAGGCAATGGGAGAAACAGAAAACTCGCTATCTGATATCCCATATATTTTAACCATTAGCAGACTGGAAGAAAGTCAAAAGGATGTGTCTACCCTGTTGCAGGCGTACGCTCTTTTGCGCTCGAAATACAACCAAAAGCTGCCACTAGTGATTATCGGAAAGGGAAAATCAGAACAACAATTGCGCGAGTTAACTGCAAAGCTTGACATATCAAACCACGTTCATTTCTTAGGTTTTTGCTCCAATCCTTATCCTTGGATTAGTAAATCTAGATTGTATGTACAAAGTTCTAAGTTTGAAGGTTTGCCCACTACGTTAATAGAATCGTTGCTTTTAGACAAAGACATTGTGGCTACTGATTGTCCAACTGGCCCTAAAGAAATTCTGAATTTGGGCAAAGCTGGTTTGCTCACGCCCGTGGGCGATGCTGAACAATTGGCTGCTGCTATGCACAAAGCTTTGAGTGATGAAGAAGTTATTAAGCAATTGGCCGAAGGAAGGCAGCAACACCGAGAGAATTTCACAATGGAGAAGTCGGGTAGGGCATTGCTCGAACTTATTGAGCGTATGTAAACGACAACGAGTTAAAGCTATCTATATCCCTATTTATTGGTATTAAAGCATATAAGTGTGAACAATATTCGCAAACATTGCTGTCTGGTAAACTTGTTTTGTGTATAATAGGGTTAGCAGATAGCAGAATAAAAAAACATCGAAGTTTTTAAGCGTAAAGTTGTTAAGATGCTTTGTTAAATATAGTTTTAATATTTTACAAAACAAACACTGCAAACCAAGCCTTTCTAGCAAAAATACATGTTAAATAGCATCGATTTCTACTGTTTTTAGGTCATGCTGCGTTTATTTTTACACCGTTTTTGAGCACCATAGTTGCATTTTGTACCATTTAGCCTTTCTAGAAAGTCGTCAGCTTTCATTTTTTCACCGCTCAAAACACCTCTTTTAGTAGTCAAAAAGTACTTTTATATATCACATTTTACTTTAAAAAGCCTTATTGTTTCATCATATGCTCAAGCGTGATGCTCACAAAAAGGTGCATTGTTTACTTTTCAATCTACTTTTTGCTGCATTTAGCCTTGCGTTTTGTATGAGATAGCCTTGCGTTTTGCATGAGATAGCACTGCATTTTGCATGAGATAGCACTGCATTTTGCATGAGTTAGCCTTGCGTTTTGTTACATTTAGCCTAATTTTAGGAAAAAATGGGGGATTATTTAATTGAAAACTCGTTTTGTCTGCAATCACAAATCACAACTATTTTTACACTAACAAACCTTCGCGAGAATCGATTATTTGCAAGCAAGTGGAAGTAGGTGAGCAAAAAACGCACTCACAATGTTAAATTTTATACTTATTATTTTACATCAAATAAAGAGTGGTTGCAAAGAATATTGAAGAATTGGGAAAGCAAAATTAACTAATCCATTCTCACTTTCTCCAACTCAAACAAAATAAATTATACGTTTAGTGGATTCTAAATCATTGATAGGAAATGCTCAGGATGATGCGTGAATAATAATGGTAGCAAAAATCCATGTCTAACTATAAAGAAAAATACTAATTTAATTGGGGTAGAAGGGCTCTAAAATTAATACGAAATTATTAAAGCAAACGCAAAGGTTTGTTTGTGCGATTTAAGTTTTGATAGACTACCATAATTGGCAAACAAAAATAGGTGAACCATTTCTAGCATCAACCTTCTTATCACAAACCCATACGAACTAACCGCTAATCATTTTGTTTGCGCTTATACTCCATTATCTTAGCCACAATTGTGAACTGATAAATACCCTGCCATACTGCATAGATAAAACCTGCAACACCATCTTTAAAGCCACCTTTAAGAATATACGCGCGAATAAATCGAAACGAAGGGCGAACCAGCAATGCACCAATGCCATAGTGTTTATCACGCCGCTTAGAAATCTCGTTATCAGAATAAACATTATTTTTATGGTTAAGAGTGGCAATCGAATCGTTTGCAAGATGTTCAAATGCTAAGTCTTTGCGGTTTCTTGGCAAACGAATAACCCTACCTTTTACAATGGGCGAAGCATGAATAATGGGTGGCCAAGTGGTTAAGTCTTTTTTAAAGAAGCGCAAAATATAGTCGGGATAAGAGGCATGCATAAACTTTCCCATGAAATAATTTTTGCGAGGGATGGCCACACCTTCTTCACAATCGGGTTTAGAGATGTGTTCGTACAAATAAGCTGTTAGTTGTTTACTTACAATTTCATCAGCATCGAGCACTAAAACCCACGAAAATGTTGCACTTTCAATGGCAAATTGACGAGCAGGTTCAACTATATTGTAATCTCTTTTTTCAAAAGTTACCACACGACAACCATTGTTCTGGGCAATATTCACCGTGTTGTCTGTGCTTTCCATATCGCACACAACAATTTCATCAAACCCTTTTGCTGCATCAATCACCTGCTGCAAATGGCGTTCAGCGTTATAAGTGTTTATAACAACAGATATTTTATTGTCATCGTTCATGCTGCAAATATAATGAATTATTGGCTACATACCACACAAAAAACAAGCTTTCTTAAGTTCAAATCCACGACATACAGCAACAAACATCCCCTTAGGCAGTACGTTTATTGTTAAACCGCCAAAGGGGATGTATCGTTTGCTATAAGTTGAGGGGTTATTCTTTAGAAACTATCATCATCTTCTTCGATATTTTCTGCTTCCATTCCCAGCTCATCATTATCTTCTTCGAACGTTGTGCGATAACTTTCTTCAGTAAGTATATCCTCATCGAAAGAGTCGTCATCATCGTCATCGTCCTTATATTTACTGTCTTGTCCGCTCAGGTCATCGTCTTCGGCGAGGTCGTCATCATCATCATCGTCATCGTGCGACGATTTTCTTCCACTCAATTCATCGTCAAAACGAGCCGAGAGTTTATCTATTTCAGGTTTTTCTTTTACGAAGATGGCTTCAACCCAAGTTCCTTTTTCAATTTCTAGGGCTTCAAATCCGTCTTCAGTTTTCTTCTCAAACATGCCACCTTTTTTGTGTAAACGGTCCTTTGGCAAAACAGTAGTGCTCACTTCAAAGCCACTTTCAATGATATCTTTAACGCTTTGAGACAACGAGTCCCATCCACCACCAAAATTTCTGTCTAGCACTTCGATAAGTTTAGCAGCCGAAATGTATCGTATGTTTTCATAAGTAAGGTCGGTAACCCTCATAATAGGGTGTTTCTTTATGGCCATCTTAACCTTTTGGCTTCATCCAATCTTATTGTACCCACCTTAAATCCGCGGTCTTCATATTTTTTAATTATTTCTGGTCGGTCAACTTTTAGCTCTTCTGCATCAAACGCGCTCTTCACCACATCCATGTAATGGCGGGCATTATCCTTTAGGTCAGCGTCTTTTTCTGCCGCTTCCCACATTCTGAACACGTCGTTTTCCTGGATGCCCCACACGTTGCTTTTGGTAAGTGTTTTAAGGGTCAGAGCTTTTTTTTTCTTGTTTCATATACGATTATTTATCTTTGTCTTATTGATAAAAGACCTTCGAGGGAGATGCCCTGCTGGTCTAGCAGATACAGGTACAACCCATTAGGCGGTTTTCTACCTTTTGTGTGTTGTTGCTGCAAAATTATATACTTTCGTTAAATCTACAAACTTTTGCAACAAAAATATTAATCCCAACCCCATTATAGATTAATCTCTGCGCTAATTCTATCTGTTTGCACTGCATATAATAAGGTTTTGTTTAAGATTATTGGCCATTGTATACGCCACTAAACACCTCCTAATGTAGGTTATCTAAATAAAAATAAGTATCTTTGCATCAAAAATAAACGAAATGGGTATATTCGGATTTTTCAACAAAAGCAAGAAAGAAACGCTAGACAAGGGATTGGAAAAGACCAAACAAAGCGTTTTCAGCAAGTTAACGCGTGCCGTAGCCGGAAAATCAAAGGTAGATGATGAGGTGCTCGACAACCTTGAAGAGATACTTATCACATCCGACGTGGGCGTAGACACTACGTTGAAAATCATAGAGAGAATTGAAGAGCGTGTTGCTCGTGATAAATATGTATCGACCGGCGAACTTAATAACATCCTTAAAGATGAAATTGCTGCGCTTCTATCTGAAAATAACACGCAAGACAACGACAACTGGGAATTACCTGAAACAGGAAATCCTTACGTTATTCTTGTTGTTGGCGTAAATGGAGTTGGCAAGACAACTACTATTGGTAAGTTGGCCCACCAGTTTAAGCAAGCTGGTAAGAGTGTATATTTGGGTGCAGCCGACACTTTTAGAGCTGCTGCTGTAGAGCAAATATGTATATGGGGTGAACGAGTTGGCGTGCCTGTGGTGAAGCAACAGATGGGTTCCGATCCTGCATCAGTGGCTTTCGACACACTGAGTTCGGCCAAAGCCAATGGGGCAGATGTGGTTATCATCGATACCGCAGGCCGACTTCACAATAAGATTGGCTTGATGAACGAGCTGAAAAAGATTAAAGACGTGATGAAAAAGGTGATGCCCGAAGCGCCTAACGAAGTGCTTTTGGTGCTTGATGGCTCTACCGGACAAAACGCTTTCGAACAAGCTAAGCAATTTTCTGCTGTTACCAACATCACGGCGCTGGCCATTACAAAACTAGATGGAACGGCTAAAGGTGGTGTGGTGATTGGTATCAGCGACCAACTGAAGGTGCCTGTGAAATACATTGGCTTGGGTGAGGGCATGGAAGATTTGCAACTATTCAACCGGAAACATTTCGTCGACTCGCTTTTTAACGAATAACCTTCGCTTCTGAGTGGTGTAAAATTGGACCATATCTAGGGTTTAACCGATATGTTAACAGACGATAATGAGCTTTATTATGTTATAGCAGAGATTTAATTGTGCTATTGACTCCTCTCTTTACATGCTCATAAACTTATATAGACATCACTGGGGCGCTAAGCCTCCTTCGCCCAGTTGTTAACTAGGTCACAACTGTGACTATAGCTACTTTTCTCCACGTTGTTCGTGCGGAAATGGGCGACATTTCAACAAGTATTCAAATATTAGAATGATTAAAAATCAGGTAGACATCATAACAATGGGGTGTTCTAAAAACCTCGTTGATAGCGAATTGTTGATGAAACAGTTTGAAGCCAACGGCTACCATTGCGTGCACGACAGCAAAAATCCCAAGGGAGAAATTGTGGTTATCAACACGTGTGGTTTCATTGAGAGCGCAAAAGAAGAGAGTATCAATACCATCTTGGAGTTTGCGCAAGCCAAAGAAGAGGGGCGATTAAAGCAGCTTTATGTGATGGGATGCTTGTCGCAACGCTATCAAAAGGAGTTAGAACAGGAAATCCCACAGGTGGATAAATTCTATGGCAAGTTTAATTATAAAAACTTGTTAAAGGATTTGGGCAAAGGGGTTATTGCTTCTTGTAATGGAACGCGAAGCATTACTACTCCTCGCCACTATGCCTATCTAAAGATTAGTGAGGGTTGCGACCGCAGTTGTGCTTATTGTGCCATACCTCTTATTACGGGTAAGCACGTAAGCAGACCCAAAGAAGAAATTCTTGAAGAGGTTCGTAGTCTTGTTTCACAGGGGGTTAAAGAATTTCAAATTATCGCTCAAGAACTTACCTACTATGGGGTTGATCTCAACGGACAGCGCCAGATAACCAGTTTGATAAGCGATATGGCCGATATTAAGGGCGTAGAGTGGATAAGACTGCATTATGCTTACCCCAATCAGTTCCCTTTAGATTTGCTTGAGGTAATCAAAAACAAACCTAATGTGTGCAAATACATCGATATTGCCCTGCAACACATATCGGATAATATGCTCACTCGTATGCACCGCCATGTGACTAAAGCGCAAACAGAAGAGCTTATCCGTAGAATTCGTGAAGAAGTACCTGGCATTCATCTGCGCACGACACTGATGGTTGGTTTCCCCGGTGAAACAGAAGACGACTTTAACGAACTGCTCGAGTTTGTGAAATGGGCACGATTTGAACGTATGGGGGCTTTTATCTACTCTGAAGAAGAGGGTACATACAGCGCAAAACATTACGAAGACAATGTGCCAGATGAGGTAAAACAACGCCGACTTGACCAGCTTATGGCCTCGCAACAAGAAATAAGCGCCGAAGTGGAAGCACAAAAAGTGGGGAAGACTTTACGAGTGATTATCGACAGAAAAGAAGGCGACTATTATATAGGAAGAACTGAATGGGCTTCGCCAGAGGTAGACCCAGAGGTGCTAATTCCTGCAACTGTACGTCTGCGTGTTGGAAAATTCTACAATGTACGCATCACAGACAGTGAAGAATTTGACTTATATGGTGAAATAGAATAGAATGAACAACAAAGAGTTTATAACCGAACTAGCACAGCAAACGGGCTATACACAGAGTGTAACCCAAACCCTAGTGCGCAACATCATCGACGAAATGGCAGCCCGTTTCGACGAAGGAGACATCGTATCGATTTCTGGCTTCGGCACGTTTGAAGTGAAAAAACGACTTGAACGTGTGGTGGTGAATCCTGCAACTCAACAGCGTATGCTGGTTCCACCTAAACTTGTGTTGAATTTTAGACCAACGGCTTCCATTAAGGAACGCCTCAAAAACGGTGGTGAAGATGAATAATAGGGTTGGTATTCATGAGTTGGCAATGGCTCTTGTCAACAAAAAAAAGCTGTCGCTTAAAGATGCAGAGGCTTTTGTCGCAATGATGTTCGATACCCTTAATGAGGGATTGAACAATGATAAACTTGTTAAGCTAAAAGGACTTGGCACTTTTAAGGTGATGAGCGTTAGCGCTCGTAAGAGCGTTGATGTTAATACTGGTGAACCTATCATTATCGATGGACGTGATAAGATTTCGTTTACGCCTGATAGTACGATGAAAGATTTGGTAAACAAACCTTTTGCGCAGTTTGATACGGTGGTTATCAACGATGGCGTTGATATTAAAGAACTAGAGCGAATGGATTGGTTGGAAAACCCTTCTAACTTTGATACGTCTACTTTGGGGGATATTTCAGATGATGAAGACCTACCTATCACAATAGAGTTGCCACCTTCTAAGATTGAGGCTGCCGTGAACGAGGCTGCTAATGTAATGGCCACCAACGGGACCGAAGTAGAAAATATACCTCACACCTCTGCGCCTAAAGCTGGTGAAAAGAGCCATTTGCTTACATCTGAACAATTGGCAGCCCTAAATGGTTACCCCGTTTCTAGCACTCGTGTAGCGCAAGAGTCTGCAGTGAACAATGGTGAATTAACACTTACTACCGACCAATTGCGATTACTCAACGATGATAATAGTTTGCAAACAAAGGATGAAGCAGAGGTTTCGGTTGAAAGAAATGAATCTTTAGCAACTGAACAAACTTTGTCATCACCTGTAGTAAACAATGATGCTGATGCATTAAATAGCCCTGAAAGCGAAAAACAGGAGGGTGCTGAAGTTGTTGCCGAAGTTATAACCAACAAAGCTGAGATTGAAGAAGTAAATACTGTAAGCAACCTCGTTGATACGGTGCACGCACCAAAAACAGATGCTTATAGCAGCAATGAACCACACGATGAAGAGCCAACGCTTGATAAGGAGTCGCAAGAGGTAGTGGTTTTGAGCAACGAAGTTCATAATGATAATGAAGAGCTTGATGAGACAGACAGTCCAGAAGAAGACGAAATTACTGATAACGAGCTAGAAACATTGGCTAATGTAGAAACCATTACTGAAGTTGTTCAGGAAGAAGTTAGCGATGTAAAACCCAACGATTCTCCCGAAAGTAACATTGAAGATGAGGAAGAAGAAAACACTAACTCCAATTTTGAAGATGAATGGGAAGAAGAGGAGCGCAGGATAAGACGCAAACGACTCATTGCGGCTGGAGTCTTGGGTGTGCTGGCTCTGTTTGGTATTGCTGCATGGTATTTCTACAACCAAATTCAGTTGAAAGATAATCGTATATCGCATCTTGAAACTTTATTGAATACCTCTAAAACAGCTGCCAATAGTGATAATGGCCAATCTCTTTCAAAGGCCGACTCGGTTCGTGAAGATTCTATTAATAGGCAATTGATGCGCAAACAAAAGCCGACCTGGATGCTACAATGGCGAGAATAGAACAGAGTAATGCTGAAAAGCAGCAGAAGACAGAAGAAAAAAAAGCTAATAACCAACCTGCAACTGATAATAAAACGACAGAACGGGCTGTTGAGAAAGTAGTGCCGAGACTAGAGAGAAAGTCGGAAACCAAGAGTGCTGATTTGGATTATAAGCAATATGAGAAAGATGCTCGTGTACGTACAGGCGCTTATAAAATAGTTGGTATCGACCGAGTTGTTACTGTTAACAAGGGGCAAACGCTCTATTCTCTCAGTAGAAGCACACTAGGCCCTGGCATGGAATGCTATATCGAGGCTGTAAATGGCAACGTTAAAGAGTTGAAAGCGGGTGAAAAGATTAAAATTCCAAAGCTGGAATTGAAGAAGCATAAATAATGGATTGGGGCGTGAAACATCTAAATGAATTTTCACGCCCCATTTTTTGATATTTTAGGGAAGCTTACAACTGGGTTTTAGGACTGACCCTATTTTAGCTTTATTGACAGTACATCTCTTGTCGAGTTTTTTGGTTAGCGGTTATACATGCTGTTCATCGTTCGCTTGCTTTCTTCATTTTGACTGGCTTATTCTCTGTAAGAAGTAGGCAACATCGTCATAAATTAAACAAACAAACTTCTAAAAGCAAAAACGAAATCTATAAACGATCATAACCATTATATGTTTACCTAACAGCCCTGTAAAATCGCACAATTTAAATTGGTGAATAAAGTGCTATAAAGCAATTATAAAGCTTTATTTTATCTCTTCAAAATAACCTTTAGCGTTTATGCGATAGTATCTGTTACGAAAGTCAATCAACCCTTTATCACGTTTTTCACCATGAAGACATAATACTTGGTTGGCCAGCCATCTATAACTTATACGTTGATAGTCGGCCTTACTCTCGTTTTCGGCTCCCCAATCATCCCACACATAATGTACGCACAAACGTTGCTTTTGGGCATCTACAACACCATGGTGAGCAATGCACATTTCCCAATACTCAGTGTCACCATATTCATAAAGAAGGATGAAGAGGTCGAACCCATTATAGCTAGGTAAACTAGCTATACCACCTGCGTGCGAATCAAAGTACTCACTAAAAGGGATGTGTTTGCCATTGAGAATGATTGTCTTTAGTTTATTTGGTATTTTATCAGTTATTTCATTAGGTAAACCGTCATCATCAGCCGATATTCTTGTAGTATCAATATCTTTATTTGCGATATCTGCATCCTTACCCTTGAAGAAATCAACTATAGGCTTACCCGTGTTCTGAAAGTTGATGTTATCAATACTATCGCTAGAGGTTTGTGTAGTTATGACAAGTTGTTGTGCTTTTGACAGGTTATGCTTATTTTCTGACCGAGTATCAACCTTACTGTTATTTGATTTCTCGATCTTGCAGCCCAAAAACGTAAAAACAATGTACGTATATAAAAAGAGCAATATTATTTTTTTCATGATAATTTTATTGAGACTGTTTAGAAAAGAAGGCTTTATAATAGTTAAAATCCCATTGAAAGGGAATTTTCAATGGGATTTCAAACACAGTAGTGGCATGTTCTTACGAGCATGTTGCAGTTGTATGCAATTATTTCTTCACTGGAGCTGTAGTAGGAGCAGTGGTAGCAGGAGCATTTGTTCCTTGTGACCCAGCGCCAAATCCAGGAGTAGTGTTGGGGTTAGTGGTTTGTGTCTCAGTAGCTGCCTTTTCAAGAACACTGTTTTCTGCAGTAGATTTAGGCGCAACGTAAGCACAAACTACGCTAAATACTACCATGCAATAGCCAAACCCCATGTGGTTTTCTCAACTACATCAGTAGTTTTGCGTACACCCATGATAGAGTTAGAAGAAGAGAATTGCGACGAAAGGCCACCACCTTTCGACTCTTGAATGAGTACAATGGCAATCATCAGCACTGCTGCAATGCAGATAAGAACCACAAAAAGAGTGTAAATCATTGTTTTATTTGTTTATATTATTTATTTTTATTACTTATCTATGACACTATTCACGTTCAACAATTAACAGTGAAGCAACTAGAATTACTACAATGAGAATTACGGCAAACATACACTATTTATTGTTATTGTTAATAATTAGTTTCTCTAAGAAACGTATTTGGTCTGCAAAGTAAACATTTTTTTTTGGATAATTCAAATTTAAACGCCTAATAATTTCAAGTGCCTTCTCAAATTTTCCTTGTCTAATGTAAATCTTTGCCAGTGTTTCTGTAAAATATCCGTCCGTACCTTGTGTTGTTTCAGTCGATGTATTGTCATCTACAACAGGCATAAATTCAGGTTCGTCTTTTAGTTGCATCTTACCACCTTCATTATAAATGAAGTTGTCTATTAATGTTTGCCCTTTGAGTTGTGGTGTATCTTGTTGCACTTCTTGTTCTTCACTTTCTACTTCAATCAAGTAAGATACATAGTCGATCGCTGCATCTGCAGGAGTGGGTTTGCGGTGCGGTTTCTGTGTTTCTTGTGTTTTATCCACCGGAAGCGAATCCAAGAAATTGTCGATAAGCGATATTGTTCTGCTTTCGTTGCCGTCAGTCTGCTGTATCTGTTTTGTTCGACGTTCTTCAGTTTTTAGCTTGTAGTGCGATGCCTCAATCATTTCGAACACAACATTGCGATTGGTGAGGTACACGGAGGCCCGTTTTAGTTCCTCATCAAATGTTGGATCGTGCAATATATACAAGTTTTGCAACATCATCAACCTTGCAGGCTGGTAATAAGGATGGAGCGCAACAATGCTCCGGAGATCGTAAAGCGTCTCCTTATCTAGCAGTTCGGGGTGATTGACAAGTTGTGTTAAGTTCATTGTTTGTGCTGTTTGTTCCATGGTTATTACCAATTAGCTACAGTAGCATTGAATATTTGGTCAGTCAAATCTTTAATCATTTCTCTTACCAAACGTTCTTGAACCACATTCAAAGACAAAGTTGTTTCGTAAGTGGCGCTAGCGGTGAACTGACGTTCAAAGTTTTCTTTGGGATTTTTGGTATTGGTAAATCTCACGTTAACAGTTATCGACAGTTCGGTTTGGGCCGAATATCCTTCGCTTGACACCGACTTATTTCGTTGTGTATACTGCAAAATTTCCCCTTCTACGCGCATGTCGCCATTGCGTTTAACTTGTGTTAGACGAGTGTGGTTGGCATAAATGTCCTTCAGTTGATTGTTGAACATTGGCGCCATTGGTCCCCAAACATAGCTGCTTCTGTTAGGAAATTCAGCTATTTGTATGGTTTTCGTTTTGCTATAGTCAATACTTGCTCCGTTAAACTTGTAAGAAACAGAGCATGCCCAAAGCACACAAGTGCCGAGGACGAGTGTTATTGCCAGCCTATTTGCTGTTTTCCAATCCATACTGCTTTATTCTCCTATACAATGTTCGGTCTGATATGCCAAGTTCGATGGCTGCTTTTTTTCTGTTCCCACCATTACGTTCGAGCGCCTTTTCCACCATTTGTCTTCCCAAATCGTTAAGGTTCAGGCTTTCAGTTTCTGCCTCGTTTATCTCTTCTGCTTCGACAAAGCCGTTTGTGTGGGGGGCTTGTGGTGTGGACTGAATAGCTGGTAGTGTGTGGCTTGCATCATAGTTTTGCGGGTTAAGTGTGGCAAGAGGCGATGCATATCCAGGCAATTCTGCGCCGAGAGCAGCGCTATCGTCAAGCCGTTTTCTTAGTCCCGATACTTCTCTACGCAAGTCGCTTACATTACCACGAAGCTCATAGAGTATCTTATAAAGCACTTCGCGTTCGCTTTCATACGAGTGTGTTCCCCCTGTAGATAGCGGAGCAAGCTGTGTGCTCTCAGGGTCTTGGGGGATAAACTTCTGCAATAGCGCAGCATCAATATCTCGTTCACGACTTAATATTGATATTTGTTCGGTTATATTCTTAAGTTGTCGAACGTTTCCAGGCCATTTGTACTTTAGCATTAGGGCCTTAGCGTCTTCAGTTAAAGATATTCTAGGTAACTTATACTTCTCTGCCATCTGCATGGCAAATAGTCTAAAGAGCAGAATAATATCATTACCACGGTCTCGAAGTGGTGGCATTTGAATGGGGATAGTGTTCAAGCGATAGAACAAATCTTCTCTAAATCGTCCCTCGCTGATGGCTTTTCGCATGTTTACGTTTGTGGCTGCAACAATGCGAACATTAGTTTTCATAATTTTTTGCCCACCCACGCGGATGTATTCGCCAGTTTCGAGTACACGAAGAAGTCTTGCTTGCGTAGCCATGGGGAGTTCTCCCACCTCGTCAAGAAATATTGTTCCATTGTTGGCAACACCAAAATATCCTTCGCTTTCACCGATGGCACCTGTGAATGAGCCTTTTTCGTGTCCAAAAAGTTCGCTATCTATTGTGCCCTCGGGTATCGATCCACAGTTGATGGCAAAGTATTTCTCTCGCTTTCGAGGGGAATTATCGTGTATAACGCGTGGGATTATTTCTTTTCCTACACCGCTTTCGCCTATGATTAGTACAGACAAATCTGTAGGCGCAACCTGCATGGCCACGTCTAAAGCATGGTTTAAGGCATCGCAGTTGCCCACAATGTTATACCTTTGTTTTATCTTTTGTAGTTCCGTCGTATTCATAGGATGACAAAGTTACAAAAAATAGCCGAACAAAGGGCATAAAAATGGAAGATTAACGATTTTCGGCATGAATGCTTTTAAGTTATATATCTGCTGATTTGTTTATTTCTTGATTATTAACTGCATTAGTTTTGCTGTTGAAATGCAAATAGTTTGTTTTGTATTTCTTGAGAGATATCTGTTAAAGGGGCTACCTTCAATAGGTTATCTTTCGATTAAATGCGTTATTTTCTCTTATTAGGCGTTTCAGCACTAGGAGTTGAACTATCGAACTTAATAAGAAGTAACCCCAGCCCCGTAAATATCAATTCTCTGATGCGTACAATGAGAGCCACGAAAATTCCCGAACTCGAGGCAATCCCCAAACCCGAAGTCGACATAAGGAAGCCTCCTTCGCGCCCCCCTAGTTGCAGAGGAATGAAGAAAAGCAAATTGGCAAACAGACTAGTGAAGGCCAATATCAATATGCATTGTATGTAATTCACATCTGGCATGATAACCAACAGAATAAAATATATTTCTAATGCCGAGATTATTCTACAGCCTAACTCCAAGAAAACAGCTGAAACAAAAGTGCTTCGGCTTTGTTTGTGCAACGCAGATATCTGCTGATCGATGTTGTCTAGTTGCGTTTTGTTTCTTTCGATGAAGCCCAAAGCCCAGCGTTTAACGAAAGGCACATGACTAAGTAAGCGCATGGCTCTAAAAGCAAGCCCCTTTTGGTAGCCCACCATGAAGAACCAAAGCCCTAAAAGACAAAACACAGTGCTTGCAAGCACAATGGTTAGATGGCCAGTAGTTAACGGTTGAGTGATAAAAAACAACACAATTGAAACGAGCCAAAACCAAAAATGGCTAAAGATGTGGGTCATTGCATAGAGAATTACAGACGAAGAAGCTCGTTCTGTACCAACCTTTGGCGCTATCGACATAATGCGATAGGGTTCACCACCCATAAGTCCGCCTGGCGTAGCATAATTTAATGCAAATCCCGAGACAGTAACTTTGTATAGCCACCAAAAATTAATTGGCTTGTTGTTATAGCCGTTTTGCGTTGTGTCTTGTTTCTGTCCTGCTTTGATAATGATGTACCATGCAGAAGTGTTAAGCACATATAATGCCATCCACAATGCCAAAACCGCAAAAAACCAATAACCCGTGTGCTGCAATCCGCGCCAAACCTCGGCATAATCGAGCTGTGTAAGCATAATGCCTAACAGTACTAAGCCGAAGATGAAAAAGCCGTTTTGATATTTCTTCTTCATCTTTTATTATTTACTTGGCTGTTCTTCGTTGTTCTCTCGCTTTTTAGTTACGTTGAAACGAACCTTCTCGCTCTCGTCTCTTTTCTCGTGATAGAGTTTCTTCAGCGGGTTTTTATAGGGTTGATCGTAAGCAATTCGATTTCTGTAAACATCAATGGCCAGGTAGATAGCATGCCTTAAAGCCAGTTCGTTGGCAACGCCTTGACCTGCTTGTGGGGATAAAGCCTCGTCATCGGTTGATGTTACAACAGCCGAGAGTCCTGTTACAAACCTCACACCTCCATCATAAGAGAGGGTTTTAAAAGGTGTCATGGCCTGGTCGTGATTCATGGCTACCACGGCATCAAAGGTGTCGAATGCTCTATCGTCGAAAAAATGCTCGGCCTGATAAAGACCAAAAGCTGCAATTCCATCATCTATTAGCTGTTTGATTGCAGGTGAAATCACCTGTTGTTCTTCTTTATCAGACGCGTCTTCCAATGCGGGATTGAGCGCCAAAACAGCAATTCGAGGAATAGAAATCATGAAATCGCGTCGCAATGATTGATGTAACAACTTCACAGTTTGTTCTATTTTCTCTTTAGTTACTTCACTTTCAACATCTCTTAAGGCCAAATCTCCAGAAACTGAAGTGATGCGCAGGCATTCATTGAGCACCATTTCAAGCACGTCTCCAGTATTTCCCAGTTGCTTGGCAATGTATTGTGCTAAGCCGCTTCCTTTTTCTAGTGTGTTAGAAAAATGTTTTTCGTTTATTGGTGCATTAACAATTGCGCACACCATACCCCCTTTATAATCGTCAATAGCTCTGTCTATAGCCTTGCGTGATAATAAAGTGGTGGCGTCACTAGGCGTTGCGAACTCAATTTTTACATCTTCGTCGGTCACAGCCAACAAATTAATGCGTTCGGCTTTAGCATCTGCAGCATCATGAATGATATTGAAATTCACATCCAAGTTTAAGGCCTTTTTATGATAAGCCGCAACTTTAGGCGACCCATATACAATGGGCGTGCAAAGTTCGAACATCTCTGGCGTGGCAAAAGTTTTAAAAATAAGTTCCATGCCGATACCATTGGCGTCGCCTTGTGTTATGGCTATACGAAGTTTATTGTCGTCCATACGTTTTTGCTTAGTTCTTTATTTATTAGTGTTTGCAGCTATTTTTTCTGCCCGCTATTTGTTTGGCGGTGCTAAGAAGTCCACAAGCAGCGAAAATATCTTGTCCTCTACTGGCTCTAATGGTTGTAAACACGCCATGATTGGTGAGGTAATCTCTAAAGGTTTCCATGCGTTTCTCATCCGAATTCTTTAGCTTAACATTGGGAATTTGATGAAAACGAATAAGATTAACCCTGCAGTCAAGTCCTTCTACCAACTTAACCAACTGTCGTGCATGCACTGGTGTGTCGTTGAAACCGCCAAACATGATGTATTCAAACGACAAGCGACGTTGGTGAGTGAAATCGTATTGCCTTAGAAGCTGTACAATATCCTCTATAGAAAGCCCTTTTTCTGCAGGCATAATGCTCGCTCGCTCTTCAGGAAGGGGTGAATGCATGCTGATTGCTACATGGCAATCGCTCTCGTCGAGAAAACGTTTTAGCTTACCTTTTAGACCCACGCTACTCACCGTTATACGCTTAGGACTCCAGGCATAACCATAATCGGCCGTAAGAATCTGAGTTACTTTCAGTACGTTATCTAGGTTATCCATTGGTTCTCCTTGACCCATAAACACAATATTTGTGAGCTTTTCTCGCTCGGGTAGGGCGTAAATTTGGTTAAGTATGTCTCTTGCCGTAAGATTCCCTTCAAATCCCTGCTTACCTGTTTGGCAGAACAAGCAGTTCATTTTGCATCCTACCTGGCACGATACACACAACGTAGCACGATCACGGTCAGGGATGTACACAGTTTCCACAAACTTACCGTTTGCTGTTGGGAAGAGATATTTGATGGTTCCGTCTTTAGAATATTGTGCATCGATAAACTTCGAAGCACCTATATCATAACGTTCTGCTAACCGTTCACGGTTAGCTTTTGAGATATTGGTCATCTCGTCTATAGTTTCCACATGTTTATCGTAGAGCCAAACGGCCATTTGTTTACCAGCAAATGCAGGCAAACCGTTGTCTACGGCAATGGTCTTGAGTTCGTCTAGCGTGTGCCCTAGAAGTGGAATCTTGTGGTTATCCATTTATAGTTTGGTGTATAATATGCAGTAATAATTGAAAATTTTCCATGCAAAGTTACTACATTTTATTGGGATTAGCATGTGGTATAGCTCGTTTTCTTGCCATCTATATCATGCTTACGAGGCTACAATTAAGCTTTAAAATCCGTCTTTAAAACTATAGCGTATCGGGATTCTGCTCCAACCAGTGGTCGATTAATTTACGAGCAAGACTTAGTTTCTCAGGTATTTGTGGCAGATGATCACGATGAAACCATCCTCCAGCCGACAGTTCTTCTTCTTGTAGGTGAAGTTTTCCTGCTTTGTATCGGGCCGTAAATCCAATCATTAAACCAATAGGGTAGGGCCAAGGCTGACTATCAAAGTAACGAAGTTCTTCTATTTCTAATGCCGTTTCTTCTCTAACTTCACGCACAACAGCCTCTTCTAGCGATTCTCCCGTCTCTACAAAACCTGCAATCAAACCATAGAAATTGCTTTTGAAGTTTTTGGCATGAACCAACAACACTTCGTCCGCTTTATAAATAAGCACTATTATAGCCGTGGCTAGCTGTGGCCAGACTTCATTTGCACAATGTGTACAGCGTTTAGATATATTGGTGTGCAACTTCATGGGAGCCCCACAGGCGCCACAATATTGACTATGCGCATCCCAATAGTTTATCTCGCGACACTTTCCTGCTAGAAGATAATATTCATTAGGAAGTTTATAATACGACTGTCTTAGTTCGCAATATACGTGTTTTAGGGGTAATTGTGTTGAAGAATCCACCAAATATGTCTTTACAGGTATTCCTTCTTCCGTAGGTTCCATCTCATGAACTTGTTGCCCTTCATTAATAAATGTTGGAGGATTGTCAGACAAAGGGATAGTGAATAGGTCGTTACCTAGCTGCTCAAGCAGCAATTCCGACTCTTTAAATACAAACCACAGGCTTTTCATTGGCGTTTAGTTTATGAACAAAATGTAATTCCAGTATCGAGTTGCGTAACTCTTATAAAAGGTTTTCTACTATTTGCAGATTATTAAAATATAGTATTTGAAACATAGCTTAATAACAACGATACTTATAGACATTCAAATGGATGAGTTTCTAATTGTACACCTTATATAAATAGTCTACTAAATTCAAAAACTCATCCACTCAAGTCGCTCACAATCTGGAGGGTTAGTTACCAAAAATCAGTTTCCTATCGCGCTCAATTGCTGGCTTAGTCCACTCTTCTGGCACAAACTTCCAATTGTTATGTGCCTGTGGGTTCATCACCCCAGCATCTTCAATCAACTTCATGAGGTAATAACGTTGGTCTTTTTCGCTCTCAAACACAATTCTACTTTTCAGTTCAGAGCGTGGAATACCTGCGCCTTTAGTTAGCAATTCACCTCCACCATTACCACGATAGCTGTTCATGGCCACCTTATACCAACGATTTTCGTCGAATGGCGTTCCGTCTGCCATACTTAAAATTCTCACCTTTTGTCCATCTGGCTTAGTTACATCCACCTCATATATAATGCCTGCAGCACTATCAAAGTTAAATGCAAGATTTTTAAAACCAAAGCGTTGACGGTCTTGTTTAGCCCATTCGCTTAGTTGCATGATGTTGTCTTCAGGTGATTTCATGGTGTTTACCCAAAGGTCGTAACTCATTTCTAGGTGATTGCGTATTTCTTTGCCCGTCATTTTGAGCACATAAATTTGGTTTTCGTACTTATAAAGGTTGAACATATCACTCACATATACGTCTCCCTTATTAATACGTGTGTCAAATGATAATGGTGCATTAAACGAAACGTCTGCTCCAGTTATCTTTAATTGCAGGTCGTGGATAAAATCCGTGAAGGCTGCGCTACCAAAATAGCAATCACGAGTGTAAATTGTGTTTTCAAACCTGCCAATCTTGCGGTCTACAAAGACATTTACACTGTCGATATCGGCTTTAAAATGCGACATGTATTTTTCGTCAATAGGCTGCGCTGTAATATCTATCACATCACCTGTTATCTTTTTACTCACCACCTTACCTTTAGACTTGCGTATGTCGATTGTGGCATCGCTCACCATATAGGCATCACACGAGGGGTCAAGACATAGTACATCTTTACCTGCATTATTTTTAATCCATCCCGAAAAACGAGTGTGGTCGTGCCCAAAAAACACAATATCGAACCCATCAACCTCGCGAGCCACCGTCAGCGAAGCATCCTCATCGTACTCAGGAGTATGTATTCCACCTTCTTTTCCGCTATGAAATAATCCTATTATCACGTCTGGCTTTTCCTTCGTTTGGATATGTTTCATCCAGTATTTTGCCGATGTCACCATATTGTCAAACCGCAAACCAGTCCATAAACTTTCTTTAAGCCAGTTTGGTATTGCAGGAGTAAGCATACCCAACACTGCCACTTTAACACCATCGCGGTTGATAATGGTGTAAGGATGAACGTATGGTTTGTTTGTGCGCGTATCTATAATGTTGGCACCAAGACTAGGGCATTTCACCTCTTTTATCCATTTGTCGTAAACAGGATGTCCCGTTTCAATATCGTGATTACCAATAGTTTGCGCATCATATTTTAAGTAATTAATTACTGATGCGGCCAAATTAGGCATTGTGGGCTTTACAAAGTTGCAATAATAGCATGTGGGTTGTCCCTGCAAAATATCTCCATTGTCAAGCAAAATAACATTCTTTCCATATTTCTTGCGCATCTCGTTAACGTAAGTACTCACTCTACCAACGAACCTTTTCGGTCGCGACGATTGATAAAATCATAAGGAAAGAAGCTGCCATGCACATCACTTGTTTGTATAACCTTGATTTGCACTGCTTGAGCATGGGTATATTGGGAAAGACTTAAACCTGTTAAGAGCATAAATATTATTTTTCTCATATGTTTAAACATTTAATAGCCGAAATGCAAAAGTACAAAATCTTATGGTAATATCCCACTGAACCTCCGTAAATGTTTATGAGTAATAGCAAAAACTGCTTTTGGTGATGCATCACGTAATTATTCAGCACCGTTTTTGTGTTCCTTCCACTTATCAAAATAACGATTTTATTGATAATACTAGTTCACACATCTTTTCGTTCTCATATTCTCCTTATATAATGTAGTTAGGTGTGCAATGAACAATTAGTTGGTAGAATGAAACCAACTAACTTTAACTGTTGACAAATCCATAATCTACAACCGTTAGGTATTAACCGTAATTTTGCTTAATGTTTGTTTGCGCAAACATGTTAGCTTTTTGTATCATAAACAGAAAACATATTGCAATTTTACTCACGCACATGTTCAATAACTTACTTTGTTCTAAAATTCATAAAAAAGTGGAAATTTCTCCATAAAAATTAACATATATGAAATAAAACCCAAATTTTTAGATGTTAATTTTATATTTGTTAGCAATTAATTTGCATTATAAATAAAAAATTAGTAAATTCGCATCGGTAAATCAATAAATTAGAAACGACGTGAAATTAATGTCCATTATACTCATGCTTTGCTCGGTTCTATTCGTAGGCTGCGAATGGAAGATGTGGCGTAACATGAATGGTGATTATGGCGAATGCATTAAAGTGCAACGCTATGACCGCTTGGAAAGTCGTTATCTTACCACAGGAGACTACTCGGCACTGCAGCAAATGAACACCGATTATCCCACCGAAACTCGCACACTAATAGAAAAAATACTGCAATTGGGAACAATCGAAGACTCTGAAATTCATCATCGATTCTTGCATTACTATCAAGACACCACCCTTCAAAGACTGATAATTGATGTAGAAGCAGAGTTTAGCAATATTAATGATATCAACGAGCAGTTCTGTCGCGCTTTCGGACGACTTAGCAAATGGTTTCCTAACCTTCCACAACCCAAGATTTACACACAAATAAGTTCTTTTGATCAAAGCATAATTGTTGGAAATGGCACTATTGGTGTGTCGCTAGACAAGTATATGGGCGAAGACTACGCCTTGTACAAACGTTTTTATACACCTGAGCAAACCAAAACAATGTATCGCGGATACATTGTTCCCGATGCCTTGAGCTTTTATTTGCTGGCGCAATACTCATTAGATAATTACGACACTCGTTCTCAAATGGAAAGCGATTTGCACATGGCCAAGATATGGTGGGTGGTAAACAAGGCCACTGCAAAGGAGAGTTATAAAAACTGGTTTGTTGATTGTGTTGACAAGTATATGCGTGCTCATCCTGAAATTTCTTACGAAGAACTGATTTCCAGCGATAATTATAAAGACATGATACCTTGAGTAATCTTTTCTTTTTCCATCTTGCTAACCAAAAGATTTGTGAACTCATAATTTTTAAGTCCCCATTTGGGAGCTATAAGAAGCCCTTCTGGCGACTGACTTACAAACCTTTCCAACACAAGGTCTTTGCGAAGACGTTTAACATATTCGCAAATTACATCCAAATATTCGTCAACAGTGTACAGATGAAAGGGCTGTTCCAAATAAGTTTTGGCCAATAATGTTCCTCGGATTATCTGCATCTGATGAATTTTCAAGATGTCAATGGGCAGACTAGACATGATGCTAGCCTGTCTTATACTTTCTTTTGCATCTTCTCCAGGTAGTCCAATGATAACATGTGCACCTGTTTTTATTCCCCGTTGATGTGTGCGTTCTAAAGTATCTCTACTGCATTCAAAAGTGTGTCCTCGTTTAACACGTTCTAATGTATTGTTATTGGCACTTTCAACCCCGTATTCCACAATCAGAAATGTATGCTTGTTAAGCTCTTCTAGGTAGTTAAGCAAGGCATCTGGCATACAGTCGGGGCGTGTACCAATAACCAACCCCACCACATCTTCTACCATCAATGCCTCTTCGTACATAGCCTTTAGGCGGTCAACAGTGTCGTATGTGCTGGTATAAGCTTGAAAATAAGCTAGATATTTCATATTAGGATACTTGCGCGCAAAAAACTTTTTGCCTGCATCTAGCTGTTTACTAACCTGCTCTTGTGGTTCACAATATGCAGGGTTAAAGCTTCGATTGTTGCAATAAGTGCACCCACCAAAACCAGTATGACCATCGCGTGTGGGACAAGTAAAACCTGCATTAACCGACAGTTTTTGTACTTTATAGGGGAATTGCTGTCGCATCCAGTTCCCAAAATCGTTGTATGGTAATTGCATTGTTTGTTATTTGTATTGATGGGCACAACAATTGCCCGCTTTTGGTTTGCAAAAGTACAGATTTTTAATTATCTTTGTCAGCAATTACGACTAAAAACATTCAATCATGAAAAAAGTGATCATATCGTGTATGGCATTTCTTTTGTCAGTGGCGAGTGCATCTGCTGAAGGCAACCTCGACTTAAAACAGGTTACCGACAGAACTTACTCGCCCGAATACATCAGCGGAATTAAACCCATAGAAGGCAACGACCTCTATGCACGTATTAGTGATGACGGGCAACGCATCGTGCGATACTCGTTTAAAACAGGCAAGCAGGTAGACGTTTTGTTCGACGTGAACAACACGCAAGGACAAAAAGTAAGGTCGTTCGACAGCTATATCCTCTCGCCTGACGGTACGCGCATCCTTATATGCACCAACTCTAAGAAGATATATAGGCGTACCTTTAAGGCCACTTATTATATTTACACCGTGGCATCGCGCCGACTTGACAAGCTTTCTGATGGCGGACCACAACAAAACCCTACTTGGTCACCCGATAGTAAGCAAGTGGCTTTTGTTCGCGACAACAATATTTTTCTTGTTAAATTGCTCTATGATAATGCTGAAAGTCAGGTTACCAAAGACGGAAAACTGAACGAAGTAATAAATGGTGTGCCCGACTGGGTGAATGAAGAGGAATTTGGAACCAGTAGCTCATTGGTATTTAATGCCGATGGAACTATGATTTGCTGGGTGAAGTACGATGAAAAAGATGTAAAAATGTTTTCGTTGCAAATGTATATGGGACAAAAACCTGCACTCAACGAAAACGAAACTTACCCCTCACTCTTCTCGTATAAATATCCCAAAGCAGGAGAAGACAATGCTAAAGTGTCTGTTTGGAGCTACGACATCAAGTCGCGACAGACACGAAAACTCGATGTGCCACTTGATGCCGATGGCTATATACCCCGCATTAAAACTACAAAAAATGCAGACATGATTCTAGTTTATACAATGAATCGGCATCAAGATGTACTGAACGTGTACACAGTGAACCCACGAAGCACAGTGGCTCAATTGCTTATTAGAGAAAAAAGCGATAAGTATGTTAAAGAAGAAGCTATCGAAAACATTACCGTTTACAACAACAGCATACTTCTTCCTAGTGACCGTGATGGGTATATGCATCTCTACCTTTACGACCTGAGTGGGAAGCAAATTCGTAAAATTGGAGACGGAAACTTTGATATTACCCAGGTTTATGGTTATGACGAACAAACTGGTGACGTGTTTTACCAAGCTGCCGTGCCCACAGCGCACGACAGACAGGTATTTGTAAATCGCAAAAATGGTAAGACGGAATGCCTAACCAAACAAGAAGGATGGAATAGCGCCATCTTTTCGGGCGACCTAAAGTATTTTATTAACACATGGAGTAATGCTACCACACCTTACGTGTTTACACTTTGCGATGCGCGCGGCAAACTTATTTCCACCTTGCTAGATAATAAAAAACTTGCTGACAAATACAAGCAAGAGGGTTTTGCACGTCCCGAATTCTTCTCGTTTACCACTAACGATGGCGTGAAACTAGACGGATGGATGGTGAAGCCCGCCAACTTCTCTCCCTCAAAAAAGTATCCTGTTATCATGTTCCAATATAGTGGACCAGGAAGTCAGCAGGTTGTCAACTCATGGAGTGTTGGTTCTATGGGGCAAGGTGCGCTTTTTGATAACTATCTTGCACAGCAGGGCTTCATCATTGTATGTGTAGACGGACGTGGAACTGGCGGAAGGGGCTCGGCTTTTGAAAAGTCTATCTATCTCCAATTGGGAAAATTAGAGTCGCAAGACCAAGTGGCAACTGCATGTTATCTTGCATCTTTGCCTTATGTTGATGGCAATAACATCGGCATATGGGGATGGAGCTTCGGTGGATTTAACACGCTTATGAGTATGAGCACTGGAGACAAAGCCTTCAAGGCTGGCGTTTCGGTGGCTCCTCCTACATCTTTCCGCTATTACGACACCATCTATACGGAGCGATATATGCGTACACCCAAAGAAAATGGCAAGGGATACGACGACAACGCTATGACGCGCGCACATAATCTGCATGGTGCTCTGCTCATCTGTCATGGCTTGGCTGATGACAATGTACATCCCCAAAACACTTTTGAGTACGCAGAATCGCTAGTGCAAGCTGATAAAGACTTTAAAGAACTATATTATACCAATCGCAACCATAGCATTTATGGAGGCAACACGCGTAACCACTTGTTACGCCAGATCACCAACTTTTTTAAAGACAATTTGAAGTAAAAGGGTTTATTAGCTGATAAACAGAGTCCCAACCCCATTCTTTTCGAAGGGTTTGGGACTTTTCTATTTAATAGAACGTCCTTCTAGACGAAATTCATGCCTTAACTAGTTCTCTTACTAATC
>NZ_BAIZ01000025.1 GCF_000613445.1 Hoylesella shahii DSM 15611 = JCM 12083
TATTCCGCGCCAATTCGTTTTCGGCTTGACAAACAGGATGTTGCATATCCGATTTCTTTGGTTGGTATCACAAATCACCTATAAATGTTCTGTCTCACCTCGTCCCACTTGTCGGAGAGTTCGGGGTAGTTCTTTTCTAGTTCTTCTAGATCCTCTTTTCGTTCATCTTCAGAATAAACATTAAAGGCATCAACAGCCACGTCAACGAGCTTTTGCATCTCAGCCGTGTGTTTCTTCTCTTCGGCTATTTTTTCCGCCTTTTCCTTGTCGTATCGTTCTTGTGCTTCTTTTACTAGTTCGTCATGTGACTTCTGTGTTAATTGCATAAACCCTATTATCGCAGCAAACATTAACAAAGTAGCAGTAATAAGAAATTTGGGGTTTTCCGATAATCGTTTTGATTTTTCTTTTTCCATAATTTTATGTGTTTTATAATTTAAAATATTTTCTTACTTACAATACGTATTGCTTTCCATATCCCTCGTATTTCTTTGCGTTCTACTTGGAACTGGCCATATTCGGGGTTATCAGCTTTAAGAGTGAGATAGTTTCCATCAAATAGTCCGTTTTTCAATATGCGTTTAATGGTTAATGTTTTTCCGTAAACAATAATAATTACACCTGATGCCATCTCCCACTTCTCTTCGGGTATTTTCTTAGCCAAGACCTTGGATGCATTTGGAATGTTTGGCGCCATGCTATCTCCGTTTATTTGGTAAACGATATAGTCACCAGACATTAAGTCTTCTCCGTCTTCTGGCATTATGCCGTAAGAGTCCATCTCGTATGTTGTATCATACAAACTCTCCACAAAAGATGCTTTTGCTACGGCTGGCACATAAGGCACATTAACTAAATTCTCACGGATATATGAAGCCACAGGTAATATTGTAGGGGGCGAACCTTTGAGCATTGAGCCCTCACCAGTGATAAGCCATGACAAATTTAAATCTGGATATACAACTTCTATCTTTTTAAGATTGTTAGCCCTAATTGAGTCTCCAACCTTCGATACAAACCCAGTTGACAGATTTACAGAATGTTCAAATTTCCCTTGACTAAGATGTTTATAAGCAAGAAATTTTATTAACCTTTCTCTAACTGTTTCCATAATTCCACATTTTACTGAAATTTTATCTAAAATATTTTGTACGCTGAAATATTATCAGTATCTTTGTATTGCAATTGTACAGAATTGCCGACGAAATCGCTAAATCAACCGTAAGGTATTTAGATATTCCACCCCTGTAAGGCTGTACACTTGCAGGGGTTTTTATTTACCCCCATCTGTTTCCGATTGTCCCTTGTCACGTGTGGCGGGGAATGCTGACGGTAGGAATTGAACGCTCGTGTCGGACAAACGATGTAAAACAACAACCCTCCGAGGCTTCTCGGTAACCAGTCCGAGAGGGGATGCGCGAAAGAGGGGCGTCGATGGAATAAGGGGACGCGCGCGAAAGTGGACTTTTCAATGCCTGAAAGCGGAACGTAGAGCCACCTATTGTTCCTGCCGATTGATAGGGTGATGACAGCGTCAGAATGTCAATCGTTTTATCCCCGAACCAAGGTCAAACTTGGTAAGGGGATGAAACGCTCAATCCTGAGCTCTTCTTGCGTAGAATATTCCTATAATCATTATAATTTATATTGTTTATGAAGAAAATTATTAATCTGATTTTTGACCGAATTGAGAGGTTGTTGTGGTTTCGGGATTAATCTTTGCGTCCACCTTATTACACCTTTCTTACGCATCTTTAACGCCCTCGCAAATCTGCGTTATGGCATCGCTTATAAATACTTTCAGTTCCATATATTAAAACAATTAGTCATGAGAAAAATTATCTTATTTTTCAAAGAGTTTGCCCTCTTCCTTAAAGAGTTCGTGGAGGACGTTAAGGAAGACCGAGATGGCATTCGCCTACAAATTAAGATTGCCGTCGCCGCTGGAGCAATCGCTGGAACCTCATGGGTTTCCTAGGTGCTATTGTCGGGACTATCCTCCGCCACTATTCAGCCAATTAGCCAAGATGCCAGCGATAAAGCCGAAAACTGCGCCACTGAAAGCCCCTATGACGGCGGTGCATATCTTCCTTTTGAACTCCTTTCGGCTTTCCTCCCTTTTCTTGCGCGTTCGCTCGACGTATCCTCCGCTGACGTAAAAGGCGACGCCCATGTGCGTCAGCCTTGTGACGATACCGTTTGGAGAGGTCAACGTTTCCAGGTATCCATCCGCCTTCAAGATGGACACCACGTCCTCTTTTACCGATGTTGCGTTGCCGCCGTAGAAAGCCCCCAGCGCAACATCTTTTTCTTCATCTGTAATAATCCCATTTTTCATGTTCACCCCCCTATTATATAAGATGTGTGTAGCGCAAGCTAGTTAATAAGTGTTAATATACTGATATTATTTCAGCAAAATGTTTGTTTGCTGAAAATAATTCAGTACCTTTGCATCGTGATTAGTTAACGTTACTACTTTTCGCAGCAAAGATAAGAATAATATCTAAACCGCGCAAGTAGTTTTCAGTAAAAAAATAAAAAAAACATGACGCGAGCAGAAGCGAAGATGATAGCAGAAGAGTTGTATAAGCTCATGCAGAAAGGTAATTGCTTACCTGAACGCTATCTTAATGCGAAAGAGGCTGCCGAGCTGTTAGGCTGGCCACTGCAAACGCTCTACAATAAGGTTGGCGAGTTGCCACATACGAAAGTTGGCAAACGCTTGCGATTTAAAGAGAGCAGCTTGCGCCAATACATGGGGGACTGAATAATGAATTTAACGAAAGAAGACTACAAGCAAATGGCCGAGCATATCCTTGAATATGCAATAGACGGTAAGACAGAGGTCTGTGCAGATGTCTATAAAGGCGATGAAATGTTTCATATAGACGGCGTATTATACGCCGAATATAAAACATACGAGGGTGGCTCGTATGGGTATGAAAAAGAATGGTTAACCGATATTGCATCGGTAAGCCTAGAAATAAAAGACGTGTGGTGTGATAACGATGGCGATGCACCACACAATTTTAAAGAAACAATGCTCATGGATTGTTTAGAGAGTTTTATTTAAGTTTTCATATTATATGATTTTATTCGGCAACGGCCCGAGAGGGTAGATGCGACAAGGGGCGAACGGACAGCCGTCGCGAGGTTCGAGACCTCACGCCCCACAATTATAGTTCTTTGACTTATTGGACAAAAAAGCCGAAAGGTAGCGAACTCGCGAGACTGACAATCCATGACCGAGATTGCGGACTGAATAGGCGACAACATAATGTGTGAACGGTTCAAAGTCCATGCCTTAGGGCAAAAGTATAAGGAGATGAGTTGGGCGTCATTCTCACTAAGCACAGAAGATAATAACGTGCTGTGTAGTTAAATCTACTGCAATGGAATTGGCAGCACGTACAATAAGGACAACGGCGCGAATTGTGCAAGGTTCGCGCCGATTTTCATTAAAAAACATTGCATTGTGATAGTTCACAACGCATATTATTTATTCAGCCCTATCGTATCACGGACTTAGAGCAATATTATGAGAAGCTTGAACGCTTGTCATAACTAATAAGTAATGCTGTAACGCGCGGATAACCTAGGGTTGACAGCTTCAAAGACATGAACTCTTGCGCCAAGCCATTGCGAAATACCTTAGGCGTTTTCATTAACCAAAAAAAATATACCCATAATTGGTTAGATATGGTTTATATGTTTTTTATACGGTTTTCTTTTCGACTGCGTTGTGAAACACGGTCGAATTTCATTTGACTGTTTTTTAGTTTCATTATATTATAAGTTATTATCAAGATGACATTGTGAAATGTCAATTGATGTTCAGGGGTATCAATGATACCCCACAAGGCGAGGGCAGGTGCATTCAAATTACTGTTTTCATTTTGCCATATTATTTAAAACGGATGGCGGTTCAATTCCGCCCCTCGCCACATTAATTTTTTATAAATATGATTATATGGCAATGTATATTGCCATGCGATAGCCGTGGTAATAGTATTCATTAACGAAGTTCGCGACTATATAAAGATGTGGCGCGAATGGAATAAAGATTAATTTTTTGTTTTAGTTGTGTTTGTGACGGCGTCAATAATGGCGTCGTCACTTTTGTTTATTTTTTAATTCATTAATTATGGAAATGAAGAGTAAGTACAATATAGGAGACATCCTATATAGTATCGACAATTTGAAAATCGTTAAAATAGAGGTGAGTTCCATCTCTATTGTAACAACAAAAGAATACACACATGTGTATTATCACAGAGATGGAGGTTATCGCTGTTTTAGCGAACAAGAGGTATTCGGCTCTGAAGCAGAGTTAATTGCTTACCTAAAGAGGGCAGAGGATGGAGAGAATAGTGAATGTTAGGAGGAAGACCATCCCCGAATTGCTTAAAAGCATCGGGGGTGGCAACACCTTACACCTTTCATTGAAGGTGTATCCCCGTATGGCGGTAATAATGGAGTGTTCACGGCAAAATAAAGCTGTAGGATGCAGCCCATTTAGACGTAAATATGAGACATCCACAATGATAAAAAAAGGTTACATAACCGTTTACCAGAGGTATTAAAAATAAGATAATATGACACTGATTAGAAAAGCTACTGAGTTAGAAGTGCCAAGAACCATTAAGATGATGGTCTATGGCCAAGCAGGTATGGGTAAAAGCACATTGGCGTTGTCTACGCCAAAACCTCTATTGTTGGACTTTGATAATGGTGTAAAGCGCATCAACAAGTTTCATTTGGATGTTGTTGACGCTGTACAGGTCAAATCATGGCAGGACGTGCAGAGCGTTCTACAAGAAGACTTGTCTTCCTATGAGACGATTGTAGTTGACACAATAGGTAAGATGATGGACTTCATCATTACCTACAAGTGTGGAATGCGACAACCGCAGCTCCGAGATTGGGGAGGTGTCAACCAAGAGTTCTCATGGTTCGTTAGGACATTGGGTACATTGAACAAGAACGTTGTATTTGTCGCCCATCGCGACACGCGTAAAGAGGGGGACGACAACGTGTTCATTCCCTCCTTAAGAGAGAAAAACTACAACTCCATCGTTACCGAACTGGACTTGTTGGGCTATCTCGAAATGCGCAATGAGAATGGGCGGCAGGTGCGTACCATCACTTTCGATCCAACAAGCAGAAACGATGGTAAAAACACATGTAACCTACCTGGGGTTATGAGCATTCCGACTATCATTGATGCACAAGGCAAGCCAACGGCTAAAAATGACTTTATCGAAAAATGCGTCATCGCCCCATATATGAAGATGATTTCCGAAAAGGAAGACGAGATAAAGAGGTATAACGAACTTCTTGCCGAGATTAAGGATGGCGTTATGCAAATCACGGATGCCCAAAGCGCGAATTTCTTTATTGAACACATCAAAGACTATAAGCATGTGGGTAATTCTATGCTAAAAGCGAGAAATCTGTTCTCCGATAAGGTCAATGAGCTGGGGCTGTGCTACAATAAGGAAAGCAAAAGATATGAAGACAACGCAGCCTAAATATTGTATCTATCCCACATTGCTTGATGCTTACCAGCAATATGTGGATAGCGACATCGTTTGGGAGGGTTATTGGGGATTTTCCGATAACCCTCCCCATACGCAAGACGAGTTCAAGGAGTTGCAGTTCAAAGAACTTATCGATAAGATAAACCGCGTGCCGTATGACAATGACGCTGTCGCCAAAGGTACGGCATTCAATGAGGTTGTAGATTGTATGATAGAACATCGTAAGTCTGATAAGGTGGAAGTTGAAAAGGTATATGAGAAGATAGTTATGGGTGCTTACGATGATGTCGAGAGTAAACCTTTGTATTGCGATGTAACCTATACGGATAAGGTTGTCGGACTCAATGCAAAGATAGGCGAACGTGTATTTTATTTTCCTATCAGCTTGTGTAAAGAATTTGCCGATTATTATCAAGGCGCAGTAACACAGAAGTTTGTCGAGGGTGTTCTCTCAACTTGTTTTGGCGATGTGAAACTTTATGGGTTCATTGACGAGATTATGCCAATGTCCATTCACGACATCAAGACTGCAAGCAGGTACTCTGTTGGAAAATACAAACGGAACAACCAACATCTGATATACCCTTATTGTGTAAGGCAGATGGGGGCTGACATAAGCGTGTTTGAATATAACGTTGCCGTTATTGGTAATTTCGACTATGAGACATTTACGGAAACGTACGTCTTTGACCCACAAAGAGATATTCCAATAATACAAGAAAGATGTGAAGACTTCATCCGTTTTGTGGAAGACAATAGGTCGCTGATAACAGATAAGAGGATTTTTAACGAAAAATAAAGATGGTAAATAAACAAACAGGTCGTGTCCTAGCCATAGGACAGACGCAAAGCATAGCATTGAAAGATGGGAAAACCCTTTTAAAAAGGGAACTTCTTTTGGACTGCACGAGGTTCGACCCATATACAGGGGTGCGCGACACCTTTGAGAACACGCCATTGTTTGAGTTTAGTGGCGACAAGGGTGTAGCCATGCTTGATGGCATACAAGTCGGACAAGTCGTTAGTGTTACCTTTGACTTACAGGGAACGCGATACGAAAAAGACGGACAAACGAAGTATTTCACACGCGTTAGGCCATATGCCATTGAAGACGTTAAGGCCAAAACGCAGCAACAATCAGTACAACAGCCAGCTCCACAACCTACACCACAATATGTGGCACCGCAGGCTGCACCGCAAAATAACAGCAATCTGCCATTCTAAAATATAAATGTTATGGCCAATCAGATAGTAATTTTCAATAATCCCCAATACGGGAGATTAGGGCAGCATAATGGCACTCTATGACACGAATAATCCGCTCGAAAAAGCCAATTTCTTGCTTCGTGCAAAGAAGTTGGCCGAGAGTGGGAAAATCGTTGAACTGGCCGAAAAGAAACCAAAACGCAGCTTACCTCAAAATAGGTATCTGCATGTTATATTGGCTTATTTCGGAACGCAGACAGGTAACACGCTCGAATGGGTCAAGCAGCAATATTACAAAAAGCTCGTAAACCCCGAATTGTTTATCCGAGAAAAGGAAGACAAGTATTTGGGTAAGATAAAGGTGCTTAGGAGTAGCGCAGATCTAGACAGCGGAGAGTTCTCCCTGTCAATCGAAAGGTTTCGTAATTGGGCAGCACAGGAAGCGAGTGTGTATCTGCCGAGTTCTGACGAACATATCCTCATACAACAGATGGAGATGGAGATAGAAAGGAATAAACAATACTTATGATGGGATATGATGTAATATGCAGCATATCAACATATCGTAGGGCATTTCATTGTAAATAACCAAAATTTAATAAGCCCCACCTCCATGGGGCAAAACGGATAGGTGGCGGAATTGGTAGACGCTATTAAGCAGTAAGATGATGCTCTAAGCTGAGGTCGGTAGGAAATGATCGACGGGGAAAGTTGGCGAAAAAGAGACCAGCTACAAGGTAAACTATGATACCAAAACCTTACAACAGCGAGCCTTATTGGTAACAGGCGGTAAAAGACATAAGTGAGCAGCACAACATCTATGCAGGTTCAAGTCCTGCCCTATCCACTAACTTTAAATTCACATGTATTACATCAAAAAGAAAAAAACGGACAAATCTAAGAAAAAGAGGCAGGCGAGCATACAGACCTTAACAAGGAAGTTGGATATCGTCTACTCAAAATACATCCGACTTAGGGATGCGATGGAAGGTGGCTCTACACGGTGCATATCTTGTGGGCAGATAAAGCCGTTTGACAAGATGGACTGCGGCCACTTCCATTCGCGCACCCACAAGTCGACAAGGTGGGACGAAGACAACACCCATAGCGAATGTAGTCATTGTCTTACACCAGATGCTCTAATATTAACTTCGGATTTAAGGTGGATGACATTGGGAGATATTGAAGTTGGACAGAAGATATTTGCTTTCGATGAAAATAATAGCCGTCAATCCCAACCTCGTAGGAGTTGGAGATTAGGCGAGGTTACACATATACATCGTGAAGTACAAGAAGTATTTGATGTTGAGCTTGAAAACGGAGACCATATTAAGACAACGGGAGAACACCAATGGCTTATAAAATCGAAGTTCAGCTATGAATGGATGGCAACAAAAGACATGTGGGTAAATGGAGTTAACGTCCAGGGGAAACATAAAACAGGGCCGCATACCAACATGACAACCACTGTTGTATGTAAGCCTATCAACGTAATATCACACAATATTACCTATGAAAGCGGTTGGTTGGCTGGTATGATAGATGCAGATGGTCATATATGCCAACAAAACATCCACAATGAAGATGGAACAATTAGGTATGGTCTTCGGATTGGCGTTGCCCAAAGCGAAAAATATCCAGAACTATGTAGTAAAATTGTTCAACTAATGGAAAAATTCACAGAAAATAATAAACCATGTAGACAGTGGATGCAAAAGGAGAATACTTCTAAAAAAGGTATTAGATGCACATGCCAAACATGGCAATTCCTTGTAACTGGGACTAATATAGAGAAAATGCAATTCCTTATGCGAGTAAGATCAAACAAAATGTCAAAAATAGACATTAATAAGTTGGGAATGATACGCTCAAAATATAATACAAAGGTAAAGTCTATAACACCAATGGGGAAGGAAGAAATAGTTGTCATGGAAACTTCAACACGCACGTTTGTAGCAAATGGATATATGATGCACAATTGCAACAGGTTCCGTTCCGACCATCTGATTGGTTATCGCGAGAACCTTATCAGGAAAATTGGCTTAAAAAGGTTTGAACTTCTCAACTGGAAAGCGCACCAAACAAAAAAATGGTCCTGTTTCGAGCTGGAAGAGTTGATTAAGTACTACACCATATTGGTGGACAAACTAAGTAAGGAGAAAAGTATTAAGGTATGAACGACATAAATAAGATTTTGGATGTGCTATATGCGGTCAAACTTGGCTTGTCGGTCATCTATAAAGATGATTACGGCACATGGTGGAAAGTCGGCAACAAGCACACCTTTGACTTCCACCATGAATATGTAATTGTGTTTAACGGAGATGTTGAAAATCGTTTGGAGTACCTCAATAAGGGGAAGATATGACAATGAACATACAACTACGTGATTACCAAAAGGCAGCGTCCGACAAGGCCGTTGCCTTTTTCAATGAAAAAAAGACGAAATATAACGCCATAATGGTCTTGCCAACAGGAAGTGGGAAATCGATTGTCCTTGCCGACATCGCCAACAGACTTGACGACAATGTACTCATATTCTGCCCTAGCCGTGAAATATTAAAGCAAAATTATGAAAAGATGAACATGATAAACCCTTTTAGATGCGCGATATTCTCTGCGTCATTTAACTCCAAGGATGTAGGCAAGGTCACTTTCGCTACGATAGGGAGCGTTAAGTCACACCCTGAATTGTTCCAACATTTTAAGTACATAATGGTTGACGAAGCTCACCAATGCAACCCTAAACAAGGGATGTACAAGGAATTTTTCGAGGCGTTGGGGCAGACGAAGATTTTAGGCCTTACCGCCACGCCATATAGGCTTTCCTCATATATGGGCGGTTCAATGCTGAAATTCATCACGAGGACACGGCCGAACATCTTTTCAAAGGTCATATACCAAGTGCAGATTTCAACGCTCCTTGACATGGGTTACCTTTCCAAGATAAGCTACTACCAGCTATCCCCGACTGGGTGGAACGAAAGCAGGTTGAAAGTGAACACCACAGGTGCGGACTACACGGACAAGTCCGTCATCATGGAATATCAAAGGGTTGATTTCTATGGCTTTTTGGTCAGCATTGTAGAACGTCTGTTGAAACCCAAAAGGGGCGGTGCAAGAAAAGGCATATTGGTCTTCACTCGATTTGTAAAGGAAGCCAACCAGCTTGCTGACAAGATACCCGATTGTGCCGTCGTGTCCGCCGAGACACCGAAAGCGGAACGTGATGCCATCTTGCAGAAATTCAAAGCTGGTGAGATAAAGGTCGTAGCCAATGCAGGAGTATTAACCACAGGTTTCGATTATCCTGAGTTGGACACGGTCGTAATGGCTCGCCCCACGATGTCCCTCGCCCTCTATTATCAGATAGTCGGCAGGGAGATAAGGCCACATAAGGGTAAGGATGCGTGGTTTGTTGACCTTTGCGGAAACATCAAGCGTTTCGGCAAGGTCGAGGACTTGAAACTTGTCGACACAAATAATAAGGGCAAGTGGATGGTATTCTCCAATGGCAGACAACTGACGAACATCATGTTTGAATGAAATACGAAGATATATTAACGAGGTTTCCACGCCCACGTGACGGACTTATCCTAGTTTACCTTATGGCAAAATCTGTTGATGGGGAGGTAATCACCACCTATCAGCAGATTGCCAAAGACACGGATTATTCAATCAAGCAAGTACGTTCTTCTCTTGCCAATCTGGAAACGCTAGGGCAGACTAAGGACAGACTTAGGGCAGGGTTAGGTATCAGCATAACCATTTGCGACCCAGATAATTGCAAGCCTAAAAAAACGACACAGGGCAGACCTAGGGCAGACCTAGGGCAGACCAACAATGTCGAGGAGCGCAAGACACACTTCTACAATAGTCTTGTCCCATTCCTAGAAAAGTACCCTAAGGAAATGATAAGGGCTTTCTTCGACTATTGGAGCGAGCTTAATAAATCACGAACTAAGATGAGGTGGGAAAGTGAAAAAACATGGGAAACCTCGAAAAGGTTAGTGACGTGGGCTAATAATGATAAACAATTTAGTAAAAATGGACAATCAACTATCGGTAACAGGACATCTGCCACAGACAAGGCAGCAAGCCGTGACGCTCTTGGCTCACTCGCCCGACAGATATTGGAACAACATCAACCCTAAGTGCATAGAGGACGTGTTTGGCGCTCCCGAGGTGGGTTTTGGTACGATGATACGAGAATTTGGAATTGAAAGAGTGCGAGCCATGTTAGTGATATGGTTTGAACCTTTTATTCGGTTCTATTCTACAAATGGAACAATGGATGCTTTTCAATTAGCTGACACTATAAACCTTGTATTAGAAGCATATCCGCATTACTCTATCTACGATTTAAAATTATTTTTCAAGATGGCCAAACTTAGAAGCTTTGGCCAAACTTATGGCAGAATTGATGGAGATGTAATACTAGGATGGATGCGAGAGTACGATAAAATGCGCGACAATAAAGCACAGGAAATTTCAATCTCACAATCAAACGAGTATAAAGCGATGGAAAACAAAAAAAAACAAAATGCTGTGGGAATGTTTTACAATGAATATTTAAAATGGAAAAAAGAAAATGAGGCAAAAAGTAATAAATGAATTTAATAATACGGCATCTTTGTTTTATATAGTTATAGGTGGCATCAACGACATCGCGAGTAGAGCCATAGTCGACGCAATTGCAGAGCTTAAGAAATCAAAGTATTACAAGGCTGAAGTTAAAGCAGGGGCGGAATACTCCATGAAGAAATTTTATGACTATGAGAATAAATTAAAACAGCCATTGTCTGATAGATTTCAGTTGTACATGGATGTAACAGATGAGGTTTACTCCTTACTTTACAATGATATGGAGTGCCTGCGGATGGCATTCAAGTCCGAATTGGACAAACATGGAATAAAAGATGCCAACCTTATATCGCATATTGAGTTGGCGCACACTCTTATTGGATATTCTATTTTCTCTTTTGATTGCTTTTTCAAAAATGCAATGGAAAAATATGGCAGAAACTTTAAAAATGCATTTTTGGAGGGTCGGTTGTCAAAGACAAGAGATGGATGGGAGAAAGTACATAAACGCTTCGCGCACTCAATCCGTGATATAGATTTCAATAACTCACCAATGTGTAGGTCTGCAATGCTTGTTCTTGAAAATAAACTAACAAGCGGAGATTTGTTTAATTGTGCAGGTGCGAGAGCCCTCAAAATAAACCCCGACTGCTTAAAGGACTTGAGCCAAGAAGATATTGACGAATTAAAAAAATACGAATGACAGAAGATATATATAAACAAAAAAAAGAGATAATAATGCTGCGATTTTATTCGGCTATGAAAGCTAAATGCAGGCGAACAGCTAAAGCAAGGGCAAGAGATTATGCCAAACTTGAAGCCGAATATAATGGAGTAGATTACGAGCAGATTTATAATAACCTCTTACAAGAACAAGGATTATGAATTACATAGATTTCCTAAGGAATAAGATGGCTGTGAGCCATGAAACAGGGTTTGAGGTCTCCTCTAATGAGTTAACGGAAACGCTATACCCACATGTTAAAGATACCGTAAGGTGGGCTGTAAAAGGAGGATGTAGAGCGATATTTTCTTCGTTCGGCATGCAAAAGACAGTAACCCAACTTGAAATATTGAGGGTGATAACAAATAGAGAGGGAGGTAAAGCCTTATCGTATGCCCCAAGCGCGTAGTTGTCGAGTTCGTGTCACAGGCAAAGAAACACCTCGACATGGAAATATCTTACGTTCGCAACATGCAAGAGGTGAAATCTTGCCCGACAAATATCATGGTAACGAATTACGAGAGAGTTAGGGATGGTGAAGATGGAGTAAGGATTGACCCAAACTATTTCATTACTACATCATTGGATGAAGCTAGCGTATTGAGGGGCTTTGGGACAAAGACATATCAAGAGTTTCTCCCTCTTTTCTCTAACGTGAAATATCGATTTGTAGCCACCGCTACACCATCCCCAAACAGGTACAAGGAACTTATCCACTATTCTGCGTATCTTGGTGTAATGGACAGTGGGCAAGCCCTTACCCGCTTTTTCAAACGCGACAGCACGAAAGCTAAGAACTTGGCACTATATCCGAATAAGGAACATGAGTTTTGGACTTGGGTGTCGACATGGGCTTTATTCCTTACCAAGCCATCCGATTTGGGCTATCCCGACGTTGGATATGAATTGCCAGAATTGAGGGTGCATGAGGAAATAGTGAACATTGACAACTCTACGGCTGGGAAAGAAAGGGACGGACAGTTTAAAATGTTCAGGACTGCTGCACTAGGTCTACAAGATGCAGCCAAAGAACGCAGAGACAATATGCATACGAAGATTGCGCGTGTCCTTGAAATAATCAACCGCCCCGAAAATAAAGACGACCATTTTCTTATTTGGCACGACTTGGAAGACGAACGTAAGGAACTATGTAAGGCGATAGACGGATGTAAGGCCGTTTATGGCTCACAAGACGACGCCGAAGCTGACGTCGTAATAGACGACTTTAAGGAGGGCAGATTAAAATACCTCGCAGCCAAACCCGAAATGCTTGGCGAAGGTCTGAACTTTCAATATCACTGTCACAAGGCCATCATGTTCGTTGACTATCGTTTTAACGACAAGTTTCAAGCCATTGCGCGCATCCATCGTTTCATGCAAAAATATCCTGTAGACCTTTACTTCGTATATGCGGAAAGCGAAAGTGAGATTTTCGTTAGTTTTATGAAGAAATGGAAACAACATAATGAGATGGTGGCCAAGATGACGGATATTATCCGTGAAAATGGACTTTTCGATACCAACGTTGAAAATAAGCTCATGAGGTACATGTTTTCAAAGAGGGAGGAACAAAAGGGCAAGACTTATCATTTCATCAACAATGACAATGTTCTAGAATGTCAACAGATGAAAGATAACTCAGTCGGCCTTATCGTTACATCCGTGCCGTTTTCTAACCATTACGAATATACTGCCAGCTACAACGACTTTGGTTTCAACGCCGATAACGATGAGTTCTTCAAACAGATGGACTTCTTAACCCCTGAACTCCACCGTATCTTACAACCAGGCAGGTTGTGTTGCGTACATGTCAAAGACCGCATATTATTCGGTAACGCCACTGGTGATGGCATGCCGACCGTTGACCCTTTCAGTGAAATGTGCGTGTTCCATTATATGAAACACAAGTTTAGGTACATGGGCAGGATAACGGTTGATACTGATGTTGTAAGGGAAAACAACCAAACATATCGCCTTGGATATACGGAGATGTGCAAGGATGGCTCAAAGATGGGAGTTGGATGCCCTGAATACGTGCTTTTGTTCAGAAAGTTGCCAACTGACACGACAAAGGCCTATGCCGACCTCCCTGTAAGAAAAGTGAAAGATGGCGCGTATAGCCTTGCAAGGTGGCAGATTGACGCACACGGCGACTGGAAAAGCAACGGCAATACACTGTTGACGGGTGAGCAGATGAAATCGATGGGAATAGACACCCTAAGACATATGTTCAGAAAGTTCTCGAAAGAACATGTCTACGATTTTGAAACGCATGTACAGTTTGCCGAGGAACTAGCCAATTATGGAAAATTGCCACGTACATTTATGGCCATCGACCCTGTCAGCCACAAGGACTACATTTGATGATGTAGTAAGGATGCGAACGTTGAACAGCAGACAGAGCCAACGCAACTTGCAGATGCACATCTGCCCCTTACAACTAGATTTGGTTGAAAGACTTATCGAAAGATACTCCAACGAGGGCGAGGTAGTCTTCGACCCATTCGGTGGTATCGGCACTGTACCGTATTGCGCGATAAGGAAGCGTAGATTTGGCCTTGCGACCGAGTTAAACCACGAATATTGGAGGGATGGACTTAGCTACCTGCGTGAAGCCGAGAGTGCCGTTACCGCTCCAACTTTGTTTGACTTAATGGGGGTATGATGAAATTATCACAAGGTAAAAAACGGCCTCGCCCATATCGAAATGACGTGGGCGAGACCCAAACTGCAATATGAAACATGCAAGCTTATTTTCAGGTATAGGCGGAGCGGAACTCGCTGCCACGTGGATGGAATGGCAAAACGTATTCCACTGTGAAATAAACGAGTTCCCACGGAAAGTTTTAGAATACTGGTATCCAAATTCAGTTAGTTATGAAGACATCACGACAACAGACTTTACCTCTTGGCGAGGGAAAGTCGACATCCTCACAGGGGGATTTCCATGCCAACCTTTCTCAATGGTAGGAAAGAGACTTGGAGCGGAAGATGACCGCTACCTCTGGCCGCATATGTTGCGAGCAATACGCGAGATACAGCCCACTTGGGTCGTTGGTGAGAACGTTGTTGGCCTCACAACAATGGTACAGCCCAGCGAGGAGTTTGAAGTGGGTAGTCAAACCTCTCTATTCAATGAGAGTTACCGAACGCGAGAGGAACAACCTTACACAATCGAAGAAATCTGCCAAGGTCTTGAACGTGAGGGATATTCAGTCCAACCGTTTGTTATTCCAGCTTGTGCCGTTGGTGCGCCCCATAGGCGAGACAGAATATGGATTGTTGCCCACCGTACAGACGCAGGGTTTGAAGGTAAACAAGGATGGGAAGTCAATACCGATGAACCTCACGCTCCTGCCGACACCTCTCTCCGTGGAAGAGTCGCACAACAAACGGATAACCCAGCTAAAAAAGAAAGGCGGAAAGACAATGGGCAGCAGAGCCAACGGAGAGAGCCGTCCAAACGGGCTGATGGACTACCTGACTTTCCACTCGATACTTCCCACCCAGACAGCAATGGACTGGAAAACAGGAACGCCAATGGAAAGCAAAACACACAATCGAGACACGGATTTAAAGCATCTTGTCGCAAGGCGAGCTGGGCAGACTTCCCAACTCAATCCCCTATTTGTGGGAGAGATGATGGGCTTTCCCTTGGATTGGTTAACATTACCTTTCCAAAATGGCGAGCAGAAAGTGTCAAAGCCTAGGCAACGCGATAGTGCCGCAGGTGATATATGAGATTTTTAAAGCGATAGAAGATTATGGAAACAGAAAAAATAAAAGCCTATAAAGGTTTTAATACCGACTTAACTTGCCGTGACTTCCAATACGAGGTAGGCAAAGAGTATGAGCAAAATGGTGAAATAGAAGCGTGCAACAATGGTTTTCACGCTTGCGAAAACCCAATGGATGTGTTCGAACATTACCTTATTGAAAAAGACGGACATATCGCACGCTTTTGCGAAGTAGAACAGAGTGGAATGATTGATAGAGAAGATGATAAAGTCGCCTCATCCAAAATTTCCATCAAGCAGAGGTTAAATTCGCTGATTTCGTGAAATTGGCAGTAGACTTCGTCTTGGAAAAATGTAAGGTGGGAAAGGGGAATTCAGGAGACTACGCCAAACTCGCATCATCAGGAGACTACGTCAAACTCGCATCATCAGGAGACTACGTCAAACTCGCATCATCAGGAGACTACGCCAAACTCGCATCATCAGGAGACTACGTCAAACTCGCATCATCAGGAGACTACGCCAAACTCGCATCATCAGGAGACTACGCGGTAGTAATGGCGGCTGGCTATAATTCACAAGCCAAAGCAAAGAAAGGCAGTTGGATAACGCTTGCCGAATGGGATAGTTTGGATGGGAACTTGACACCTGTTTGCGTAAAGACAGAACAGGTAGATGGAGAACGCATCAAGGAAGACACTTGGTATAAACTTATTAACGGACAATTCACGGAAATTTGGTAATCATGGAAATAGTTTTGACTTGTGGGGACAAGATAAACATCCCCGATGGCTGTAAGGCCGAGATAAAAGATGGCGTTATCACCATTGAGAAAAAGCCAAAATTTAAAGATGGAGATATATTCTTCAATAATGGTATTATTGGCATCTACAGGAATGGTGGTGGTGATAGAATTTTTTATCATTGTACCCTCATGGATGAGAGGTTATTCCTTGGTGAAAATAGACCGTCTTACTTCGGATGGGATAAAGATGCACGATTAGCAACAGTGGAAGAGAAACAGCTGCTTTTCGACAAGCTGACAGAACAAGGCCTGCGCTGGAACGTCGAAGAAAAGAAAGTTGAGAAAATTAGGTGGAGGGCAGAAAAGGGAAGCTTTTACTATCTCTTCACGACCGCATTTTATGTTGCAAAAGCGGAGGAAGACGGCAAAGAGGTTGCCAACCATAGGTATGCAGCCTACAATTACTTCCGCACCAAAGAGCAGGCAGAAAAGGCTGCGGAATTGGTTAAGGCTACACTGAAAAAGTGCCACGAAGAGAACATTAACATATAAAATCATGAGTGAAATATATTGGGCTACAAGGATGGATGGAATTAACACATTCTTGATTTCATTCATAATACCTGGAGGTTTGTTATTCCTTTGTTTTTTCATATTATCATTAATTTTAGATAATTCAGAAAAAAGAGAGAGGTTAGGTAATGCCTTAATATCTGTAGGTTATGCTATTTCTATAGCAGGGGTGATGTTGGTTTTCATTCCAACGACAAAGGAAATGTTACTTATCTATGGAGTTGGTGGCACTATCGACTATATAAAGAGTAACGACACGGCCAAAGAATTGCCCGACAAGGCTGTTAAAGCTTTGGATAAATACCTAGATGAAATATCAAAAGATAAAGAAGATGAAAAAGATAATGTTCAACGATGAATATCTCCTCACGCAAGCAGTTTTGCGTGGATATAAAACCCAAACAAGGCGAATTGTCAAGGACGACACGCCACTTGGGAACTTCGAAGAAACGATGAAACATGCCCCTTACAAGGTTGGTGAAGTGGTGGCGGTGGCACAGAGTTACAAAATAATGTATGCCGAAATGATAGATGATTTCGCAAAGCATAATTATCATCTCTTACGAGAAGAAAGCGCCGAAAACTTCAAGAAACAATACGATAATACCGCAGGTTGGGACAATAAGATGTTCGTCAAGGCCGAACTGATGCCACATAAGATTAAAATAACCAGTGTGCGCATTGAACGGCTGCAAGACATATCTGACGAGGATTGTTTGCGTGAGGGAACATCCCATTACACGCCAGCAGATGGCCAAGATACCGAAGGTGGCTTTGGTTTTAAGTCTTACAAAGGTGGGCTGTATCTATTCGACACCGCTCGTGATGCTTTTGCCACATTCATTGATAAGGTAAGCGGCAAAGGCACATGGGAAAGTAACCCCTATGTGTGGGTGTATGATTTTGAATTAAAAAGTAAGAACTATGGCGCATTTACTTCCACGCAAGATTAAAAAGGCTTGCAAATCAACTAGACGTTTGAGGTCTTATAAGACAAAATGGATGCAATATGTGCATACGCAACTACAAGGGTACTTGTGGATGCATACCACAAATGATGGAAAGTGCTATTATGAATTTGACACAAAATATGGGGTGATATTAATTAGATACCTAGATAAAACGTATGGTATGCTAAATCATAATATACTGCGATGAAAGAAAAGAGTATGGGACATTTACTACCACGCAAGATTAAAAAGGCTTGCAAATCCTATCTAGATGGCATACCACTAAAAACGAAGTGGATGCGGTATGTATATAGTCAAGTTAAGGGGTTTGACTATATTGCTGGAACTGTATACTATTACACAAGACATAAAGCATTTATACACTATATGATTTTGAAGTTGAGATAAATAAAAAAGGGAGGTGCTTGTGTCACCTCCCCGAAAGCGCGGTGTAGAGGGCTACACCTTAGATAAAGAAGTGGAAGCAAGTACCATTCTTCGGGTAAATAGTCTTACCGTTCTTAACGATAAACTTACAATAGACTTCTCTTTTCTCGCTTTCTGGTTGCAACTTATTATTCATAAACTCTCCTTTCTCGGCAGAAAGCAACCATAACTTCATTGCTATGGAAGTCATTGTGTGATGCCGACACACAATGAAAAACCCCCAGCACAAGTCTAGGGGTAAGTCTTTTCTCGAGGATGAGAGCGGACGGAGGCGGCATAAAGCCTTGATTGGAGAGTTTCTCCTAATAAGTTGCGATGCAAAGGTATGAATTAAATTCTATAAGAGCAAACAAAATATGATTTTTAACAACAACAATCAATATGACAACAAGAGAAATAAACAAAGTCCACAGCGCACTTATGCGCGAGCATAGTATATTCTATGCTGATATGATCTGTAGAGCAATTCAAGACAACACTATTGACGAAGAAACGTTTGCTAATGGCATTGAGGGGATATATTGGGCATACAAAGAAGATGTAGACGAATATATACCAAAAGGTTGGGAAAACGTATGAGAGAAGAAATGATTTTAGAAACCATCAAACAGATGGTGGCAAAGAATAAAAATAATAATGTAGAACCATCCGACATCGTTTCATATATTGACATTAATAAAGAATTTACCCAAATATTGAAAAATGGACTAAATGAACTCTTTAAGAGTGGAAAGATTAAGACGTGTAGGCTGATTAATGGCACAGGCGTAATGCTGTGTGAGTAAAAAGGGGAGGTAGCTTTTAGTAACCTCCCCTTTTTGCGTTTAAAAGATTATATACGTTACGCCAACGCCAATATATGGTTCGAATAATTTAGAATTAATGCCATATCCATATCCTGCGTTGATGCCGATGCCCACTTTCGGGGAGGCTTGGTTATCGTTCGCTCGATAGTGCGTGTGGTGTACACCGTCTTGTTGTATGTGTGTATGCTGTCCAACGATGGTTTGTAACCGCTTACCCAAGCCGTGTAATTGCTGTCTCTATATGTTCGTTGGGTAATTGGCAACGTAACATCAACACTATCATGGGGTTTTATCATTTTCGTGACCTCACGAAAATGGTCGCTTGGAACTCTCGCCACCTGCCACTTTACAATGGTGTCGTGGATAGGTTCGGGCGTAACGACCTTGACGGTGTCGCGCTTTGTCACTATCTCCGTCTTTATACGCTCCTTTACTCGCTCTTCGCCTTTCTTCCCTCGCCCTAAGATAAAGCCTAAGACGAGTGCAAAGAGCAGCAATACCAATATTAGAATATTCTTCCCTTTCATGCAAAACACTTTTTATAAGTCTTTGTATTCACCACTCGCATCAAAACTAGGGCATGCCTTGTGCTTGTCAAAGTCACGGTGTCCAAATATCTTTGCCTCGGGGTACTTCCTTCTTAATCCGCGCAAAAGCTTTGTTAAAGCTTCTTTCTGTTCGGGCGTGCGCGTGTCCTTTGGCGTCTTGCCATCCTCGGCACATCCACCAATATAACAAACTCCGATGCTGTTTCGGTTGTGTCCGCGTACGTGCGCGCCCTGCACATATTCGGGTCTGCCTACATGGACTTCTCCATTTCGGTAAACTACATAATGGTAGCCTATTGTGTCAAAACCGCGCGCCTTGTGCCACCTAGTTATATCGTCAACGGTATAGTCGCGCCCTTCAGGCGTGGCACTGCAATGCAGCACCAATTCATATATCTGTCTCATATCATTCCAATTGCAGAGCCACATGCAGCGCCAACGATGTCGGCCTTGATGTCGCCCCAATCAAACATTTCTTTCTCCTTGAACTTGTCGTAACATTCTTTGCCGATGCCTACTGCCAAACTTACACCAAAGCCAACGCATGCGGACAAAAGGCATCCTGCGCCACACCTGCGCAAGCATCGCGTGGTGATGTCGGCAAGGACAAGGGATGCCGTGACGTGCATCCACTTGTCTGCACCGAACTTGGCTAATCTTTCCGTCAACTTCATAGAAGCAAGCAAATGAATATCGCCACAATGGTCGCCACTAACGCCAACACAGGGTTTCGCCAGTCGTAACGCTTTTCCTTGGACGCCACCGCTCGCATAGCCTCCAAAAAGGCGCACATGATGGCACAGGCAATGAGTGCGAACACCCAATTGTACTCCGCCTCACTCTCGGTCAACATCGGCACAAAACCGAACACTAGGCCAAGGATGATGAACACCATCTTGGTCAAACTAAACTCTTTCAAGAAGTTCTTAATCATTTCCATTACTTTTCCTCCTTTTCTTTTTCGTTATTGTCCTTTTTCATATATTCGCCCACCGCATTGGCAATCTCATTCATGCTGTCGCGGTGTACGATAATCTGTTTGGCTAATGCAGCCACATTATCGATGCGCACCTTGTCCTCCGCCTTTTCGTAGATGGACTTAATCTCGATAAGCCCGATGCAGATAGCCCCTAGCAATGTTATAAAGGGGAACATCGGCAGGTGGTATTGGTAATATTCTTCCAAATACCATGTGGCAGCCATGTGCATGGCATCGATTACCGTCAGGGCAATCATAAGGTTATAATACTTGGCGGCCTTGTCGACGGTTCTCTTGAAGCCATAGCTAGACGCGGCAATGCCCAACTTCCTTGCTTTCCTCACCCCTGACCACAAATCAGCTATCATAGCCACCATGACCAGCATGTAGAGTGCGAAGAGCATCCATAAGATTACAATCACTTTTCCCATAATTTGTTTTTAAGCATTTATTTTTAAATTAATAATGTTCCGTAAATAAGACCGAATGCCAGTACTTCACCCACATAATAGGGTCTTGGCAGCTTAGCCGCCCAATAGAAGCACCACACCATCGTCACGCATGCCACTATCCGCGTATGGAATGACATTGCCCACATCACACCGCATATCAACGCAGTGAAAGCCCCGACAGCATGCATCTTGTCTGCCTTGTAATGTGGAGCAAGGGCGACTATCAGCAAGCCGAATACCGCGAATAAGGCCAAGAATGGAGCGTCACCGCCCTTTTCCAACATCGGTGGCAACATCAGCCCACCACTTACGGCCATGACTACGGAGAACAACCACGGATGCTTGCCGATATAATAATTATCACTGACGTATTCTCTCACTCCGTACGCTAACCCCATCGCGATTAGGTATGTCGCTAAAATTATTAGACTGATTATTGCCATATCACATCGTTCTTAGGTTCAACTTCTCAGGATAACCGACCTTGTAGTCGTATTTCTGTACCTCCTCGATTGATTTTAACTCTCGCACTGCGTGGATGTGTGCCTGTGTGCAGTTGTAGGCCTTGTAAGCGTAATGGCCGACCGCATCCAATAATTGTAATGCTAGGTCGCAATTTACGCGTAAGAGGAAACCATTCAACCAAATGTCGCTTTCTGTCTGTCCGTTTACCTTGTCCAACTCGATAGCTCTGCGCGTACCGATGCGGTCTTCTCGATTTATCCATGCATCCATGCCGTTAAGCTTGAACGAGTTCACAGCGGGGGACTTGTCGTACTCTTTAATCTCGGCCACCTTATTTTCGACGGCTTGGTTCAAGAGTTCCTCCTCTGTCGGCATTGGCTCGATATAGGGCATATATCCCACCTTTTCGTATTGCTCGGCTGTTGGATTGATTACCATCATGCCGTCTACTACTATGTTATTCGGGGCGAGGTTTCCCTCATTGTCTACATATCTCATATTGTCTATTCTTTAAATTCGCTCATTGGTCTTATCCGCTCACCTAGATTAGAAAAATTGTTGTCTGATTTATATTTCTCAACTGAGGCGTCTGGCACATATAGTTTCCATGTATCATTCCCAATATCAAAATCAAACTTCAGTTGGTTTGTGTCTATTTTTTGTGGCGGCTCAACTGAGTGTATCTTAACCCATCGTAGATTCTTGCATTGACGTATACACATTGCTGACCACTTGAAATCTTGTGCCAAAAACTCTATGCCCTCCAATTGTGTTTGAAAGAAACAAACAACACTTACAGATTTTACTCTTGCTGGAACTGTTATTGTTCCACCCAAATTAATACAAGGTGAGAATGTTCTATACATTGAAGTTACATTAGTAAAATACTTCAACTCTTCAAAAGTACGTAATTGAGGAGAGCTAAACGTACTGTTTAATGTAGTTATTCTAAGTACATTCGCCATACTCATCTTACCATTGTATAATCTTTCTAATGTCTGCCTAGCATAAGGGTCTACTATATTTAGTTGTGGCTCTGGGTTGCCCCATTCGTGAACTCTATTAGAGGGGTTTTTAGATATTTCCTTTGAGGTAAATTCTTCTAAACCCTCCTTTGGTATATATATATCTAAATCACCCATCTGAAATGGTGGAAAGTCTGAATGAAATAGCTTGGGTACACTAGATAAAATAACTGTACGTAAGTTAGGGGTTTCTTGAATGTGTCTTGAATTACCCATTGACCAAGGACCTAGTCTTATTACACGACCTGGTAAAGATATTGATACAATGTTTGTTGCAGTTCTTATATAATTCCCAGGAATATACACAATAGGTCGGTCAGCCTTGACCTTCCAAATCCCATTTTCAAATACATGCTCCAAAATCTTAATATCATTATCAACTCCATAACCAGTCAATATGGCCGCAGCATCAGACTTATTGTTATCAATAGTTGTGTACCATATCTCGTTATCTGGTTGAACAGAGTAGTTCACCCCATCAACGCATAATTGGTCTAGTCTGTTCTTCATCATGAATGTTCGCCTATTCATACACTAACCTCCCCCATGATTATTACATTATTCACTATAGACGCCTGATACCGCTTACCTGCTCGAATGGTGGGCGTATAGTCGTTATACCACTTCAACGTGGCAGGGAGTGACAGTGATGTTGGCGTTCCACTTGGTGATTGGAACTCGAAAGCATACTCATTCACCACGTTTGGCATTGGCTCGCCTAATGTTAGCGTAAGTTGCCCCACTTCTCCCCACACGTGCATAGCGTTTGGGGTTAGAACAAATGTAGTGTCGGACGTGCCATGATTGACTAACGCCAGCCAACCTGTGTCGCCCTTATCTCCCTTGAGTGATGACAACCACTGTTGTACAGTACCGACATACCCTTGTTCCTTGGCAAACTCGTATGCGCTCTTGCCGTCTCTGATGTTACTTAGCTTGTTGGTTATGGACGTGTTCAGTTCCTGCCACTTTGCTGTTACATCTTCCAATTTCGTTTGCAAGCCTTTGGCCGTCTCCTTGGTTGCGTTCATAGTCTTGGTGAGTTCGGAGAACGTGGCGTAGAACTCTTCCTGCGTGCCTTGGTAGCCTTTCTTTACGGCCAACTCGTATGCGGATACGATGGCGTAGTTCATCGCTACCTCCATCTGCACGTCATCGAACGAGCTAGCCCCAGTGATAAGTTCTATCACGCCATCGGGGAAAAGCACATCCCTACGTTGTCCATTGGGATAGTTGGGGTCGTCCTGCATGATGCGCACCTCTGCTTTGAGCGTGCCGACTTCCAAATGCCCACCTTGGATAAAACATGATGCGGTGCCGTCTGCATTAACCTTACAATTGGTCAATACTCCATTCTCACGACCACATGTGTATCTACCACCACCTGTGCTAGTGAAGATGGCTGTAAAGTCTCCTGCTGGAAACATCATATCCATTTCATTGGCAACGAGTTTCAAGCGAACATAAAAGTCCTCGTTGTAATTCTTTCTTGCTAGCGGAGTTAACCCGCGGTTATTGTTGCAATTGTTCATCATTTCTTTAAATAATCACAAAGCCATACGTTATTAGGTTTGTTATACGACATCTTAATTACCCCCCTAAAGCTATCGAGGTCCAATTGGTTTCGCTCGACAACAGTAACGAAACCTTGGGTGTTCTGCATATGCATTATCTTAGCATGATTGCTATTAATCCAGCATTTGGAGAATACCCAAAATTCATATTCTTGTCCGTGTTCGGGGTCTTTTGGGAGTGAAATAGTTTTCTCCCAAAGCGCATGCAAGACACATTCGTCTTTTCCCAACACTCGGTCTTGCGCCATATCCGCCGTATATCTTCTGAAACCCCTTATGTTGCCCTCAGGCATCCATATTGCATGGTTGTATTGCGTTCCGCCTTTTGCACCGACATGCAACCCGACACTCATGATACTAGACATCTCAGACGCTTCTTGCATGATGCTGGCTGCCGCCCTTAGTCCCGTAGACGGAGCAAATCCGTCCCCAAGAAACAAGGTATTTCCCAAAAGCTTATTTTTTATGGCAATGATGGCTGTCAGACCATTCGTCTCGTTCGTCAATATGTTGTCCTTGATATTAAAGCCACCAATCCTTCCACTCTCCACCTGCATGTTCTTGAACTTGGCGTTTTGGGCGTCAATCTCTCCTGTCTCGACTATCTCAGACCATACCTTTTTGGCGGCGATGTGCTTTGCATCAATCTTGCCATCTCCGTCAATCATGGCGGATGTCTCGTTTGTCTTTGGATTGACAATTTCAAAATTATCCGCTGTCATCTTAACCTTACCCTCGGTAATATCGATACCAGTCTTAACCAGCCCTTCTTTGATGTCTTCGGGGTTCTCGCTCCAATCTGTTACAACATTACCCTTTTCCAGTTGTGGTTCGCTGATGTATAGAACACCATTTCGCTTTACCCACGTATTGAACTCCATGTTATCGAAATCCAAGTCGTTAGGAGTGGTAAAAGTAAAAGATACTCGCTGCCATTTCTCGTTACTTGAAAGTTCATGCTTGACAGTACTCCACCATCTTAAACGTGTTGTTCCCTTGCGGTAGATAATCTCACTAAAAACACCTAGGTCGATTGATGCGATATTGTCGGACATCAGCCAAACAGATGCGGTATATTCTGTATCTGGGAGCGCAGGAATAGAAAACCTCGTACCAGCAAACTGTTCATCTGTATGGCCTAAAGAGTTGACTTTGACACAATTCCTCTTACCATGTCTCTTGTCACCCTCTTTCACTAGTTCTGTAAGATAGGTAGTGACATTGGCGAGAATATCGAATGCGCTACCCTTTAATAGGTTCGTTCCACCTATTTTTGCCTCTCAACTTTCAGTTCTATGCCATTGGCTTTAACCTCTACACTCGTGACACGTTGGGCTAGATTGGAAACTCCTTGGTTGGCATTTCTGATGCCGTCGCTACATCTGTGGCGTTGCCATTGGAAACAATTTTTATCTTCTTGGCTTTTACCTCCAAACCATTCTCAGGGGTGTATTCGACATATTCCGTCCTGTTCCTGTCACCGATAAAGCTTTCTCCATAGGTCTTCATGTAAGCCCTACCCTTGGCGTTGTCCCATCCGTAGCTTATTACATCTTTTCCTTCCAATGTGAAGTTGTCAATACCTTGTAACATCACATAAGAGGGAACATTTTCACCTGATGTGCGTTCCATGATGGCGCATTGCCTATCAGGTCTATCCGTACCCATATACCCAATTGGCACAGGTCGTCACCCTCTAATGGTGTATCGCTACCGCTGGCGCAGATGGATTTGGACAACTCAACCCAATTCTCTCCAACACGCACCACCTTACGCCAATAGAAATGGTTGGAGGCATGTTCCGTTGTTCCTTGTGACACATTAAACTCTTGACAGATAGCCAAATCGTTAACAATAAAGGGATTTCGGACTTTTATGCCATCACTTTCAGCTAGGAAATAGCACATGTATCCGTTAGCCGATGCCGTCACCTTGGTAATCTTGATACCACCCTTTCCTACAACCCTATTGCCGAAAGAGTACGTTATCTTCATGATGTCAAGGCTGTTGAATATGGCTTTTTGACGGATGTATGCCTTATCAACCTCCAAATACGTGTAGCCTTGGTATTGGGCGAGTGTCGCGCCCCCTACGCCTGGGACGAAGTCGCCTATGTTGAAATGCTTAGGTGTCTTCGCGCCCTTGTTAAAAGTGATAAGACCTTCGGCTGTGTCGTCTTCCGTCTTGCTGAGTTTCGTCTTTAATTTCTTGTACAGGTCATCGAAAGATGTTGAGAACCTCTCGATAATTTCCCTAAGCGCATGGTAATAGGCCTCGGCCTTGGTGCTTACGGCATTATTGAGTCTGCTTAGGATGCCTATGTTCTCGTTGGCATTCTTCAAGTCCTCCTTTATTGTTTGGGTGTTGCCCTTGATGATGCCGTTTCCGATGGTTATGTCCTGCTCGAAAGGATAATCTATCTTCGTTGTTACGGCCGTAATCCTAGTGTTAAGCGAATATCCGTTACCATCATCGAAAGTGACTGCCATGCCGACTTTCAGGTGAGGGTTGGACTTCTCGAAACTTACGGGGTTCGACTTGAACGAGTAATGGTTGTTGTCACGCTGCATCTTGGCGATGTCTTTAAGGGCTTGCGTTTCCAACCTCCCTTGCGCTGACTTGACATGTTCTTGGGGCATGGTGATATTGAAAAGTACCACCTTATCACCATTGAGGGAGGGTGTATTCTCGCCATACGGAACAATCCCTTGTGCGCTCGTGGTGGGGATTATCGTTCCTCCTTCATCATTGAACTTTATCTCGTAGTCACCGACATTGACCTGCATGCCAGTATCTTCCACTAGCCCCGTTTCAGGGTCATTCTTGCGAGGGTATGTCGGGTGTTCGTCATGAAAGCGCATTTCAAACTCCCTGCCTGCAAGCGCGGAGTTCCTGCCAGTCTCATTCGGCATGAATACGGCCTTTAAGGTATATCCGTCAAGGACAATCCCTTTGGGGGCTTTGAAATCGTCCCATCGTGCGATGGTCTTGCCATCCGCGTTATAGGTGGGATAGGCCAAACGGAGATACCAAATGGAGTATTTCTTGTAGGTTTTCTTGCCGTTGACCATCTTGTCGAACACCTTGTGACCTTTGTTGTCTACAAGGTCTAGCGTCCGCTCCCTCACGTCATAGGCGTACAAGTCCAACCTAGGGAAGATGTCGTCATACACTAATACCTTTGTGAACGGCGTCTCCCCAGCTTTCACCTTGTCGATGTAGCCCTTGGGGTACCTTTCGGGGGCTAGCGTCAACCTCGTATTGGTCGACACGTTCTCTTGCCCATTGACGGACTTTCGGGAAATGTTCCTCGTAGACCCCTTGACAACGAAACGATTGTAATACTTGTCCCTTGACCCGTTTACTGATGCAGGGCAGATATTCTCCCCAACTTTCAGGGGAACACTACTGCCGACAGATATGTTGACCCCGAAACGGATAACCCTATTCTCCCAGTCAATGACATATTCTGCGGTGCCGTTGTCGGTGCTGAACTTATTGCATACCTCGGCAAGCCCCGAAAGGATGTCAACGGAATTGAAAGAACATGTCGCAGTGACCACGTCCAAAGATGATGTCAGGACAAAGCCCCATCCCACATCCGAACGATGGTCTATGCCCAACGCCTTGTTTATGCAAACGCATATATATGCAAGAATGTTGGCAGGCTTGTCGGTGATGCTCCAATCGTAGTCTACCACCTCTTGTTCGTTATCATCTTTGCCATAAAGAACTAACGGCATCCTGCCCAGCGACATATATGGGTGTTGGAACTCAGGTTCATATTTGAATGAACATTCGGTTACGGATTGTGGCGTATATTCATCCAAAAGTGAATATTTCACGCCATTCAACATGACATACGCCCCAACGGGCAGTTTGACCTTGGAAGTATCATGCCACGAGAGCCTGACGTAGTTAGACCGCATCAGTTCTTCCACATGTACCGCATCTTGCGTTGTCGGTGGGTTCAACAACAAATTGCCATTCAATCCGTATATTTCCATATCTCAAAGTTCCTAATAATTATGCAAAGGGGTGCGCAAATATCCGTCATATACGCTACAACAACTCTTTTGTAGCGTATTAACCCCTATCCCTCACGTTAGGCTCTTGGAATTTCACACCTATCTTGCAGAATGTCATGTCAAGGGTCTGGGCATAAGCACCTGTTGATGCCTTGTATTTCAGCCTATAAGTCTCGTTGCCGTTCCTCGGCACTTTCATGGATACATCACCCTTGTACATCTCTTCATAGAACTTGCGCTTTCTGTTTTGGAACTCAGCGGCGTTCCTGCCCTCTATCGTGAATGTCAGCGTTACCGAGCGTTCGTCCGTCTTTGGTGTCATGTTGGCGTATTCCACGCCATCTTTAAGCCTGCTGTTGTTGGTGACGTAATCTTTCAGCCCCGCGATTTCGCCCAAGGCATCCAAGAACTTGTCGCCCATGCTAACTCCCCATTCCAAGTAAGCGTCTTTCCCATTTATCAATAGTTCACCTCTCATGCGTTCTTTATTATCCGTTTAACCTCTTGTAATTCTTGCTTCATCTCTCGCAAATGTTTTTCACTCTCTCCTGTATTACGTGAAATTTCTTTTAATTCCAAATACGAATTTGCTAAAATATCGCGGTTCTCATTCGCGATGTCGCACATCTGCATATTTATGCCCCTTACGTCCGCCAACGTGGCGTTCATCAGGGACAAGGAGGCGTTCTGCGTATCACGTACGCCATTCGCCCTTTCAACGGCAATCTGTATGGCCGTCAACCTGCCCTCGATACGTGTTCCAGTATCGTCCGATAAGGAGCGTTCCTCGTTAATGGTCGCCTTTTGCGTTTCCATCTCGGAGGGTTCTTTTATTATGCCTGCGCTCTTATAGGCATTAATTATTTCAGTTTCTTTTCTTATGGAGGCATCATACAAAGCTTTGGCTTCATCTAGTACTTTCTCGTTGATGGTGTTCGTTTTCGGGTCGTATGCCTTGCTTATCATGTCATGCACTTTCTTGGCATCTTCTTGTAGCTTACTTCCGATAAGATTATTTATCACCATCTTGTTTATCATCTTCTGCCAGTTCTTGGCGACATCGTCAAACACGTCCTTTGAACCATTAGCAAACTCGTTTAAGGAGTTAAGCATTCCGTCAAAAACGTTATCTAAGGTTGTCCCTGTAATGCGTTCTTTAAGCCGTACCTCAGCTTCCTCAATGGTCTTTGCGCTGTCTGCCCACTTGGTGAGCCACTCTCCTATTTTACCCTCGTTGTAACCTTGCGTCTGCATCATGTACCACCAATCAAGTCCGTGGTCTGTACGTATCTTGTCAAGTATTTTAGCGCCTTCGCCATTTTCTTTTGTGCCTAATTTGATAAATAACTGTTCCCATCTTTCCACCTCTCCTAGGTTATATTCTTTGGCAATGGCCTTAGCGGCTCCAATAGAATTTTTGTTCCAATGATAAAAATCAGAAGACCCACTGCCATAGTTATCTGCACCTGCTGACAATACGCCTTCCAGATAGTCATATTGGTTCTTTGCAACAAGTTTGTCTATCTCTTGTTTTGTCTTCACCGCGTCTGCTCCATAAGATTTGCTAAGGGTGTCTTTTAGTTTGTTTATGCTAGTATTGACAATGTCTAGCTTTTTAGAAATCTCCTTTTGTACAGCCATCTCTTCTGCATGGCTATCCGTACTTGACCCTAAGCCAAACATTCGGAATATGCCTTTCCCTAAACCTGCAACAATATTAACAACACCTTTAAGAATAGTTTCTATTATCTTTGGCAATTCAGCAATTACAGTCTCCACGACCTTGGCAACCTTATTTAGCAATCCATCTATGAAAGATGCTGGAGCATCCCCCAAAGTATCTATAATCTGTAATATAGCCCCAATGATACCGCCCACTTTACCGCCTAATTCATTGAGACTCTTGCCAACACCATCAGAGCCTTTCCCAAGGCTGGTGACAAGTTTAGAGATACCATTAGCAAATCCCGAGAGAGTGCCTTTCGACATTTCTCCTATCGCATCTGAAAAGTTTTTTAAACCTTGCGATGCGGAATTAGCCGTATCGGTTAGGTTCTGTTTTGCATCCCTCATATTATCTCCCGCGGTGTTTTGTGCTTCGGCTGTCTGTTCTACATTTTTCTTTGCTAGTTCGATAGCCTTTTGCGCCATCGCTTTTTGAGTGTCATCGGTGGCTTTCACTAATTCGCTCTCTGCAGATATAAGGGCTTCCACAGCCTGCGTATGTTCGGTTTGGGCGTCCTTGAACTTCCTTACGCTATCTTGATATTCCTTTGTTAGTTGTGCCACCTCGCCCCAAACGGAAAGATTAAACGGACTTGTAGCATTACCAGAGCCTTCTTTTCTTAGGTTATTTCTAAGGTCAACGTAAGATTTCTTACCTTCGGGTGAAAGTTGTTTGAAATCTGCAGTTTCATGTATGCTTCAACCTCTTTTAATGTCTCCTTGGCGATGTCTTTGAGAACGTTCCCAATACCTTCAAAAGATGCGCCCCAGTCTATGTTCATTGCTATTTTGTTTGCATCTGCCTTGGCTAATGCAGTTTCCTTTTCCTTTTGGAGCGACAGCTTGCGGTTCGCATCCGCTTCCTTGGCTATCTTGTCATCATATTCCTTTGCGATGGCATACCTCTGTTGTTGTATCGTACCATATTCCTTGAGGTAGTCATACATAGATTGTAACTCCATTCGATAGGCTTCATCTTTGTCTTTTCTGTATTTTGTTTCAAGATTATCGCGCATCGATTTAAAAGTATTTTCTTCTTCCTCGCTGAGCGTTATTGTGCTGCGGTCTATTTTCTTGCCTGCTGCTTTGGCTCTCGCTTCAGCTTTATCGGCTTTAGCCTTTAGGAAATCTTTCCGCTGCTGTTCAATCAAGCCATTTCCCTTTTGTGGTCAAATGCCATTTTTCGTATGGTCTTTTCAGAACTTTCGTTCATAGCATCAATAGCACGCTGCTCTGATGCTTCTTCGAGGTCTTGTCTTATCTTCTCCAGCGCTTCAGATTTTGCACGCATATCATTGTCCGCCTTTTGTGCTTCCTTTTGTGACGTTTTATCTTTCTTGGCGCCGTTGACAGAATATGCACTCTCTTTCTTGTTTATTTCTTCTATCTTGCGCTTTATTTCAGCACCTTTCTTTCCCACAGCTTCTTCATAAGAGAGTAAGTCCAGTTCTGATTGTAGCTGACGTTTTTTATCTGCAAGGGATGTTTTGGTGATTTGAGTTTTCTGTGTGCGCTCGTTGATATTTCTCTCTAATATACCTATCTGGCCTTGTAGATCGTCTAACGAGAATGTACCCTTAGAACCACCCGAAGTTATCTTTCCGTATTTCTTGTTTTGTAGTTTTGCTTGGGCGATTAGGTTTTTTCTTACAGATATTTCTTTTCGTAGCGCAGAAATACTCTGTGCACCAAGATTAGAAAAATATTTATCACTCTTTTCATCTTCCATCTGCTTGACAAGTTGCGCCCTTTGTATTTTCAGTTGGTCGATTTTAGAGTTTTTATCGGATGCTTTTTCTGTAATATCCCAACCTGCCACCCCAACTATTGAAGCGAATGTACTTAACTGCAACCCATATATTTGGGTTGCCGTACCTAACGCCCCGCCTAGCTTCGATTTCGGGCCAAGCTCTTTCAGCTTTTTGTCTATATCATTTATTCCGTTAAGGGGGTTGGTAACAGATGTCCTACCGTCAGCTTCGGCAATGGCGTTCTTGATATTCAAGATATTGTTAAGCATCTCCGTTTCGGTCTTATATTTTGCAAATATGTCGGGGTATTGCTTTGATAACTTAACAAGAGCTTCTTTCCGATTATCGGTCGCCAAGGACTCATCAGATGCGATATTTAGAAGACTATCAACTTTTGCCTTATGCTCGTTCTCCAAGTCAATGGCTTTCTGTTTCTCTTCATTGTATCTTTCTTGAGCTTCTCTAACTCGGTCTGTGTGGCTCTTTTGTAATGCTAATTTGGTGAGGAGAGCACCAATAGCCACAGCAACAAGAACGTACGGGTTAGCTAACATAGTGGCATTTAGGAACGCCACCGCTTTTTGATTTAATAAAACTTGTGCGCGCATGGCTAGCATAGAAAGTCTATGCCCATTCTCTGCTGCTGTTGCAACCATGACTGCAGTCTTATATAATCCATAAGTTACCAATAATGCGCCGATAACCTTCCCAATACGTTCATAGTCTTGTACAAGTGTGGTAGCAGCTTTAATCCCCTTCATAATCATACCCTCGGAAGCTTTGCCCATGTTATTCAATGCGCTATCAATAGCATCACTGAGCATTGACATCTGTCCGCTGATGTCCTTCGAGGCATTCTCCGACATGTTATAGAATTTACCTCCAGCACTGGTAGCGTCAATAAATGCCTGTTGTACCATTTCAGTGGTAATCTTGCCGTCCGACATCTCCTTTTTCAATGTAGCGATGGACTTGCCCGACTTTTCAGCCATAATGGAAAGTGGGTTGAAACCTGCGTTAATCATTTGGTTCAAGTCCTGCCCCATCAGCTTGCCTGTCGCGCTCATCTGCGAGAAAGCAAGGCTAAGGGAATTGAATTTCTGCGAGTTTCCCATAGAAACATCTCCTATGGCCTCAATGAAGCGTGGAATTTTCTCAGCTTCAATATTGAAACCTAACATCATCTGTGTGGCGGAGGTGATGTCTCCAAACTCCAAGGGTGACACCGTGGCGTACTCCCTAACTTTGGCCAACAACGCATCTGCCTTTTCTTTCGAGCCGAGCATGGTTTGTATGGCGGTGTCAGCCTGTTGAAACTGACCACGTACGTCTATAATTTTACTGATAAGCTGCTCCAACGAGGATATTCCAGCAACTACACCAAAGGCTTTCTTGAATGAATTGGATATGTCTGAAACAGACAAGGCAACTTCTTTACCCTCGTCTTTGAAGAGTGCATATTCATCTCGTAGCTGTTTCACCGAAAGCCTAGCGGTTGCTTGTTGTTGTGAGAGTTCAAAAAGAGCATAGTTTTGCTCCGAAAGTGCATCTTTTGCCTTTTTCAGTTCAGACGTGACGGGCGAACCTGTTCTCTCGTACTTGGAAAGTGCTTGGTATTTTTCCGTAAGCTGCCTTATGTCCTCCTTGGTGGAAGCGATTATCTTCTTTTGCTCAATAATCTCGGATGTCAAGCCATTCACCACATTGGAAGCGTCATATATCTTCTTCTTGAAATCTCTGTCCATAACTGCACCAGCCTCCGCCCCCTTTGCCTCCAAGGCTCGGAGTTGTACGGAAGTTTCCTTCAATTGAGCGTTGACGGCATTGAACATTGTTGGCGACTGAACGGCATTGATGTTGCCCAATGCCTGTTTGAGCTTGGTTATCTCGTCACGCAGGCGGATAACGTTCTCATAGTCCGCCCCGACCTTAAAATATAGTTTCGGCATATTATCTGTTTTTTCTCCTAGCGGCAAAATCCTTACCGCTGACTTTCTTTACCACGTCACCGAAGACCTCGTGCTGCTTGTCCCTTTGCATCATGATAAGGTTTCTGTAAGGTATATTCTCTGTGACTTCATAATAGGAGAGGTGCAAATTCTCCATGAATGACGCAATCTGACCCAAGAGGGTTCTGTTGCCGACTACCTCGGACTTGCTGCCAGCAGGTTTGCGCTCCTCGTCAAGCTGGCAGCTTTGTAAAAAGGGGTTACACCAACCATGTCTAACCCTATCTCCATAGCGTCTAAAATCTCTGTAAGAGTTGCTTCTGATAATTCAGACTCCAGTGACGCATCACCACGTATTAACCAAGATAACGCCTTACTATAAGAGGTACAATCTTTACATGAAAGGAAAACATCTTTTAAAGTTGCCCCATCGTTAAAGTCTAAATCGCTGATACACGAAATAGCCCCAGCCAGTTTTTTTATTGTAGGTGGGAACATAACATATGATTTACCATTAATGAAAACTAATTCGTAATCCTCTCCAGTAATAGCTTTTGATATAAGCTTTGATGCTTTACTCATGTTTATAAATAAAAGTGGGTGAGAGGTGGCATTTTACCACTCCCACCCACAGCGTTAGACATTTTTTGTTTAGACAAGAGCTTTCACCACAGCCTCGTCAAAGTTGTACTCCATCGACACGCCTGCGACCTCAGGGGTCTGCACAAGAGCTTTCACCGCAATAGCCACGGCCTTGTCCGTATTGGCCTCATGTGCCGTGATTTGGGCGTTGGTGAAGATGAGCCACACTCCGTCGTCGGTAAGGCAGAAGAGAGCCTTTTTAATTACGACCTTTTCGTTGGAGCGTTTCCATCCGACAATATCGTCCTTGTCACTACCAGTACCGCCTCTCTTGATGACCGCACCTCCCATGAGGGCTGCCTTGGTGGCATACTCGTATTGTCCGATGGTGAAATTCACGGACATGTCGCCTGGGTTTGTCTCGTAGCGGTACGTCTGACCATTGAGCTGGTTCTTGTACCCCGTAACAGAAGCTTCCGCCTCCTCAACATTCCACGTCTCTTGGTGAACGTTGCGAACCTCGTCCTTAGCGGTGATGGCCGCCTTGATGAGCGTCTTCGCCAAATCGGGCGTCAGGTCGGCTGCTATTTTGGAAGTGTCGGCATAGAGTATTTTTTTGATGCCCACTGCTGTAATCTGTCCCATAATTATCTTACATTTAATACGTTAAACAATACCTTGCAATTCACAAAATGACACTTCAAAGCTGTGTCCGCTTCAATGGAGGTCTCCACCTCGTATTTGTACCTCGTGCCGTCTTGGATGTCAGTCACGACTTGGAACTTATTGTTGGCAAGCCTTTCCAATTCGTTAAGACGGATGGTGTTGGCCATGTTTGGACGAATGTCGGGAACGCAGATGTTCACCTCGGCAAAGCGTTTCACCCAATAATCCTCGGATGTCGGTTTCTTGACGTGTATCGTAATGCGCTCCTTGTCGAGTTCGCCCGTGAACGTTTCCCCGAAAGGCACGATGTCGATGCCCAATACCTTGAAATCTCGATAAAGGATGTTCGCTATGTCGGTGGTTACTATCATAAGTTCTATTCGGTTACAATCTCCCAATCTTTTGCAAAGATGTCAATCCAATCGGGAATATAATTAGTAGCGATAACGCCACCATCGCTATACCGTTTCAGCTTCAAACACTGGCTACGATAATGAATGGTCTTCGTTTCACTTGCTAACACAAAATTCTTTGCATCATTCGGGAGGCTTTGCATTTTCGGTACAATATCAGGCTTAATGTCCGAATCAATCTGTTTGACAACACAAATACCTTCACCCCAAATGCTACGTTTTACAATTTTCCCATTTTGCAGGGCTGTTATAATATCTCCGAAATTCATACTACTCAAACATTTCTTTAATTCATACTACTTAAACATTTCTTTTAGTTTCTTCTCCGCCCTCAAAGCCGCGCCACTCAACACCTCAAACCCTTTCGCTTCGACATAGGATGCGTATTCTGCGGTGTTTTGCAGCGTCAAGCCATCTTCATCCACGTCAAACTCGTTGGATGTTCTCAAATTAAGGGTGTGGTCTTGGAATGTTCCGTTTTCCTCCGCGTCCTTTACGCCCGCGTCGCCAACGTCAATCATCGCCTTTTGCACCTCCCACTTGCCATCCTCGAAATATTTCTCGACATCGGAGAAGTCGCTCTCTACATCCATATCTCAGAGTAATTGAAGTAATTAGTTTCCTTTACGATGTACACCCGACCTTCACCCCTTACGCTGCCACCATCCATGCACCGAACTTCCGCGCCTGCCTTGACATCTGCCTTGCCCTCACAAACGACATGGTAATTGGGGCGGAACACCTCTCCGTTGGCGGATGTGAACTCCCTCGTTGTATTATCGTCACAACGGCATTTGCAGAGCGTTACCCACCTTTCCTCCCCCGACTTCGGAAGCGGACGGCCGTACTCGTCTACCTTTTCGGGCGTAACGACCTTTACTTGAAGTGTATGTGGACAGAACATCATAGGTAGCGTATCTTTGGCTTTTTGGTGTCGAGAACATTATTCAAGCCGTACTTCTTGCATAGATATGCGTAGTATTCCTTGATGCCTTGGATGTTCCACGACATGGAAAAGCCGCTTTCGTTGATTGAGGTGGCACGAAGTAGGAGCGTTGGAATGAAGTCCGCCATAGACACGTTTGCCCTTTTCATCAGGCACTTGTCTAACTCGTCCTCCATCCCAATGTCAGAAGATATGCACATATCCAAGAGGTCGGCATCCGTCAGTTGAATGCCGAACGTCCGAAACCTCTGTGATATGTACTCCTTAACTATCATTACAGCTTGGTCAAGTCAAAGTGAGTAATGAGCGTTGGGTTCGCAATCTGCGGTATCCACTCCGCCGAATACTCGATGTAACGGCCGTTATGGTCGCGGTTGGCGGCAACCAACATGTCGCCCTCGCCAGTCTGCGTGTAGTTCATGCCAGGCACAGGGTCGGTCTGCTCGTACGGCGTATGGAAACGCATGTAGCCAATCTTGTCTTGCGGAAGCAAGGTGATGTGGTTGTCCGCGTACACCTGCACGTTCTTGCCGTTCTGTTCCTTGACGTAGTCCTCCTTAATCTCGATGGCTGGCAAGCCGATGCCTGTGAACATCTGCGATGCCAGTTCGGAGGTGACTAGACCTGTTGCAAGGTACATTTGGTTTTGGCCGAGCTGCATCTTGAATGTCTCACCGAACTCCGAAGAGCCGAGGATATGCTTCACGAACGTGCCACGGCTCATAATCATCTTGGCATAACGGCCATAGTCGGGCGCGATAGCGTTAAGCTTGTTCATGAGGTACTTAACCATCATCTTCTTTCCTTCGTTCATGATGTCGGACGATTGAACGTTGATGGTGTTCAAGGGGAGTTCAATCTTGATGAGTTCCGTTGCGCCCTGCTCGCTCTGCGCTTTGTCCTTGTTGCGTACGACAGCACTTCCCGTCATGAGAAGGCTACCAACGACCAAGTCCATACGCTTGTGCGCTGCAAGCATCACTTGTCGGTAGTCATCATACACGAAAGCTATGATTTCGTTGAGTGCCGACACTTGACCTGCCGCATTAGCCGCATTGTACTTGTCGAGCAAGTCTTGCAGTTCCGAAAGTCGTGCCACGTCCATCTGATAGCGGTCGCCAAGGTAGGCGATTTCGCCCGTTCCGCTGCCCATATTCAGGCGTTCACGGATAGGTTTCTCGCCAAACTGCGAGTTGATGCTACCAGCGGCTACGCCCTGCACGCTTCCGATGTAGTCCTTGAAGACACGTGTAGCAGTCCTACGCCAATCAAGGTATTGCTGCCAATAGATGGTGTCCTTACGGGTTTGGAGGACACGATTGATGATTGCGCCTACAATCTCTTTCTCATCAAAGAGGTTCTGAATTGTCAATTGCATATTATGTCCTTTCCTTATTCGTTAAACTGAAACCATCCCATGAGGTTAGCCTTATCCCTTTCGGAGAAAGGGGTAACCAACTTCTCGGGTTCTATCTCACCTGCGGCACGGAGAAGTGCCACGTTGTTGATGCCGTCCGTAACGAGATGTTTCTCGTAGAGGGCGGAGTTCGCCACATTCTTGGGGTCTTTGCCGTCGGCCTTGTCAGCTCGAAGAGAACGCTACCAGCCTCCACTACACCCAATGCTGCGGAGATGGTTAGTTCGTCATATCCATCTTTGGACTTGTCAATCGCATTGACGGTTGCGCCTTTCGTTCCGTTTCCCAAAATCGTTCCCACCTTGGCAAAAGAGTTCTTGGCGATTTTCACCTTAGTGCCAGCCGCCTCGACTTTCTCCTTGACAAGGACATTGACAACCACCTTTGCCGTTCTCGCTTTGAGGTCGGCAGCGATGGGAGTAAAAGATGGGATGTGTTTACCTTCGGGAAAACCTGTTACGTCAAGAACAAACGGTCCACGCCTACGGATGCCCGTAGAAACGTCATAACGCTCCACTTGCTCTTGCTTGGGGGGATGTCATACTTAAATCCTGCCATTTTCTTACTTTCCTTGTTGTTCTACAATTTCTTTCGTTCCTTTGTTAATTTGTTCAGCAATGGAACTAAACTCATTCTTTTGTCCACCACTTCCCTCTTCGGGGGTCTTGGCGAACTGGAAACCGCTGTCCTGCATCACCTGTTTCAAGTCCGTGAAGTACTGATTGAGGTCTGCATCGTCAGCGATTTGCTTGCCCTTGTAGGCAAATTCGGGAATGCCGAAAGACTTCGCCACTTCGTCAACCTGCTTTGCGCGCATGTCCGCCTTTTCCTTGGCGTCCATCGCTGCCAGTTTTTCGCTCAACGTCTTATTGGAGTCTATAAGGCTCTGCGCCCATGCTGGCACTTCCTCTTTTGGGTTAGGCTTTGGCTCTGTGGGTGGATCTTTTGGCTCGTTCCCCTCGATGGGCTTTCCGTCTTTGATGTTGTGCTTTTTCTCGTAGTTTAAAACTGCGGTCTTCTGCGCCCCGTCTGCTCGGAAATCGCCATAGTTCATTACAACGTCCTGAAAGAAGATACCCTCAATGATTGAGTTCACCTTGCCCTCGTCCGTCACGCCCTCCGCTTTTTTGGATGCAATCCTTTGGAGGGTGGCATCGTCCACACCCGAGAACTTCGTACGTAGCCTGCCAGAATTTGTTCGTAAACGTTCATACTTTATAAAGTGTTATCCTGAATAAATCTTTACCCAAAGTTACGCATGAATATTCGTGAATGAAAACATATTCGACCAATGTCGCTACAATTGCCGTAATGTAACGAAAAAGGCTCACATCCTCACGGACACGAGCCTTTGACACTAATTGAGTTCATCGCTATTCTGCTTTTGAAGTAGTAGCTTTCTCTTCTTTGATTTGCTGCAACTCATCTTGCAGTTCACCATAGTTGCTGCAATATGCAACACCATGTTCTGTACTCCACACACCACCGCTAACGGCCGCCGCCGCTGTGTTCACCTTGTCGGTTTCGCTGTCAATCATGAACGGCACGATTTCCGTTTCGATGTCTATGGAGTCTGCTGCCTTTTCTAGATAGGCGTTAAGAGAGCCTATCGCGGAGGTAATGATGTTCACCCTACGCTGGAAGAACGCCCCCAACTCCTCGCCATGATTTTGTACGGCCATGTGTGCGGACATGAAGAAATATCGGAATGCCGTACCGCTGAGGGCGTTGCCAGTACCTTTGAGCTGGTCGAATGAGATGCGTGGCGTGTTCGTCTGTGCGTATATCTGATTGAAATATGTCTCAATCTCCACCTTTATTGGGTCGGAGGTCTGGTTCCACGTGAGGTATTGCGCGTTAGCACCGTCCCCAGTGAGTTGCATCATCCTGTTTCGTGCATCCCCCGTAATGCTTTCGGGTTGCAACTCACCGAAGAGCATGAGGAGTGGGAAGAAATGGTTGTCGATGCAATCCGCATATCCTGAAAGGCACTTCTCCAACCTCTCGCGTATGCTCCTCACCTTGGAGCATAGTGTGTCGGGGCGGTAGGCGTAGACAACAGGCAACTTCTTCATACCATGCGCAAACGAACGTTCTACATTTTGTTCCCACGTCTTGTCCAGTTCCCATTGGTACACCATAGTGTCCGTTATCGTCATGAAAACCTTGTGGGTTTTGCCGTCCAAATCTTTCTTTTCGTACTCACGCGAGAAAGCCACCATGTCGCCATCCTCGAAGAATGGGTAAAGGATGTCACCGCGGAACGGAGACCATATCTGCGATTTAAGCTGGTACTGGGGAATTTTCTCCCCAAATAAACCTGCAACCTTACGTTTGAGTTTCGCCCAAAAGCTATCATCCTTGACAACGTACCAATATTCGGCCACCTCCTGTTCGGACAGCCATGAGCGAACAATCTTGCGGTTTTGGTATTTCAGCTTGTTCTTCTTGAACACCTGCTTGACTGTCTCAAAAACGCCCTTTTCCTTATCGTCTTCGGACGTGCAGTCGAGTTTCGGTTCTGTCCCAACGGTGAAAGCCGTATGGATATTCACCACATCTTGCTCGATGGGGAGTGAAATCCTGTTCGGCTCTTTCTTTTCATACTTCGCAGGTACGGTCTTTGCCTCACCTGTTTCGGGTTCATACTGCGTTTCTTCCATCTTGACGAGAACCTTTATCTTCGGATATTTGGTTTCATCGTTTATTTGGTGCATTGACGGTTTCCAATCGGCCTCGTTCTTTGCTGTATCGGGTTGTTCCGTGCGCCTGCCCCTTTTGAGGTAGTATATCTTCTGTTCTATGTCCTCCAATGCGAGGATGTCTTGTAATGTCTTCGATGTTGCCATAATTATAACTGTTTTACAGTATCAATATCAACCTCTACAAATCCATAACCAAAATCAATATCCTCTATATCTCCAAATGTGTCTTGGTAGATATAAGCTGTACCATTGATGAGCAACAAAGAACCATAGATAATATCTCCGTTGTCTTTTCTCTTACCTTGAAATTTATACTTCATATCGTTATCCTTTCTTGTTAAGTGGGAATACTCTCTTAATGCTTTCGGCATAGTCTTCCATGCTTGCCGCGGCAGCTTTGAAAGCCCCCGCCATATTTTCTCCTGTACGTAAAATAATACTATCCATATATTATCCTATTTATCGGGCGAAAGCAGCTGCCATATCGCCCTTTGGCTTTTGTATCTTGCCGTAAACCATCCCCATCAAGAAGTATCGGCTCGCATCGCAAAGATGGTCAGCCTGCCCGTCTGCTGGTTGGTTGATATAATTTCCATCCTTGTCCTTATCCCAAACATAGTTACGCAATTCCTTTTGAAGATTGTAGGAACGCTCGGTAACGAAGATGTTGTACTCTTTCATCTTCTCTATACCGCCAATGATGGAGTGAGGGCCTTTCTCTACGGGGTAGATGCGTATTCCTGCCATGTGCACTTCGTTGATGGTGCGTGGGTCTGCACTGTCGGCAATCACTTTCATTTCGCCAAAACGTTTAAGAGTGTCTATTATCTCCTTGTTGGTCATTTGGGTTTTGTAACAAACCTCGTCCAAGTAAAGGTTATTGTCAATCACTCCACCTAAGATGATGGCAGTTTTATCATTGCTATATCCCCAGTCAAGACCAAGAGCCACTTTCTTGCACCATTTCGGAAACTCTTTAACAACGCCCCAATTCTTGTAGATTGCGCCCTCTGCTGTATCAGCCACCTGCCCATGACGGTGTGGGCGTATTTCTCGGGGTTGTTGGCTTTCATATCCTCGACCTCCTTGATAAACTCGGGGGAGAGGTTCTCGGCATTGTCCAAATATGTTGTATGAATATGCAAAACGTTCGGATGGGTGCTGACTTGAATAGGAACGCCATCATACATCACCTCCTCATGGGTGTTCTCGATAAAACGCTTGTAAACCCAATGATTGTTGTCTGTCGGGTTCATCACGATTATTATTCGGTTCTGAATACCTTTCTGTCGGATGGAGAGCATGATGGTTTCAAACTCCCTTTCCGATACCCACTCTTCAGCCTCGTCAACGACAAAGGTAGTGATGCCGTGGATAGATTTCAGTTTTGCCGTCTGGTTTCCAGAACTTGTCTTGATACCTCTAAACATGACTGCACCACCGCTGCGGAGGTTCTTTACATCTGTTTTAGTGTGCGTGTACCATTTCGAGTTTCCATCAAGCTCCACCTTCTCCATAAATTCGGGAATAACGGAGATGGAAGCCGAAACCATTGTGTAACGAGTATAGAGTATCTGATGGACTATCCTCTTTGCTGGAGATGGGTGTTTTACCTCAAACAACAGACGCTCAATGAAAGTGGAAACATTGAAACTCTTTCCACTTCCACGACCACCCGTTACAAGAATAATGAATTTATCCTTGTTATGGTATAACGGAGCATATATCTGCTGTGGGGTTATTCTATTCATTCGTGTTATCGGTCATCCATTTGTCAATGTCGATACCATTCTCGGAGTAGAGCGCATCTTCATCGTCTTGTTTCTTCTCCATTTTGCGCCATGTCGGGTCGTGGTGGTATAGCAATGTAGCGATAGCCTGCAGGTTGGGGGGAAGTTCCATTTCAGACTCTTGTATAACGGCCTTGTCGGTAAGCGTAACCCATCCTGTGCCACCACAATGAGGGCATTTCTTGTCTGCTCCCATACACTCGCATTTGTCCTGAACATATTTAACGACTTTGGATTTGGTCTTCTTTCCGCCAAACGCGCCTTTGATGTACGCACCGCGGAGTAAAGCGATGATTTTTGTGCGGCCGTGCGCTAAGACGTTAGTAATTTGCCCTCCGCGCCTTTCGTTCTCATCATCCGTCCAATTCTCGTAGTTTCCGTTTTTCATACACCCAAACACCTCGCGAGAGAGGTTCATTTCATTTGCTATCTCCTCATCCGTGTAACCATTCATGGCAAGCTGTTCAATGAGCTTGTAGAAATCGGGCTGTCGTAATCGTGTTTGGGTTTTGCCATAACTTTTTATGTTTATAATTTGCTTTTGTCGAATATTCTCTTTATATTTGCAATGTAGATTGATGGTCGCATCGGTAGCGGGGCTTCCCAAAAGGCAGCATATTGCAAGGTTCAACTCCTTAGCCAATCTACTTAGGGGCTTTGTTGCCCCTATTTTATTTTCTTATATTGACTTGTGTTCATATTCTCTTTTTGCACAACTCCAATAGATACGACTTGATTGTAATATCGTTTACCTATCTTCTGATTAGGTTCTATTACAACTTTCAATACTTTGCCTTTAGAATATTTCACGCTTGATACATAGATTAGGCGGCTTCTGTTTCTGTCTATATAGACATTTTTCGGTTTCTTTACCGCTGCTTCAACCATTCTAAATCTATGTGTATTTACCGTTGCCCCTTTCTGTTTCTTTGGGTGATTACGATATTTCAATATGGTTTTATCAGTAATGGCGGCAAGTTCGGACTTTACTACAATACCTTTCCGAGACAAGTCCCTTAGATATGCTTTGTTTATCCTACCGAAGACATACACAGACTTCCTTACTCTTCCGCTTGCAAGAACTTTATCTGCAAATCCTTGTAGGTCTCTTGTGTATCTCCGCTTGCTACCATTTAAACCATATATCAATATACCTTCACCCATTATTCTGTTAAAAGTGTTTCTATCTTTTCAGAGAATATTTCACCTTTGAGAAACTTCTCATCGGGGTTAAATCCGAACTTCTCGCAGAACTCCGCCTTTGCATCCCAAGTATCGAAAGAGAGCATGAGGTAAGCATCCATGTTGGCAGCTGCTTTTGTTGCTGCTTGCTTCACTTCCTCTTTCACCTGTTTCATGTGCGCAACCTTCTCCGCCCTCTCGGCTTGACGTTGTGCTACCTCAGCTTGATGTTCTTCGTGGACTGGTGCCATGAGGTCATCAAGTTCGGTTGTAATGGCGTTTTCTTCCTCTGTTTGAAAATTGAAGTCTACGCCTATAATGTCAAGGTCTTGCTCGGTTAGTCCTGCATCTTTGTAGTCAATATCGGGAATAAGCTCACGGAGTGTGTCGTAATCCCACTCTCCTTGTGCTGATGGGTTGTTGAGTAAGATAAGAAGTTCTTTCTCTTCTTTCTCTTCAACGTCTATCAAGTCTACTCGGATAGTATAGTCATTATTCTTTGTGTCGGGGTTGTACTTTTGTAGTTCGTCCATGACTGAAAGTCGCTGGTGTCCGCTTACAAGCGTGTAATTTGTTCGCTTGTTCACCACGATGCCTCCGACCATGCCGAACTTCTTGATACCACGTTTGAGAGCCTTTCGGTTCTCTTCGGGAATTGTACGAGGGTTCTTCTCGTGGAGATTTATTTGAGAGCGTAGGAGTTCCACGCTCTCTGATGTGAAGTATTTGTTATCCATCTGACTTGTCTCTTTTACTTGTTATCCTGCTACATTGCCTTTGGCAGAAATTTGTTTACTAACTTGCGTGTGTATAAATGAAGAACGTTTGTTTGCCCTATTATACTCACGAGTACCTGCTCCAAATTTCCTATGCGCCCATTCATTATATGCAGATGCCCTTGCATTCATTGTACTTAATTCTGATATAGACCTGTTTCTTGCCATAATTCTATTTTTTTACTTGTTATCCTGCTACTGCACCTTTTGAACGAGTTTTATTAGACAACATATTATTTCTAGCTGATATAATTCTATTATAATTCCTCATAAAACTATCATAGCTCTGTTGTCTGTTTACATTTCTCCTTATCAACGAATTTGCACGGTTTATAATTCCATTATATTGCCCTGCCTGTGAACTGTTAGGATTTATCGATGAATTATAACCTAAAGTTCTTTTTGAAACGCGTCTTGCCATAATTATAACTTGTTCTCTTTATAATGATATTCTTCCAAAATTCTACGACTAAGAGGAAATGTTTTGTATATCCTCTCTAAATCTGATGGATAATGATTTTCAAGCCACAAAAAGCAGTCTAAATTCATGCCTAATCCGTTGCTTGCCTTATTGCCGTATAGTACTGGTTGGGGCAAGCGGTTCATGCGCATATATGCCTTAACGTCCTTTTGTGTCCACGATGCCAACGGATATACCAACCCATTGTTCTCATACCCATTAGCTTCATAGCCTTTAAGCATAAGGTTTCTATTCATGCCGTCCGCTTTCTTCATGCCTAAGAACGTATAGTAAATACCCGTCTTTAACCTCACTGCCTTAATAACGTCAGCGAGTTTCAGTAGCTTAACTTTAGGATTAGGTACGCAATACAGACCACCACGAAGAATATACGTTAAATTCCAATGAGGGACTTCCATAAACTCGACCTTTGGATATTTCTTCTTCACCCACCTTATCCAATTCTCTATGTGGTCTAAGCCTTGCACGAAGTACATGAATACGCATACCACTCTATCGAAGTGAGGGTAAACCAAGTCCAATGTTACAATACTGTCCTTACCAAGAGAACAAAAGACGATGCAAGATGACTGATTTTCAGCCACCCTGCATATAATGTCTTTTGCCTCTTGTAATTTGTTCATGTGTTATCCGTTTGATAATCCGAACGCAGCCCTTACGTCTCTGTATCGTTGATTTCTCGTACCGAAACGGCTTGCGGTTTGCTTTGCCGCACGCATTTCAGAAGAGTTTTTGTAATTACCGCGATAAGCTCTTGTGAACCGACCGCGAAGACCTCTTACCGAGCGGGTTCTAACATCTCTGTTGATGCCGACCCTGTTTGCTGATACTCGTCTTGCCATAATCTCTAAATTTTAGATTACACCTTCTTCGACTTTTCTCTAATATTGTGCGAAAGTACCTTACCTAAATCAAACACGACTTGTTCGGCTACCCAAACAAGGGGATTGCCGTCCTTGTCCCTACCATGCTCATATGTTATAGGCTCGTCGTTCTCGTCCACGAATATCTCACAATGCGAGCCTAAGACCTCTACAAGTGCGCTGTCTCTGTCTTTATTGTAGCCAACATAGAACTGGATAGCATCATACTTGATTGGCTGTGCGTTGCCGTCCTCGTCCTCTATCTCAAAGCCCTCTTCATCGAGTTGTAACAACTTCTTGATGGTGGTGGGTCGAACTTCGCGAAATTCTTGTACTTTTCGGCCTGCCAAGATGGCATCGAAATACTTCTGCTTGATGATAAGATTTAATACTTTCATAACTTTTCTCTTTATTACAAAATTAGTGATTAATGAATTTTTATAAAAACAATCCGCCCTGCCATTGTTGACAACGGACGGATTGTAACGTATTATCATGCAGCTTTGAACTTATTGACAAAATACACTTGACCTTTACCTGTCACCTTTGGCGTGATGGTGGTGTACATAACGCCGTTGTTGCCACTTCTCATGCCTTTCTTCAACTCGAACAATCCTTGGTCTATGTATCTTTGGTTGGGTATGTTGTACCTTTCGCCCTTAGTGCCGAGGTAGCCGTTTTCGCGCATCCATGCGAACAGTCTCTTTTCACCCATCGGGTAGCCGTTTTGGCTTATCAGTTTGGCGAGTTCGCCAATAAGGCATGACGATGCCGAGCCGCTCACGGCCTGCGTAAACGTCACCGCTGGGGCTGCTGCGGCAAGCTGCCTTTTCTGCTCTTCAATGGTCTCTTGCTGCCTTGCCGCGAGCATCAGAGCCTCTGAAAACGATTGTGGCACTTGGAAACCGCCATTGCGCTTTTGCATCTCCAATTCTTCCAGCCTGTTGATGACCTTTTCCCTCAATATGGGGTCGTAACCGCTGGCGAGGATTAGGCAGCCTTTTGGGGTGAGGTGGTAACACGGCCTAACTTGTTGGTTTGCATCGGTATAAGACCCCAATCCAAAATTGGATTGGGCTACACCCTGCTCTAAAAGGTTGCGGATGTCGCGCATGACATGGGCGTGTTGTTTGCCAGTCAAGGTTGCCACTTCGAGCGAACTCAACCCTTTGTTTTCACTATTTCTTTGCAATTCTGTGTTTTCTGAAAATAAATCCATAACTTTGCATTGTTTTTGCCCCTTTGTCGTGTTAAAGAGTTAGGGGCGGTTATTTGTTGGGGGCAAAGGTTTAGGCCGATGCCCCCTTATTTAACACAAGGATTAAGACAATTAAATCACCTTGTATTTACTTTCTGTACTCATCGCGTCTATGTTGTCTACGAGCAGTTCCATTATCAGGCCGTGCATCTCGGTGTAGGCAAGTGCTAGCTTGCTCTCGAAGTCCCTGCTATAACCGAACATGTCGTTTTGTATCTCGCCCAACTTGTCGAAACACCCGTCCAACATCTTCTTGCAGTCCAATAACGTTGCCGTCTTTTCGCTTAACTCGATGGTTTTTATCTGTGCCATAATTATTTAGTTTTAGTTGTTTATTGTCTTTTATTGTCCGCGTGGGTGAAGTTAACCCACGCGGTAATGTTACTATGCTACCTTAAAGTATCCCTGTTTTAAGCGACCTCACTCTTTTTACTAGCTTATACCCCAGCCTGTAACAGTCTCCACAGATGCAACGCCCAACAAAGCTATTTAATGTTATGTCTTGGGCGCATATCGTCTTTGTGTCGCCATTATCTGATAAAATGGTGTCGCCAGCATTTATCGCTGTTTTGTGTACCTCTTCAATGTCGCAATCAACGATAAAAATTTTGTCATCGTGTTTGTAGCTGTATGTTATGTGATAGGTATTCATTTTTTATTTTTTTGTGGGGTGGTGGTTGGCCACCCCGTTACCTTTATTATGCTACCTTTATTAGATTTGCCTTTTTGAAACAACGCCACTCACTTTTTTCGGTGTCATAGTACACTTGGCAAGTGTCGTTCGTCTTTTTCTCACCCTTTGTCTCTGGGACTAGCTCGCTTTTGAGAGTACCATACGCCTCTCTTAAAGAGCCGTCTACCTTTTGAAAGTAGAACTTACAGATGCGCTTTTGCAGTTGGGCGCGCAACCTAATGTTCGCCCACGCGCATTTTAGAGCTTCACTCATTGTAAATCCGTTTCTTCTTACGAACTGCCATGCTAGGCTCATTATCTCTTTCATTGTCTGCTTAAACGTTGCCATAATCTTTTAGTTTTAGTTGTTTATAATTGCTTTTACTTATTTGCTTTATTTACTTTAATGTGTAAGATATTATTAAATCACTATCTAAATGTTTAAGAGTTGCTATATCTTCACCTTTATATATGTATACAAAATCGTAAAGTGTTACCATCTTGCCAACTAATTTGCTCAACAGATGGCACAAGGGTGTTTCAGGGCTAACCTTTAATACGATGTCTGCGATAATTCTTTCTGATTTCATAATCTTTTAGTTTCAGTTGTTTATAATTGTTTTTACTTGATTTTTGTTAACAAATGCCTGCCATTGCGATAGATGTTGCCTTATTCACGATAGTACCAGTCCATTTAATTCTGAAGCTATTGAAGAAGTCCATAATGAAAGACCTTATAGCTAATTTGCTTGCACAATTCTTATGTCTTTTCTTGCTAAAGAAAATAATTGCTTCTTGAGCTGCTATCTCGCAATCTGTAATGTTTGCATTGCGAATGAAAAATGTTTTTGCCATAACCTTATTGTTTATTAGTTTTAACTTTGTTTCTTAATCACAATGCAAAGGTAATGATTATAATCATACAAAACAAGCTTTTAAGCAAGAAAATGTATGATTATAATACTTATTAACATTTAACGCTTTTGTTAGCCTATAATATTACGTATATTAACAAGGTGTTGATTTTATTCAATCAAAACACCAAAATAATTTGTTTTTGTAATTTCTTATTCATATCTTTGCAGAATGATTTTAATCAACGTATATATATGGACATTAAAAAGGTAATCAAAGAACAGGGCTACACAATAGAAAAAGTAGCCGACAAAATGGGAATATCGCGCGTAACACTTAGTCAGAACATGAGCAGAAACCCAACAGTTGCAACATTAGAGCGCATCGCAAATGCCATTGGTTGTGAAGTGGGAGCTTTCTTTGAAAATACCAATGAGGAAAGTTTCTCCGCCATCATCGACTACAAGGGCGAATTGCGAAAAGTAACCTCTGTTGAGGAATTGGAGAAGGTAGTAAAAGAACTGAAAGGAAGTATCACCAATAAAATAAACGAGAATGAAAACGCTAAATCTAATTATTAAGCAAGAGTTCTTCGACCAGATTATAGACGGAACGAAGACACAAGAGTTCAGAGAAGTAAAGCCAACGACAATAAAAAGGCTCTTACAGCTTGACGAAGACGGCTTTGAAATTGAAGACGAACACGGAAACGCCATCCCCATACATTACGATGCCATCCAATTCTATGTGGGATATAATAAGGACCGTGACAGCGCATTGGTGGAAGTAAAGGATGAGTATTGCGAGATATTCATTGACGAGAACGATGAGCCTATAACATATGAGGAGGGTGTTGATAAGGACGGCAATCCCCTTGTTTGGGTAGCCGAACAAGTCGTGTTTAACCTTGGCAAGGTATTGGAGGTTCACAGAAAGCCAGTCGCCGAGAACAGGGGGAAATAAAAGGTCTCAATAAACTGAAAGGGGAATAGGATATGCAGTTACAAATATTTAAGTACCAAAGCGATGAGGAACGATTGTTCAATGAGATAAGAACCATTGAGCAGGAGGATGGAAGTGTATTGTTCGGAGCTACTGATGTTGCCCGTGTGTTAGGATATGCCAACCCTCAAAAAGCAGTCAGAGAGCACTGTCGAGAAGAGGGGGTGAACGAAATAGACACCCCCACGGAAAACCAATGGGGAAAGGTTGTAATCCAAAAGATTAAATATATTACGGAAGGCAACGTTTATCGCCTTATCGTAAGGTCAAAGCTACCAAGCGCAGAGAAATTTGAAAAATGGCTGTTTGATGAAGTTGTTCCATCCATCCGCAAGCATGGGTATTATGGGAAGATAGACAGAGCGGTATTGCCGAACTTCATTGAAAGGTACAAGGACAACTACCACAAGTTGCCAAGGAACTATTTCTCTGTAATTTCGGAGATGTACGCACGTCTGTATATGGAACTCGAAAAGGTGGGGTATTCCATTCCCGACAAGTCGGAAAACGGCACGCAAATGATGCCTGATATAAGTGTAGGGAAGGGGTTCGCCGTATTCCTAAAACGGAACAAATCAGAGTTCTACAACACAGCAAAGACCTATCGCCACACTTTCCCCGATGGTAGGGAGGTAGATGCTAACATGTATCACATAGACGCGTTACCAATGTTCATAAGGTATATTAATGAAGATTGGATACTGAATAGAGCCACGGAGTATTTCAAGGCTCGTGACCCCATCGCATTAGACTACTTGCCGAAACTATTAGGCGTGAAATGACATCGGGCCACATCACCGCGGAACACGCACAAACTTTCGCCATAACACGCTATTCCATAATCGTTTAGCATTGGGCCACAAAAGATTGTACCTGCTTTCCTTGCATGGCTGCAAACATTTCCATATCTTTGCAGCATATTTTAACTAAAACAAACTAATAATGAAAAGAAATCTAATTTTAGGAATTGCCCTCGCGTTCTGCATGTTCGCAATGGCGCAGGAAAGAGTTACCATCAAGGCAGGAACGATAGTGCCGTTGAAATCTTTATCAGAGGTAAGGGGAGCATCCGCCAAAGTGGGACAATCCGTAGATTTCGAGGTGTCTAGAAACGTCATGGATGGGGATAATGTGGTAATTCCCGCTGGCTCAATTGCCAAGGGCAAGGTTTACGAGGCTAGAAGGTCTTCATGGTGGGGAACGAAAGGCAAACTCGGCATAAAGCTGTCGCACGTGACACTACCCAACGGAACGGACGTTTACTTTACGTCATCCGACATTCACATTGTTGGAAAGAACAGAACTCCGCTAACCGTTGTGCTGGCATGCTGTGCGGCATGGCCGTGCATGTTCATTTGCGGCTCAAAGGCGGTAATGCCCACTGGGTACGAATATGATGCGCGTGTAGCGAATGACACATCCGTAAGCGTTCAATAGGAAATCATCGACAATCAGTCAATAATGGAGCGGCAATATTGTCGCTCTTTTTTATTGTTACTTTGTAACGTTCAACCTTGCCCTAGGTCTGCCCTAGGTCTGCCCTACGAAAAATTTCGCATAACCAAACCTAGTATCACACATAAGGTTATGAAGATGGGAGGTCTGCCCTAGGTCTGCCCTAGGTCTGCCCTTGCACTTAAATTTGATGCTCCAAATGTCGCATCATCGCAAATTAAAGATATAACTTTTTCAACATTCTCTCTAAAATCCGTATATACTGAATATAGCACATATAGTTCAGAGCAGCTTTTTGAGATAACATTTGCGCAAGAAGTTCCAGTAGCTTCACCGATTGCCCTCCTAAGTCCCTTTGGCATCTTGCCACCAAAGAACCTAGATGGCGAATATAAATATAAAGCAATGAAGATAAATTCTTTACGCGCGGTTATATCCAATTCACCACCACGCACAGACTTGAATACATTATACAGATGTGGCATTAGATGTAAGTCACTCAATAGCGGTTTAGACGCCATTTCACTCTCTTGTCGCGCCATACGTAATGATGTACGCGCACTCTCTATTCTCTTTATCTTATCAACAATCGCGCTAGTCATGATAAATTTATGTTTATACAAAAATAATAAATTTATGCTATATTTGCGATTATCTTTACGTATAAAAAATTTTATTTAGTTAAACAATATTAAAACCGCTCAATATATTTTGCCGTTTGCGTATTTATTGGCGAATTGTTCTATTAAGGGGTGGGGGTCAACCCTCACCCTTTATTTTGTTGCAGCTTTCTAAACGCGTCTTCCACGGACTTATCCAATATCTTGGCGTAAACGGCCTCCGTGGTCTTGATGGACTTATGCCCCAGCACCTTAGCGACAACCTCCATTGTGAAGCCTTTGTTTAAGAGATACATTCCGCACGTCCTGCGCCCCCAATGGCTTGCAATGGGTTTTTCTATTCCTGCTGCTTGTGCAACGACCTTTAGTCGCAAGTTATATTGTTGATTGCTTATCTTGGGTAACTCATTGTTATACCTTTCCAATATTTCCATCACTTCGGGCAACAGCACTATTGTATAACTCACACCAGTTTTGTTTCTACATTCCGATAAAACGTGTTGTCCCCGCCGCAAATTAACCTTGGAAAAGTCAAAATCCATCAAATCAGAGTAGGAAAGACCAGTAAGGCACTGCAAGACGAACAAGTCCCTAACCCTTTTGAGCGTATCTGAGGGCAAATCCGCACCCCTCACGGCGTTTAATTCGTCTTCGGTAAGGAAACGACCCTCTTCGCTCTCGCCACGCTTCAGGCGCAGTCCTAAGTAGGGATTAGTATTTATAAGTTCCCTTCTGATTGCTTCGTTAATATATGTCTTCAAAAATTTATGGTAAGAATAGACAGACGTTTGTTTTATCCCACGTGCATGCAGATAATCGTCAAATGCCATTACATTAGCTTTGGTAAGGTCTGAAAACTCAACTATCTTCCCGAAGTCCTCCAAGGCTGTTATCAACTTGCGCTGTGTTTTCCTCGTGCTTTCCCGAATGTCAGCGCGCGTAGCTATCATGTCAGCAGCGAAGTCCATGAAGTTCGTACCCGAATGTGTGGAGCGTTCCAAGAACCTATCTAATGCACCCCAATCAAATGGTTTGTCTTGTTCCATTAGGGATAATATCCAATCATCTATCTCTCCCTTTATTGCCTTTATCCGCTTGTTCAGATTAATCATGTCCATTGAGTTTTTTACCATCCGAACATCGTCCCATTGATTGGAATATAGTTTCACACCAGTACTAATGTACTTTCTTTTCCTCTCAAAATATATTTCTATTGAAACAGGGGCTTTCTCTTTCTTCGTTGCTTGATTTTTCCTGTCGAATATAATCTTTGTTATAGGGTATTTCATAATTGTAGTGTTTTGGTATCACACCATAGTAGCACATGGTAGCACAGATGGTATGATAATAGTTATTTTTGGTAAATATCGGTAATAAAATAGTTGGGTGTGGAAATGCGCAAAACGCTTTATATCTGCGTAACTCGCTGGAATATAGCAAAAGAGGACACCAAGAATGGCATCCTCCCAA
>NZ_BAIZ01000024.1 GCF_000613445.1 Hoylesella shahii DSM 15611 = JCM 12083
TAATAATTATTTATAGCTTATCGCATTGGTCGAGCCACATTTGGGCCGTTGCGTCGCTAGGCATGCGCCAGTCGCCACGCGGACTAAGACTAACGCTGCCCACTTTAGGCCCATCGGGTAGGCACGAACGTTTGAATTGCTGTGTAAAGAAGCGGCGCATAAACACCCTTAGCCAATGCTTTATCTCTCGTCGGTGTATTGATTGGCTCGCTGTTGGGGTGCAGCAAAGGCGTGACGAGCCATGAGATAGAGGCGTTGGGGCGTGAAACCGTGGCGCAAGAAGTGGTAGATAAAGAAGTCGTGCAACTCGTAGGGGCCAACCAAGTCTTCGGTTTTCTGCTTGATATTGCCAGCTTCGTCGGCCGGAATAAGTTCGGGCGAGATGGGGGTATCGATGATATCGTAGAGTGTGGTGCGCGTTTCGTCGTTGTGCATGGTTTGGGCCACGTGGCGCACCAAGTGCCTAATGAGGGTTTTGGGTATGCTAACGTTCACGGCATACATGCTCATGTGGTCGCCATTGTATGTGGCCCAGCCCAGCGCCAGTTCAGAAAGGTCGCCCGTTCCCACAACAATACCGCCCTCTTTATTCCCTAGGTCCATTAATATCTGTGTGCGTTCGCGTGCCTGTCCGTTTTCGTACACCACATCGTGCACGGCCATGTCGTGGCCAATGTCTTCAAAATGTTGTGTAACACTCTTGGCAATATTTATTTCGCGTGTTGTAATTCCCAATTGGCGCATCAGGTCGATGGCGTTGCGATAGGTGCGATTGGTGGTGCCAAAACCAGGCATAGTGACGCCCACAATGCCCTTGCGCGACAGGCCAAGTTTGTCGAACGTGCGCACACAAACGAGCAGAGCCAGCGTGGAGTCTAGTCCGCCGCTGATGCCAAGCACCACTTTAGAGGCGTGGATGTGCTTTAGACGTTGGGCTAAGCCAGAGACTTGAATGTTGAAAATCTCTTCGCAGCTATCGTGCATCACCTCGTTAAGTGGCACAAAGGGTAGGGGATTGATGGCCCGCTGCAGTGCAAAGGGCCTATTGTGTATGGGTTCAAAGGTCTTGTGCAGCAAAGCCGTGTGGCCATGTTGAGCATTGACGTAGGTGCTATTGGTGCGGCGTTCGGCCCTAAGTTTAAAGATGTCGATGTCTGTAACCACCAATTGCGGTTCGAAAACAAAGCGTTGGTTTTGCGCAAGCAGCTTTCCGTTTTCGTAAACCATGGCATTTCCCCCGTAAACCAGGTCTTGTGTGCTTTCGCCAAAGCCACATCCGCTGTACACATAGCCAGCCATGGTTCGCGCACTTTGCTGTGCAAGCAGACTTTTAAGATAGTTGTGTTTACCAATAAGTTCGTCGCTAGCCGAAAGGTTGCACACAATGTCGGCGCCAGCAAGTGCCAAATAAGTGCCAGGAGGATTGGGTGCCCACACGTCTTCGCATATCTCAACGCCAAATTTCACACCATCGGCAGTTACGAATATCTGACTTTGAGCTGTGAGCAGCGCCTCTTGTCCAGCGTAGCAGATGGAAGTGTCGTTAAGATGGTGAGTGGAGGCAAACCATCTTTTTTCGTAGAACTCGCTGTAATTGGGCAAATAGGTTTTAGGAACGATGCCCAGGATGTGTCCACGCTGAAACACCACGGCGCAATTAAGTAGGATGCTGTCTACCGCAACAGGCACACCCACCACCGAAATAACGTCGAGCGCCTTGGTGTTGGCCACCAATGAGCGCACAGCCACTTCGGCTTGTTCGATTAAAAGTTGTTGAGCGAAGAGGTCTTGACAGGTGTAACCTGTGATACCCAGTTCGGGAAACACCACAATCTCGGCCCCTTGTTCTTCAGCTTGTAGTATTTGGGCCTCTGTTTGTTGGGCGTTAAAATGGCAATCGGCCACCTTTACGGCTGGAATAGCTGCCGCCACTTTGATATATCCGTGTTGCATGACTTTATTTTTGAGAAGTTAAGAAGTTGTCTTTGAGAAGTTAAGGAGTGGTTTTTGATGTGTTAAGGAGTTATGGAGTAAAGGAGTTGAGCCAAAAGCTATGCGAAATTCGTTAGTCAAAACTCTCAAGGAGCAGTGAAATATAGGAGAGTAAAGGAAATTATGCCTTCAAGAGAAGCGAAGATGGAATGTAATGGTACCCTGCATTGTGTGCGAAGCCATCTTTTACCCTTTCTCTTTTCTAAGGCTTTTCAACTTTTCACTTTTTCATCTTTTCACCCTTTCTAAGCCCTTTCCCTTTTATCCAATCTTCACCAAAGTAGCCCCGTAGCCATATTCTTGGAACGAAGCATCCTGATAAGAACACTGTTTAAAGTATCGGTTAAGTTCGTTGATGATGGCCTTTCTCAACACACCTTCGCCCTTACCGTGAATAAACACGATTTTAAGTCCACGTTCGGCAGCATGCTCTTTAAGCGTTCGGCGGAACACTTCAAGCTGATATTGCAGAATATCCATTGAGTTCATACCTTGAGTAGTTTCTAAAATCTCGTGCGCATGAAGGTCAACCACCAGCGGTTCGTTGGGTTTGCGGTCGCCATGAGCTGTTTTTGCAGATGCAGCAGCAAAGTTTTTAGACGAATTAGCATCGTGTTTCATCTTTTGAAGAGCCGCTTTAGAGAGCATTTCAAGCTTCAGTTTATCGGCATCAATTTGTTCGATGGGTGTCTCAGCAGGTTCGTCTCCCTCTACGATGGTGTAGAGCATGGCAGGTTGGTCGTAAAAAGGAGACTCGGCAAAGAGGTGTTGTTTGAAGAGTTTCAGCGGTTCGATGTGCAATTTAGCATCGATAACAGGTTTGCGCACATAGCTTTTTTGTCTTTTAAATGCAATAGCTTGGAAAGCCGCTTGTTGTAAGCTGTTATAGTCTTCGGAGGTAATGGTGTCGAGTTTCAGTTTGGTGTTAGGTTCCATTTCGCCCTCGTGGCGTAGCGTCCAGCTTTCTCCTTCGGCTGTGGCAAAGGTGTAATGCAGGTAATAATTGCTGTCGTTAACCAATTCGATATTCATCTTGGTTTGACCAAGTTGTTGTGCATTTTCGGGCACAAAGGCCAGATACACGTTTAAGCTGTTGCCCCCTGCGCGCTCTTCAACCGGTTTACGAAACGTGATCTCATTGTCCGAAGGGTCGGTTTCGTATTCAGAGTCAGTGTTATCGGCATCGTTTTCGTATCCGCCACTCAGCAGCGCCTTGATAGACTGCTTGCCGGGTGCATCCTGTTGTGTGGAGTTGGGTTTGGGTTGAGTAGCAGCCGAGGAGGTTCGTCCTTGTTTGCGGTCTAACTCATCGTCTACCACAACCACCTCGTTTATGCTCATGGGAATTTCAAAACCATCGGCATCTTGCACCAGAACGATGTTTTTTCCTTGGAATCCAGCGACTATGCCGCCCCCCGTTTCGCTTAGAAATCTTACTTTATCACCTTTTTTCATTGTCTTGCTGTTGTTGTTAGGGTATGAGAATGCTGCTATCGCCATAGCTTAAGAAACGGAAATCGTTGTCAAGTGCATAGCGATAAATGTTTTTCCAGTTGCCACCCACGAAGGCACTAACCAGTAAAAGCAGCGTGCTTTGCGGCTGGTGGAAATTGGTTACCAGGCGTTTAACGATTTTATAGTTGTAACCTGGTGCGATGATAATCTGCGTGCTTGAGTGAAGCGTAGGCAGATTGTTGCGTTGCATGTAGGCAATGAGTTGGCCAATGGCTTCAGCCGGTTTTATGTTGATGGCCGTAGGCGCATAGGGTTCCCATTGATTGACGTGCAGTTTTTCGAGAGCGATGTTGGCATCAGCCATTACCTTACATCCCATGTAGTACAAACTTTCGAGCGTTCGCACGCTAGTGGTGCCCACAGCAATGGCTTCGCAATTGTGTTTGAGCAGTTTTTCGAGGGTGGAAAGGCGCACACTTACATATTCGGTGTGCATGGCATGACCTTCGATTTCGTCGCTTTTAACGGGTTTGAAGGTGCCAGCGCCAACGTGAAGAGTAAGTTCTTCGCGGTCTATGCCATGCTGGTCGATATCAGAAAGCACCCTTTGTGTGAAGTGTAAGCCCGCAGTAGGTGCAGCCACCGAGCCTTTAACTTTGGAGTAAACGGTTTGGTAAGTGGTTTTATCGCTCTCTTGTGTGTTGCGGTTGAGATAAGGAGGGATGGGCAGTTCGCCCACTTTGTCGATGAGTTCAGCAAAAGAAAGCTTATCGTCTCCCCTCCATTTGAAGTCTATTTTCAACGCCGTGTCGCACGAAAGGTCACGTTCGGCTGTCAGTGTTACGGGCGGTTGTCCTGGTATATCCACGATAGTGGTGAGTGCACCCGTCTTCCATTTCTTGAGATTTCCCACCATGCAATACCACGAACAGGCGTTAGTGGTTTGGAACATCTGTTCGTAATCGGCGGGCAAAGCTGGTTCGAGGAGGAATATTTCAATAAGCGAACCTGTGTCTTTTCTGAAATGAAGTCGCGCTTGTATAACCTTGGTGTTGTTGAAAACCATGAGAGCGCCTTGCGGAAGATAGCGTGTTATGTTGGTAAACACGTCTTGCGAAATGTCACCATGATTGTAAACAAGCAGCTTACTTTGGTCGCGTTGGGGCAAAGGAAACTTTGCGATGCGCTCATCGGGTAAGTCGTAGTTATAGTCTTTTATCCTGATATGTTTTGTATCCATTATTATGTATTGAAAATACTATATATGATGACGACGCCAATCCATAGCGCCATGATGTAGAGCAGCTTGGCGATGTCGGCCTGGAGATAGCTTGTGGCGGTGGTTTGAGATGTTTGTTGGGTGCGGGGTAGGCCTAATGGTTTTCCGAAACGACGATAAACGGCATAGGCCAACCATCCCACGAGGGCGCCCCAAAGCAGTCCGAAGAAGATGTCTGAGGGGTAGTGGAGACCCAAATAAAGGCGCGTCCAACAGTTAATAGCCGACCACGAAACAAGCATCACAGACAAAGAACGGCTCTTGATGAGCAAACTGAGGTAGACAGCCAATGAGAAAGTGTTGGCGGCATGGGCCGAAAAAAAGCTGTATTGACTGCCACGCATGCCGTTAACCACTGCGATGGTGTGCTTTATGAGCGGGTCTTGGCTGGGTCGCAAACGAGCAAAGAGGGGCTTGATGATGAGTTCTACCGACACACTTACCACAACAACAGCAAGCACCGCACATCCTATGGCGAGGAATATTTGGGGCATGGTGTCGTTGTTTTTAATAATTACGAAGACGAGTGCCAAGTAAAGGGGTATCCATGTAAAGCCCGACGTGAGGTTTTGAGCTAGCGCGTCAATGAAGAGCGAGTTGCTCCCGTTGAACCAAGCAAGCACTGCTCGGTCTATTTCCAATAGTTGGGTGAGGTTCATTTTTTTCTTTTTCTGTGGCCTTTTATTGATGACTGTTTTGTTGTTGATGATGCTTGCCACTGTTGCGGCTGGTGTTTGCAGTTATTGCGATTGGTGTTAGCCACTGTTGTGGCTGGTGTTAGCCGTTATTGCGACTGGTGATAGCACTGGCAAAGCTGGGATTTTATTGGGGTGGCGCCTATTGTTAGTTTGCTATGGCCTGCATTTGTGCCCTCCCTATTATATAAGGTGTAGTTGCAATAGCAGAAAATGGGTGGCCACATTGTAGCCCAATGCATAGTCAAGAAGATGAGTTAGTGTGGAGATGACTACACCTTATATATATAAGCGCACCAGAAGTGATGGCTAAGGGGTGCAAATGCAGTGGCAATTTGCATCCCCGTGTATTTTATAAAGTGCAGAGAACTCGCCAACAGCAAGCACCGCGCAGTGCAACGAGCACCACTAGCAAGCATGCTAACCACGTTTTTACACCCTAAATTTCTTCAACAGCGTCTTGTTCAATCCACCCTTCGCGTCCATCGGCCAGCTTAACGCCAATCCATCCCTTGATAGAGCGGTCGGTAATGTCAACCCTTGTGCCTTCGTGTAGCACGGCTTCATCAGCTCCCGAGCGGATGGGTGTCTTCTTTAAGTTGGTAGACGGCGCTATGATTATAGCCCCTTCCTTATTGGTTAAGGCATTTTTTTGGTACATAGCGAAGACCGTACACAAGATGAAGAGTACACCAAAGGCGATGGAAGAGACAAAGCCAACCTTTCTAATGGCGATGCGCGAGTTGAAGAAATACAACAAGATGCAGCATCCCAAGAGCGCAATAGCCGCCAAAGCCATAGAGCCCCATCCGTCTACAGTGGTGAGATTGGCCATGGATCGACACCAAGTAACGAAGAACATTTCATCGGGTTCGGCCACCTTGTCAATGGTCTTACCCCGTGCAAACTGCAAATTAAACCTTATACTTCTGTTTCCAGGGTTTATTAACGCAGCTCTTTCGTAGGCCAAAATGGCTTGAGGAATGCTATCCGAACGAAAATAGGCATTGCCTAAGTTGTAATACAGCTCGGCCGAAGGCATTTTTTTGAGCAGCTGTTTATAGTCGGCGATTGCCTGTTGATAGTTTCCGCGCTTGTATTCTTGGTCGGCCGAGGCTTTAGTTTGTGCGTTGGCCGTTATTGATAGCGTGCAAAATAGCAGCGCGAGCAGCATCAAGCTCCCTTTTTTATTCGATTTCATAGTGGCTTCGATGTCCATGATGGCTTTAACGGCCATCTGATAGGTTTTGTTCATGTTGCCTTGCGAGTCGCCAGGTGCATAACGTTCGAACTCGCATTCATCGATAGCAGCGATAAAACTGTCGATGGTTTCGGTGTTAACGGCTCGTCGGTTGAGCATTTCGGCAATGTTTTCGCGGGTGAGTTGCTCGGCCGAGATGCCCAATTTGTCGCTAACATATCCCCAAAGGGCATGCAGCACCTCATCGTAGAAATCGTTTTGCTTCCCTTCCTCCATTAGTTTTTCAGCCAATTTCAGTCGGCGAGCAGCCACCTTGTTTGCTTTAGAACCGCGCAGTCGGCGTGAGTCTGAATTAATCTCTTGTCTTTGACGGAGCACAAAGAAGGCAATGACTGTGGCAGCCACGATGATAAAAAGCAGCAAATACCACAGCATGGAGGTGAAGAACATGTTGTCTTGCTTAATCATCACGGCAGGTCCCTGCATGATGGGGCGTATATCTTTGTTTTGTTCGTCTTCGAACTTACTCATTTCCGAACTCGTACCAGTTCCTTTCTCTATTTTTAGTGAGAAAGCTTGAGTGCGAATAGTGCGGTATTGTTGCGTTTTGGTGTCGTAGAATACAAACTCTGTGGGTGGAATTTCGTATTTTCCGATTTGTTGTGGCACGGCCAAGTAGTCGTAAATCATATTACCCTCAATGCCATTAGTGGTAAGTTGGGTTTTATCGGTAATCTTAACGTCGTACTTGTCGAAGCTTTTGGGGAAGTTAACCACTGGCGCTTTAAGCAGTTTTAGGTTTCCCAAGCCACTCACAACGATGCGTAGGTTGAGCGGTTCGCCTGTTTTTACATCCTTTTTGTTGAGTTGTGCCGAGATGGTGAAGTTGCCAACGCCACCCGAGAAGTTAGCAGGGCGAGCGGGCAGAGGGTCTACTTGTAGCGTTAAACCAGGAGCTTCGATTTCTTTTTTCACTTCAACATAGCCCGAACCGCCATTGAAGATAGCTTCAAAGGGGTCGACGCTGCGGTTTCTTTGTACCACGATGCCATCAAACTTGATGCTGGGAATCTTGAGTTCGCCACTCATCTGTGGGTACATCACGTATTGACTCCAGGTAACACATTTATAGTTTTTGCCGTTAAGTCTTTCAAGATGGAAGCTTTTTTGCGTGGGAAGTTTCACTTCTTGTGTGTGAAAGCCATTGAGGTCGGGCATTTTACCATTGAGTTGTGTTAACTCCACGAGGCTATATACCTTATACGATAGCAGAACGGGTTCTTGTTCGCGCACTCTTTGTTTGCTTGCACTCACTTTAATAAAGAGGTCACTGCCCGAAATGTTTGTACCAGCAGTGCGCACAGGGTCGCTTTCGTCGCTTTCGTGCATTTTTGGAGCACCGTTGGCATTGGGTTTAGCCGTGCCCACGACATTAATTTTAAGTGCAGGCGACACCACAGTCTTGCCTCTAACCACTGCTTTGGCCGGTGAAATGGTGTAAGAACCATTCTTTGTGGCGTAGAGCGTGTAGGTATAAGTTATTGACGAACTAGAGCTAGTGTGGCCGTTAGTCATTTGATAACTTGATTGCGATGAGGTATAAGGGCCAGCAATCACCTCTATTCCCGCTGGAATGTTACCCGCTTTAAAGTCGTCTACGTCTTGTGTGTTGATGGTATAAGCTATTCGGAAGTTCTCTCCGGCGGCCACAGTCGAAGGAGCCGACACCGTAAGGCGTTGAGCTGCCCCAATCGTGATGTGGGTTATGGCCAGCATTAATAGGATAATTCTTTTCATTCGCTTCATAGAACCATTTGTTTTTTTAGATGTATGTGGTTAACATCGTTGTTACCAGTTTTTCTCAACCGTTCTTCTCGACGGCTGTTGCGTTGCCTTCTTCAGTCTTTGCTGAGTGGCTTTCTCGTCTTGTATGGCAGCGTTGAGCAGTTGTTCAGCGTTTTCCTTACTCATTTGTTCTTTGGGTTTGGGTTGCTGTTTCTCTTTTTGTTTTTGCTCTTTTTGCTGTTCTTTTTGTTGTTGTTGTTGCTGTTGTTGTTTCTGTTGTTCCTTATTGTTTTTGTTCAAACGTTTACACAGAGCTAGGTTATAGCGCGTTTCGTTGTCATTGGGATTATTGCGCAAGGCTTCTTCATAGGCTTTAATGGCGTCGCCATATAGCTGATGGCGTTGGCAGATGGTGCCAATGTTGTGGTAAGCCATAGCCTTACGAGTTTTGTTTGCCTCCATTTTACCTGCGTTTTCAAGTTGAACAATGGCTGCCGAGTCTTTTTGCTGCATCATCAACGCATTACCCAGGTTGTAAACCGCGTGTGCATTGCTTCCGTTTTGCGACATAGCTTTGCGGTATTCCACTTCTGCTTTAGGGTAGTTTTGGTTGCGATAGAGTTTGTTTCCTGTTCTGATAAAGTGTCTGTCGCTTTGTGCAAAGGCCAATGTGGGCACAATGAGCAGAAGCAACATGGCCATTGGTTTTTTAGAACCAAAGAGATGAATGTTGCGCAGCTTAGGATTTTTTATATCGAGGATGAGTATTTCGGCAATAAGCAGAATGATAACGATGATGCACACGGCTTGGAATTGTTCGCCATATTCGCTATATATCACGGCTTGTGTGTCTGCTCGTTGCAGTTTAGCCAATTCGTCGTTTAGTTTTTCTTGTGCGTCGTTGGTGTTATCTACGTGGATATAAGTTCCTTTTCCGGCTTGTGCAATCTCCTTACACATGGTTTCGTTAAGTGCTGTTAGCACAGTTTGTCCGTTGCGGTCGGTGAGATAGCCTCCCTCTTGTAGTGGAATGGGCGCCCCTTTGGTGCTACCAATGCCCAGAATAAACACGCGCACGCCTTTGTCGTTGGCAGCTTTAGCCGCTTCGAGTGCGCCCCCTTCGTGGTCTTCGCCATCTGTTATCACGATAACCGCTTTGCCAATGTCTTTTTGTTGGCTAAAACTTCTCATCGAAAGATTGATTGCTTTGGCGATGTCTGTGCCTTGCGTGGCCACCAGAGAGGGGTCTATGTTTTGCAAAAACATTTTGGCCGACACGTAATCTGTGGTAATGGGCAACTGCACAAAGGCATCTCCTGCAAACACTACGAGTCCAATGCGGTCGTGTGTAAAGTGGTCAACGAGGTTTTCGATAAGCAATTTGCTTTTCTCTAGTCGTGAAGGCACAACGTCTTGAGCCATCATCGAGTTGCTCACGTCGATGGCAATAACGGCTTCAATACCGTTTCTTTTCTCGTGGGTTATTTTCGTTCCCATCTGTGGACGAGCCAACATCACCACCAAAAGGGCAAAGGCGAAAACGGCTAAGCCTAGTTTAACCCATGGCCGATAGGCAGAAACATCGGGCATGAGGTCTTTAAGCAGTTCTGGGTCGCCAAAAGCTTTCAGTTGTTTCTTTCGTTTGCGATGGCCTAAGAGGGCTACTAATACCAATACTGGCACTAGTAACAGCAGCCATAGATATATAGGGTCTTCGAATCTAAACATTTCTTTTTCCAGTTAAAATGGGGTTGTATTTTGAGGAGTTTAGGTAACTAGGCATTCTATGAACACTAGGGAAATCAGGGCTCACTAGGGACACTAAAACAACTAGAACCATGCGCAGCTTTGTGGCGTTGCCCATATCTCTCACTCTTTCACCTTTAAACAGCAAGGCATATTACTCCTCTCTCCCTTGGAGAGGGGGGTGAGGCCTCTTTTAAGGTATTCTTCTTAGCACAGTGGTGCGCAGCAGAATTTCAGCGAGCAGCGTAAGGATGGCCAAGATGGCGAAAGGCTGGTAGGCCTCGTAGAGTTTAGAGAACTTCTTAACGCTCATTTTCGATTTCTCCAGCTTGTCGATATCCTTATAAATCTGCTTCAATTCTTGGTTATTTGTTGCGCGATAGAAATTACCGTCGGTTGTGGCGGCTATGTCTTTAAGCACTTTGGTGTCTATTTCTACGGGCATATTAACATATTGCACGCCACCAGCCACAGGCATAGGATAGCGAGCCACCTTGTTAGTGCCCACGCCGATGGTGTAAACACGTATGCCTAAACTTTTAGCGATGTTGGCACTAGTCATCGGAGAGAGGTCGCCCATGTTGTTCGAACCATCAGTAAGCAGAATTACCACTTTGCTTTTGGCCTTGCTATCTTTAAGACGCGAAACGGCGTTAGCCAGTCCCATGCCAATAGCAGTACCGTCTTGAATCAGTCCTCTAGCAGCAATGTCGGTTCTAACGCTTTGCAACATGTTGAGTAGCGATGTGTGGTCGGTGGTCATTGGGCATTGCGTAAAGGCTTCACCTGCAAAGATTGTCAGACCGATATTGTCGTTTGGTCTGTCTGCAATAAACTCAGCGGCTACTTCTTTAGCGGCCTCCATACGATTAGGTGTGAGGTCTTCGGCCAGCATCGACGTCGAAACGTCCATGGCTAGCATGATATCGATGCCCTCCACTTGCTTGTTACCCCACGAAGTATGCGTTTGTGGTCTGGCCAAGATGATAACGGCCAGCGCAAAAGTGGCACACCTCAGCAGCACAGGCAAGTTCATCAGTCGCATTCGCCAGCTTTTGGGAGCGTAGCGATAGGCCTTTGTGTCGCTCATGCGCAAGGTGGGTTCGCCCCTTTTTTTATAAATGAAGTACCAAAACAAGTATGGTACAAGGAGCGCAAGCAGAAAGAAATATTCTTTGTTAGCAAATTCCATAATGGTATTTATCCTTGAGGTTTGTTAACCCAGCACATCGTAGAGGCTGTAAGCGATGTACACCGCTATGGCCACCACGCAAACGCCGATGGTCCAAATAACAGTTTTGAGTGCCAGTCGTGTTTGTTTTGTACGTTTATCGGCTCGGTAAGCTCGGGTACGATACGTTCTGTGTCGGGTTGGTTTTCAATCTTGGTTTTGTCGATAAACTCAATAGCGTTAACCAAGTTGAGGTCGTTCTCGTTAATCAGCGTGGCATATTTGGCAAATTTCACCAAGTCGGCTGTTTGGAAAATCTCTTTTAGTTCGTTCATCATTTCCTGATTGCCATTAGCGTTTAGGTGTTCGATGATTTCCGAACTGGTCATCTCCATGGCATTAAAGCCAAAGCGTTCGTTGATATACTGCCTTAGTGCGTCGGTGAGTTGTGTGTAATACTCCTTTTGATTTTCCGATGCGGTCATTCTCTCGGCTTTTATGCGTTCGATGGCCGTCATAGCCTTTTGGTGAGGCAGTATTTTCTTTACTATACGTATGCGTGTGATAACGGGTTTGTTTTGTTTAAGCCTCACGAAGAGGTAAACGCCCAATGCAGCAAGCAGCAGCATCAGCACGCTTAAGTAGAATATTGACGCCCATGGTTCGTCGGCCCACGAGAAAGGATTGTTCTGAACGTCTTTCGGTGGGAAGAACTGATTGGGGTGAAGCGTGTCTACGTCCATCGTAACCACTTTTAGTGCCAACACGTTAGCTTCGTATTCTTTGTTGTTCACCTTTACTTTCAGTCCTGGTAGCGAGTATAGTTTCTCGTCGAACGAGGTGAGCGTGTAGCTTTTCGTGGTTTTTTGCAGTCCATTGTCTAACTCGGTAGTTTCCTCTTCTGAGGTTTGTAGCACCTCAATACCAGGCACCATGTGTTCCGAGGGTTTAAAGTTGGGGAACACCACCGCTTGCCCTTTGGGTGCCGTTACAATCAGGTGTAGGTTCGTTTGCTGTCCGATAAAGATGGCGAACGAGTCTATTTTCTGTTCCACAGTTACCTGAGCGTTGGCGACAAGAGCCAATAGCGCGACGATGAGCAGCGTTACTTGTCGTTTAATCATCTGTTTTGTCCTCTTTGCATGAATAAAAGCATCAGTGCTTTAACATAGTCTTCGTTGGTGGCCACCGACACCCAGTCTACGTTGCTTTGTGCGAACGTGGTCCGAAGTGTGTTCATTCTTTCCGTCCAATATTCGTTGTGTGCCCGTCTAAGTTTAGCACTGGCAGTGTCGATAAACATTTCGTGACCTGTTTCGGCGTCCATCACCTTCATCAATCCCACGTTGGGTAGCGTCTTTGCACGTTGGTCGTACACCTGAATAGCCACTACATCGTGTTTAGAATTGGCAATTTGCAGTTCTTTTTGAAAACTGTTATCGGCGTAAAAGTCGCTCACCACGAATGCGATGCACCTGCGTTTCATTACCCTAGTGAGATATTCGATGGCCGCGGCAACGTTCGTTCGTTTGCTTTCGGGTTTAAAGTCGAGCATCTCGTGAATGATGTACAGGATGTGTTTACGTCCCTTTTTGGGTGGGATGTATTTCTCAATGCGGTCGGAAAAGAAGATAACGCCAATTTTATCGTTGTTTTGTATGGCGCTAAAAGCAAGATGGCGGCCATCTCGGTGGCCATTTCTCGTTTGGTGCGTTGCGCTGTTCCAAAGTCGAGCGAGCCACTCACGTCGATGAGAAGCATCACGGTGAGTTCGCGTTCTTCTTCGAACACCTTAACGAAAGGTCGGCGAAAGCGAGCCGTTACGTTCCAGTCGATGTCGCGCACGTCGTCGCCAAACTGGTATTCTCGCACCTCCGAGAAAGCCATACCCCTGCCTTTGAAGGCCGAGTGGTATTGTCCCGCGAAGATGTTGCTACTAAGTCCGCGGGTTTTTATTTCAATTTTCCGTACCTGTTTAAACAGTTCGAGCGCATCCATCTTAAGGCACCTCCACCTTATTGATAATTTTGCTTACGATTTCTTCGCTTGTTACGTTGCTTGCTTCGGCCTCGTAGGATAGTCCGATGCGGTGTATCATCACATCATGCACCACAGCGCGCACGTCTTCTGGCACCACATAACCGCGATGTTTGATGAAAGCATAAGCCCTTGCAGCTTTGGCAAGATTGATACTAGCACGAGGCGAACCGCCGTAGTTGATGAGTGGCTTCAGTTCGGCTAGCTGATAGCGTTCGGGATAGCGCGATGCAAACACGATGTCGGCGATGTATTGTTCGATTTTTTCGTCGATATACACCTGGTTAACCACGTCGCGCGCCTTCAGAATGTCGTTGGCTGTGGTAACGGGCATCACCTTGGGCAGTCCGCCGTGAATGTTTTCGCGTATGATGAACTTTTCTTCTTCCAGTGTGGGGTAGTCAATAATCACCTTCAGCATAAAGCGGTCTACTTGTGCTTCGGGCAGTTGGTAAGTACCTTCTTGCTCAATGGGGTTTTGCGTTGCCATCACAAGGAAGGGTTTTGGCAAGGGGAAAGTTTTTTCGCCAATAGTTACCTGATGCTCTTGCATGGCTTCGAGCAGTGCACTTTGCACCTTTGCGGGGGCACGGTTAATTTCATCGGCCAGTACAAAGTTGGCAAATACAGGACCTTTTTTCACTTGGAAGTTTTCTTCTTTTTGCGAATACACGAGCGTACCGATAACATCGGCTGGCAAAAGGTCGGGAGTGAACTGTATACGACTATAATCGGCGTCAACAAGTTGAGCTAATGTTTTAATTGCGAGTGTCTTTGCTAGTCCAGGAACACCTTCCAAGAGAATGTGTCCATCGCTAAGCAAGGAGATGAGCAACGATTCGATGAGGTGTTTTTGCCCCACGATAACGCGGTTCATGCCTGTTGTCAGGTTGGTTATAAATGCGCTTTGTTGCTCGATAAGTTGGTTTAATTCACGGATGTCTAAAGATTCTGCCATAATGTATTACTTTTCTAAGTATTAATTTATGGCAAAAGTACAACTTTAATAACATATTTCATCATGTTCGCCTCTAAATATTATTAAATAACGCGTGCTTTTTGCATAAGTCAAGCGTAGGTAGGGGTATTTCTGTTGTTTTTTACAAAAAATACTTGCTGTTGGAAACTCTATGAAGAAGCCTGATTTAAGGGGGTGTTATGGTTTTGCGCATTAAATCGAAGGAGGAGTGTTTTTGTAAAATATTACGTGTAAATTTTAACATTATGAGTGGCTTGTTATTCACCAAATGCCCACTCGTGTTCAAATATTCGATTCTCGTGGGCGTTGTTTTTGCGTAAAAGGGGGATGCTTGAAAAGCGAAGTTTAGGTAGTTAGATGGTGTATTTAAATGCAGTTTTAGCGTAAAAGTTCGCTATTTGGTGCTAAAAGTGCTGCTATTTGGTGCAAAATGCATTGCTATCTCGTGCAAAACGCATTGCTATCTCGTGCAAAACGCATTGCTATTTGCTGCAAAACGCAAGGTTAAATGTAGCAAAACACTGTTCTAAATGCAAGAAAATACATAGGTTGTTGGTGCATGATACATTTTTATTCTATTAAGAACGTTGTGCAAAGGCTAGGAAATGGAGCAAAAAATGAGTAAAAAGTAGGCTATTTTGGTGCAAATAGCTGTTTTTTGAGATAGTAAATTTTGTTAGATCTACTTCAAATAGAAAGGCGATTTTATGCTAAATGCTATGTGTTTTCTTGAAAGTGGACAATGTGTTGAGCTTTGTAGGTGGAATTTTAGCACTAAATTCCAGTAAAAACGATTAATTATTCTCTAGAATGGTGTGAAATTTAAGATCTGTTTTGTAAATAAATGCGTATGTTTTTAAGATTTCTAGGCTTAGAGCTTTTGAACCTTAGCGTGGGTGAAGTTTTAAGTTGATGAAGCTTTGTGCTTTTAGGGTTTTAAGCTTTGAATTGGTGGGTTTTGGGATTAGCGTGTTTATGAGTTTGTTAGTTGTTGTGTATTTCTTTTGGTGTTTCGGTTGAAAAATGGTAGCTTTGCGGTTGAAACATCGCTAAAAATAGAAACAATGGAGATAGCATTATTGCAAACCGACATCGCTTGGGGTGACAAAAAGGTGAACCTTGAGCAAGTGGAACAGTTGATGAACCAACATCTTGGGGCACAACTTTATGTGTTGCCCGAAATGTTTGCCACAGGGTTTATGGTGGGCGAAGGTGTTGCTGTTGAACCTGTTGGTGGCGATGTGCATCGCTGGATGGTGCAAAAGGCCACACAAAAAGGATGTGCCATTGCTGGTAGCGTGGCGGTTGAAGAGAACGGAAGGCTATATAATCGCTTTTATTTCGTTACGCCCGACGGCGCCACCTGGCATTACGACAAGCGTCATCTTTTTACTTATGCTGGCGAAGACAAACGTTACACTAAGGGCGAAGACCGCGTTGTGGTGCGCTATGGTGGTTTGCGGTTTCTTTTGCAGGTGTGTTACGACCTGCGTTTCCCCGTGTTTAGTCGCAACCGTGGCGACTACGATGTGGCCATATATGTGGCCAACTGGCCCACGGCGCGCCTTTTTGCTTGGCAAACGTTGCTTAGGGCGCGCGCCATCGAGAACCAATGCTTTGTGTTGGGTGTTAACCGCGTGGGCAACGACCCTGCTAATGCTTACAGTGGAGGCACTGTTGCGCTTGACCCACAGGGCCAAACGCTGGCCGAATGTAGAGCAAACGAGGTGGATGTGGCACGCGCCACGCTCTCTCTTGAGGCGTTAGAGCAATTGCGGCGCTCATTTCCTGTGATGAGGGATGGGGATGTGTTTATCTTGTAAAGGAGTAAGGAGTAAGGAGTAAGGAGTTAAGGAGTTATGGAGTTAAGGAGTTATGGAGTTATGGAGTTAAGGTGTTATGGAGTTATGGAGTTAAGGAGTTAAGGAGTTAAGGTGTTATGGAGTTAAGGAGTTATGGAGTTATGGAGTTAAGGAGTTAAGGTGTTATGGAGTTATGGAGTTAAGGAGTTAAGGTGTTATGGAGTTAAAGAGTTAAGGAGTTAAACCAAATGCTTTGTTGCAAGGCGATAGCGTCTTGATAAACTTGTCAACTTGTCAACTCGTCAACTTGTTATCTTGTCAACTTACAAACTTACAAACTTGTCAACTCGTTAACTTATGACCTTGTCAACTAACCACCCTTTGTTTTCGTTTCGAGTGTAAGTATTGCGGGGGTGTTGACTAGGTGGTATTGGTCGTCTAATACTGCGCCGTTGGAAAACACGGTATTGCCAAATACGTCTGTGCCATACGACTCGTGGGCGTGACCGAAGAGGTGGAACTTGGGCTTAACTTCCATTACGCGATTGCGGAGTGGCAGGTTACCCCAATGTGTTCCATTAGACTTGTCGCGTATCATCATGGGTGGTTCGTGGGTGATAAGCACGTCAACGGCGTTGGGTATAAGTATTTCGCAATGGTTGTAACCTAGTCCGAAGAACTTTACACCCTCTATTTCGCATGCCTTGTTTTGAAGAAAAAGCACGTTTGGGGGTAGGTCGTCTATGCCCTCGGCATCCCAAAGGCAGAGGTCGTGATTGCCTGTTACGAAGAGTTTGTGCGGATGGGGTAGGGCGATGTACCAGTTAAGGAAGTCCAACGCCTCTGCTTCCGTTCCCCTGTCAGTGAAGTCGCCGCAATGAATCAGTACGTCTGCCATTGGCATGTTTTGCAATAGGCCGTGACGATTGTGGGTGTCGGAGATTTGTAGGATGGTCATATTATAAGGAGTTAAAGTAGTAATGGAGTAAGGAGTAAGTAGTAATGGAGTAAGGAGTAATGGAGTAAGTAGTAAGTAGTAAGGAATAAAGGAGTAAGGAGTTATGGAGTTAAGGAGTAAGTAGTAATGGAGTAAGTAGTAATGGAGTAAGTAGTAATGGAGTAAGTAGTAATGGAGTTAAGGAGTTAAAGTAGTAATGGAGTAAGGAGTAAGTAGTAATGGAGTAAGTAGTTAGTGAGTTGAAAAGAATGTTTGCTGATCTGCAGCTAGGCATTTGGCTTAACTCCTTAACTCCTTAACCCCTTAACTCCTTAACTTTTTAACTTCTCAGGACAACGACCTAACTCCTCAAGCCATTTATTTGCTGAATCCAATCTGCGAAATGCCATAAGTTTCTTTGCTTTCGTTCTCACTACATTTGCAGAGAGTGGGCAACTCTTCTGTTGGTGGACCATAGAGAATGGTGTTGATGGCATACCTGCGCGCCACGTTCTCTATTTGTCCGCCCGACAAATTGTAATGACTGGCTAGCCAACTAGCCGTTTCTTCGCTTATTTCTGGCATGATGTACTGCCAAATATGGCGGCGCGTTTGAATGGATGGGGCGTTGAACTTCACCTTATAAAGAAAGCGACGCTCGAAAGCCTTGTCGAAGTTTTGCACCAGATTTGTTGTGGCAATAAGTATGCCGTCAATCCTTTCCATCTCTTGAAGGATAATGTTCTGCAACGCGTTCTCCATCTTGTCTGTTGCCCATTCGGCACCTTTATGGCGCATGCCAATAACAGCATCGGCCTCGTTGAAAAGCAGTATGGGTGCTAGCGATTGGCTTTCCACCTGGTTGCGGTAGTTGTCGAAAAGAGCTTTGATGTTCTTTTCGCTCTCGCCCACCCACATGCTCTTAATCTGTTCAACGTTCACTTGGATGATGTTGCGCCCCGTTTTACGTGCCAACTGCAACACTGTTTCTGTTTTGCCAACGCCAGGCGCACCGTAGAATAGGCAAGTAAAGCCACAGCGAAAGCCTGCCTCCTTCATTCTGTTGTGTATCTGGTGATAGCGTTTTTCATCTAGTAGGTCTTCCAGCTCGGCAATCTGCTGTTGTGTATCTTTCTCGTAGAACAGTTGTTTGGCAACAATGTCTTTCGCTTTTATCATGCCTTTGCAGGCTTGAGACATGCTGGAGAGGTTCAACTCGCTTAGCAGTTCGCGCTTGGCCTGTCTGGTAAGGCGGAACGTTTCTCGGTCTGCCAGTCCGTTGTCATTCCCATATTCTATCAGCTGCAAGTATTGTAAGGTATGGCATTTTGCGTTAAGCATGTATTTAATTCTGTTCCATTGATTTTTGCGGAAGAGAAACTCGATGTCGTGAAATCTTATTTCATCGTCGTCGTTGTTTGCAAATAGGTGACAAAAGAGAACGAGCGACGTTTGGTCTTCCTCGTTTAGGTATATCCCTTCAGCCTTCTCGAGAACTCAAGGTGGGTGTTGTGTTCCAAAAGGCATTGGATTTTACTTGCTGTTTGTTCGTACGACAACTCCTTGTCTTTTCTCATCTCGAAGACGGTTTCTAGTTCCATCATCAGCTCAGTGGCCGAAAGGTTGGTTTTGGCCTCCACTACAAACGCCTCGTTGTTCCTAAGCGCCTCGATAACATCTATGGGGACACGAAAAGATAGTTGGCGGTCGTCTTTTCGTTTGATGATGTACTCGCGACAAACAAGTTCGTCTACATCGTTCATGCACTTGATAATCTGAATGGTTGTGCATTGCAGAAACTCTGCAATATCGCTTGCGAGTATGCTTCTGTTGTCGCTCTTGTCGACGAAGAGCGCGAGCATCACGCACTGTCGCTTGCTCAATTGCAACTTATCGGCGATGAAGCAGATGTATTCGTCTGCCTTGTTATAAAACTCGTTACTTAGTCCCGACCCCTTTGCCAATGCCACAATGTGCTCCATTGCTTCAAGCAAATTCATGTCTTTCATTTCTTTCTTTGCTTCCATCTTTTTTCTTTTATATTGATTGATGATGCAAAGTTAGAGTAAGGCTGTGCCGAATAGGGGCACAGCCTTGAGGAATGTGTGGGGATATTGAGAATAAAAGCGACTTTATTCTTGCATCTTGATAATGTCTTCCAATAGATTGCAGAAATCTGTGACACAAGGATTAATACCTACATCTTTGCAATAGTATTCTCTGCTTGCATTAGGCGTAGAGGCATTACGGGTTTTAAATGAACTCCATTTTTCTTCCATTGCATAAACCTTGTTGTCATACCAGTATATAAAGTAGTATGTCTTGTCGCCGAACAGATAATTAAAGTAAATACCCCAACCTTTAAGCATATTACAATTTGGGATTTTTTGCTCCGTGTAAATGTTTATCTTGCCAGCTGTCTCGCATTCATTTAGCAACTTATTCCTATGAAAATCATTTTGGTCAGGAATGAAACCTTCGAGTCTTGGTGGGTAGATAGCCCATTTGTAGTGAATGTTCCTGATGCGGTATCTCCTTTCTTGGTTGGCGACAAAGTTAAGAAGATTGGTAGAATACAAGTCTTTATAGATTTCGAAATCACCTTCACGAACAGTTATATTGAGATTATTCATTAAAATTTGATGTACTGCTGTAGCCCATTGACTTCGAAGGAGAATTCTATTTCTCCATGTCTCAGCAGTGTTGTCTAATACAAACTTATCGCCCTCTATTAAGCTTTGGTAGTCTTTGGCTTGGTAAAGGACGGCTTTCAGAACTAGAGCTTTCGACTTGTACTTGTATTCCTCGGTGTCTTTAACCCCATTCTTGTCGAAAAACTTTTGGACGTTAATCCATTTCTCATCGAAGAAGCCCACTGTCCACTCATCAGCATTGTTGCGAATTAGGAAACGAATACCACCATCAAAGAATGCAAATTGCTCCGCTTCTTCAATGGTTTCTTGCCATGTGGTATAGTTGCTTCCGTCCTGCTTGCGACAACTTCCTTTGTACAAAGCAAGGCTGTCGTCGTCGGCAAGAATTATCTTAGCTTTTTCTATTTCTTCTATAAGTTGTCTTCCAAATGCGTTGTTTGGTGCAGTCTTATCGTAGTATTTAAGCTCTTTGTAAATATTATGTGCATCGAACTCTGATAGCACGCTGATAACGCTTTTCATGCTGCTTACGCTATCTATAGCAAGGCCACCGTCGGGATTTCTTACCGAAGCCATATTCCATACAAATCTCATCCAATTTTTTAGGTCTTTCTTCTCTAAATCAGTATTGGCTGCACCCTCTTTAAAAAACTTACAAATAGCATAGAATACTACGCGTTGCTGTTGAGTAATGCTGTCTACTACCAACCATTGCGTTTCAGTGTCTGCGCAGACGTTTTTACCCACGTTATCTATTTTGTATTGTGGAATGAATTGGAATTCACTGGACCATGGTCGAGAAAGGGCCGCTTGCTCAACATTAGAAATGGACAAGTTATCAAGAATTACTTTTAAATCATCAAACAATACTTTGTCAATCTCATTGTTCCATTTATAGTTGTCCAAGCTTTTATATCTTACAGACCTATTGTGTTCTTTTGTTTTCCTTCCTGTGAGATATGAATAATATTTGTCGTCCTCATCTTTAATGTCTTCGATGTGATAGTTAAGGAAGAAGCGATTTAAGAATTCGAAATATATCTCATCAACCCTATTGTTTCCCGACCTGTTTTTCCAAAAGAGTTCCATCCATGTGGTGTCTAAAGAGATGGGAATGCCTGTCTTTATGTCGAGAAGCGATTTCCATTCTTCGTTGTCTTGTGCTTGCTTGCGTATGTAACCAACAAGGTCGGCCTTGAAGTTCTCAAACATTGTCAGCTGTTTGCCACGGGCATTCATCTTTATATATAGGTCATCCGACAGACCGAAATGGTCGAGAGAAAGTTGATAGAAGACAATTGGTGCATCTTCTGATGTTAGTATCTTCCAGTATTCCTCAAACTTTTCGGGCGTTGTGTCTTGGAACAGCTCCTCAATGCCGTCTGTAATGTCTTCACCATATTTATCATTTAGTTTCGTTCCACTAAGCATTCTCAGCAAAGCTTGTATGGTTGGGTCCTGCTTCCAAGCAGCGGGAAACCATGTTCGGCTTGTGATAAACTCGGCTATACCAGTATCAGAGGCTGTTTTAAATGTCTCAAAGTTAGTAGGTATACACAATTTGTGAAAGAACTCGCGTGAAGATATTCTTGTTTCGTAGGTAAAGTTCTTTAACATTTGGCAAGCCTCTTCCAGCTTGTTTGCTCTCAATGCAACATACCAATGCAATAGCCACAAGGTTGTTAGTCTTTGTTGCCCATCTAATGGTTGCATCTTTGCTTTGTCAACAGCCCCATAAACAAAGTCGAGTTTCAGGTATTGTTCGCCGTTGGGCAGATTCTTGTCTAAGGCTTTTTTCAGGTCGATGAGAAAATTTTGGCGTAAGTATTCTTTGCCAAGCCTGCCTTGCGCGTAATCACGCTGAATGATTGGTATTTCAATGTTGGTGTTGGAAATGAAATTCCAAAAAGATATTTTGTTGTCCATGATTTTATTTGTCTAATTGTTTAATGCATGCTTCGATGTCGTTAAGGTAACCCTGTGCGTCGGTTTCTTTCGTCCAATAGTTGATGTCGCCGATGGTGGACGAATAATACTTCATGAAAACATTTCTTGTGCAGGGTGGTACAAATGGAGAATTAGCATCTGTTTCCTTTTCTATATTAAATTTCTTATCACGTGAGAGTTTTGGAATAGGTATCAGCTTTCCTTTGTCTTTCCCAATGATTATGCGACGTTTGGCCGAGAATATGGCATTGCCATAGCTGCGGTTGGTTGAAGAATCGAGTAAAGTATAGTTCCAAATCCTATTCTTTTCTTCTTGTGACCAAGGCTCATGTTCAGGGATAGATTCTTTGATCTCTGCATATTTACTTTTCTTCTCATCCTCATCTTCTATGTCGAAGTAACTGGATATTTGGTCTTGCACATCTTTATGAACACTCCAATACACATTGAGCAACCATTCCCCTTGGGTAACTGTGTCGGTTTCTTCGTTTTCTGTATTCGAATTGATGTGTTCAACGTCCCATTTCTCTTTCTTATAAAGGTGGAATGGGAACTTATAGAATGCGGCAAGTTGCTCTGTTTCTTTTTCCTTTATGTTCCTGTTGATGACAGTTTGGATATTATGGAAAAGCAGAATGGGCTTGCATCTTGTTTTACGTTTGCCATCTTGATACTCATGTTCAAGTGATGGACAGCCGCCTATCACCTTCTTTATTTCTTCTTTTAGTGTCTTCAAGAATCCTTTCTTGTCTTCCGATTTGTTCCAATATTCTACAAGTTGGGAAATGCTATCTGCCTTACAATCAATAAGAAATCCTACGTAATGATACAACTGCAAGTCGTCGTACCATTCCACAAAGGTGTTGAACAAGCTTTTAACCTTTTCCCAACAGAAATCGATAGAGGGCCTATTTCGTGAGAAGTATTGATAGAAATATCGGAAAGTCCTGTTTGCGTCTGTGCCAATGTGTTTGAGTTCAGTTTCTTCTAGTTCAAGCATGTTGAGCTCACACATCAATTTGAACAAGAAATCGATGCGCGTTGGGTTCTCATAACCCACTTCGTGTAGGAAAAGCCAAAAGTCTTCTTTTTGCAAAGTGTATTCTATTCTGTCCCATTCAGAAGCTATCTCTTGTTGCCTTAGCTTGAGTGCAGATGGGTCTTCTTTCTTAAAGTTCGAACTGTTTAGTAACAATGCCTTGATAAGTTCAGCATTGGTGAGGCCTATCTTCCCTATATTTAGCCTTGTGAAGACTTTTATTGGATCTTCATCTACCGATTCATACCAAATGAAACGAACGTTGTTTGATTGGTCTATTGTAGGTTCGTCTTCATCACAAGATGATGCGAGCAGTGTGTTTGCAAAACACCATTTGTTTGCTTTTGTTTCTTCGAACCATTGCTTTATCGTGCTAAGTGCTTTGCTGGCATGGTAGTAGTCAACTTTTTCACAAAACTCTTTGTCTGATTCGGTGATTTGTTTTAGGAAGTTGGTGCTTACGTTTGCCTCACGTTGATATCTCAACTCATATAGATTTGAGGGTAAGTTCATTGCTTCTATCAGTGCTTTCATGGTAGAAAGAATAAGGTATATGGTGGTCAGCCGTTGTTGTCCATCAATAACCTCATACCAAGTGTCGCTAACTTCTAGCTCGTTGGTTTGCTTTTCTTGCTCGGTCATGGCACGTACCACAAGTGGTTGCAGACAATAAAACTCGCCTCGCTTCTTTTCCTTTTTGCCGAAGTCATTAATGTCTTCTAGCAAATCTCTCACTTCTTGTTCCGTCCAACGATAGCCTCGTTGGTAACTTGGAACAAAAAACTTCATGTTGAGCAGTTGACTAACTGCCATTACTTCAATTTTGTTTTCTAGCATAATAAACAATTTGTATTGATTTAACTTGTGTTTGTTCTTTTATCTGTTGGTTTCTGAAATTATGAATAGTCTTCCTCCCCATACCTTTCCGCCATCTCCCTTATCTTCTCTTTCATCGTTTCTCTCAGCCAATGGGGTTCAATCACTTCCACATCTGCCCCAAGTGAGAGCAGTTCTTGTTGGAAATCGAAAGTGGGACGAAGGCGAAAGGCGAAGGTGCAGCGGTTGTCTTTGGGCGCGAGTTCGCGTTGCGAGGCATGCAAAGGCAGGTCGCGAAGATAATGAGCTTGCCATTCGCTAACCCTTAGTGTCACTTCTTCTGTAGCAGTGTTGTCGCCAATGATAACGCCGAAACAATCGTTGAAGAACGCTTTCGCATCGAAATCGGGTGGCAGCGCAAACTTGTTGCCCGTAAGTAACTCCAAGTTAACGATGCGGTCGAGCGCATACACCATCACCTTATTATAATAAGGAGAGTGTGCCGCCATGTACCAACGTCGCCTAAACATCTTAACGCAATAAGGTTCTGCCTCGAAAGTGGTAGCCGATGGGCGGTAATAGCTGTGATAGGTAACGCGCAACGTGTGGTTCTCGCGCATGGCTTGCAATATTGTTTTTAGCTGTTGGTTGTTGGTAGGTGTGTGTTGTAGCAGTATTCGGTCTTTCATTCGTTGGTTTTCCATGAGCAGGTTACCCTCCGTGATGGTGTCGAAGAGCCATCGTTTAAGTGTTCCGTTCGCTATTTCGCCTTCGTTTGCGATGTAATAGGCATAGCGTCCCTTGCGTTCGCACTCGATAACAAGGCCCAATAAGTCTTCTACTCCGATGCGCCATTTATGGAAAGTGCGCAGCGGAAGGTCTTCTCCACCGCTGAAATCAATCTCCTTACGCCACTCCTCGTTAATCTCTTCGAAGGTTATTTTGTGTGCTTTATATATGGTTTCGGCTAGCCAAATGTATTTGTTTAGTATCTTCGACATGGCTTTATGGTTATTAGTTATGCTGCAAAGATACGTAGAACCTATGTAAAAACTGGGCATAGCTTTAACTTTCTGTTAGAAAAATAATAAAGTATTTGTATTTTCGAGCTTATGAGTTCGATAGTTGATTGTTCGCCTTATCTGTCGATGTGCCATCTCCTTACCTAGCATTCCATCTTGGCACAAAGTTTGCATATCATGCAAACGTATAACGATTATAACGAACTTAACACATTATTATATATAACATGCAAAAAGGAAACATTGGGGTAACAACAGAGAACATCTTCCCCGTGATAAAAAAGTTTCTCTATTCAGACCACGAGATTTTTCTTCGCGAGCTGGTTTCTAACGCCGTAGACGCAACCCAGAAGTTGAAGACGCTGGCAGAGCGTGGCGACTTTAAAGGCGAACAAGGCGACTTAACTGTGCGTGTGAGCCTGGATGCCGACAAAGGAACGCTAACCATCAGCGACCGAGGCGTGGGAATGACGGCCGACGAGATTGACAGATACATCAACCAAATCGCTTTTTCGGGCGTAACCGACTTCCTCGACAAGTACAAAGACAACGCCAACGCCATTATCGGACACTTCGGACTGGGTTTCTACTCGGCCTTTATGGTGAGCAAAAAGGTGGAAATCATCACGCGCAGCTATCAAGAAGGTGCGCAAGCCGTGAAGTGGAGTTGCGATGGGTCGCCCGCTTACGAAATAGAAGAGGTGCAGAAAGAGGACCGTGGCACCGACATCGTGCTGTATATCGACGACGATTGCAAAGAATTCTTGGAGAAAACGCGCATACAACAGCTGCTCAACAAGTATTGCAAGTTCTTGCCCATCCCCATCGCCTTCGGTAAAAAGACCGAATGGAAGGATGGAAAGCAAGTGGACACAGAAGAAGACAACATCATTAACGATGTGGAACCGCTGTGGACAAAGACTCCAAGCACGCTGAAAGACGAAGACTACAAGGCGTTCTACCGCACACTCTATCCCATGCAAGATGAGCCTTGTTCTGGATTCACCTCAACGTAGACTATCCGTTCAACCTCACGGGCGTGCTTTACTTCCCCCGAATACACAGCAACATCGAGTTGCAGCGCAACAAAGTGATGCTGTATTGCAACCAAGTGTTCGTTACCGACCAAGTGGAAGGCATCGTTCCCGACTTCCTCACGCTCTTGCACGGCGTTATCGACTCGCCCGACATCCCCCTAAACGTAAGCCGTAGCTATCTGCAAAGCGATGGCGACGTGAAGAAAATATCGACCTACATCACCAAAAAGGTGGCAGACCGTCTGCAAAGTCTGTTTAAAGAAGACCGCAAGGGCTTTGAAGAGAAGTGGGACAGCCTGAAACTTTTCATCAACTATGGCATGCTTTCGCAAGAAGATTTCTTCGAGCGAGCCAAAGATTTCGCCCTGTTGAAGGATGTAGACGGCAAATATTTCACCTACGACGAGTATCGCACGCTTATTAAGGACAACCAAACCGACAAAGACGGACAGTTGGTTTGTCTATACACCAACAGCAAAGACGAGCAATATTCTTATGTAGAAGCAGCTCGCGCCAAAGGTTATAGCGTGCTACAATTGGAGGGCGAACTGGATGTTCCCGTGGCATCCTTGTTGGAACAGAAGTTGGAAAAGTGCCATTTTGTGCGCGTAGACAGCGACATCGTGGAGCGACTGATACAAAAAGACGACGCCCCGAAGAGCAATATAGACGAGGCCGACCGCGAAAACCTTTCGCAAGTGTTCCGCTCGCAGATGCCACATATCGACAAAGCTGAGTTTAGTGCAGAAGTGCAAGCCATGGGCGAGGAAGTTCAACCCATCCTTATCACCCAAAGCGAGTACATGCGCCGCATGAAAGATATGGGACGTTTGCAGGCAGGTATGGCCTTCTATGCGCAGATGCCAGATGCATATAACGTTGTGTTGAACAGTGACCATGCGCTTATCAAGCGTGTGTTGGAAGCATGTAAGCAAACCACAACAGACACATTGCAGCCCATTGAGGCTGAAATTAAGGGGTTGGAGGCACGTTTGGCTGCACTGCACCAACAACAATCGGCCAAGAAACCAGAAGAAATTACCGAAGAAGAAAAGGCCGATGCAAGCAAAACCGAAAAAGAAATTGCCGACCTTCGTGCAAAGAAACAAAGCACATTGGCCGATTTTGGTAAGAATAACGACATTGTTCACCAGCTCATCGACTTGGCTCTGTTGCAAAACGGACTGCTTAAGGGAGCAGCATTGGATGCATTCTTAAAGCGTTCGGTGTCTTTGATAAAATAAACTGGGCACGTGTTGAAGGGGCGAAAATCCCCTTCAACGCCCCCAATTTAAGCGAAAAATAACCAAAATCGTACTTTTTTGATAAAAAGTTGCTGAAAAGTTTGGTGGAGAAAAAAAAACTCTATACCTTTGCACTCGCAATTCAGAACAAGGTTCCGTAGCTCAACTGAATAGAGCATCTGACTACGGATCAGAAGGTTGTGGGTTTGAATCCCGCCGGAATCACAAGAATTGAGGCTGATACATCATAGATGTGTCAGCCTTTTTTATTCGTATGCTTTGCGTGTTGTAATGTAAGGCGTTGAGAATAAGCAAGTTTGTACAGAATAAAATCACTCCTTGGTGCGTAAAAAAAGGCAAATATATTTTCTAATCACATAAAAAACTCGTATATTTGCACTCCGTATCCGAGAACGGATGAAATAGTAAATCATTAAATAACAACAATAAGAATGACAAAGGCAGATATTATCAACGAGATTGCCATGCAGACTGGCATCCAAAAGAAAGATGTTTCAGTGGTTGTTGAGAGCTTTATGGAGACTATAAAAGGCAGCTTGTTGAACAAAAAAGACAATGTTTACCTTCGTGGTTTCGGCAGCTTTATTATCAAGCATCGTGCAGCTAAGACCGCACGCAACATCGCCAAGAACACAACAATCACCATCGCCGCACACGACTTGCCGTGTTTTAAGCCCGCCAAGAGCTTTGTTGAAAGCATGCGTGGCGAATAATTAAAGGTGGAAACAATACATATATATTATATTAACATTTAAAAATTACAGCTATGCCAAGCGGAAAGAAAAGAAAACGCCACAAGATGGCTACTCACAAACGTAAAAAAAGACTGAGAAAGAATAGGCATAAGAGCAAGTAAAACACTTGCCTAACGCTTATTCGCCATTGAAGGGTAAGCCGACAAATCCGCAGACGACGGCCCGGCTAGCCCTTTAGGCACGGTTCTTTTGAAGGCGAGTTCTATAAAATGAGCATCAGGCTTGTTTTTATAGAACGCGCCTGTAAGTCTCTTTAATGGTATATGGGTGTTGAAACACTACTAAACAGCCGAATTGCCAAACAACAGTGGCGCAGAATGAGGCTAAACAGAAAGTGAAATCAACGCAAACACCTTTAACACGCACCATATAGCCACCTGCAGAGATGCATCGGCCAAACATAAAGACTTAACAGAACTTGCCTAACACGTACTTACGACGAGAACTAAGGAGCTAATAAGAAGATGACTAGCGAAGTAGTAATTGACGTTCAACAGAAAGAAATATCGATAGCACTGCTAGAAGACAAAAGGCTAGTGGAATATCAGAGCGAACCACGTGAAGTTTCGTTTTCTGTTGGAAATGTCTACGCAGCGAAAGTAAAAAAACTGATGCCTGGCTTAATGCCTGTTTCGTAGATGTTGGATTTGAACGCGACGCTTTTCTTCATTATCTCGACTTAGGAAGTCAATTCGATTCATACGCCAAGTACCTTAAACAGGTGCAAAGCGACAGGAAAAAACTTTATCCCTTTGCAAAGGCATCGCGACTTCCCGACTTGAAAAAAGATGGTAGTGTGCAAACTACGCTCACCTCGGGACAAGAAGTGCTGGTGCAAATTGTTAAAGAACCCATATCCACCAAGGGGCCGAGGCTTACGTGCGAACTATCGTTCGCTGGACGTTACCTCATACTCATTCCCTTTAACGATAAGGTTTCTGTCTCTTCTAAAATTAAAAGCGGAGAAGAAAGGGCACGACTAAAACAGCTCATTCATAGCATCAAACCTAAAAACTGTGGCGTTATCGTGCGAACTGTGGCCGAAGGTAAAAGGGTTGCAGAACTAGACGCCGAACTAAAAACACTCACGCAGTATTGGGAAGAGGCTATCGAAAAGGTGCAGAAAACCCAAAAAAGACCGCAATTGGTGTTCGAAGAAACAAGTAGGGCTGTGGCTTTGCTACGCGACTTGTTCAACCCAACCTACGAAAATATCTATGTTAACGATGAAGATGTATTCAAAGAGGTGAAGCACTATGTATCGATGATTGCACCAGACAAGGTGGACATCGTGAAACTCTATTCGGGAAAGGTGCCCATCTTTGATAATTTCAACATCACTAAGCAGATTAAATCGAGCTTTGGGAAAACAGTAAACTACAAACACGGCGCATATCTTATCATCGAACATACTGAAGCGCTGCACGTAGTTGATGTTAACAGCGGTAACCGTACACGTTCGGAAAAGGGACAGGAAGCTAACGCATTGGAAGTGAACCTTGGTGCAGCCGATGAATTGGCTCGACAACTACGACTTAGAGACATGGGAGGCATCATCGTGGTAGACTTTATCGACATGAATGTCGCTGAAGATAGACAACTACTCTACGAAAGGATGTGCAAAAACATGCAGAAAGACCGCGCACGACATAATATCTTGCCACTAAGTAAGTTTGGACTGATGCAAATTACTAGGCAACGCGTGCGACCGGCAATGGACTTAAGTGTTGACGAGACCTGCCCAACATGCTTCGGAAAAGGAAAAATAAAGTCGAGCATCTTGTTCACCGACCAGCTTGAAAGAAAGATAGATCGGCTTGTTAATAAGATTGGTGTTAAGAAATTCTATTTACATGTGCACCCCTACGTTGCTGCTTATATTAATAAAGGGTTTGTTTCCTTGAAACGACAGTGGCAATTGAAATACGGATTTGGCTTGCACATCGTCTCTTCGCAGAAGTTGGCTTTTTTGCAATACGAGTTTTACGATGCAAACAAGCAGTTTATCGACATGAAGGAAGAGATTGAGACGAAGTAGTTTTTCAAATGGTTTGACCTTTTACGAAAGCCATTGACTTTCGATTGGTTTTAATCACGAATTGAACTTACGAGATAAGAAAAGTAAACTAATAAAGAAGGGAGAAAGGCCTGTGTGGCTTTTCTCCCTTTTTTTTAAGATTAAAAGTCATTGGATTAGCCATGAACAAGTAGGCTAATCCCCATATAGATAACCTTGCTGTGCGTGTATAGTTGCCCATCCCAGCAATAAGGTTAATGTAATAAATATTCGTTTCATAATTGTGTTTTTTAGTCGTTGCTAGTTCTCGTAAAACTTTATCATTCCCACATATTGTGGGCAACGGTGGTCGGCTGTTTCTGGACCAACCCATTTTTGAAATATCGGCACACGGAAATGGACAATGTCGCCTTCGTTCATCTTTTCGCCGAAGTCTCTATCATAAAAACCGATAGAGCTTCCCACAGGTACTCCTTTTCTGGATGTAGAACTTGTAATTAGAATAATGTTATAACGCTCATTATTGTTGTTCTTGATAAGTGACAGTATTTTCCCCTCATACTCTATGTTTTCAAGATTCACTTCGGTGTTACATGATGTACCCAAAGCTAAGGGGAAAAAGAAAAGCATGAGCCATAAAAGTATTTTATGTTTCATATTGTTTTGAATTGTTTTTTTAGGATGGGTTCAATTGTTTTAACAGTGTTAAGCATCAGAACAATCCTTGGACGAATAATAATAGGGCTTTCCCCCTCACTCTTGTAGATGTGCGAGGCGTAATCCTCGCCCTGTAATATATTGCTTTTGGTTGTTACAATATTATTGTTTGGATGCAAGTCTAGAAACGGTTGTAATCAATAATAGGGAATGTAATAATGAATAATCGTTTCATAATCGTTATTATTTGGCGTTGTTAGTTATCATAAAATTCTACTATTCCGATAAACATTGGCCATCGGAGATCTGCTGTCCTAGGCCCTTGCAATTCTTTGAAATCTATCACGTGGAAATGAACAATGTCGCCCTCGCTTATCTTTTTGTCGTATTCCGTGCCAACGAAGCCAAGAGTTACCCCTACCGGTACCCCTTTGCTAGAAGACGATTTTGTAACTCTAATGATGTTGTAAGGCCAGCCTTTTCCTTCTCTAATAAGAAATTCTCCCTCGTACCTTATGCTTTTAAGATCCACCTCCGTGTTGCAGGCCGTACCCAACGCTAAGGGGAAAAAGAAAAGCATGAGCCATAAAAGTATTTTATGTTTCATATTGTTTTGAATTAATTATTTGTTATGTAATAAGGATTAATAAACGTTGCCGACAAACAATGGCTTGTCGGTATTAATAGGTAAAGGGTGGCGTATTGGTATTCATAGGCGTTGTATTGTTAGTTGATAAGTTTACGAGTATACAAGTTGACAAGGCCAGCTGTTAGTTGACAAGCTTACGAATAAGCAAGTTTACAAGGTGGTTTGTATGTCTCCGCATTAACTCGCGACTAAACGAAAACGTGCGAACGTAACTTGCGTTTACGCTGTAAAGTTATGTAAAAAAGTTCTAAATTGCAATCTTTTGTTGTCGAAAAATTGAATGTGAGATTAAATTTACTGATAGAAGTTGTTTTGACTTTTGTTATTTCGGACAGCATTAAAATATTTTTGAATCAATAATTTCCAGCGCAAACCGCTCTCATGAGCGAGGGATGAGCCTCGTTTTCTCTTGCTTGATAGGCTTTTGCTTACCAAAAGTTCATCGATGTATGGTGTGTTTTGAAGCAGGTAGTAGGAAAAAGTGTATAAAAAACGTGGAGAAAGGATGGTTTAACTTAGCACATCTCTTTTCTCCACGAATTATTTGTTAGGCAAAGGCAATTAAAAATCTAAGTTTCAACTTTGTCTTTCCCTATTAAACCCTTAATTTGCAAGTATCGGGCGAATGCTATACATGTTGCGTTTGGGATTAATGGCACTAGCACCCTTTGTCGTTCCGTAGAAGAACAAGTTTTGGTATTCCATATACTGGCCCGTAAAGGCTTGAGCTTGTTCGCAGTTTGTACCACAAGCGGTCCAATACATACCTTGGCTACCAGGCTTGTTAAGTCTTGGAGTGCAGTCTATATAGTCGGTGTAGCTTCCTGCAAATGGGAAGAACACACCCTTGCAAATATCCTCTTTCGTGAATTGCTTCATATAGCAACGAGCATACGACAGACCGTGAGCATCTCTATTAGAGCAAACAAGCTTTCTATTGTCTCGGCTAAGCACCCAACCTTTGAGGCAATTGTTTACAGTGGGGTCGAACAAAATACCGTAGATAACATTGTTGTTGCAATCCTTGTAGTAGCCAATATATTGGCCAGTTTTTGCCATTAGCTTGTCGAAATCGCCCTTTGTAGGAAGTTTCCATTTACCACGCGATGCGTAATAAGCCAAGTCGCCGTAGTTTTGGGTTGAACTAAGCATTGATGGGATGTTGCCTCGTACAGTCCAGTAGTAGCACATGAAAGCGCGACTGTAGCGATAAGCCTCGGCAATGTCGCCCCAACGGAAGTGGTCGAACTTAACCGTTTGTGTTGCATTGGGCATACAAGCACCCTGTGGAGAGGTGCCACACTTGTCTGTGTAGAAGTAATCCCATGGATTTTTAGCCAAGTGGTAGCCGCTAACCCATCCAGTTCTTTGGTCGCCAGGCGTATATTGCAGGTTGTATCTGCTCCATTTCACACCGTCGATGTCCACCCAAGGCGTGCATCCCATGTTCATTGTGATGGTATAATATCTAGCGCGTTCAATGCGCATGCCATCAGTAAGGGCTTGTTCGTACTCGCTTCCGTCTGTTGTTTGGATAGTAAACACAGGTCTATAATTGTCGTTAGGGAACACGGCAACATAGAAAGAGTCGAGTGGTGCACTAGGATTAATGGTGAATGTGTAGCTACTGGGGTTGTCAATCTTAGACGGGAACACGTATTGTCCAGTCTTTAGGTTAAACTCTCCCTTCGATGGTTCGTTCGAGATGGTAAGGCTTTTGATGTTTTTAATGGGCTTTCCATCATTACAGAATTTCACTAAGAGTAGTGCATACTGCTTTCTAAAATTGATAGTGCCCCAACCTTTAAAGTCGGTAGTCGAGATATTTTTGGCAAGTCCCCAACTATAATCCACATACTTAATATTCTCAATCGTTCCATCTTGTTTACCAGTAACGGGATTACCGTTTTCAATCACCGTGTTTTGGTCTAAGCTAACGCTAACATTACCAGGCGTAACGCCATAATCGTTTTGCTTAAAGGGATAGAATAGGGCGATGTTGTCACCTTTTTTGCATGTCACCTCACCCTCGAATTTCATTGTCTTTCCGCCTTCTATGGCCACAATGTAGTCGAACCCGTTAGGTGTAGTGAGGTTATAGGCTATAAATTTGTCGCCTTTAACCCATTTGTTGCCGTTAATAAGGCTCACACTCGAGCGAGTGAGAGGCTCATTTTCAGTGGTGATGGTGAGTGTACGTTTAGCGCTAGTGCCAGCATCTATTTGGCTTTCGCTTTCGTTGTTAATGTCGGTAGCACACGAAGCTAAGCCAATTGCGATAGTGCCTAGCATCATGCTGTAAAGTTTCCTGTAGGTCATATACCTGTTATTTTGAGTATAGATTGTTCAAATTCTGTTCCTTTCTCTTAATTATCGTAATCGTCAATTAGGCCCTCTTTTGCACAACCAGAGTTGCAACATCCTCCGTCTTTGTTACCACCAGAGCCTCCAGGTTTAAAATCTTCATTGTCTCCGTCGCCAGGACTACCTGCTAGCAGTTGAAACTCACTTGCTAAATTTGTGCACGCAATGCGTGGAATAACGTACCTTCTCATTGTTGTTAATTGTTTAATTGTTGTATGATTATAAAATAAAACTCCCACTTTGTCTATTTTTTAACCTCGGCTTACCTAATTCTTACCTTGGTTTGTCTAAATCTCTTTCAGGCTTGTTTAATTACTTGTTGTTAATTAAATATATCCTTGAATACAGCCTTTTTAATTCTCGTGTGCAAAGTTAGGCCGAATATGTTTTGGTTGAAATTATATTAAGGTAAAAAAACAAAATACGTTGCAAAAAAACACTAAACAAAAGATTCTTGAACAATAATTCAAGATGTAAAAATGGCTCTAAAACCCGTTAACAAAGGTTTTAGAGCCATAATTGAATTTTATTTGCTTTCGGCCATCTTCACAAACATGCGATGGATGGAAAGGTCGTCGTTAAGTTCGGGATGGAATGCCGTTACCAGTTGATTACCTTGTTTGGCGGCAACGATGTGCCGTTAACCTCTGCCAGTATTTCCACTTCGCTGCCCACCTTATCTATATATGGCGCACGTATAAAGGTCATTGGCACGGCATGGTCTATGCCTTTAAGATTGCTTTCAACAAAGAAGCTGCCCAGTTGACGTCCGTAAGCATTACGACACACGGTGGTGTCCATCGTAGAAATGCGTTGCTTGTCGTCGCCTTCCACATGTTTGGCCAGTAAGATAAGTCCAGCGCAAGTGCCAAATACGGGCAATCCGTCTTCAATGGCTTGCTTGATGGGTTGGAGCAAATCAAGTTCGCGTAACAGTTTGAGCATCGTGGTGCTTTCTCCGCCAGGTATAATCAGCGCATCTTTGGGTAGTTCCCAATCGGCTGCTTGCCTTACTTCGAAACTCTCCACGCCGAGTTGCGCAAGCATCTTTTGATGTTCGATGAATGCGCCTTGCAGTGCTAGAATGGCAATACGCATCTGTTTATTTCCCCCTCTCTGCCATGAGCAGCGCTATTTCTTGCTCGTTGATACCCACCATGGCCTCACCAAGGTCTTCAGATAGTTCGGCAAGCATTTTGGCATCGTTGTAGTTGGTTACAGCTTTCACGATGGCAGCGGCACGTTTTGCGGGGTCGCCCGACTTGAATATGCCCGAACCAACGAACACGCCCTCGGCACCCAGTTGCATCATTAGGGCAGCATCGGCAGGTGTAGCCACACCACCAGCGGCGAAGTTCACCACGGGCAGTTTACCGTTTTCGTGTACGTAGCGCACTAGTTCGTAAGGGGCTTGCATGGCTTTAGCAGCTTCGTACAGTTCGTCTTCGCTCATCGAGGTGAGTCTGCGAATTTCGCTTTGCATCATACGCAAGTGGCGCACGGCCTGAATAACGTCGCCCGTTCCGGGTTCGCCCTTTGTGCGAATCATTGTTGCGCCCTCTGCAATACGGCGAAGTGCCTCGTTAAGGTTCTTAGCACCACAAACGAAAGGCACTTCGAACTTGTTTTTGTCGATATGGTAAACATCGTCGGCGGGTGAAAGCACCTCGCTCTCGTCGATATAGTCTATTTCGATGGCTTGCAAAATTTGTGCTTCGGCAAAGTGGCCGATGCGGCATTTGGCCATAACGGGGATTGAAACAGCCTCTTGGATACCCTTAATCATCTTGGGGTCGCTCATGCGCGACACACCACCAGCGGCGCGAATGTCGGCAGGAATGCGTTCCAATGCCATAACGGCACATGCACCTGCAGCTTCGGCAATGCGAGCTTGTTCGGGAGTTGTTACGTCCATGATAACACCGCCTTTAAGCATTTGTGCCAAGTTGCGGTTAAGTTCTTGTCTGTTCTCTTTCATTTTATTGTTTATTTAAATGTATTTCTTTTCTATATTCGCTGGGTGCAAGCCCATTGATGTTCTTAAAAAATTTGGCCAAGTGTGCCTGCGAGCGAAAGCCGTAGGCATAGGCAATCTCTTGAACTGTTTTTTGTGTGAAAGCCAACTGCTGTTCTATTTCGCGCGTAATATATTCGTCGATGATGGCTTTAGGTGCCTTTCCTGTTATTCGGCGTGTCACTTGGGCCAGGTATCTTGCGCTAACATTCAGTTTGTCGGCATAAAATTTCACGTCGCTATTGGTGCGATGGTGTTGGGTTATGTCGTGGCTGAACTCGTTAAACAATTCGCCACTTCGCCCAATTATGCCCGTATGCTGTGGTTGAAGTTGGGCTATATAGTTGCGTGCATTAACCACGGCTTCGAAAAGTGTATTGCCTCCGTTTACGAATGTGGCAATGGCGGCCGACATACTGCCACTAAGTCCGTGGCGGGTGTTGCCTTCGCCCTCGCCGAAAAGCGAGGGGAGAAATGTGGGTTCGCCATCGTTGGACATGGCAAACACGTCGGCCACATTTTGCGGTGGCGTATGACTGCCTTGCAATAGCACTGCTTTACAGCCTTCGGCAAGCACACTTTTCACAGCTCTATTTAAGTCGGCAGCCGTGTTGATGGCTGTATGGGTGAGCAGTTCGGCATCGGCGCGCTTCATGAGAACGAGCGAACAAAGGGGCAGCAGGCTGTGTCTAACCTCGTCGACCACCTCTTGTGCCATGAGCATTTCGCCTTGCGACGACACGATAACGGGGTCGTAGATGATGTGTTTGGGCTTGTGTTGCTTTAGCAATCGGGCTATTTGCGCCACGGTGTCGGCCCTTCTTATCATGCCCACTTTTACCACAGCGGGTTGCATGTCGTTGACAATGGCCTCAATTTGACCTTCAACAGTGGTGGCGGGTAGGTCGAAAAACTCTTGAATGCCCAATGTGTTTTGGGCGGTTATTGAGGTTATGGCCGAAAGTACACGACCTCCTAGGGCCGAAATCGTTTTGATGTCTGCCTGTATGCCAGCCCCGCCAGTGCCGTCGGATCCGTTGATGGTGAGTATGGGTGTGACCTGCTGTTCCAATGTCTGGGTTGTTGTCTGCTCCTTTCTGTGGTTTAAAGTCTTTAGTTCTCGGTATGCAAAGTAAACAAAAAAATAGGAACTAAAGAAATATAGTTCCTTTTTTTATAACGATTGTGTCGAAATGTATAAGCACGAGGGCCTCTTTGGTAGTGTTGAGGTATTGTGTGGCTTGTATTTGTGGGCTAAGGGATTGGTTTTTGGCGTTTGTTGTTTAGTTCTTGCTTGTTAATTGGTGGACAATGTGTTCGTTTTGAATTGTCCTTCTACTGGTTTTTCATTATGCTATTGTTGTGTTAGCACATAAATAAGGTATTATATCATGCCTAATTTTGGGGTTACTGCTCATATGTGATGGGGATTTTCTGTTTAACCACTCCAACAGGTTGCCCAGTAGAAGCCTACCAAGGTTTGTTGGAGTGTAAAATATTTGTACTAAATTTTAACATTGTGAGTGGCCTCTTTGCAAAATTTCTGGGCGTTGGTTGCATTTTCTTTGGTATTTTTAAAGTTTGTAATTGTCTGATATTCTAGTATTTACGATAAAAATAAACTTAAAACGTGCTATTTAGCACGAAATTGGAGACTTTAATGACCCAACTTCATGGCCTTAGGTAGCCAAGCAAAGTTTTCTTCAAAACTGATCTAAATACTAATAAAGATGGTTTAAAATATCACTTTTTCGACTTTCTGCTGCGTTTTGCTGCATTTAGTCTCGCGTTTTGCACCACTTTGCATTGCGTTTTGCTGCAGATAGCACTGTGTTTTGCTGCATATTGCGAGGCGTTTTGCTGCATATTGCGTGGCGTTTTGCTGCAAAAAGCGTTTCAAATCCTTGCTGTTATAGTATATTTTCTTGACATTTTACAGGTGGAAAATGGGAGTGCTTTTATCAAAAGAGAAATGCAAAACCATAGTAATTGGCAAATAAAGGTGGCCAAAAGTGCGTAGCCGTTTTTCAAATTTCGTCGTTTTGGTGCATTTTATACCCTTTTTGGGTGGAGATTTTCTCTAGAATGATTTGTTTAATAAGGTGTAGTTTGTAAAATATCTTTACTTAAATTACCATGTTGCTCTTGCTCGTTTGGTACGATGTGTAGTCGATACGAAGTTTTTTTTGTGGCTAAAGGCGATAAGGTTAAGCATAGGGTGCAATGATGTGAACTGTATAAGATGCTAAGGCTAGCCCATTGCGGTGAGAACCCTGTCTCCGGGCTATTAGGTGTAATATATATATATGGTGGATAGGCACACAAGTGACAATGGTAGCAATGTGGCTGTGCGTTTACAAGGCAAAGAAAGAAAATCGATGTGTTGCTTTAGGCTTAATAACCTATGGCAACACACCGACTATCTTGTGATAACGCTTTGCGCGGGTTAGTGATTACTCTTCGCGCAGGTTGGGATTAATGTTTTGTTCGCTTAGTGGTATGGGCCACGTATAGTCTTGTGGGTTTCTAAAGTCGCGTCTTCCCACATACCATCGGCAATGCCCCGTGGGGTCTATTTGCTTCGTTGTTTGTGCGTAGCCAGCCGAGTTAGGGTAGGGTGCGCCCCAAATAGGCCCAGTAAGCACTTCATGGGCAATTCTCCATCTCAGCAAATCCCAATAGCGAATGCCCTCGTAAGCCAGTTCAATGCGGCGTTCGTGGCGCAGAATTTCGCGTAGTTTGTCTACATTGGTTTCTGTAATGGGTGGCATGTTTACATCGCCTCGCCCTCTGATGGCATTGATGGTTTGGTCTAAAAGTGCTTGTGTGATAGGCTGTCCGCTTTCCAATTGGCATTCCAAATAGCTCAGTAGCACTTCGGCATATCTAATGATAGGTGTCACGGCACTATAACTTGTGATGTCTTCAATGCGTTCTTCGTTGAAGTATTTGCGCCATAGAAATCCCGTTTTAGATGCTTCGGTGGCATAATCCAGTCGTTGCTTTTTAGCCGCCGACGAGTCGGGCGAGATGATATAAGTGGTTCCTTTGAATGTTGCACCATTATAATAAATGGTGTAATCCAATCGTGGGTCGCGGTTTTCGCCAAGGTTATTGGGGTTGTAACGTGGGTCGTCGTAGCTAAACGGCGTACCATCAGTAAACTCATAAGCTTCGAACAAGCCTCCCGAGGCGTTAGAACTACTCCATCCGTTGTCTTTGGCCGACATGAGATGTTGTGGCATTCCGCATCCAAAATAGTTGGCCATGTAGGCGATGTAGAAGATATTCTCCTTATTATCAGTACCAGTTTTGGGCCAGAACAGTTCGCGATAGTGGGGATGTATGGCGTTTTCGCTAGGTTGATAATTTGTTTATAAGTGTCGGCTCCATTAGTCCACTGTTGCATAAGCATGTAAGTGCGTCCCAAGAAGGCCAGGGCGGCTTGTTTGCAGGCCCTTCCCTTGTCGTTTGCGCTCATGTTTCCGAACGTAGGAAGGTCGTTTGCTGCAGCCTTGAACTCATCGGCACAGAACTTCAGAATGTCGGCTTGTGTCGTTTTCTTCACGTTGTTCGATTGCTTGTTGGTAAGCCCCGTTGTTACTAGTGCACATCTTTGAAGTAGCTAGCCAAGTAATGATATTGCGTAGCCCTAAGAAACCTAGCCTCGGCCGTCATGCGTTTCACTTCGTCTGTTTGATTAGCAGAAGCGATGTCTCTAAGAAAGCGGTTGCAGTTTTCGATGCGATGGTAAGCAGCTCGCCAATAAATTCTAATCATATTATTGTTGTTGAGGAGCTTTCCGCTTGAAATTTGGAAGTAGGGTGCATTTTCTCCGCGACGGTCGAAACCATTATCGCTAATGTGTTCGGTGTATAAGAAGCCACCATACGACCAGAAATCGCTAGGCGAAAACTCCACGCCGTTGGTTATTTCTCCACGATAAAGTGCGGTAAGAGCCATCGAAGCTCTATTGGGATTGTTCCAAAACTCGTTGTCGGCGATGTTAGAAAGTGGCGTTCTTTCTAGACTGCACGCCCCCATGAACGATGCAAATAAAGAGGCGGCGATGATATATTGAAATTTAAAATGTTTCATAATGCGGTTATAGGCTAAGTGTTAAACCAAAAGAATAGGTGGCCATAGTGGGGTAATAGTATCCGCTAGAGTTGGTGGTTTCGGGGTCCCATCCTTTATAATAATGGTCAAGGGTGAGGGGATTATCGAGCGACACAAACATGCGAAGGGCAGCGATGCCGATGTTCTTGGCCGTGTTTTTAGGCAAGGTGTAACCCAATTGCACGTTGCGTACCTTGAGATACGAGGCATCGAGCAACCAATAATCGGATGTGAGTGTGTTCTTGCCGCCAGCGTTGCTTGTGGTTTCCAAGCGTGGATATTTGGCATAACGGTTGTGTTTCTGCACGTTCCATGTTTCTTCCATCTGCCATTTTTGTATGTTTCCTTCTTGGTTGAAGGCCCATCCTGCATATCTGCTAAGCAAGCCCTTAACTTTGGCTACGCCCTGCAGCAGCATAGAGAAGTCGAACTGCTTGTAATTGCAAGCCAAGTTAAGTCCAAAGGTGTATTTAGGAATGCGCGAACCCAGGTAAACACGGTCGTCGGGCGTAACCTTATTGTCGCCCGTTACGTCTAGATAGCGAATATCTCCCGCCTTCGAACCGCTGGCAATAGCTTTTTGGTCTACCCAAGAGCTCACCTCGCTGTCGTCTAGGAACAGGCCATCTGTTTTATAGCCGTAGAACATTTCCATGGGATAGCCAATGAAAAGGTCTGAACCATTTCCCACCATTCCGTTTCTTTGTTGCACGTTTCCAAGTCCCAGTGTAAGCACCTTGTTGTTGATGATAGAGAAATTACCATTGATGCGATAATTGAAGTCGCCTAGATGGTTGGCATATCCCACTTCAAATTCCCAGCCTTTGTTTTCAAGTGCGCCTGTGTTCACCTTCGAAAGTTTCAGTCCAAAGATGTCAGATACACTTGCAGCAGGAGTGTAAAGCACGTCGGTGGTTTTGCGATAGAAGTAGGTTGCGTTAAAGGTGAGACTGTTGTTAAAGAATGCAGCCTCGAAACCCACGTCAGAAGTGCGGGTGCGTTCCCATTTAAGATTGGGGTCGGTGTAGGTGGTGATGGCCGCACCTTGAGTGTAAGTGCCACCGAACACATAATTGTGTTTTGAGCTTAGTTCGTAAACCGTTTGGTAGGGATAGTTACCAATGTTGTTGTTACCCAGTACGCCGTAGCTTGCTTTGAACTTAAGGTTGGTTACGAAGTCAAGTGCAGGCGTGTCTTTCCAAAACTTCTCTTCGGTGATGCGCCATCCAGCCGACACCGAAGGGAACAAAGCATACTTGCTATTTGTGGGGAAGCGCGACGAGCCATCGTATCGCATGTTTAGTTCGAAGAGATAACGCTGGTCGTAATTGTAGCTAAGACGTCCGATAACCGATTGCAAAGCCCAGTCGTATCCGTCGCCACTGTTGGTTTGTCCGTTGGCATCGCCCATGCTTAAGAAGGGTTTATCGTCTGAAGCAATCTTGTTGCGCGAGCCGCTAACAAAGCGTTGGCTTTCGTCTTCCCAGGTGTATCCAGCTAGCAACGACACATCATGTTGTTTGATTTTGAGGTTGTAGTTGGCTATAAATTGGAACGTTTTGTAGGCATTCCAATACATCATGTTGGTAAGTCGCGAAGGCCCAACAATTTTTCCATCCGTGAGTTGCAGTTCGTTGCGATAGTGTTTCTCCTCGGTTAGGCCAAAATTGTATCCGCCAATGGCTCTAAGCGATAGCCCTTTTAGTGGCGAGAACGTTAGTTCGGCATTGGCTTTAATACTTTTTTCGCCCTCGTTGAAAAACGAAGAACTGTTTGCCCATGCCACGGGAGTACCTTGTTGTTTTGGTCCCATGCCTAGTTGGCCGTTTTGAAGATAAGTGGGCGTAAGGCCAGGGAAGCGCAAAGCCTGCTGAATGATGCTTTGCACACCATCGAAATCGAGCGGACCAGGGGTAGAAGGCTCATTGCGGTCTTTCACCGCGCCAGCCAATCGCACATCAAGTTTTAGTTTATCATTAAATGTCAACCCAATGTTAGCCCTACCCGTGTATTTGTCCATGTAGTTGTTTCTCAGCAACCCATTTTGTCTTAGGTAGCCAGCCGACAATGCATAAGTGATGTTTTGGTTTCCACCATTAACACTAAGTTCGTGTTTAGTTTGGAAAGCGTGTCCGCCAAGCAGCTCTTCAATCATGTTTTCATCGGCATAGTTGTCGGGGTCCGACCCATCCCGATATTTTTTGATGGCCTCTTGCGAGAAGTTTTCTTTGCCAATGGCCATGTTTAAAAACTCAGCATACTCGTAAGAGTGTGCCATTTGTGGCAGTGCAACAGCCTTGCTAAATCCCACGGCACCATTGTATGTAACCCTTGTTTGTCCTGCTTTACCTTTTTTAGTGGTGATAAGCACCACGCCATTGGCCGCTCTCGAACCATAGATGGCCGCCGAAGAAGCGTCTTTAAGCACCGAGATGCTCTCGATGTCGGCAGGCATTAGTTCGTAAAAATTGCCAGGCATGCCGTCGATAAGCACCAGTGGGTCGGGTGAAGCACCAAAGGAGCCAACACCGCGCACACGAATTTTACCCGCATCTTGCCCAGGGTTGCCACTGTTTTGCGTGATGGTAACACCCGACATTTGGCCCGTGAGCATGTTAGACACGTCTGCTGCGCCTCGGCTTTCTAGCGATTTGCTGTCGATAGAAGCGATAGAACCAATAACATTCACTTTCTTTTGTGTGCCATAGCCCACAACCACTACTTCGTCTAGTTTCTCAACATTGCTTTTTAGAGTGATGTTCAAGTTGGTAGAAGCAGTCACCGTTTGCTCGGCAAAGCGATATACGACACCACAAGCACACTACCAGGGGGAACGTTAAGCGAAAAATTTCCGTCTAAGTCGGTGATAGTAGCGTTTTTGGTGCCTTTTTGCACAACGCTAGCCCCCACAATGGGTTCACCATCTTGGTCGGTAATCCTTCCTTTAGCTAAAATGTTGCGCCCATCTTGCTTGTTAACAGCAGTCGAGGCATGCCCATTGGGCAATAGTTTTGCTGTTGATGCGGAAGAAAAAGCACCTGCAGGCTTGCTCGCCACAGTTGTGGCGGCCGTCAAGTTCAGGTTTCCAAGCAGTGCAACAGTCACAGTCAAAAGTTTTGTTTGTTTGTTCATTGCTAAGGTTTGTTAAGTTAGGGTATCATGTTAATTTAAAAAAGCAAATTAGGTTTAGCGCATTGTGTGGCAATTGTTGTAGCCTTTAAGCGCGGATATAGAATTCTGGAGGCAGCACATGAAGCGTGATAAGCCGTTGTATGCTGTTTTGGGCCAAGTTCTACGCTTCATGATGATAGCGTGTTATGGCAGGTTTATGCGTCAATAGGTGATAGGCGGCTGTCTTCTTTGTTAGCAAAAGAGCCTAGGCTAATGGGGTTGCCACCACTGGTTGTCAAATCAATCAATAAATGTCGTGGGCAAAGTTAATGATATTCGTTGTAAAAACATGCATAAATGTAAAAATATTTATTCTATATTTGAGAGTAAGAGTACCCCCATCGCATGGAATTTGTAACATAAGTAGTAAACACTTGAAGAGAAAGTTGATGGATAAGTCCAGATTTGTAACACTTGTTGTAAAACATGTTTTGCATAAAACAACGCCTTTAGACACCCTTTTGCATCGATGAAGCATTTGATATTCAGAGGTTAACAAAATTGTTCTACTTCTCGTATTGTTACTTTTGTAGTTATTAAAAAAAGTAGAAAAAACCCTTTAGGCTTGCATATTCGTGGGAAAGTTCCTAATTTTGCATATCAATAAACGAAAAACAGAACGATGATAAATAGGGAATTAATACGTATAAAGATTGTCCAGTTAACCTATGCATACTACCAGAATGGTAATAGAAATATGGATAATGCAGAGAAAGAGGTGCTTTTCAGTCTTTCTAAAGCATACGACCTATACAATTACCTGCTGGCGTTGATAGTGGCAATCACGCGTGAAGAGAGGCATCGTGTAGATATCGCGACACAACAAGCGCAGCGCGAAGGCACAGAGGTGCCCTCGCAGAAGTTCGCGTTCAATAAGTTTGCTACGCAATTAGAAGAGAACAAACAGCTGAACGACTTCATGGAAACGCTTAAACAGCGCTGGGAAGACGATATCGAAGCGGTGAGGAAGCTGTGCAACCAAATAGAACAGTCGGAAACTTATCGCGAATACATGGCGAGTGGCGACAGTTCGTATGAAGACGACCGTGAATTGTGGCGTAAATTGTATAGACAATTGGTGCAGAACAATGTAGACTTGGATGCACTGCTAGAAGAAAAAAGCTTGTATTGGAACGACGATAAGGAAATTGTTGATACCTTTGTACTCAAAACAATTAAGCGATTTGATCCCGAAAATAAGGCAAAACAGGAATTATTGCCCGAATATAAGGACGAAGAAGATAAGGATTTTGCGCGCAAATTGTTTAGGGCCACCATCCTGAATGGCGACCAATATCAGCGTTATATGAGTGAAAACTCGAGAAACTGGGACTTCTCGCGACTCGCTTACATGGATGTGGTTATCATGCAGATTGCTATTGCCGAGATGCTTACGTTCCCCAACATCCCCGTTAGCGTAACCATCAACGAGTATGTTGAACTGGCTAAGCTCTATAGCACGCATCGAAGCGGCGGATACATCAACGGTATGCTCGACACTATCGCTCGCGGACTTATCACGCACGGCCTTATGATGAAGGCAATGCCCGAACCAAGACCAAAGAAACAACTTGATAATGGCCGTAACGGCGAAGAGAAAAAGCATAGCCAACAGCCCGAACAGCAGGTGAACGATAGCGAGAAAGAACACTTAGGCCAAGAAAACGTAGCCACAGACAATGTTGCTAACGATGCCTAAGAACAACCCAAGGACGCTGAAAACAATGGAGGAGAGGTCTAAAACATAAGCTCTCCTTCATCTAAAACCAACAACTCAACAATTAAGATATGATTTCAACAACAGTATTGGCTGCGCAAGCAGCAGGCGGTAACTCTGCCGCGCCCATCTTGATGATGGTGGCAATTTTTGCTATCATGTACTTTTTCATGATTAGACCACAACAAAAGAAGCAGAAAGCCATTCGCAACTTCCAAAATTCTTTGCAAGAAGGAGCGCGCGTGGTAACTAGCGGTGGTGTTTATGGCGAGGTTAAGCGCATCAATTTGGAAAAAAATACACTCGAACTAGAAGTGGCTCGCGGTGTGATTATTACCGTTGACCGCAACTATGTATTTGCCGACCTGCCTCTTTGCAGTCAGTGAGCAACAATAACTAGGCGATGAGACAGCTTCGCCTCTTAAAGATTTATTCAATAGTCAGGAACTTCGTGTTCAGTGCTGTGAACAAGGAGTTTCTGATTTTTTTGTTTTTTCTCGCACTAAGTGGGGGATTTTGGCTGCTTGCCGCCCTTAACGAGACCTACGAGAAAGAATTTATCGTGCCCGTTCATCTAACAAATTTGCCGAAGAATGTGGTGATAACCTCAAACGACGACGACGTTGTGCGGGTTACTTTAAGAGACAAAGGCTTTATCATCATGGGCTATCTCCGAACCGAGAGATTAAGACCCGTGGTGCTTAACTTCGCCAATTATGCCAATAAGTCGCGCGGAAAGGGTGTTATCCCTGCTGCCGATATCCAGAAACAACTCTATTCTTACCTCTCGGGTTCTACTAAAATCGTGTCGGTTAAGCCCGATAAACTGGAGTTTTTCTTCAATTATGGTGAGAGCAAACGTGTGCCTGTACGCATCTCGGGCAATGTTCAGCCTGGCGATCAACGATATTTGGCTGGCTATAAATTCTTCCCTGCATACGTTACTGTGTATGCCAACAGCAAAGCATTAGACACAATCAAGATGGTACAGACCGAAGAATTGAACATCGTTAACTTCTCAGATACCATCGTTAAGGTTGTTGACTTACGCCGAATACCTGGTGTTAAGGTGGTGCCTTCTACGGTTAAGCTCGCTCTTTACCCTGATGTGCTCACCGAAGAGAGTATCGAAGTGCCTATAACGGCCGAGAATTTGCCTGCCGATAAGGTGTTGCGCACCTTCCCCTCTAAGGTTAAAGTACACTTCATTACTGGCGTTAGTCATGTGCGAGGCATAAAACCAGACGCCTTTAAGGTAGTGATAAACTTCGCCGAATTGGCCGAAAAGCCAGGCGAGAAGTCTTCGCTCTACCTACAAAAGATACCTGCTGGGGTGAGAAACGCTCGCTTAGAATTTAATCAAGTGGATTATCTTATCGAGCAAAAATAAGTAACGGCATGCATGTTCAGTCCCTTTTGCCCTCTTTGCGTGTTGCCTTAACTGGCGGCATAGGCAGTGGTAAGTCGTTCGTTGCGCAGTTGTTGCGCGCTCGTGGCATCGAAGTGTTCGACTGCGACGCATCGGCCAAACGCCTTTTGCGCAGTTCTGAACCTCTTCAGTACGATTTACAGCAGCTAGTGGGCCATCATCTTTATGTCAATGGGCAGCTGCAAAAGCAAGTATTATCTGCTTTTCTGCTCGCATCTCACACCAACAAGGAGCGTCTTAACGCCTTAATTCATCCGGCCGTGGCTCAAGATTTCGAACGCTCGGGCTGTAGTTGGCTAGAGAGCGCCATCTTCTTTGATAGCGGTTTCGATGCGCGCGTAAAGGTTGATAGGGTGGTGTGCGTAACTGCTCCGCTTGAAGTGCGACTTCAAAGGGTGATGCAACGCGATGCACTTTCTCGCTCTAAGGCAATGGAGTGGATTGAATGCCAATGGCCACAAGAACGTGTACGTGCGCTAAGCGATTACGAAATTCAAAACGATGGCACGCAAGACGTTGGGCAACAATTAAACGAAATATTAACACAACTAATAAAAGCATAACAGTAAAACAACATGTTACAGACAATTCTTTCTATCTCCGGAAAACCCGGATTATACAAACTCGTTTCTAGTGGTAAGGCTTCGCTCATCGTTGAGGCTATCGACGAAACTCATAAGCGTATGCCTGCTTTCGCCACCGACCGCGTTACAAGCCTAGCCGACATTGCTATGTACACCGATTCAGAGGATGTACCCTTGTGGCAAGTGCTTAAAAACTTGGGCGAAAAAGAACAACTCAAACCCTGCTCGCTAAACTATAAGAAGGCTTCGAGTAACGAGTTGCGCGACTATTTTGGTGAGGTGCTACCCGCATTCGACCGCGACCGTGTGCACGATAGCGACATCCGTAAGCTTATTCAATGGTACGACATCCTGGTGAAGAATGGCATTACGGATTTTGAAGCTGTGCTGAAGTCGCCAAATGCTGAAGAAGCAGAAACCGAAACGACTGCTGCTGAATAATTAAGTTATTAATAAATCAACTTTATAACGAACTTTGTTTATGGGTTCTTGGGCTTTAAGGTGTGTTCCTACAGGCTCAAGAACTCATAAACCATTAACGCAAGCATCCGCATTTATTTCTTTGAGCAGACTTTAACACGCTTTTCTCCCTATGTGTCTGCTCGTTAGTGTGTTTTATATTTATCATCCCTCATGTTCTGTTGTCAAAAGCCTTGCGTAATGATTGCCCAACCACACACATCCACCACTTATTATTAATTCCATCGCATCATGTTTCATGTTTTTTGTGCCGCTATGGGCGGTTTTTCGGATAACATTTGGCTCAACGTTTTCTTTGTCTTAGCAGGCGTAGTACTTGTTTTATGGGGAGCCGATCGCCTAACAGAGGGTGCCGTTTCGCTGGCCGAGCGAATGAAAGTGTCGCAAATGGTTATCGGATTAACGATCGTGGCCATGGGCACCTCTATGCCTGAGTTTTGTGTTAGTTTAGTTTCGGCCCTCAAAGGAACACCCGATTTAGCTGTTGGAAACGTTGTTGGTAGCAATATTTTCAACACATTGCTCATTGTAGGAGTGGCTGCTCTAGTGTTGCCCATCACCATTTTGAAAACCACAGTGCGCAAAGACATTCCCTTTGCAGTGCTCGCATCGGCCGCCCTTTTTCTGCTTTGCCTCGATGGCAACATCAGTAGGGTGGATGCAGGCTTTCTTCTCATTCTGTTTTTCTTTTTCATGGGCTACACGCTATTTACCGCTAAGTCGGGTGATGTACCAGCAGCCGAGGAGAAAAAGCCCATGAAGCCCCTCGTTGCTGCCATGTGGCTGCTGGTGGGGTTGCTCTGTTTGGTGTTTGGAAGCAACCTCTTTGTTGATGGTGCAACCACTGTTGCCAAGACCATGGGTGTGAGCGATGCCATTATTGGTCTAACTATTGTTGCCGGTGGAACATCACTTCCCGAACTCGCCACTAGCGTTGTGGCAGCTCGTAAAGGCAATAGTGGCATCGCTATTGGCAATGTTCTTGGTTCCAACGTGTTTAACATCTTGTTTATTTTGGGCGTTACTGGCGTTATCTCACCCATGAATATTCAGGGTATTGGCACGGTAGACCTCACTGTTTTGTTTGGTTCGATGGTGTTGATGTGGCTCCTATCCTTCACCAAGTACACCATTTCTCGAATCGAAGGTACGTTAATGGCATCGTGTTATATGGCCTATATGACCTACCTTATCATACAAGTGATGAAATAACACCAAAAAAAAAGTATTTCGTACTTCTTTTTTCTTTACTTTTGATTATCTTTGTAGCGTTAATAACTATCTGATTAATCTTTTAAAGACAATCAAACGTATGAGAAAAAGTTTATTACTTTCATTACTAATCGTGTTATTGTGTGCCCTCACTGCTTCGGCAAAGAAGGCGAGCACCATTAAATGCGAACTAATTTTAAACGATGGCAAGAAGGTTGAAGGCTGGTTGGTAAAAGACAAGAGCGAAACTTATGGGCCATACATGGTTAAGAATGTAACCGATTTTGTTGTCGCTACTTCGCCTCAAAGCAAAGAAGGAACCAGCTACAATGCCGATGACGTTAAAGAAATTAAGCTTACCAACGAGGTAAGTGGCGAAAGCCTGGAGTATAAGTCGCTTTATGCCGTGAAGTCTTTCACTATGCCAAGAGCATGACACCCTCGCCTAAGCGCTATTTCTGGTTGGTTGTATACAAGGGAAAGAAGGTTACGGGTTATATCTCTACCGCTTCAAATCGTGTGGTAACGGGTGTTATGAGTAGTTATACCGAACGTTCGTTGCCTTTTAGCTACTCGGTAGATGGCGATGATATTGCCGTTACCTACCATGTTCCGATGGATGGAACGGTGATAGGTAAGCAAGCCGACTTGAAACGTATGTTCGAGCGCTTCCCACAGATGTGTGAATACATCGATAGCAAAGATTTTAGCTTGAAGGCTTTTAAGAAAAATCCACTTATTTTGCTCGAAAAACTCGACGAAATTGTTACATCTGGTAAATAATATAAAAACAAACGCTTGGCTTGGACAGCTAATTTTCCAAGCCAAGCGTTTGTTTATATAAACAGCATTGTGGCAACACCTGCCAATAAAGCCGGTAGGGCTTGGAAAAAGAAAATCTTACGCGATGCCGTAAGAGCGCCATAGAGACCTGCAACAAACACGCAGGATAAGAAAAACAGTCGCACATTGCTGCTCCATGTGTCATCGTTGATAAAGTAGCTCCACACAAGTCCTGCACTTAAAAAGCCGTTATACAATCCTTGGTTGGCTGCCATGCCCTTTGTTGGGCCAAATAAATGTTCGGGTAGCGATTTAAAGAAACTTTTTCCGCGTGTTTCCCATGCAAACATCTCCATATATAATATATACAAATGTTCGATGGCCACTAATGCCGTGAGTATATTACTAAGCATCATGTATTTTTGTTTTATGGTTGTTTTTACTTTGTCGCTAAGCCCATTTTAGGTTGTTGGTTAACAGGTCACTTTGTTAACGCGTACATTTATAAAAAGAGAGACTTGTTAAACAAATAAGTCACGTGGTCTCATTAGCGAGGTGAGTGGCTCAATGTTCACAAGTCTCCTATAAGATAGATTAAATCTCGGGCACCACCTTTAGACTTTGCGCGATGTCTTCTTGCGAAAGTGCGTAGTTATGCAAGTCGCCATTGAGATACTGGTCGTATGCAGTCATGTCCATTAATCCATGTCCCGACAGAGCGAACAGTATAACACGCTTCTCGCCGCTTTCCTTACAGCGTTTCGCTTCGCGTATAACGGCAGCGATGGCGTGGTTGCTTTCAGGTGCGGGGATAATACCTTCGGTGCGAGCAAAGAGTGTTCCCGCCTCAAAAGTCTCCAGTTGGGGAATATCTTCGCCACGCATCAGTCCCTCTTTAATGAGTTGCGACACGATAACGCCAGCGCCATGATAGCGCAAACCACCCGCGTGGATGTTCGCTGGTTTAAAATCGTGGCCCAGTGTAAACATCGGTAACAATGGAGTATAGCCAGCTTCATCGCCAAAGTCGTATCTAAACTCGCCTCGAGTTAGTTTAGGGCAGCTGTCGGGTTCGGCAGCAACAAACTGTGTTTTTCTTCCCTCCAAGATATTATGGCGCATAAAGGGGAAAGCCAAACCACCAAAATTGCTACCGCCTCCAAAACATCCAATCACCACATCGGGATATTCTTCGGCCAAGGCCATTTGCTTTTCGGCCTCCAATCCTATCACTGTTTGGTGCAGTGTAACATGATTTAGCACCGACCTAGCGTGTATTTGCAGTTTGGTGTGGTGGTTGCCAGTTCCACAGCCTCACTAATGGCCGTGCCAAGCGAACCTTGGTGCATGGGGTCTCGTGTGATAATGTTTTTACCAGCCCTAGTAGACATCGACGGCGAGCCAGTAACTGCAGCACCAAACGTGCGCATCACCAACGAACGATAAGGCTTTTGTTGCATCGAAATCTTCACTTGATACACTGCTGCGGATAATCCGTAAACGCTAGCAGCATAACTAAGCGCTGCACCCCATTGGCCTGCGCCCGTCTCAGTGGTGACATTGGTTACGCCTTCTTGCTTGCAATAGTAGCATTGGGGTAAGGCCGAGTTTACTTTATGTGAGCCAAGCGGGTTCACACTCTCATTTTTAAAATATATGTGTGCAGGAGTTTGCAGCGCCTCTTCCAAGGCATAAGCTCTTACAAGCGGTGTAGAACGATAGTATTTGTACTTCTCTTGCACCTCTTCGGGGATGTCTATCCATGCATTCTGGGTGTCAAGTTCTTGCTCAGCACATGCTTTGGCAAAGATGTGAGCAAGGTCGTCTACGCTAACCGGCTTTTTTGTGGCTGGATTTAGTGGGGGCAATGGTTTGTTGGGCATATCTGCCAGAATGTTGTACCATTGCTTGGGCAAGTCGTTTTCTTGCAATATATATCTTTTTTGTTTGTTCATAATTCTATTATCTAGTTGTTGTGGCATCTCACTATCTCTGCCATAAGCGTGTTTACGCTGGCTTTGCCTAGCTTCCGTTGGTCTTTTGTTCTTTTTTATAAGTGCTATGCTGTTCTCTGTGTTGGGCAAAGCGGTATAGCCTAATTTCCTTTTTTGCATTCTGCGACATCTTTATTCTTAGCCAGATAGTGGCATGATGCCTTGTTTTATTTTGTATCACGCTGAAATTTAACAGTGTAAATACCAAAATGCGTAGCGCTAATGCTTGGCAAACATTCTCTTTAAGGTTGCAAACTTATGAAATATCTTTGAAAACTCCAAAGCGTCAGCACGTTTTTTATTTCTTTCGCATCACTTAATACCTCCCTTAAATATACATCCAATTGACATTAAAAGTACTCGTTATTCATTATTTTGCAAGATTTACAAACGTTAAAGAATGATAGATTAGCTTATATTTGCTACCATTTTGCTACGAAAACCCTTAGTTTTACTTACCTTTGCATGCAAAAATAATAAATAGGATGATGAAGAATTTCAAATTATTCTCTTTGCTGGCCGTAATGGTTGTTGCATTTAGTGCAATGTTTGTGGCTTGCAGCAGCAAAAACAGTGACGACGAAAACCAACAGCTCAATACAATAACCAATACTTCGGGTACGTTTGAGATTAATAATGCTTTCTTTTCAGATGCTGGTGATAGCTATAAAATAAGCCTTTACACCAATTCTGGAAACAACAACGTTACTTTTGTCTATCCCAAGAGCAAAGTGGGCCAATCTCTTGCTGCATCTGAACTAGGTGCATGGAGTTTCAAGAGCAACGATCTCAGCGTTGATGGCAAATTACAAACCTTGGCTACAGGCAGCTATATCACTGTAAATAGCCTTGCCGATGGCCAAATTAGTTTGGTGTATAATCTGTATCAGACTCGTAAGAGTGGTGATGTACATGTTTATGGAAACTATACAGGAGCGATTAAACAGCTCCCCTTATTATAGATTTCTAAAATATGCCTGCCTTGTCTAAGGTTGTAAGTGTAGGCTGTTGCTAATAGTGTCGTGGCTTTTCTTTTTTCGACTAATGCAATGAGCCTTACTGCAATCAAACCACTAAAACGTGGCGTGACAATGGCGGGTATATAAAAGGGGAAACCCTTATGTTAAACTGCTAATTTATCTTCAAATCTCAACTTTTTCAAACTGCATGAACCTTCATTGATGGCCTTATCCCCTTAAGGATGTGGTTTTGTGATGGTTCTTAACTTTATGTTTAAATAACCATTGGTGTCTGTTGCATCGTGAAGATGCGAGGAATGCCAATGGTTGTTTGTTTTTCCCCCTTGGTAGAGAAGTGTACTAGCTTTAATCTCATTTGGTTGTTATACCGCTTCTCACCTGTTTTTTATTGTTTTCCTTGCTTCCATTCGCTCTTTCGTTTGTTGGAAGGCCTCTTGCACCTCTTATTCTTGAAGGCCTGTGTACTACGTCTTCAAGTGAAAGACAGCCCCTGTGCACAACAATCCATAAAAACAAAACGCCACTAACCACGGATTTGGGCTTAATCTTCCTTGTTTGCTGCTTAGCAATGGTTTTAAGCCGATAGCACAGCTTCGTGTTTCACTTTCGTTTGCTTGTTTACCCCTGTTTGTTTCTCCACGGGTTGTTTGAGATTTAATTTGTACTGTATCTGTTTTGTGTAAAATATTTGGTACAAATTTTAACATTGTGAGTGCTTTTTTCTTTAGCAACTTCCCACTCGTTGCCAAATATTCAATTCTCGCTGAGGTTTCTCGCCATCAAAACTGCTGTACTCCTGAATGCCGAAGAAATGTATTTTCTTGCAATAAATTGCTGTTTCTACGCTAAAAATGGGTAATTTGCAGCAAATAGCCTTGCGTTTTGCTGCAAAACGCAGGGTTAACTGCTGCAAAACGCAAGGCTAACTGCTGCAAAACGCGAGGCTAACTGCTGCAAAACGCAGTTCAAAACATAGCAAAATACAGGATTGAATGCATCTTTTTGCATGCTAAGTTTGTATATACAGTCTGCCAAGAACCATCAAATTAGGCTTCTTACAGGTGAAAACAAGCTTAAAAAACTAGTTTTTAGCTACTAAATGCAGGTTTTGGGGCAGTGAAAAATTGGGCGAATTTCTCCATCTAGAAACACAAAACGTTGCTAAATGCTGAAATGCGGTCGAAAAATGAAGCGGAAATAAATTGAGAAAGCTGAAAAACGGGGCAAAATATATGTTTTAGAGCATCTGTCTTTGCTAGAAGGTGAGGTGAGGATGTGTGTGTATTGTAAAATAATAATACCAAAATTAACAAAACGAGTGCTCAATTGCGTTTCTAAAACAAATGCAAAGACCAAATCACTTGTTAGAGCTGTTTTGATTTTATGTATTGTTGTGCATCTTGCCTGTGTTTTCTTGAAAACGTAATGGGCTATACCGTGAGAATAATACAAGCTAGATACCTACGCCAGTTCGGGATAAGAAAGTGCCCTAAAAAGTTGGTAATCTCGCTATTATTTTGTAACTTTATAGTTGTTAATCAATAACTTACAAAACATATATAGCGATGATTACCACAGACAAAGTTACAGAAATATTTTGTATATTGGATGAGTTCTGCAAGAATTTAGATGCCGAGTTAACTAAAAACCTACACATCGCGCCCATAGACGAGGGATATAAGCGCATGCGAAACCGTAAAGGACAGATGGCCAAGAGCGAAATCATGACCATCCTGTTGTGCTATCATTTTGGCTCTTTCCGCAACTTCAAGCACTATTATCTCTTCTTTATCAAGGAGCATTTGGCAAGCTACTTCCCTAAGGCCGTGTCCTACACGCGTTTCGTGGAACTCATGCCTCGCGTGTTCTTCGAGCTGATGGCCTTCATGCGCATCCAAGGTTTTGGAAAGTGCACGGGTA
>NZ_BAIZ01000023.1 GCF_000613445.1 Hoylesella shahii DSM 15611 = JCM 12083
TAATAATTTACTATGCTTTTGCATTTCTCTTTGAAGAAAATTTGTGCCAAATTTGCATCCGCAACAATAAAAAATGCTGGTCAAAACGCTTGTTTTTGCATTGCATTTAGCATCAAAACGCATTGCATTTAGCACCAAAACGCATTGCATTTAGCACCAAAATGCACTGTAATTTGCACCAAAACGCAAGGCTTTTAGCACCAAAGCGCAGACAAAAGATATGGAGATCGGATGTAAAGGGCTGTTTATAAACAAGTTAGCCCTTAAAGACAAAAAGCGGCTTGGCGGCTTTTGGCAGAGCACTTAGTTGTGCCCTGCGCCCCAATTGTATGCTAAAAAGGCTGTGTTTTGCGCTTTGTTTCTCGCAAATAGCTGTAAATCACGTTGTTATAAACTTGAAAAATACGCGCCAATTTTCGCCCCACGCCCAAAGATTTTACGGCGAGGGCACTCACAATGTTAAAGCTTGGTGCAAATATTTTACATTTTTATGGCTATTGTTCCTCACCATTGAATGGTTTTAGCGTTAAACACAAACGGGTACATTATAGCCTGTGCAGGTTTTGTTCGATTGTTTAGCATCTTGCCTGTCTTATCACTCCCCTCGGCCTTTGGTGAGCGTTTGTGGGTGAGGCTCATAATTCTTCACCATCATTTCCCAGCAAAGTTTCAACCAAACGATAAGGCAGGGCAGGGCTTTGAGCGAGTAGGCTTGGATGTATTCGCGCTTGATGGCGCGCGGATAAAGGTCGGACGAACCCATGCTTGATAGCAAGAAAACGAAGACAAGTAGCCAAATATCGGCCTTGCCACGCTGCCAAGGAGCAGCAAAATACCACACGCACACGCCACTAAGGGCAATGATGTACGAGCTAGACTCGCTACCCGTGCTGAAAAGCACCGTGAAGAGCAGCACCGAGGCCAGTATGGTTGTGCGGAAACCCTCGTTGCGCCATTCTTTAAAACGAAGGTAGGGCAGGGCGAAAAGCACAAGGGCGGGGGCTAAAATTAGTAGGTCGCTGTATTGGGGGTTGCCCAGCATACGTCTTATCATGCCCAATGCCGAGATGTTTTGCGCCACCGAGGCCAGGTTTTCGCCGTTTTTCTCCATCAGGCACACATACCAAGCATGATATTGCCCCACCACATAGGCGGGACTGCTAATAATCATTGGTGCCACGAATAACACAACACCCCAGAACAACAACGACAGCACGAACTTGCCCTTATGCCGGGAGAAGAAGAAAAAGGCCAAACCAACGATGCCATAGAGTTTAACAAAGGTGCCAAGTACGATGAGGCAGGCCGCCCAAAAGTCGCGCTCTTTCTCAATCAGCGCGTAACTGGCAATGATAATGGCAGCAATGGCGATGTTGAACTGCTGCATAAAAAGCGATGTGAGCAGAGTTTCGCTGCAAAACCAAAGCACAAACATCTGTTGCCAACTGCTAAACGTGCTGCGCGTAACCGCAAAATAGAGGGTTAGCGAGAGGGCGATGCACCAGAATACCAAGCCCAAGGGGATGGGCATGAGTGCGAAGGGAGCAATCACAAGCGAGAAAAACGGACCGTAATGGTTTACGTCGAAGTATTCGGCTGGATAGCTTTCGTAAAGAGATGTGCCTTGCACGGTGTGCCAAAACACACCTCGGAAGATGCGGTAATTGTTGTCGGTGCGATTATATTTTAGAAGAGCAGCAAGCACAGAGAGGGCTAACCACAGCCAAAGAATGGTGCGGCGATCGCGAAAAAGTGGTTTGGTAAATAACGATTTAGCTTTTGTTGCAATGGTTGTGTACATGTTGTGCGAGTTTTTGAGATAGTAAGTTTTTTTAGTTTTTAGTTGATGCGTTTACGAGTTGGCGAGTTTTTAGTTGATGTTTTTGAGGTTTATGAGTTGGTGTGCCTTATCCATTCATAAACACACCCGTTCAAACCACCATTCTCCACACTGTGGCGATGAGCATTGTTACCACGATACCCAGCACAAGGGGCAGCAAAGTGGCCACAGTGGTCCATTTAAGGCTCTTTGTTTCTTTATAGATGGTGTAAATAGTGGTAGAACAAGGATGGTGTAAGAGGCAGAACACCATGAGGCAAATGGCCGTTAGCACGTTCCATCCGCCCATCAACAGTATTTGTTTTGTTTGTTCTTCGGTTCCTTCCATCAGCACGCCAGCCGCCCCCATACCACTTTGTCCCAACACCAACATGGTGAGCATCAAGATTGTTGGTATAACAATTTCGTTGGCAGGAATAGCCAAAAGGTAGGCCAGAAGTATCACGCCATTGAGCCCCATGAGCCATCCGGGCTTGTCGAGTAGTGATATAAGATGCTGGGCAATGGTGGCATCGGCCACGTTGATGTTGCAACAAAGCCATATCAATGCGCCTGCCGGGGCGGCAAACACAACGGCACGCCACAGCACAATCAGTGTGCGGTCGATGATGGAGGTGTAAAGCGTTTGCCAAAACTGTGGTGGACGGTAGGGCGGTAGTTCAAGATGGAAGGTTGAAACCTCACCGCGGAGGATGGTGCGCGAAAGCAACCACGAGCTGCCGAACATGAAGCCCACGCCCATAAGCACCACCGTCATTACCGCCACCAGCGAAACGAAGCTGCCATAGCGTGCAGGTACAGCAGCACCAATAAACAAAGTGGCGAGCAAAATCTGTGTAGGCCAGCGACCATTGCAAAGTGAGAAGTTGTTGGTGATGATGGCAATGAGCCGTTCGCGCTGACTATCAATGATGCGCGTGCTAACAACGCCTGCTGCATTACAGCCAAACCCCATACTCATGGTTAGGGCTTGTTTGCCGTGCGCGCCCGAACGGCGAAACAATTCGTCGAGATTAAAGGCCACGCGAGGCAGATAGCCAAAGTCTTCGAGCAGGGTGAAGAGGGGGAAGAAGATGGCCATTGGCGGCAACATCACCGACACCACCCACGCCGTGGCAAGATAAACGCCATCTACGAGCAGCCCAGTGAGCCACCATGGCGCATGAATGGCTGTGAAAGCATTGTGAATGGCGGGATACATCACACCCACCAACAATTTGTTAAGCCAGTCGGAGGGATAGTTAGAGCCGATGATGGTGAGCCAGAACACGCCACACAGCAAGGCCAACATAATGGGGAAGCCCCAGATGCGGTGCGTGAGAATGCGGTCGAGTTTAACATCGAGTGGCAGTCGGCCACGTTCGTAGCCCTGTGTAACCACCTCGTTGCAAATTTGTCCAGCTTGCGCATAGATGTCTTCCATCCATAAATCGTGGAAATTATTTCCAATTTGGAGCAGCAATTTTTCGGCCAGAGTGTTCAGTTCTTCGTTTCCAAAGCGGTCTTTCACGCTAGTGTCGCCCTCGATAAGTCTAAAAGCAATCCATTCGGCGTTAGAGATGTCGGGGTGCGTGTCGGCCACTCGTTTCGCCAACTCTTGGATGAGTTGCGCTGCATGAGGCGGAAGATTGGTAGACCGGTGAGGTTTGCACTGGTATTCGCCCACTGCCACTTGTCGCATGCTTTCCAATAGGCGGTCGATGCCTTGTCCCGAGCGAGCCGAAGCACCCACCACGGGAATGCCCAGACGTCGCGAAAGCGCATTCAGATTGATGTCTATCTTGTTGCGTTTAGCCTCGTCGAGCAGGTTAACACACAGCACCGCCTTATCCGTAATCTGCAAAACCTGCAGAATAAGTTCATGTTGCGTTCCAGTCGTGTGGCATCGGCCACCATAACCGTAACGTCGGGTTGACCAAAGAGAATAAAGTCGCGTGCAATTTCCTCGTCTTCCGAAGTAGACGAGAGCGAGTAAGTGCCAGGCAGGTCTACAATTCTGTAGGTATCTTTTTGATAAGCGAAGTAGCCTTCAGCCTTACCCACCGTTTTTCCAGGCCAGTTTCCGGTGTGCTGTTTCAGTCCTGTGAGGGCGTTAAACACTGTGCTTTTGCCCGTGTTGGGGTTACCAGCCAGTGCCACAACGAAGCGTTCGCCACCCGCTTGCGCCCCACGTCGTTGTAAAGTGTGCATGGCTGCTTTAGGGCAAGCGTCGCAGGGAGATGTATTTTGTTTGTTGGGCATAGTTGTCATTGTTGTTAGGTGTACGGCCGTTTGTAGCAAATCGTTGCTTTTTGTGCCGTGGCCATCTGCAAAGTTACCATTTTTATGGCAATTAGCATGCTGCTTCGAGTGTCTGTTTTGTGTCAATACCTAGCAAAGGGGATGGCAGAAGCCGTTGTAGGAGTGGGTAATTGTGGCGCTTGGTGCAAGATGAATGGGCTAATAATGCGGCTCAATTGGTTGGAATGTCTTATTTTTGAAGATGTATATAAAAATAGTTGTTGCATTTTTTTTACGTGATGTGATTTTTATATATTTGCAAGCACATCATTAAACAGAATAGATGCAATGATGTTACTAAACAAATGTGAAACTTAAAGTAAGAAAGATGGATGCAAGAGGTAAAACAATCTTTTCGAAAAACAAAGAACAGAAGGTGATGTTACACAGCTTTTTGTTTGTCTTTACGCTGTTGTTCGTAAAGCAAGCAATGCAAATGGACCTTAAGCCCTTACTTCCAACGTATGGATGGATGGTTGTGGGAATGGTTATTGTTTGTGGCATTAGCTTTATTGCGCGTAAAACAAAGCTCATAAATACAGAGGAAACACCTAATAAGGGCGACGAAAAGGCAGACTAATAGCCCACTTAGGCGCAAGAAACGCTTTTTTGTAGATTTTCAACAACGTGAAATAAAATAAGAAACGATGAGTAAAAACATGAAAAGAGTGTATCTAACACTTGCTATTGCTTTATTAATTGGCATGGGCTTATACACCTATCTCAACCATATACCCAAGGCCGAAGCCTTTGGTTACGAGAGTATGGTGTTTTGTATTTTGGGTTATCTAGCGTATAGACCCTTTAGCAAGCAAGACGAATTTCGGGTAATTGTGTTTACCTTTCTTACGATGGCCCTACTAAGAGGTACAGCGTTATTACCCCAGTTTAGTTTTAACAACATGATAATGGCTTGGGGATGGTGTGTGCTTGGGTTAATCGTGGTGTGCCTAATTAGCTTTGTTGCACGCAAAACAAATCTCATAAAGGAGTAGGGATTGGCACAATCGCCACACCAACAACTAGTTTGGCGCATACGTTAAGAGCTGGTTTGTAGCCCTTGGCATACAAGCCATTGGGAGAGATGCTGCCTATTGCCGTAAAGTGGCAGGTGTTTCACCCTCTTTTTGCACCAGCACAAACTTAGCTTGTTCGTGTCTTAAAGCGATGGCCGACCCGCGAACAACATAAGCAATGGGGTTGCCCATCGGGCTAGCCATATCAATGCTCACCACACTACCCTTAACAAATCCCAAATCGAGCAGGCGTCGGCGAAGCGCTCCACGACAAGCAGGCGACAAAGCACGATGCGTGCTTGCTCTCCAGCCTGCAGATGAATGAGTCGTTGGGCGTTGGCTTCGGGTAGATTTTCGGCTTCGGCTTTGCTAACAGGCTGCATGTTGATGGCTTCGAGCGCAGTGAGGGGAAGCGAGAAGCGTTCGCCCTCGTAGTTGAACATGATGGCGAGGTTGTCTATATGCGTGATATAGATGAGCGAATTTTTGGATAATCCCTTTTCGGTGATGAGCCTAAAGAGTTGTTTATCATCGTCTTCCACATGTGTTATGCGCCACCACGAGTAAGCTTCCACAGGTAGACCACACTCGTAGTTATCAATAATGTCCAGCGAGGGCGTGGGGATGGGGTCGCCATGAGGGTCGAAGAGGGGGTTGCCCAGCAACGAAGCGATGCGCTCTTGTTCATCGGGAGTGATGCGATGTTCCATGCGGTGTGCCCGTTCGTGCCATTCGGAAGGGTCGTAACCCGAGTGTTCGGCCAGGTATTGTTCGTAGATGCGGTGTGCGCGGATAAGGCGAAGGGCGTGCAAGCGTCCCTTTTCGGTGAGTGTGAGCATGTCGTTGGCGGCTAGTTCGCCAGCCAAAATCAGAGCACCTACAATGTTGTTCATACCCTCACGGTTGGTGTTGAGGTCTGTTGCGGCCTCGGCAATCTGTTGTCGGGCAATAGATTCGTTGCGTTCGTATAAGTATTTAAGGAAGTCTTCTTGCAGTTCTTTGCTTCCCATACGGTTGTTGTGGCCAAGCAAACCCTTTGTTGCTTGCCACCATAGGCTTATGTTGTTTGTGGTTGTTGCATGATTGGAGTTTCTTTTAGTTATTGTGTCACAAGCTGTGAACCCGTATCGTATGCAAAGTTAACATATTATTATGAGTAATTTCTTTTTCTAGTGCCTGATTATTCATATTGTGCGCAGCACGTAGGCCCATCTTTAATGAATAGTAGCGACTTCTTATTTTTATCTCAAATTTGGCTTCACTCATAAATAAATAACAAGGGACTCACAAAAGTTCTTATTAATTTTGCAGTTGTCCATGAAAATCATGGGCAGCTAATTTCAAATTATAAAAATAAGAAAGATGATAAATCCAACAACAATTACCCAGGTGGCGCAGGCTTTTGTAAAAGACGCTTGCCATTATTTAGCAATGGATAGTGATACGATTCGGATTATCTATGCACCCAAGCTTGAACCTTTAAATGGCATGCCACAGATTATAACGGTGCTAGACGATGACGATACAATTGTCATTAGTGACGACCTAGTAAATCAATGTAGGGCTACTGGTTGTTGTCAACTTAGGTTTCAAATGTATATAGCAGCCCGATTTATCTCTGAAAGGAGAAAAGGAAAGTCAGCACAATGGATGCAACACATCCAAGATAACGTGCGCTATTCTATTTCTTTAATGCTGTTAAAGGGGCTCTCCATTCCTGGACTCACACTAGATACTCAGCTAAAAGAAGATATCTTAAAAACATTCAAGTCGGAGTTTGGGTTCTCGGGAGAGGTGTTTGAATTGTCAAACATACAAATGAATGGGTCTTTCATGAAGATACGGCTAGACAATGACTCAGAAAGAGCCTTTCTAAACAAGGTAGCTGTAAAGACTAAATTTACGGGGAAAAGCCTAAAAAGTGGTGAAAAGGGGACGAAAGAAAATCCTTTTGACAACATAAATCAGGCTGTGGAGTATCTAGCAAAAATAGAAAATGAAGCCTATGAGGACGACAACACGATGAAAGAGATTGCCCAGCTAGGCTATTATTATGATTTGAATGAACATCATTTTAAGATAGCTTGGCTTCGCCGTACGTTGCGCATACTAGAAACAACTTTGGAGAACACGCGTTCGTTATGTCACAAATGGAGCCATTAGATCATAAACGCCCAGACATTTATTTCTTTTCATTAAAGCCGAACATGTACAAGCGTAAGTTTCTTTATCGCGGGCAAAGTGACCATTACGAAGGTTTTCCTTGCGTTCCAAACCTATTCAGGAACCCCGAACAGAATGCTAAAAGAGATTTTCTTGACCCATTGATATTTTCTCAGGAGATGGAACTACTTATCAAATCGCATCCTATTGTACAAATGTTGGAACAAGGCATTGAATTGTTGCATGATAAGTTCCGCATACGAATGCATTATATTGGGATAGCCCAACACTATTACAACAAAACTCCCTACTTAGATTTAACTTCGAACTTAGAGGTCGCAAAGTTCTTTGCCACGACAAACTACGATGCGACACACGATTGTTATACCCCTAATACAGACACATCACGCACTGGGGTTATATACTATTATGAATTAAAGTACCCAGATGCATTTCAACAACACCACATATATACCTCAAGGACTTTCGGCAAGCAAATGTTTCAGACAAGTGAATATGCTTTAAAAACCATCGGCAAGCAAGTGTTTTTGAGAAGTGGACTACAAAATGGTTTCCTATTGGAAATGGAGCAGGAGGTTGATTTTAAGACACTGCCCGAAGTTAAAGCTGTATATTTCAAGCATAATGTAGATATTTCAGAAGAGATATTTAGAAAAAGTGGTCAAGGGAAGAAATATTTTGCAGAGGACATTCTACAACATGCTTGGCATGATAGATTAAAAGAACGCTATCAGAATCGGGTTGTTTCAAGGGAGGCAGTACGCCTCAATGTCAGTAGAAATAAGGGAGAAACAGAAAAAACAATTATAGCAAAGCTCAAAGATAGAGGGATTGAGGTAGACAATTACGTGCCTAAGTTCAGCGAAGAAGAGTTGAGCTCTTTTTATCAGGACATAGACCAGTGGTGGGAAGACTTTTGCAGCGACATCCACTTTGGTGATGCAGAAGACGAACTCTATAGGGAAACAATGAAACAGCTTAGGCACGACCCTAAGTATTCCAAGTACTTCACGTTCAATAAGTAGTTTAGTAGATTTTGCTTAAAGCGGGTATGATAAGGCATTTTGCGCTGTTGCAGACTTTACTACAAAAGGTCTGCATGGCAGAAGGATACCTTTCAGCATCAAGCGTACTCCCCTTACAGAGGGTCTACATCGTAGAACACGTGCAGGGTGGCGTATTTTTTATCTTTCATCATTTCTTTATGGGCGTAGTGCAAGCATTGTCTAACTTGTTCGCCACTAAGTGAAGGTTCGAGTTTTAATACCAATTTGCGAATGTGTAGCGACTTAATACGGGCCACAGCAGGCTTGTCGGGCCCTAGAAGTCGGTCGGAAAAAAACTGTCGTAATCGGCTACCCAGTTCAATTCCAGCTGTTTCGGCCACCTGTTCTTTGCTATGTTTGAGATAGATATACACCAAGCGATAAAACGGTGGGTATTTAAACAGGCGTCGTTCTTCGAGCAAGTCGGTATAAAACGCTTGGTAATCGTTGCGCACCACTTGTCCAATGACGGGTAGCTCGGGTGAGGTTGTTTGTAGCAAAACCAGTCCGCGCTTACCCTTTCTGCCAGCCCTTCCGCTCACTTGAGCCATCATGGTGAATGCCTGTTCGTAGGCTCTGAAGTCGGGATAGTTAAGCATCGCATCCGCATTAAGAATGCCCACCACGCTCACTTTGTCGAAATCCAGTCCCTTAGTAACCATCTGTGTGCCGATAAGCACATTGGTTTTACCCAGCGAAAAGTCTTGAATGATGCGTTCGTAAGCGTTTTTAGTGCGTGTGGTGTCTAGGTCCATGCGTGCAATTTTGGCATCGGGGAACAACTGTTCGAACAAGTCTTCAACCTTTTCGGTGCCATAACCGCGCCCCTTAAGTTGGTTTCGTTGCAGTTGGGGCATTGCGAAGGCACGGCATAAGTAAAGCCGCAGTAGTGGCAAGAGAGCTGATTCATGTTCTTATGCAGCGTTAGCGACACATCGCAATTATCGCATTTAGGCACCCATCCGCAGGTGTGGCATTCAACCATAGGAGCAAAACCGCGTCTATTTTGGAACAAGATAACCTGTTCGCCGTGTTCGAGCGCCGTGCGTACGGCAGCGAGAAGGGCAGGCGAAAAAGGTCCATTCATCATTTTTCGGCGGCGAAGGTCTTTCACATCCACCACTTTAATTTCGGGTAGGGCAATATCATTGTAGCGCGTTTGTAGCTGCACCAGTCCGTACTTTCCCGTTTGGGCATTGAAAAACGATTCGGTTGAGGGCGTTGCCGTACCCAAAAGCGTTTGCGCGCCGTAATAGCTTGCCAGCATGATTGCGGCCGAACGCGCGTGGTAACGAGGTGCAGGGTCTTGTTGTTTGAAACTACCCTCGTGTTCTTCGTCGATGATAACCAATCCCAAACGTTGAAAAGGTAAGAACACCGCGCTTCTTGCGCCCAGTATCACCTCGTAAGGCGATGTCGAAAGTTGTTTTTTCCAAATCTCAACCCTTTCGGCATCGCTGTATCGCGAATGGTAGATACCCAGTTTATTACCAAACACCCGTTTGAGTCTCGACGTCATTTGCACGGTTAAAGCAATCTCGGGAAGAAGGTAAAGCACTTGTTTTTTTTCTTTCAGTGCCTTATTAATAAGGTGTATATACACTTCGGTTTTACCGCTAGATGTAACGCCATGCAATAGCACCACGCGTTTTTTAAGAAACTGGAACACAATGTTGTTGTAAGCTTCTTGTTGTGCTTGGCTTAGCGGTTTGGGTTTTTCGGATGGTTCGGCATCGCTATTGTTGAGGCGTCCCACCTCTTTATGATATTCTCTAAGCAGTCCACGGTTGATCAAAGCCTTGATGATGGCGCTGCTAGCACCACTAACGTTCATTAGTTCCACGCGCGTAATCTCGGCCACGGGCAGCTGCGTTAGATTGTTTTCGATAGTGTCCCAATGGCTCAAGTGCAAGAAGTGGGTGAAGGCTTTAAGCTGTTGAGTGGCGTTTTTCAGCATATCGAGAGCGATGGCCAGCGCCTTATCGTTCTGAAAATTGTCGGACAAGGCCACATAGACCTCGGTTTTTGGTTGCCATCCCTCATCGTCTTTCAGTCCTGCAGGCAATGCTGCAGTGTACACATCTCCAATAGGAGCCATATAATATTGAGCAATCCACTTCCAGAGGTCGAGCTGTTGAGGCAGCAACATGGGCATAGCGTCAACCACTTGCAGCACCTGTTTGGTTTCGAAAGCAGGTTTATCGTCGTGCATTCTCACCACCATCGCCGTGCAAGTTTTTGATGCGCCGAAGGGAACAAGCACGCGAATACCCAGCTTTACGCCGCTACTCATATCGCTGGATATGGCATAAGTGAAGAAACCGTCGAGGGGTCGGGGCAATATAACATCTACATATCGCATGGGCAAAGCCGTGAATGGGGTTTGAGTTGTTGTGTGTGCACGTTATGATAGTGTGGTTTTGCGAGCCAATTGATAGGCTCGGTCTAACCAAACGCAAAGTTACAACTATTTATTTTAACCAGCTAAGGGGAGGACTAAGTTTTTCGGGTGTCGACTTTAGGTTGAGAATAAAGTAGGTTTCTGCTGTTCGCGCCAATTTATCAGTGTAAATATGTCATTGGCACAGGCGTAAAAAGCACTTTTGGCGTAATGGATTTTTAGTATGAAATATTAGTTCTTTTTTAGAAGCATTTAAAAAACACTTCGCAAAAAAATGTAAATCTGTCATCAAAAATCGCCCATTTCATCGGTAAAACGATGCTTTTGTAAGACCAATGGCGCAATTGATATTAAAGTTATAATGTACGAAAAAGCTATTAAAATGTATGTTTTTACTAGTAAGAGATTTTGAAAAAACGCCTAACTTTGCCATTGAAATAATCAAACAGCCATAAACGGCTTAGACAAACCTTAAACGTGGCGCCGAAAAGCTTTATGCAATAACAAGCGTGAGGCAAACAACACAAAAGGTAAGTCAAAAGGAATAGCGAAACATAACCCTTATATAAAAGGACGAAAAAGCGGGAAAGGCTGCGAGCGAGTGGTCATCCCACGTCAACAAGGCAACACATAAGAGGAACAAAACCTCAAAAGTGAAACTGAAATAACGTAAACACAATAACTGCAAGAATACAACATCAGAAAGTCAACATTGTGATAGAAAATAGAGTGACAACATATTTTCATGAATACGTTGTGAAACGGTAGGTTGATAAACTGGATTTGACTTTAAAGACGCAATGAGGTAAACGTTGTGAGACGTGAGTCCTCAGATAGGGAAAGTAGGTCGAACGACCGAAGATCGCATCATTGGTGGATTTGAATAGTATGTTTAGTTTTGTTTTTTCTGCCAGCGGTCTTCCTTTCCCTGTTGTTTAAGAGTTGGAGGATGGATGTTTTGAAGCCTGTTTGTGTAAGTTATGGTTAGCATTATGCATTCGTTCAGACACTCATTAGTGTAAAAACAGAAACGGTAGTTGTTAAACAGCGGGAGTTACTTCTCGTCTATCCGCCAACTTTTTAACTATATCCAGCACTGTTGTCGATAAAACCCAATGTAATGAAAGTCCCATGAGACTGTGTTCTGTGATGTTGAAGGCAATAAATACGCGCAAAGCAGCAGTCAAAGCCTAGAAATGCAGTGACACATCAAGATATAACGGCAGCGACAAAGGGTCGCTCGCTGTTGAGAAGAACAAGTTCAGGTGCGGGAATAGGAGGCCAAGGCATGTTGAATATAACATTTTCTTTCGAATTATCTAGAACTCACTAGCCCCCGAATACGAACATAACCTTATCTAATAGGCTTACCTCCGCAGCCTTGTTCTTTCTCAATGAGGCAACCAGAGATAAGAATGGCAGCCAAGAGCAATGACGATAAGTCAGCTCATCGCATAAACAAACAATAGACAATGAAGTGAACCCATAAATAAAATGTTTTTTTTCATAACCTACTAAGAGGCAAGGCGTGAGCCTATCCCTCTAGTTCTAAGCCAACAATTTGGTATTTAGGGTAACCTAAAATGTAATGTAGGAAGTTGTGGCTAAAAGACTTTAGATTGGAATTACATCCTTTTTTGGTGTCAAAACCCCAAATGTACATCAAGACGCCACGTAAAAACAGTAAGAAAAATCAGTGGCGAAAGCGTTTTAAAACCAGTCTTAAGCAAAAGGACATTAGCTTAGTCTAAGGTATAAAGTTAAATTGTTGGTTGGAGTCGGGCATCCGTTGATGGACGTTCGGCTCCATTCTTATTTAGCTCTACCCATAATCAGCCTCGCCATTATCCTTGCATCATGAAGCCCAAAGCAATAAAACCTAGCCTTTGAAGCATCGCGTTGAGCCTTTCTCGCGCTTGCGTACATTTGTTAATCATTCTTTTGCATCGCTATTTTTTGTGGCAGCCACACAATATATCCGTTATACACACGTTATAGGATACGTGTTGAAACGTTTAACCATCATTACGCTGTGGCTGGTTCTGGACTTTTGTGAGGCCAGTGCCCAGTACGATGCGACCTTTTCGCATTACTTCGACCTCGAACCCACGTTCAATCCTGCAGCAGTGGGTAAGCAGTCGAAGCTCAATGTGGCAGGTGCTTACGCCATGAATATGGCCGGATTTGAAAACCATCCGCGAACAATGGTGCTCGTGGCAGATATGCCTTTCGTCTTTGCGGGTAGGCAACACGGCGCTGGTTTGCAGCTGATGAACGACCAGTTGGGTGTTTTCAAGCACCAACGCATCGCGCTGCAATATGCCTATAAGCTTAAGTTGGGGCGTTCGATATTGGGCGTGGGTTTGCAAGGAGCACTAATTTTGGAGACCATAGACGGCACAAAGCTCGACCCAGCCGATGCCAACGACCGCGCTTTGCCCACAACGCAAGAGACGGGAAACGGCATCGACCTCGGTGCAGGACTATATTTCATGGCTCCATCGTGGTATGTAGGGCTGTCGGCACAACATCTAAACGCACCAACTGTAGAACTGGGCGAACGTCACGAGCTGCCAATCGCCCCCACATATTATCTAACTGGCGGATGCAATATATCGTTGCATAATCCGTTTGTAAAGGTAAAACCCTCGGCGTTGGTGCGAACAGATGGCTCTAATTATCGGGCCGACATCACAGCACGCGTGGAATACACCAACGAGAAACGTTTGTTGTATGCCGCATTGAGCTATTCGCCCACTATTTCGATAACGGGCATGATTGGTGGACGCTTCCATGGTGTGGTGTTGGGCTATAGTTACGAGATGTACACCACAGCCATAAAGCCTGGGAATGGCAGTCACGAACTCTTCGTTGGCTTTCAACAAGAACTCAATTTTGTAAAAAAAGGAAAGAATAAACATAAAAGCGTAAGACTATTATAGGCACATCCCGCAATGCAAAGCTATTGCACAAAGGGCGGTTTGCCAGCGAAAGGCATACTAGATAAACGTGCTACGTGTTGATTGGATAAAACAGATGATGAAGAAAAAAAGGCAATTCGTGTTGGCGCTGTGCGCCTTAAGCCTGTCGCTGGCAGTTTCAGGATGCTTCGGCGGTAAGGGAATATCTGCTACGGGACGCGGTGGCGAAGTGGTTGGTGTGGGCTCGAGCAGGAGCTTCGCCGAGCCAACGCCCTACGGAATGACCCGAGTGGGACGTGGATACCTCAAAATGGGCATCGAAAATGGTGACAGTTTGTGGGGCAAAAGCACTCCCGTTAAAGATGTTTCGGTGGATGGTTTCTGGATGGACGAAACCGAAGTAACCAACTCGAAGTATAAACAATTCGTGAATTGGGTGCGTGATAGCATCCTTAGAACACGTTTGGCCGACCCCGCTTACGGAGGAGACGAAACCTATATGATTACCGAAGATAAGGACGGAAATGCCATTCGACCACAAGTGAACTGGAAAAAGCCCTTACCACGTAAACCCAACGAAGACGAACAACGTGCCATCGAAAGCTTGTATGTCACTAATCCCGTTACCGGAGAGAAACTGCTCGACTATCGTCAGCTTAACTATCGCTACGAGATTTACGACTATACCACCGCGGCCTTGCGTAAAAACCGCATCTTGCCACAAGAAAGAAACCTCAATACCGACCGCACTGTCGACCCCGATGAAGAGGTGATGATATCTAAAGACACGGCTTATGTCGATGATAGTGGCAACATCGTGAGCGAAACAATTAACCGTCCGCTCTCTGGTCCGTGGGACTTTCTTAACACTTATATCGTGAATGTGTACCCCGACACAACTTGTTGGGTGAACGATTTCACCAATTCGGATAACGAAGTTTATCTTCGTAACTACTTTAGTAACCCCGCTTACAACGATTATCCCGTTGTGGGGGTTACCTGGGAACAGGCAAATGCCTTCTGTGCATGGCGCACCGACTATCTGCTTAAGGGGCTCGGACCCGTGGCTCGCTTTGTGCAACGCTACCGATTACCCACCGAAGCCGAGTGGGAATACGCTGCGCGTGGCAAGGCCGGAACAGAATTTCCCTGGGAAAATACTAACGTAAAGAATGGCCAAGGATGCTTCTATGCCAATTTTAAACCCGACCGAGGAGACTATACTCAAGATGGAAACCTCATAACAAGCAGGGTGGGGGCTTATCAAAGCAATAGCAACGGACTGTATGATATGGCTGGTAACGTGGCCGAATGGACAAGTACTATCTATACCGAGGCCGGTGTGGGGGCTATGAACGACCTCAATCCGCAGTTAGATTATAAGGCTGCTAAGGAAGATCCCTACCGCTTAAAGAAGAAAAGTGTGAGGGGTGGCTCGTGGAAAGACCCCGAATCCTATATCAGAAGTGCGTGGCGAAGCTGGGAATATCAAAACCAACCGCGCGCATACATCGGTTTCCGATGTGTAAGAAGCTTGGCTACAACAGCCACTGGCAAACCTCAAAAGCAAAAAAGCAAATGACATCCTACAGTAAATACAACATTGTCTATCGTCTACAAAAGTGGATGGATAGCGTTCCAGGACAAACGTTCCTCAACTATGCTTATAGCTGGGGCGCGTCTATCGTTATCCTTGGCACCCTTTTTAAACTAACCCACTTGCCTGGGGCTAACCTCATGCTCTTCTTTGGTATGGGAACAGAGGTTGTTGTGTTCTTCCTTTCGGCCTTTGATAGGCCTTTCGATAAAACGGCCGACGGCATGGACTTGCCTTCGCACGTGTCGGAAGAATATCTCGATGCCAACGAAAGCAAGGTTGCTAACAACGTTGCGCCAAATCAAACGCATACAAACGGCACCCAACAACAGGTAAACAGCGCCCAACAACAGGTTAACACCGCTCAACAACAGGTTAATACTCCCCTGCAACAAGCTAACGACGCTGTGGCTACAACGGTTGGAACGCCTAATGTTGCACAAAGTTCGCCTGCAATGGTTGAGGCTACACCCGCAATGGCTGCTCCACAAGCGTCACCAATGCTGGGAACTGTAGACGTGGCCGAGGCAACAAGCCGTTATATCGACGAACTGAACAAGCTTACCGAGACGCTTGAAAAGGTTAGTCAGCAAAGCGCACGCCTCACAAGAGACAGCGAAGAGATGGAAAACCTTAACCGAACGCTCACCGGTATTAGCAAAGTTTACGAAATGCAGCTCAAGAGTGCCAGTCAACAGATTGGTACTATCGACCAGATAAACGACCAAAGCCGACGCATGGCGCAACAGATTGAACAGCTAAACGCCATCTATGCCCGTATGATTGAGGCTATGACGGTGAACATGAAGATGCAAAACCCATAACCCAACGGCAGATGGCAATAAAGAAAAGGCCCATATCTCCGCGCCAAAAGATGATTAATCTGCTCTATGTGGTGCTCATGGCGATGCTGGCTCTCAACGTTTCTACCGAGGTGCTCGAGGGCTTCTCGGTGGTAGAAGATAGTCTTAAGCGCACCATTGCTGGCTCTACCAAGCAGAATAATGCACTTTACGACGTGTTCGCGCATCAGTTAAAGAGTAATCCCGAGAAGGTGAAAGCATGGTTTACTAAAGCCGAAGGGGTGCGAAAAGCTAGCGATTCGCTCTTCAATTTTGTGCAACAGCTTAAGGTGGATATCGTTCGCGAAGCCGATGGTAGTGATGCCGACGTGCGCAACATCGTGAACAAAGAAAATCTTGAAGCTGCTAGTCATGTGATGCTTGCTCCCATCGAGGGTAAGGGCCGAAAACTTTTCGAGGGCATAAACGCCTATCGCAACTATATCCTCAAGATGATTAACGACCCCACACAGCGAGACATCATCGCCCAAAACCTCTCTACCGAGATACCCAAGGGCAAACGCTCGATGGGTAAAAACTGGCAAGAATACATGTTTGAGAGCATGCCTGTGTCGGCCGCTGTTACGCTTTTGTCGAAACTTCAAAGCGATATACGCTACGCCGAAGGGGAAGTGCTGCACACGTTAGTGGCCAATATCGACATGAAAGATATTCGAGTGAACAAGCTCGATGCCTTTGTGATACCCGAAAAAACTACGCTTTACCCTGGCGAAACGTTCTCGGCTAGTATCGTTATGGCCGCAGTAGACTCTACGCAGCAGCCCGACATCTATATAAATGGTGCACGCGTGAACCTCAAGAATGGCAAATACGCCTTCACAGCAGGTGGAGTGGGGCAGCACTCGTTTGGTGGATATATCACCATGCGCAACGGTTCGGGCGAAGTGTTGCGCCGAAATTTCCTCCAAAAATACGAGGTTGTGGCCATGCCTACAGCCGCAACGGTGGCTGCCGACTTGATGAATGTGCTCTATGCAGGATATACCAACCCTATGAGTGTTAGCGTTTCGGGTATTCCACAAAATGCTATTAGCATGACCATGACGGGCGGAACGCTCACCAATAAAGGCAACGGACATTATGTGGCCGTGCCTTCGGCCGTGGGACGCGACGTTACTTTCAACATAACTGCCAACGATAAGGGTAAAGTTCGCTCCTTGGGGCAAGCTGTTTTCCATGTTCGTAAACTGCCCGACCCCACTGCTTTCATCGCCGTTGGCACCGATCGCTTTAAGGGTGGCGGTCTTGGCAAGGGCGCTTTGATGGGCGCAGGAGGCATAGAGGCGGCTATCGACGATGGCATCCTCGATATTCGTTTCCGCGTTCTAAGCTTCGAAACGGTGTTCTTCGATAACATGGGCAATGCCGTGCCAATGGCTTCGGCTGGTAATCAGTTCTCCGAACGCCAACGCGATGCCTTCCGTAAACTCTCGCGTGGTAAGCGTTTCTACGTTAGCAACGTGTCGGCCGTTGGGCCAGATGGCATAACACGCAAGCTGCCTCAAGCTATGGAGGTGATAGTGAAGTGACAAACGGGACGCTTAAGCAGGCTTTTCTGGCGGTAGGCCAGTAAACAATGACCAGTAAACCGCTGCTCTGCATCCCAACAACCAATGCAATTCAACAACAGATGATAAGATTAGTATTCGTAATTTTGATGTCGTGCTCCCTACAAGGGGCTTTCGCACAGCCTGCTGCACGCCGACAACAGCAACACAACACCGCCACTGGCAACGCCGATAACGTGAGTTTGCGGGCGCGCATATCCTTCCCCACCCAAAGCAAGATGGACGAGGATGTGGTTTGGAGGCGCGATATTTACCGCGAACTGAATTTAACCGAAGACGCCAACGCAGCATTGTACTATCCCGTTGAGCCCACCGACGGTCGCATGAACCTCTTTACCTATCTCTTTAAACTGGTGATGCGCGGACAAGTTAAGGCTTACGAGTATCGACTTGACGGTAACGAGAGCTTCGAAGACTCGGCGCGCGTGAAACCTTTGGCACTACTCGACAACTATCACATCTATTATGAACGTGTGGATGGACGAGTGCGCATCGATAATAGCGATATTCCTTCGCGCGAGGTTACGGCCTACTATATCAAGGAAAGCGCCTATTACGACCAAGCCACGGCAACTTTTCACACCAAGGTGTTGGCACTTTGTCCTATCATGAAGCGTCAAGACGATTTTGGCGATGCCACTACTTATCCGCTGTTTTGGGTGAAATACGACGACCTTGCACCTTTCCTTGCTAAGCAAATGGTGATGACAAGCAACCTCAATAATGCCGCAACGATGAGCTTGGCCGACTATTTCGCCACCAATAAGTATCGTGGAAAGATTTATAAAACCAATAATATGCTGGGACTAACGTTGGCGCAATATTGCAAAAACGACTCGGCTATGGCTAAAGAACAAAAACGTATCGAGGCCGAAATAGCGGCTTTTGAGAAAGGAATGTGGGGCGTGAAGAAACAACAAACGACGGATAGCCTAGCTTCTGCCACTAAGACGCGCAGTGGCGTGAAGGCTCCGCGAACCAACAGAAGGGCTACCATTGCCCCAACTACCAAAAAAGAAAAAACTACAACTAGCTCTAAGACAAACAGCGCACCCCGTATGTCGGTGAGAAGAGAACGACACTAACCGTGAATCACACACGTTTGGACGCAACCGATAGCGCTCAATACGTGTATATTTGTTTAATTTAAAACTATTATTGTATGAAAAAGATGATGAAAATGGCTGTGCTTGTCGCAGCATTAACCTTGTCTGTGAATGCCAATGCACAAGTGAAATTGGGTGTTAAAGGTGGTATCAACACTTCGCAAGTGTCTATTAGCATAGACGACTGGAAGGCTGAAAACCGTATTGGATACTTCATCGGTCCTACCATCAAGTTTAACTTGCCCATACTTGGACTAGGAATGGATGCTTCTGCCTTGTACGAAAAACGAGAGGCTAAAGTTACTGGTCCTATGGGATTAGTCAATACGGTGGTGAAAAGCGAACAGGTGATTGTGCCTATCAACGCTCGCTTCTCCTTTGGACTTAGTGAATCGGCCGACATCTTTGTGTTTGGCGGTCCGCAAGTGGCTTTTAATTTGGGCAAACAAGAGCAAGAACTCATTCCCAAGTTTGCCGATTGGACTTTGAAATCCTCTGCTTTCAGTGTTAATGTGGGTGCTGGTATCTTCTTAGCCAATCACCTTCAGGCCACTATTGGCTATAACATCGCACTGGGTTCTACGGGTGATGTTGTTTTCTCTGTAGACGGAATTAAAGAGACGCGTAAGAAATACGATGTACGCAACAATGTTTGGCAGTTGGGTGTGGCCTACTACTTCTAAGTTTCTGCCTCGCTGTCTAAATGGCTTGTGTTGCTTCTGCCCTGCTTCTTAGTGGGTGTAGGTCTCCATTCAAGCAATTATTAGCGCTAACGCTGGTTGTCGGCTGCTTTAAAGCAGTTGCTTCCAGCGTTTTTTTTGTTTTGGCTTTTAGTCTAATAGCTTGATGATGTCAACCATTAAGTACAATACCATTCTACGCTTTTGTAGAAAAACTCGTATTTGGGTTGATAACAAATGCTATTTTTGCACTTCCATATAGAAGTTATCAGTAGACAATAGCCACTATTTAAAAACCTTTGCTTCTCCCAGACTGGCATAAAGAGATGCAAAAGGGAAGGGAAGTTGTTGGTATTTTGTAAAATAAATGCACCAAATTTTAACATTATAGCGCCCATCGGCGCGCATCAAGTCGGCCCTCGCTCGAAAAACATGGCGTATTTCGAGAGTTTATAAGACGTTGATTTATATTGCGTTAAATTGTTTTAGGGGCTAATATGCCAGTTTTTGCCAGTTTTTGGGATGCTCTCCTGTTTTTAATGGCATTTAGATGATGTTTAGATGAGGCTTGAAAGAGTGTGTTAGAGAATTGTTTGTTTTGTGTTTAAAACGATAAAATATACCTTCATTTTACTTCATATTATTTGTAAAACGAGGTTTATCCTTTCATAATGCTAGCGTAAAAACTAGGTTTTAGCACTGCTAACTGCACCAAAACGCAACGTAATATGCTGCAAAATGCAAGGCTATCTCTAGCAGTTAGCGATGTTATTTGCTGCATTTTACTTTCGGTTTTTTACTCAAATTACGTCGAAAATTGGTTGTTGGCGAACGCAAAAAATAAAGAAATCGCTCCAAATAGAAACCCAAAATATAGGTAAATAGCCCAAAAAGGGCAAAATAATGATTGAGCAAAGTTCGAAAAATCGCCTTTCGAGTTGGCCAAACATAGGTTTTTACCCTTATTTTTCTCTAGAAGGGGTGTAGAATAAGGGTGTGTTTTGTAAAGAAAGATAACCGAATTAACATTTGTTTCTTTGCTCCATGTTGCTAAACCCTGCACCATAGACCATAGAAGTGGCGTGTTGTTGCTCTTGTGCCAAGGTTTTAAGACGGTGGTTTGGTGTTGTATGCTGCGTTTAACGCTACAACGCGTGCGCGTCTGTACACGTATTAAAAAGAGAAGAATACTGCTTTGCATATCGGGCGTATGTGAATTATCATACAAAGCCGAATAAATCACTCTCGTGAGAAACAGCGAAAGCGAGAAGGGTAGAGGTATGAGTGAGTGGCAATTACACAAAATAGAACACAAAAAAATGAATGTAGAACGTAGAGAACGACAACAAAGCAAACCGCCTATTTAAGTGTTAAGACATAGTATAAATGCGTAGATAACCCCTTGTATGTAAAATATATTCTATTTTTATTCATCTTTGCCAATCTTTTATAACAAAATGCTGTTTTTTCTTGTAAGTTGTTGTTTAATTACATAACTTTGCAAAATAGGGTAAAGCGTTACAAAGAGCGCATGGGTTAGAGATTTGCGCCCCAGTTTACGTTCTACTTTTCTTAACTTGAATTAGATGCAGACATGAAAGAGAAAAACAGCCGACTTGAAACATTGAAGCTGCTAATCTCCAGTCAGGAGATAGGCTGCCAAGAAGACCTACTGAAAGCACTAGCCATTGAAGGGTTTCACATCACTCAGGCCACACTGAGTCGCGACTTGAAGCAACTAAAGGTGGCAAAAGCCGCCAGTATTAACGGTAAATACACCTACGTACTACCTAACGAAACAATGTATAAACGCGTGCCCAGTCCTAGAACGGCTCGCGAAATGATGAAAGTTTCGGGTTTTCTTTCTGTTGCATATTCGGGAAACATGGGCGTAATGAAGACGCGTCCCGGTTATGCAAGCTCTATTGCGTATAACATTGATAATGGTGGTATTGAGCAAATATTGGGCACAATATCTGGTAACGACACCATTTTTATCGCTTTTAAAGAGCCGTACGACAAAGACGAGATGACGCAGCGCATGCAGAATGTTATCTCGCAGATGTAATTGGTGCTGGTTCTAAATGTTTTTTGGGGGCGATGATGGACTTCTCGGTGATTGGTTTGCCGGGTTTTGTACTATGTTGCGATGTTGTTTAGCACGCATTGTGCCAACCGCTGCCGCAAATGTGCATCAACTTGTCCCGAAAATCTAGCCTAAAGCGTGGCACGTAAGATTTGCGAACATTTAGAACCAGTGTTTTTTCACTAATCAATCACTGCTATGTGTCTCTGTGTATATTGGCGAGAGGCGAGTGCGCTTGTGCGCTAAGCATCTGTTGCGAACAATGTTTTGTTGTTCGCAGATTGTTTGTTGCCTTGTTGCAGGGGGGGTATGAGCAAAATAGTTGTCGGTAATTGAGGGCGCAACACGCAAACGTTGCCTCAAACTAATCCTTTAGGCGGTGTTAGGTTGCAAAGAATAAGAATGATAGAAGATGGAAAACACGATGCGGCAGTCAACTCTCGCCCACAGAAACTTAACGTCTGCGAGTGGGTATAGTTGGTTGTAGTTGGTTGTACTATATTGGCGCAATTGCAGGTTGCTTGCAACTTTATGTTGTAAACAAACCAATATTTACGTCGTTTTTAACTATACATGCTTGCTAATTGCTGGTTTGGGTGGCGGTTTCGTGTCGTTTTATCCAGGAATTGAGTGTCAATATGCGCAGTTTAATAATCGTTTGCAGCCTCATTAACAAGTGTTCACTACAAAATGTTAATTAAAATGTACTGTCATAAAGTGCTTGAAAATGAGAAGTTTCGGCATATTTAGCGATAATAAATAATAAAAAAATTAGGTTAAATGCCTAAAATATTTGCAAAATTCATTTCTTTTAGTTAACTTTGCACCCATTAAAAGTAGATTTTTTCAATCTTTCTTCCAGGCGCTACAATGCGTTGTAGCGAAGATTTAGGTAGAAAGTATGTATGCCGATACACTTGTGACAAGCTAATTGGTATCCTGTTTCAATCTATTCATAATTAACGAGTATTACTCTCGTTGATAATAAAACTCTCTTAAATTTGTGGGGCGACTGTGGCATGAGGATGTAGCAGTCGTCTTTTTTTATGTCTTTTTCTTTGTGTTTTGTGCTATTTGCACTACCTTTGCCAATAAGTATAGAATAAAGAATGAAGTCATCAGATTTTTTTGGTAAACTAACAAGCAAATATATTTGGCTAAACCTCTTGGCGATGGCCATTGTTTTAGTCTTACTCGTGGTTGGAGCAAAGTTCGGTATCGACATTTACACCCACCACGGCGAGGCTATTCTCATCCCCGATATAAGGCATAAGTCGTATGCCGATGCCAAACAAATTCTTGCCAACGAAGGATTGCTCATCGAAGTGACCGATACGGGTTATGTACGCACACTTCCTGCCGATTGTATTTTGGAGCAATCGCCCCAGCCTGGCGACAAAGTAAAGTCGGGCCATGTTATCTATGTTATTGTTAATTCGGGCAATACGCCCACCATCACCCTTCCAGATATTATCGATAATAGTTCGGTGCGCGAGGCAATAGCCAAGCTCACGGCTATGGGATTTAAGGTGGGGCCACCCCAATATATAGTAGGCGAACGCGAATGGGTGTATGGTGCCACCGTAAATGGTAGGCATGTGTCGGCCGGCGAGCGCATCCCCGTGGGCGCAGTGGTGGTGTTGCAGGTGGGTAACGGTTCGCGTTCGGCCGACGATTCGAGCATCGATTACGTTGAACCCATTTATAACAACCAGCAAGAAGCCGGAGGAGAGAACGAAGTGGACGAGTTTGACGTGGTTTCGCCTGCCGAACTGCCACAACGCAACGAAAACTAGTAAGTCATTGGGCCATGAATAATGGCCATAAGAACAACAGCAACAACGCATGACCGACTATATAGACGAGATAGAAGAACAGGATGACGACACGGGACAGCTCTACGAGCATCTGCGAATTGTGGTAGACAAGGGACAAGTGCCCGTGCGCATCGACCGCTTTATGGCCGAAAGGTTGCAACACAGCAGTAGAAACCGCATACAAAAGGCCGCCGATGCTGGCTTTGTGCATGTGAACGACAGTGCAGTGAAAAGCAATTACAAGGTTAGGCCAGGCGATGTGATAACCCTCATGCTCGACAGGCCACACCACGACACCACCATTGAGGCCGAAAACCTGCCACTCGACGTGGTGTACGAAGACGAAGCGCTGATGGTTATTAACAAACCGGCAGGCATGGTGGTGCATCCAGGGGCTGGCAACTTTCATGGTACGCTTATCAATGCCGTGGCATGGCACCTGCGAAATATGCCATCTTTTGATGCCAACGACCCCGAAGTGGGACTGGTGCATCGCATAGATAAAGACACAAGCGGACTGCTGGTTGTGGCAAAGACGCCCGAAGCTAAGCGACATCTAGGCTTGCAGTTCTTTAACAAAACCACTCACCGAAGCTATAACGCCCTGGTGTGGGCCAATTTCACCGAAGATGAGGGGCGAATAGAGGGCAATATTGGGCGCGACCCACGAGACAGACTCCGTATGGCGGTGTTTGCTCCCGATAGCGAGATAGGTAAATCGGCCGTTACTCATTATCGTGTGTTAGAACGTTTTGGATATGTTACCTTTGTGGAATGCATCCTAGAGACGGGAAGAACCCACCAAATACGAGCACATATGAAGCACATCGGCCACCCCATGTTTGGCGATGAACGCTATGGCGGAACCGAAATATTGCGCGGTGAGCGTTCGTCTACCTATAAGGCATTCATACAAAACTGTCTTAAAATTTGTCCTAGGCAGGCATTGCACGCCCGAACACTGGGTTTTGTGCATCCCACAACAGGAAAGCAAATGGATTTCACCTCGCCCATGCCTCAGGATATGGAACAGTTGCTCGAAAAATGGCGAAACTACATCAAGGGATTGGCAAACTAAAAGCCAAAGCAGCCATAAGCTCAAGCTGTCCAAGATGTCTCTAAAGAGCCGATTAAGGGCTAGAAAATTTAGAAAAACGAGATAATTGTAGAAGGCAAATTATGCTCGCCAATTAACGTTGAAGAAGAAAAGATATATAAGGATATGAAAGATTTGAAGAGAAATATTGCCATCGTATGCGGTGGTAACTCGTCAGAACACGAAGTGTCATTGCGTTCGGCACGTGGCATCTACTCGTTTTTTGATAAGGAAAAGTATAATGTCTACATCGTAGACATCGAGCTAATGAATTGGAAAGTGGACCTGGGTAATGGCGAAAAAGCCAACATCGACAAAAACAACTTCTCTTTCGAACACGAAGGCAAGCAGGTGTTTTTTGATTATGCCTACATCACCATCCATGGCACGCCCGGCGAAAACGGTATTATGCAAGGCTATTTCGAACTCATCGATATGCCTTACTCCACTAGTGGCGTGCTGGTTGAGGCACTAACCTTTAACAAGTATGTGCTTAACAACTACCTTCGCGGACTAGGTGTGAACGTGGCCAACAGCATTTTGGTGCGCCGAGGCGAAGAGTTTTCTATCAACGAACACGAAGTGGAAGAGAAATTGGGCATGCCTTGCTTTGTAAAACCTGCTGCCGATGGCTCGAGTTTTGGTGTGTCGAAGGTGAAAAACATCGACCAACTGGCACCAGCATTGCGCAAAGCACTCATGGAAGACGAGTCGGCTGTGATTGAATCGTTTCTCGATGGTACCGAAATTTCTGTGGGTTGCTATCGCGTAAAAGGCGAAACAAGGGTGCTGCCAGCCACAGAAGTAGTGAGCCATAACGAATTTTTCGACTACGATGCGAAGTATAACGGACAGGTGGAAGAGATTACTCCAGCTCGCATTGCCAACGAAACAGCTCGCAGAGTGGCCGAACATACGGCTTATATCTACGACCTTTTGGGTTGTAATGGTATTATTCGCATCGACTATATTTTGACGAAAGAAGCCGACGGAACAGATAAAATCAATCTCATTGAGGTGAATACCACGCCTGGAATGACGCCAACGAGCTTTATTCCGCAACAAGTGCGTGCCGCCGGACTGGAAATGAAAGATGTGTTGAGCGACATCGTGGAGAACCAACTCTAATCTCCTGGGTTGCCAATGCGTACAAACGTATAACCAAGACAGCCTCGCTTGCAGGCCGAAGTGTGCGCTGTTAGCGTGCTCTTAACAGCTGCAGGCCAAACCACTCGTACTTTTTGCATAGGCTAAAGAGCGATGGGGTTGCCGATAATATTGTCTTTAAAACATGCCAACCAATAGCTATCAAGAAAAATTCGCGTCTATTCGGCCCTTTGATGCCGAAGAGTTGCCCGCTGCTTTCGAACGTCTACTGGCCGATAAGCAGTTCGAAGCCGTGATAACCCATATCTTCCCACAGTTCACTTTTGCGCAATTTGCGCAGCAACTGCGGGCTTGTAAAACCAGTCTTGAAGTGCAACGGACGTTCGCTTACCCCTTCTTGATTGGTCTATTGGCAAAGGCCAGTAGCGGCGCAGACATGGATAGCCAAGCCATCGACATGCAACGGCGCTACACCTTTATCAGTAATCACCGCGATATTGTGCTCGATTCGGCCTTCTTGGCTAAATTTCTTATAGACAATGGATGCGACACAACTTGCGAAATTGCCATTGGCGACAATCTGCTCTCGCTGCCGTGGGTGAAGGATTTGGTGCGTGTAAACAAGTCGTTCATCGTTGAACGCAACCTACCCATTCGACAAATGTTGTCATCGAGCAAGCTTCTCTCGGAGTATATGCACTACGCCATCAACGAAAAGCACGAAAATGTGTGGATAGCTCAACGCGAGGGTAGGGCAAAAGACTCGAACGACCGCACGCAAGAGGCCGTTTTGAAGATGATGGCCATTGGTGGAGAAGGCGATGTTGTTGACCGATTAATGCATTTGCACATCGTTCCGCTATCCATCTCGTACGAATACGACCCCTGCGACTATCTCAAAGCGAAAGAAATGCAGCAAAAACGCGATGTGCCCAACTTTAAAAAGAGTGCGCAAGACGATGTGCTGAACATGCAAACGGGTATTGTGGGTTATAAGGGAGGTGTGCATTATCATTGCGCTCCTTGCATTGACAGCTTCTTGGCCACGCTAGATCGCACATTGCCCAAGGGCGATTTGTTTGCTGCTGTGGCGCAACACATCGATAAAGAGATATATCGACACTATCGCATCTACCCCGGAAACCGCGTGGCTTTGTATCTACTTACTGGACAAAAAACGGAAAGGAACGCTTTCTCGGCCGAAGATGAGGCGCGTTTTGAAAAGTATTTGGAGGGACAGATGGCTAAGATTGACCTCGAAAACAAAGACGAAGACTTCTTACGAACGCGTCTACTCGAGATGTATGCCAATCCCTTGATTAACCAACGCAACGCCCAATGATAGCACACAACGGCAAATCAATATCCAAACGGTTGTGGCTAGGTGTGCAATGCTTGGTGGTTATGATGGTTGTTGCAGGCTTGTTGGCTTGCGAAGACAACCATTATAGCACGGGCGATGGTGCAAATTCGTATCTCCAAGCACGTTTTGGCGAGGTGCATACCACAGCTAAAGGCACGCTGGCCTACGTTGTTACCGACGAGGGAGACACGCTTCGGATTGCTGATAACATCGTAAATAAGTCGCTAGCTGTTGCAGATAGCGTTTATCGCGTGTTGTATTATTACGACCAAAACGGGAAAAACGTCAATCCACGAAGTATTGTTGCGCTGCCTGTTGTGCAGCTTTCAACCAACTCGAAGTTGGAAACCGACCCCGTAACCTTCGAAAGTGCGTGGGTTAGTAAAAACAGAAAGTACTTCAATATCGGCTTCGCGCTGAAGGTGGGGCGTAGCGATGGGCAGGATAAGAAACAGAGAATAGGTGTTGTTCGCGACTCGTTGGTGCGTACGCCAAGCGGTCAACACATCTTATATATGCACCTTGTTCACAGTCAGAACGGCGTGCCGCAATATTATTCGCAAAGCTATTACATCAGTATTCCGCTCAAGTCGTTACCCACCAACACGCGTTTTGTGTTTCGAGTGAAAGACTATCGTGAGGAAGTGACAATTGAAAGATGATGCAACGCCATGGAGCAAGCGAGCGAGTTGATGGTTAAAGCGGTGAGAAAACACCCGTTTCAATTGTCAGCTCGCTTGCTTGTTAGCTTATTAAAATATAGCTTTGTGCGCTAAATAAGTGGCAAGCGCAAGTGCAAGTAAACAAATTCACACGCCAATAAACAAATATAACATCATGCTTACAAAGCCAGTAAACGGTAAAGGCCCACAATGGGGCCGTAATTGTTATTTTTCTGAGAACGCCACCATCGTGGGCGACGTCACTTTAGGCGACGATTGCTCGGTGTGGTTCTGTGCGGTTCTTCGTGCAGATGTCGATGGTATACGCATCGGTAATCGGGTAAACATACAAGACGGAGCATGCGTTCACCAGTCGCATGGCACGCCCGTAGAGATAGAAGACGATGTGTCGGTGGGGCATAACGCCACTGTTCACGGTTGTACACTTCGCCGTGGCTGTCTTATTGGCATGGGTGCAACGGTGCTAGATAAGGCCGAAGTGGGCGAAGGGGCTATCGTTGCTGCTGGTGCTGTGGTGCTACAAGGCACCAAGATTGGACCTAATGAGTTGTGGGCGGGCGTACCTGCCAAGCTTGTTAAACAAACAAAGCCCGGTCAAGCCGAAGAGTTCGCACAACATTATATTGAAATAAAGAAGTGGTATTAAGATAACATTGGCCGATACTTCTGATATAATAGATTGAAAGATCTGATAAAATAGGTTGCAATATCAGATAAATCAGACGATGTCGAAATAAAAAAGGGCTGGAAAATCTAGAACATTCTAGTTTTTCCAGCCCTTTATGATTTTGGCTTTGAGGCACCAGTGGTGAGTTTTTGTGCAGAAATAGGCTTGTTATTTCTCTTTCAACCCATGGACGTTCTACCCAAACGCCAGTTATTTAGCCACTTCTAACGGTTTTGTCGCATCCTTTAGCCACTCCGTATGCTCGCTGTCGAGATGTGGCGCAAGCGTGTTGTACACCGTGCGATGATAGTTGTTAAGCCACGAAAGCTCGTCGAGTGTAAGCATTGACAGTTCAATAGGAGCAGTGTCGATGGGGCAAAGCGTGAGCGAAGAGAACTGCAAGAACTCGCCAAAAGGTGTAGAACGATAGGGCGTGGTGAGCAAAGTGTTCTCAATTCGGATGCCAAATAAGTCCTCAATATAAAGACCAGGCTCGTCGGTAACCGTCATTCCAGCATGGAAAGGAGCGGGTCGCCATTGCATACGAACTTGATGAGGCCCTTCGTGTACGTTGAGATAAGCCCCCACGCCGTGGCCTGTTCCGTGCAAATAGTTCATACCTTCTCGCCAAAGAGGGAGTCTAGCCGTGGCGTCGAGCTGCGTGCCAGTGGCACCATCGGGGAACTTAAGCATGGCAAAATTAATAAAACCCTTCAGCACCAGTGTGTAGGCGGTGCGTTGTTCGGGCGTTGTATCGCCCAAAGCGATGGTTCGTGTGATGTCGGTTGTGCCGTCTTGATATTGTCCGCCACTATCAATAAGCACCAGTCCGTGTGGCTTTACGGGGATGTTTGTTTCGGGTGTGGCTTCGTAGTGCACGATGGCGCCGTGTGCTTCATAGCCAACGATGGTTTCAAACGATTTACCTTTGAACAGCGGTTGTTCGGCTCTAAGCGATGTTAGTTTATCATCTAGCGACATTTCTGTTTCATTTCCTGCCTCCACGGCGGGTTTCAACCACTTCAAAAACTTCACCATCGCGATGCCATCTTTAAGCATAGCATTGCGAAAACCGCGAATTTCTGCCTCATTCTTCACTGCTTTCAACGCAGGAACAGGCGAAGGCTTCGTCACAATCTCTTGGCATTTCACCATTTTAGCCAGCGTGTAGTTGGTGGTGTTTGGGTCTAACAAGATGTTATATTCAGAATAATTAGCCAGTCCCTTCGTTACATCAGCATAATCTTCCACGTCAATTTGCTGCGAAAGCAGATAGTTGTACACCTCGTTTGTTAGCTTCTCCTTATTAATATATAAGATGGTGCGTTGCTGTTCGATAAGCAAATAAGCCACAAACACAGGGTTACATTCCACGTCCGAGCCACGAAGATTAAGCGTCCAAGCCACATCGTCGAGTGTGCTCACCAAGGTGCCATCAGCGTGCACGGCTCTAAGTGCCATGCGAATGCGTTCAATTTTATGCTTTGTTTCTTCGCCAGCCAGTTCCAAAGGCTGCAATTCCACCTTGTTAGTAGGAATTTCGGGGCGGTTGGTCCATATTGTTTTTAAAGGGTCTAGATTTGTTCTAAGCGTCAAACCGCCCAGTTTTCTCAACTCCTCTTTCAGCGCATTCACCTCGTTAAGCGTGTTAACCATGCCGTCGAGTGCCACTTCGGTGTTGTTGGTATGCTTCAGTTTGTCGGCCAACCACTCCGCAATCGAGGGTGTACCTGGCATTCCGTCTTTCATTAATTTAAATTCAGTGCCGTGCAATTGTTCTTCGGCCGCGATGAAATAGCGCGAGTCGGTCCACACTGCAGCATCTTCAAGCGTCACCACAGCCGTACCAGCCGAACCATTAAAGCCCGAAATCCATTGTCTACCCTTCCAATGTTCTGGCACATATTCGCCCGAATGAGTCGGTACTGGGAAAGATGAAAGCCGCCAAGTGCTCTCTATGCATCAATTGGCGCAAAGCTTCAAGTCGTTGTTCGATTGTTTTCATATCAAGTGTTTTAAGTTTCGATAACATATTTGTGTTTAAAGGTTGCCTTTAGCGAGTTGTTTTATGCGATAAGCATGCAGCGGGCAACGTGTCAACCTGTTGTTGCTTGGGGGCTAAGTTATGAAATAAAAATGAAAAACATGGCCTTTGTCACCAGTTTTGTAAACTATAAGTATCAAAAAGCATGTTTGTTTCAAAAATATAACAAATTAAAGCGCATGTAAAGTGCATGGCTTACCAGAATTTTTGCTACCTTTGCCCTAACAATACAACGAAGTTACTTTAATCAAAAAAACAATATTAATTATGGAATTTCTAACAGATGAGAAACTAGTTATTGTCGGTGCAGCCGGCATGATTGGTTCGAACATGGCTCAAACAGCTGCCATGCTTGGCCTAACTCCTAACATTTGCTTGTACGACGTGTACGAACCCGGACTGGCTGGCGTAACAGAAGAAATGCGCCACTGTGGTTTCGAGGGTGTTAATTTCACCTATACCACCGACGTTAAGGAAGCTTTCAAGGATGCCAAGTACATCATCTCGTCGGGTGGCGCACCTCGTAAAGAAGGTATGACACGCGAAGACCTGCTCAAAGGCAATGCTGGTGTGGCCGAACAACTAGGTAAAGACATCAAGGCTTATTGCCCCGACGTGAAGCATGTGGTGATTATCTTCAACCCCGCAGACATCACGGGCTTGGTTACACTCATCTGGTCGGGCCTAAAACCCTCACAAGTTTCAACCCTCGCAGCTCTCGACTCAATACGTCTTCAAAGCGAATTGGCTAAGCATTTCGGCGTAGCACAGAGCGAAGTTACTGGTTGCCGCACCTATGGTGGCCACGGAGAGTCAATGGCTGTGTTCGCTTCTACCGCTAAAGTTCAAGGCACACCGTTGCTCGACCTTATCGGTACACCCAAACTTAGCGCCGAAAAGTGGGCCGAAATCAAGCAAAAGACCGTTCAAGGTGGTTCTAACATCATCAAGCTTCGTGGTCGCAGCTCGTTCCAAAGCCCCTCTTACGTATCGGTTAAGATGATTGAAGCCGCTATGGGTGGTGAAGAATTTGCATGGCCCGCAGGTCGTTATGTATCGTTCGCTGGTATCGATCATATCATGATGGCAATGGAAGTGAGCATCACCGAGAAGGGATGTGCTTACGAAGAAGTAATCGGTACGCCCGAAGAAATGGAAGCTTTGCAAAAGAGCTACGAGCACTTGGTAAAGATGCGCGAAGAAGTTATCGCCCTTGGCGTGCTTCCTCCAGTAGAAAAATGGCACGAAATCAACCCCAACTTGAAGTAAGTTAGGGCCTACGTCCAAAACAACAGCATCCCCCAGCGCCTTTTTAGAGGTGTTTGGGGGATGTTTTTTGTGCTAAACCCAAGTGCAAACCTCGTTGTTTAAACCCTTCGGCAACATCAAACCACCATCCCCAAACATGATATTTAGCAGCTAAGCCCACAACTTACTCCTTTCTTGTAGCCGTTTTATGTAAAAGAGTTTGCTAGTTAAACATAAAAATACTAATTTTGCAAAGATTAGAGGCCGTGTGTTTGGCCTGCGTAAAAAACGCAAGCAACAAACAACGGTTCAAACAACATGTAAATAACAGTCTCCCGCTTTACCAAAGCAAACCGTAAACTAGCGGTGGCCACCGGAAAGGGGAATATACCTATTGCATATTATATGTCTGAAAGAAAAGTGAGGGTGCGCTTTGCACCCAGTCCCACAGGGGCATTGCACATCGGTGGAGTGCGAACAGCACTCTATAACTACCTGTTTGCCAAACAACAAGGAGGAGATTTGGTGTTCCGCATTGAAGATACCGACTCGCAGCGCTTTGTACCAGGTGCCGAAGAATACATCATCGAGTCGTTCAGATGGTTGGGAATAAAATTCGACGAGGGCGTTTCCTTTGGCGGAAAATACGGTCCTTACCGTCAAAGCGAGCGCAAAGAAATTTATAAAACCTACGTAGACAAGCTACTAAACGATGGCAAAGCCTACATCGCTTTCGACACTCCGCAAGAACTAGAGGCCAAAAGAGCTGAAACAGAAAACTTTCAATACGATGCCCATACACGCAGTACTATGCGCAATTCGCTGACGATGACAGCCGAAGAGGTAACATCACTCATCGACGATGGCACGCAATACGTGGTGCGTTTTAAGGTGGAACCCGGTGAAGAGGTGCATATCAACGACCTTATTCGTGGCGATGTGATGATTAAAAGCGACATCCTCGACGATAAAGTGTTGTATAAAAGCGCCGACGGACTGCCCACTTATCACTTGGCCAATATCGTAGACGACCACCTAATGGAGATAACGCACGTTATCCGTGGTGAAGAATGGTTGCCCAGTGCGCCCCTTCATGTGCTGCTATATAAGGCTTTTGGCTGGGCCGACACCATGCCACGCTTTGCGCATCTGCCCCTGTTGCTTAAGCCAGAAGGCAAAGGCAAACTGTCTAAACGCGACGGAGACCGATTGGGTTTCCCAGTGTTCCCACTCGAATGGCACGACCCCAAAACAGGTGAAGTGTCGTCGGGCTATCGCGAAAGTGGCTATTTCCCCGAGGCCGTTATCAACTTCTTGGCCCTGTTGGGATGGAATCCTGGTACCGAACAAGAGCTTTTCACCCTGCCACAGCTGGTTGAAGCCTTCGATATTAGTCGCTGTTCTAAGGCCGGAGCTAAGTACGATTACCAGAAAGGTATTTGGTTTAACCACGAATACATCCTCCAAAAGAGCAACGAAGAGATTGCACAACTCTTTGCCCCAATGGTGGCTAACAATGGTATTGACGAACCAATGGAGCGCATTGTGCAGGTGGTGAGCATGATGAAAGACCGCGTTAACTTTGTGAAAGAACTGTGGCCACTGTGCTCGTTCTTCTTCAACGCACCGCTAGAGTACGATGAAAAGACAGTGAAAAAACGCTGGAAAGAAAACTCGGCTCAAGTGATGGGCGAATTGGCTGAAGTGCTTGAATCACTAACCGATTTCTCTATCGAAAACCAAGAACGCGAGGTGTTTGCCTGGGTAGAAAGCAAAGGTTATAAGTTGGGCGATGTAATGAATGCCTTCCGCTTGGCTTTGGTGGGCGAAGGCAAAGGGCCTGGCATGTTCGATATCAGCGCTTTCCTTGGCAAAGACGAAACGTTGGCGCGATTGCGTAGGGCGATTGAGGTGCTAAAGTAGGGTAGGGTGGCATTGCGCCACACTCCTTTGGCTTTAAGTCTTGTTGCTGGGCAGGTTGCCCAATGCTGCATTACCTTTGTCAATGCTGGTCTTTAATAGGTGCAAACCCAGCAACACGACCTAACTTCACCCATCAATCAAAACCCCACACCCCGTGTATAACATCATTATATATCTCTATCTCTTGGGCGTTGCCATCGCTAGCATCTTCAGTTCGAAGGTTAGAAAGATGTGGCGAGGCGAACGCGAAGCCTTCGACGTGTTGCGCAACAACGTTGAAGAGGACGCTCAATATGTTTGGTTTCATGCTGCTTCGCTCGGCGAATTCGAGCAAGGCCGACCGCTTATTGAAGAAATGCGCCGCACTCATCCACAATATAAAATACTACTCACGTTCTTTTCGCCCTCGGGTTACGAGGTAAGAAAAAACTATGAGGGTGCCGACATTGTTTGTTATTTGCCACTCGACACCCCCATTAACGCCCGTCGTTTCTTGCGGTTGGTGCACCCTGTGATGGCCTTTTTCATCAAGTACGAGTTTTGGTATAATTACCTTCACATCCTTAAGCATCGGGGTGTGCCCACATATAGCGTTAGTAGCATCTTCCGTCGCGAGCAAATATTTTTCCGTTGGTATGGCAAAAGCTATGCAAAGGTACTGGCTTGCTTCACGCGCTTCTTTGTTCAGAACGAGCAAAGTCGTGACTTGCTTGCCTCAATAGGTTTCACCAATGTGTCGGTTACGGGCGATACACGCTTCGACCGCGTGCTACAAATACAGCAAACATGCAAACATCTGCCTTTGGTAGAAAACTTTGTGCAGAGCAAACACCTCTTTGTTGCTGGTAGTAGTTGGAGTCCCGACGAGGATGTTTTTGTGCCTTTCTTCAATCAACAGTCTGATTGGAAGATGGTTATTGCCCCACATGTGGTGAGCGAAGAACATCTGCAGCAGATAGAACAGCGTGTGAAAGGGCCTTGCGTGCGTTATTCTAAGGCCACAATAGAGACGGTGGCCGAGGCCGATTGCTTGCTTGTTGACTGTTACGGGCTTCTTTCCAGTGTTTATCATTATGCCGATGTAACCTACGTGGGGGGAGGTTTTGGCGTGGGTATCCACAACGTTTTGGAAGCCGCGGTATGGGGTGTACCCGTTGTTTTCGGTCCTAACAACCAGCGCTTTCAAGAAGCGCAAGAGCTGTTGACAGCAGGAGGCGGATTTGAAGTAGAAAGTAAAGAGCATTTTCAAGCACTGATGCGCGAGTGGATTGATGCCCCGTGGCGCGTGCAAGATGCTGGAGAAAAGTCGGCCCAATATGTAAAGAGTAGGGCTGGAGCAACCCATAGAGTATTAGAAGAGATTTAATTGCCCTGCATTATTTAAGAGAATTGGTAGTGAAACATGGCCAATAACAGGATTTATAATGGCATGTGCTACTGTTTTTTGCCATAAAACACAATACACTAAGGCTTATTGCGCCCACGTTACGAGCTAACGATGTGCCAATAAGCCTTATTTTGTGCTGCAAGAATATCTGTACAGCACTTACTCCATATTTATATAAACACAATATTTGCGATAAGGATTTGCGTTGATGCGATAAAAATATTTTACAAACGGCACTTTTCTTGCCAACTATTCTAGGCCAACAAACCCGCAAAACACTAGATAAAAAGCCCTAAAACGATGAATTTTCTAAAACACTTTAAGTCGATTCTCCCTTCTTTTTTGCTATTTACTATGGTTTTGCCTTTCTAATTCCAGAAAACTACGTCCAAAATCCGACCGCCAAAATCATCAAATTCATACCCCTTGTGTATAAATTTCCCCATTACAGGCAGTATTTCACCTTGTAAAAAGTAGCATTTTACCCTGCGTTTTGCAGCACTTTACCTTGCGTTTAGCACCACTTTACCTTGCGTTTTGGTGCAGATAGCACTGCGTTTTGCTGCAAAACGCAACACGTTTTGGTGCATATTACCTCATTTTTTGGAAAAAACAGGGAAAAAGCACCTAAAAATGACGAAGAAATAAGGATAAAGGCACTTCGCGATTGGTGGCGAATAAAATTGCGCTTAGTTGTGGTCAAAATTCATAAACATACGAAAACAATGTCTTTTAGCTGTGTTTTTTAGTCTAATTATCACCAAATCAGCGTGTTACAAACTTCAGAAATACGCAAGAATTTATAGCCAACGGCTAGGATTTTTTTAGCGAGGGCTCTTTTTGAGTTAAAACTAAGTATGAAAACTTTACAATAGACATCGTGATATCTTGTATCACCGTTGAGCTGATGAAGTGTTGAACGGCATGCATTCATAGTTTGCTAACGGTCAAAACAAACACCTATATATAGTAATGTGTGGGTGCATTGTGTGCAATGTTTTTGTGTACCAATAGTTGCAGGCTCCCAATTCTCCTGTTTATAACTCAAACTATGGGGCAAAAAACCTCACCGCCAACCCTTTAAAGAAGTACAGCGAGAGCAAATTATTGCGAAGTGCTCATGAAAGAGCAGCGAAGCAAGCAGCTAACGCGCCATCAAGCAAAGAGTTTGGCGGTGAGGTTCGTTGTTAAGATCTTAGGTTCAGTGCTATTGAACCCCCAGAACCAAGGTCTTTTGTTGCGATGTAGAGACGCTTATTTTTCTCTTCCAAAGATTTTAAGCAAGTAAAGGAAGAGGTTGATAAAGTCGAGATATAGCGCAAGCGAGCCAATGAGCGCAATTTTTTGCGACTCTTCGTTAACATCGTCGGCCTCAAGTAGCAAGTTCTTAATCTTCTGCGAGTCGTAAGCAGTTAGTCCCACGAACACCAAAACGCCGATGTAGCTCACAATGAGGTCGAACGTGCTACTCTTAATAAGAAACAAGTTAACCAGCGAAGCAATGATGATACCCACCAAAGCCATGATAAGCAACTTGCCCAGCGAAGAGAGATCGGCCTTGGTGAAGTAGCCAAAAGCAGCCATTGCGCCAAATGTTCCAGCGGTGATGAAGAACACTTTAGTGATAACAGCAGGCGAATAAACCATGAAAATCACCGAAAGTGTGGCACCATTAAGAGCCGAATAAACGATGAAAAGCAGGGTTGCGGTGGTAAGCGAAAGTCTATCAATAAAGCGGCTGATAATCCAAACCAGACCTAACTCGGCCAGGAGAAAACCCCAGAAAATACCTCTGCTTTCCAAAACCTTTTGCATGAGCACTTCAGAGTGAGCCACGCCGTATGCCGTAACGCCTGTGATAATCAGTGCCAACGTCATCCATACGTAAACCTTACGCATCAAAGCAGGGAACGCTGCCGAGGCAATCCCCTCTTTTTCTCTTATAAGTCTTTCTAAATCTTGTTGTTCCATATTTTTGCTTAATATTAAATTGATTTGCAAAGACAAAGATACAGCGTTTTCTTGAATAATTGATAACGGTTTCAAAGAATTTAACTATTAGCACCGTTAATTTGAAACTATACCTATAAGAACGTCTCAAAAACATGCTATATTGCATACTTTGTATAATAAACAAACAAATTAATGATTGAAGTGTGTGAAAGTTCCGATTTTCTTTCTGTATTTGATGTTTTTTTTGTATTTTCGCCAAATAGAAATGAATAGTTAACTAAGGAGAGTTAGCAAGGAGATAAGCTGCTAAAGGTTAACGCAACTAATAATTAAGGCGTTAAGGCGTCTGTTGAACGCTCTCTGTGATAAGATGGCAAGATGCCTTGAAGAACGCAAAATTACGTATGTAGAAACTGTTAGAAAAAAGCTTGCTCGTGTAAGGACATCTTGTCTGCAGTCAAAACAAGAGACTGAGGCGCTGTCTTTCCTAGCACCTCAATGTAGATATAATAATGAATGATTCCATTATAACTAAAGGGCGCAACCTCAAAAGTGTGTTGTCATTAGGTGGTTTCGTGCTGGTGTCGCTGCTTGTAATTATGTGGTTTTTGCCACGAAACAATAAACCGCAATTGCGATACGATGTGGGAAAACCTTGGATGTATGGGTCGCTTATCGCTAAGTTCGACTTCCCCGTGTACAAAAGCGATGAAGTGATTAGGGAAGAGAAAGACTCTTTGCTCTCCCTCTTCCAACCCTATTACAACTATGATAAGTCAATGGAGAAGAAGCAGATGGCTAAATTGCATGCCGACTTCCCTAATGGCATTCCTGGAGTGCCAGCTGCACAGATGCACACACTCTATGATAGGCTGCATCGCCTTTATCAGTCGGGTATTATTAACACGGCACAATATAACACCATTGCCAAAGATTCGAACAATATGGTGCGTGTTATCATTGGTAAAAGGGCGCAGAGCATGCAAATAGGCTGCATTTATAGCACGATGCGAGCCTACGAACAGTTGCTCAACGACCAAGTTTTGAGTGATTATAAGCAGGCTTTGCAACAGGCCGATATTGTGAGTTATGTGCAACCCAATATTACCTACGACAAGGAACGAAGCACAACCGAATTGAACGACCTGCTTAGTTCGGTGCCATTGGCTAGCGGTATGGTGCTTTCAGGTCAGAAAATCATCGACCGCGGAGAGATTGTTAACGACTATTCTTACCGCGTATTGACTTCGCTCGACCGCGAATTGGAACGTCGCAATGAGTCAAAGGCCGAGATTAAAAACACCGTTATCGGACAGTTTATTTATGTGCTGCTATTGCTTTGCCTCTTCACGTGCTTCATTGTGCTGTTTAGACCACAATATCTAGGCAAAGTGCGCTCGGTGGTGATGCTCTATGTGATGATAACCATTTATCCAGTGATAGTGTCTCTGTTTATGGAACACAGCTTACTGAGCGTGTATATCATCCCCTTTGCCATCGGCCCCATGTTTATTCGTGTGTTTATGGACTCGCGCACGGCCTTCATCGCACATCTCGTGTCGATGCTCATCTGTGCCGTAGCCTTGAAATATCAGTTTGAATTTATACTCTTACAGCTGATAAGTGGACTGGTGGCTATCTATTCCTTGAGCGATCTCTCGGGTAGAGCACAATTGTTTAAGTGTGCCCTGTTTGTAACCGTGGGCAACTTTGTCACCTTCTTCACGCTGCAGTTGATGCAAACGGGCGATGTGGCCAATTTTGAAGTGAGCATGTATAGCCACTTTGTGGCCAATGGCGTGCTGCTTTTGCTAGCCTATCCCTTGATGTTTGTTATCGAGCGAACGTTTGGCTTTACATCCAACGTTACACTTTTCGAACTGTCTAACACCAATAAGGGACTATTAAGAAAGATGAGCGAGGTGGCGCCAGGCACATTCCAACATTCTATTACTGTAGGAAATTTGGCAGCCGAGATAGCCAACCGCATCGGAGCAGATAGCTTGCTGGTGCGTACAGGAGCACTCTATCACGACATTGGAAAAATGAATAACCCCGTGTTTTTCACCGAAAACCAAGTGGGTGTGAACCCCCACAAGGGATTACCTTATAAAGAAAGCGCCCGCATCATCATTAGTCATGTAACCGAAGGCGTGAAAATGGCCGAAAAGGCCAATCTTCCAGGCTTTGTAAGAGAGTTTATTCTCACCCATCATGGCTGTGGTATGGCCAAGTATTTCTACATCAACTATAAGAACGAACACCCCGATGAGGAAGTTGATGTGCGCGACTTCTCTTACCCAGGTCCCGACCCCTTTACACGCGAACAGGCCATTTTGATGATGGCCGACACGGTAGAGGCAGCCTCGCGCTCGCTACCCGAGTACACGGAAGAGAGTATTAAGGCATTGATAGATAGGCTTGTGGATGCGCAACTTGAAGAAGGGCACTTTAAAGAATGCCCCATTACGTTCAGGGATATAGCTGTGGCAAAGGCCGTTATGCTAGAAAGATTGAAGAGTATTTACCACACACGCGTGTCGTATCCAACACTCAAACAGGCATAATCTTTGCAATATAATATTAGACTAGCAATAAAACAAAATGTAAGTGATATGTGCAAAGAATGCGCAAATCGTTGAAATTGTGCAATATATAATAACTTAAGGTAAAGATAAACGTAGTAATAACATTAACATTGGTTAAAAGTGGAATAGAAATAGTGATAATTCGAACAATTTCACTAACTTTGTAACCAAGATATTAACAACTGTTTAATATGCGCTCATTAAAAAAAGCCGGCTCGGCCATGGTATTGGCAATGTCAATTCACCTTATTCGCGGGGGGACTTTTAACGAACACCAACCATAACATTGCCTTTAATCGCAACTTCGCACGCGATGGCGTGATTGCCATCGACGGAGTGTACAGCAATCCTGCTGGAGTTGCCTTCCTCGATAAAGGATGGCATCTATCTTTAAACTTCCAAAACGCTTATCAAACGCGTACCATTCAAAGCGGAATGGTGGTGAAGGCAGCACAATCTACTCCTTTTTATATGCCATTTGTGCTAAATGGCGGAGACGCAGAAGGCACAAAAACATATGTGGGTAAGGCCTCGGTGCCTATTCTTCCTTCGTTTCAGGGGGCCTACGTGGGTGATAAATGGAGTTTCCAACTGGGAATTGGATTGATTGGAGGTGGCGGAAAGGCTACGTTCGACGACGGATTAGGGTCGTTTGAAAGGCAAGTGGCACTAATTCCTGCCAGTTTGGCGCAAGCCGGGATGGCATCGAGCACACCAGGTTACTCGTTGGCGAGCAACATCAAGGGGCAACAGTATATCTTTGGTGTACAAATGGGCGCCACATATAAGTTTAACGAACACCTGTCGGCCTACGCTGGTATGCGTGTGAACTATGTTTACAACAAATACACAGGAAGTATTACCGACATATCGGCCAACATCGGTGGCGTAAACCAAAACCTATACGCCTACTTTGGCAACTTGGCCACCACCTATAATACGCAGGCGGCTGCACTAAGAGCACAGGCCGAAACCGTAACAGACGCCACACTCAAGGCCAAATTGCTGGCCGGAGCGGCTCAAGCAGAAGGTGGAGCGCAGATGCTCACCGCAAAACAAACGCAGGTGAAAGATAAACACCTGGAGTGCGAACAAAGAGGATGGGGTGTGACACCCATTATCGGACTCGATTTTAAAGCTGGACGTTGGAACGTTGGCACAAGATTGGAGCTTAACACGCACCTCAATATTGAGAACGATACGAAGGTGGACGACACCGGACTGTTTCAACACGGTGTGAATACACCCAGCGACCTGCCTGGTTTGTGGACACTTGGCGCACAATATTCCATTTTGCCCAATCTTCGCGCGATGGCTTCGTACCACTTGTACTTCGACAAGAGCGCGAGAATGGCAAACAACAAGCAAGACCTCCTTGGTGGAAATACGCAAGAATTCTTAGCTGGAATGGAATGGGACATTACACCCAACATCACCGTTAGCGCTGGTGGACAACGCACAAAATATAATTTAGGCGATGGAGCTTATCTCACAGATATGAGTTTCGTAACCAGTAGCTACTCTATTGGCTTAGGTGCTCAAGTGAAATTGGCCAAGAATATGAGGCTAAACGTGGCCTACTTCTGGACCAACTACGAGAAATTTGATAAGACCTACCAACAAACAGTGGTAACCAATGCCAACCCATTAGCCACTGTGACATTAGATAATACAGATCGATTTACTCGTACCAACAAAGTGTTGGGTGTGGGGCTTGACATCGATTTCTGATGAACAATACTTTATCTAACTCTCTAATTCTCTGCCCATATCTTCATCCGCGAGGACAAAACGGTATGGGCCTTTTTTATGCCCTTATGTTTAGACACAATCATTGATAACTTGTTATTGGCCAAAGAATAAATCTTTACAACGCAATGCTAAGATAGTTAATTTTATAAAATGCAGTAGCACGCAGGCAATTGCGCTAAAAAACATTCTTGAACTGTACAAAAGGCTAGTGTTTGCGCACGTTCACACGCGTATTAGCTTTAAGACTACCCGATTAGGCAGACCTAAAAAAAGTGATACATAACCCTAAAATTTTGCAAATACACGATATATTTTATTCTAAAAGCGAATTTTGTATTAGTTTTGCATCGTGCATTCAAGAAACCAATAGTATGAAATAACAATCAATTAAATGGGATGTGAGCAAACCTTCAGTGCAATAGCCAATCGCTTTAACTAATGGGATGCCCTAAACTTATGTATAACAAAACTCGCTAATCGTAAAATCAACAACATTGCTTTGTGGCTTTGCGCCGCCGAACGAGAACTTAAGAGAGTTACTTGTGCGGTAGTAGTCCTAGTGTGGTGTAATATTCCTTGCAGATTATCATTTTAACAATAAACAAATGGAGAGAGAACAACTTAAAAAATTGCCTTATGCATTGCCTCAATGCATAACGGTTGAAATGGTCAATGAAAAGTTTTTATGCCTTTCAATCAGGGGTGACTACCCAAACAGCACCATTCCCGACGACTATCAGGATAAACCTGAACACACGGTCGGTAAAATTACATTTGGCTCAGGCCCTACCACACCAACAAAATCAAATTTATTTTTTGAGGAAGAAGACTAAAAAGATTAATTGAAAGAAAACATTACAATGACAAAATACATTTTTAAGGCCCTGGCCTGCGCTTTTATTTTTGCGTCCTTGGCTGCATGTTCTAGCGATAATGCTGACAATAACGATGCTAATGAATTGAATACTGAAGCCACAAGTTTGAAAAACGGCTTTATTTTTAATGTAGAACTGGCCGACTATAACAGCACTCCTGCTACAAGAAACGGCGTTAACGTAGTTCCTGCAGTACAAACCACGAAGGTTAGACTAAGCAATGGCTTGGTTGCTAAGCTTACACTCACACCTGATTCTTCTGCTCAGAGTGCTGTTGCTGAAACACGTTATGTGCCCAACGATACTTATACGATGGAAGCTTATGGCGGTTCGAGCCACAAATTCAGAGGTTCTATCTCTGGACGAATTGTGAACAACCAGTTTATTCCTGACAATGGAAAAGAGGATATTATCCTTCCCCACGGACATTATCACTTCTTGCTCTATAATAGCAAGGTGGTTAAACAAGATAGTATTCACAAAATTGCAATCGGAAATGCCGACGGTGCACTCTTTGCTTTTGCAACACCCGACCTAAAAATTACACCCAACCGCCAAAAACTTATCTTCCATCTTAAGCGCAAAGGCGTGAGAGTGAAGATGAAACTCTCGGGAGCTGCCGCTTATTCGGGCGCTACGGCCAAACTAAGAAATGCTAACAACGTGGGACTTCCCGATAGCATCAAACATATTCTTACTGGCGATAATTGGTCTACCGCCTCAAGAAAGCCTTATTCTAAGGACCTAACATTTGGTAATGTGAGCAGAGATGCCAAGACCAATAAGTATGTTTCTTATGCCACAGAATATGCTTACTTCCTTTATACCACCAATGCTCAAGACCTCATGATTGTATTTACTGGCGGTACTTACAACGGTCAAAGCATGATTGGCGCTGCATTGCCTTTCAACAACTTGGTGTTTGATGTGAACGGAAGCTATATTCTCAACGTAGAACTAGAATAATAAGCGTGAACCTGCTGACAACTGTCTTGCAAAGCATTGAAAGATGCGCGCAATTGTTGCGGGGGCGACACAAATAATATATAGAACGAGACTTTCCTAAGGGGGAGTCTCGTTTTTTTTTGTGCCTAACAGCTGCGTTGTATCCATTTTGCGTGGCGCTCGTTTTAGATAAATCAACACTTGCAACGCACTTTTAATGCACCAACCGCATACCATATTCGTCGCTCCAAATATTGCACAAGAGCGCAAAAACGTGCGGTAAATCTGTTAATTTGTTGAAAACGCACTTAAAGCAGAACAAGAAATGCTGAGAATAGAATGTTTTTACATATTTTTGCAGTGCGTTTAAATCTGCATTTAGCTTCAATCGAAGGTTTAAGGCGAGCATGCTTTGCACTTCGCATAAAGTGAAAATGCTGGTTTTAATTACTAAATACAAATAGAATTGTCAATGGAAGAGTCAATAAAATCAATTGGGCAGCGCTTAAAGGTCTGCGCGAGGTGCTAAACATACCTGCTGAAGAGATTGCCGACCTGTGCGAAATATCTCTCGAACATTATCTCAAGATGGAAGATGGCACAGCCGATCCCTCGGTTTATCGCCTAGCCAAAATCTCAAAACGCTATGGTATCGACCTCGATGTGCTACTTTTTGGCGAAGAACCGCGCATGAGTGCCTACTATCTCACACGCAAAGGTAGCGGACTAAGTGTTGAACGCGGCAACGATTATCAGTATCAGAGTTTAGCCAGCGGTTTTCGTGGGCGCAAGATGGAACCTTTCCTCGCCCAAGTAGACCCATTGCCAGAGGGAAAGACCTATCGCAAGAATACCCATAATGGGCAAGAGTTCGACTATATCGTTGAAGGTTCGATGGAACTAACGCTTGGCGAGAAGGTGATGGTACTCAAAGAGGGCGACAGTGTTTACTTCGATGCCACCAAACCGCATCGCATGCAAGCCCTAGGGGGTAAGCCTGTGAAGTTTTTATGTGTTATAATATAGGAGAAAAACACCAATGGTAGAAAGATTTTTAAAGCAAACAACATTTACGTCAACAGAAGATTATAACAGAAATCTCGAATTTCTTATTCCAGATAACTTTAATTTTGCCTACGATGTGATGGATGCGTGGGCAGTAGAAGCACCCGAAAAGACTGCGCTTATATGGGCTAGCGATGAAGGAGGAGAGCGAATTTTCTCGTTTGCCGACCTAAAGCGGGAAAGCGATTGCGCTGCTTCTTATTTCCAAGAGTTGGGTATTGGTCGTGGCGACATGGTGATGCTCATCCTTAAGCGTAAGTACGAATGGTGGATTGCCATGCTGGCACTCTGCAAACTGGGTGCTGTTGCCATCCCTGCAACACACATGCTTACTGCCCACGACATTGTTTATCGCAACAATAGTGCTAGTGTTAAAGCCATTGTTTGTGTGGGCGAAGAATATGTACTCAACCAAGTGCAGGGCGCAATGGCCGACAGTCCTACGGTAGAAACACTTGTTAGCATCGGTCCTGATGTGCCACAGGGTTTTCATTCGTGGCAAACAGGAGTGGAAAAGGCAGTTCCCTTTGTGCGTCCAGCTGATGTAAATACCAACGACGACACCATGTTGATGTATTTTACCAGTGGAACGAGTGGCGAACCCAAGATGGTGGCACATGATTTTCTTTATCCCCTTGGACATATTCCCACGGGCGTGTTTTGGCATAACCTAGGAACCGAGAGCATACACCTCACGGTGGCCGACACGGGATGGGGTAAAGCTGTGTGGGGTAAGCTGTATGGACAGTGGATAGCTGGGGCTGCTGTGTTTGTGTTCGACCACGAAAAGTTCTCGGCCGACAAGATTTTGCGCATGATAGAGAAATATCGCATCACCTCGTTTTGCGCTCCACCCACAGTATATCGGTTCCTTATTCACGAAGATTTTAAAGATTACGACCTTAGTTCGCTTACTTATTGCACCACAGCTGGCGAGGCTTTAAACGCTGCTGTGTATAAGAAGTTCTACGAACGCACGGGAATTAAACTGATGGAAGGTTTCGGACAAACCGAAACTTGCATGACACTGGGCACTATGCCATGGATGGAACCCAAGCCTGGCTCTATGGGTAAGCCCAATGCGCAATACGAAATAGACCTTGTTAGACCTGATGGCACATCGTGCGAAGATGGCGAAAAGGGACAGATTGTGGTGCGTGTGGGTAACAAAAAGCCGCTTGGACTCTTCAAAGAATATTACCGTGATGCCGAACTAACGCATAAAGTTTACCACGATGGCGTGTATTACACAGGCGATATTGCTTGGCGCGACGAGGATGGATATTACTGGTTTGTGGGCAGAGCCGATGATGTGATTAAGAGTAGTGGTTATCGTATCGGACCGTTTGAAGTGGAAAGTGCACTCATGACCCACCCTGCTGTGGTGGAATGTGCTATTACAGGCGTGCCAGATGATATTCGCGGTATGGTGGTTAAGGCCACTGTGGTGTTGCGCGGTGAATGGAAAAGCAAGGCCGGAGACGAACTTAAAAAAGAGTTGCAAGAGCATGTGAAGCACGAAACTGCACCCTATAAGTACCCCCGCATTGTGGAATTTGTGGACGAACTGCCTAAAACCATCAGCGGAAAGATTAGGCGCGTGGAGATTAGGCAGAAGGATAATGCCAAATAGCAATCGTGCTTTGCGGCTCTATTCAATGGCCCTGGCGAAATGCTAGTGGCTTGTTGCACGCTGCTTAGTTGTTGCTACGAGGGCGAAAACACCCCTCGCGCGCGTATATATATAAGGAGAACGCGACTGGTGCATGGTGCGCCACTCGCGTTCTCTTGCTTTTTTCGAGCTTGTTGTTGATTGATGACAGCTGCCCTAAGCGTAGCATACTTTATTTGTGCCGCGTTGGGACAAGGCTTGTTGCTGTCGATAATGGCAGTTTGAGTTAAAGTTTGTTCCTGTCTAATATTGTAATGCGCTTTCCTTCAACGCGAATGGCGCCAGCTTCCTGCAATTCGGACATGGTTCTGAGTAGCGAAAACTTTTGTATGCCAAAGCTCTCGGCAATCTCTTGGCGCGACTTGTTTAGCTGAACCACATTAGAACCCTGCTTGCCTGCAGCCTCTTTAAGGAAGTAACCCACCTTTTCGCGCACGGTAAACAAACTTAGCACGCGCATTTTCTTGGTGAGAAACACGTCGATGTTAGACAAGATAGTGATGAAGTTGCGGCGCAACACAGGGTTGATGTCGATAAGTTCCACGAAATCGGGCTTCGATATACGCAGCACAGTCGTCTCTTTCTCGGTCTCAACACTAACAGGCATCAAATTGTCTTTAGCAAAGATGAAGGCAGGGGCCACCAAATCGCCACCCACGAGACGACTAACCTCAACCGATTTACCCGAAAGACTCACCATCCTAGCCACCATTTCGCCCTCCACAATGAGGTCTACATGGCGGTAAGGCATGCCGGCAAGAATGTAAATGTCTTTCTTGTCGAACTTTACTAGCTTATATTTAGCGCCCTCCACGATATCTATGAGATGCTGTTCGCTTATGTTATTAAAGAGCGGACAACGTGTCAGGGCATTTATTATTTTCTTTTCCATTGGTTACAAATGTAATCAAAATTATTCGTATGGCATGCATTTTTGGTCACAAATGTTATCCGTAAAAATATTGGTACGGCTTTTGTTCGTTGCTTAGTGTAGCAAAAAGGACACAAGTTTGTATAAAGTGGGCCGAACACATGGCAATAGCTCACATCACTTACACACTCACACACCCCCGTAAGGCTACCAATATCAACATCAATACTAAATAAACAAACAGATATGGATAAGAAAATTGAAAAAGGAACCGTGATTGTAACCAACGAAGTGATTGATTATGCCGAAGGAGGCGTTGTAAGTAAAGAGTTTGTAAGAACCAATACCGGCACGCTAACCCTCTTTGCTTTCGACGAAGGCCAAGGACTTAGCGAACATTCAGCCCCCTTTGATGCCACTGTTCAGGTGATAGATGGCGAAGCCGAGATAAAAATAGACGGCGTAGCACACACTGTTAAAGCCGGCGAAATGATTATTATGCCTGCCAATCACCCCCACGCGCTGTTTGCACATAAACGTTTTAAAATGCTGCTCACTATGATTAGGGGATAAAATACCTACAAATAACAGATATAAATTAATTCTTTATCTAGGGCGGACGGGAACGTGAGTTTCCGTCTGCCTTTGTTTTATACACAATAGAGCAAGTTATATGTAGACATTTTGTAGGATTATGGAGAAAGAATCTAAGTAAAAACAACTAGAATTGGTGAAAAATAAAATGAGAAGAGAGCGTGATTTAACAACGATTAACGATGACGCGATGCAAGAAATTTGTCAAATCGCGTTTATAAAGAAAACAATGATAATCCAAAACTGTAAAAATAGCATATAATGAAAACAAAAACGATGTTCAAAACCATGCTCGCAAGTATGTTTTGCATGGTGGCTCTGCTGCTCGTGGCCTGTGATGGCGACTCAAATAAGCCTGTGCTCAATAAGCTAAGCTTCGATAAAACCCGCGTAGACCTCAATCTTGGCCGAACAACAACGCTTACCGTGAAAAACGGAACAGCACCTTACACGGCAAAACTCTCGGGACAAGGCGACCAACTAGTGGCCGATGTGCGAGTAGAAGGCAACCTTATCACCCTTACAGGCATGTTTCTGGGCGAAGCAACGATGGCTGTAACCGATAAAGACGGCAATACTGGCGTGGTGAGCGTAGTGGTTAAGAACATCGAAGGCTCATTGAAACTGGATAAAACAACACTTAATATTGAGGTTGGAAAGTCGGAAACGGTATCCGTACAAAACGGAGTAGGGCCCTTTAAAGTCATCTCTAACAACAATAAGGTGGTGGAAACCAATGTCAAGGGCAGCCAAATAACCTTCACAGGGCACAAGGCGGGCACCACAACCGTTGAAGTGCAAGATGCCAAAAGCAATGTAGGCGTGGTTACTGTAACCGTGAGATAAAGGGTAAGTGATGGTTCTAAACCCCACTAGTGAAGCATTACACAAGACCAAAGGTTTAGAATTAAAACACTAATTATATATTCTGACATCTGTATTTGTAAGATTAAGCCCCCGATTTGTGAAAGTCGGGGGCCGTTGTAAAACCGCAATAACAAAGGCATTTGCCACAAGTACAAAGTGAATACATACAGATGCGTTACTGCTGGTTAACATTCTTTTTGATAAAAATCGAGCAACATCATGCAAGATATCCTATTATTGCAGTTTAAATAGCAAACATCAACCAATATAGGCGGATTATGAAACATAGACATTCGTGGTTGGCGCTTGCAAGCATCATCGTTACTCTGCTTGCGTTTGCGGCCTGCCAAGACAATAATGAAGAAGGAAAGCTAGCCTATCCCACGGCTTTGGTGACAGTGAAACCCGGCACTGGTACAACTCCTTTCATCCTTCAGCTGAACGATTCCACTTCGCTCATGCCCTACAACATGCGCACTTCGCCCTTCGGTGATAAAGAAGTGCGAGCCTTGGTTAACTATGATGTGATGTATTCGGTAGGACAAAGGTCGGGCGGGGCACCCGTTAAGGATGCCACCTTCGTAACAATCAACTGGATAGACAGCATCCGAACCAAATGGATGGCACCCAATCTGGGCGACAGAAACGTAAAACTCTACGGCGACGACCCCCTAGAAGTGGTAGACGACTGGGTGAGTATTGCTGAAGATGGTTATCTCACACTGCGCTTTAGAACAAGGTGGAACGGTAAAGTGCGGCATGTACTCAACCTCGTGGCTACATCCGACAACGATAATATATATAAGGTGCGCTTGTATCACGATGCCAAAGGCGACCTATATGGGCAAACGGGCGACGGACTTATCGCTTTCCGCCTAGACAATTTGCCCTATACTGGCGAGAAATACGTTTGGCTAACGCTGGAATGGAACTCGTATTCGGGAAAGAAAACGGCACGATTTAAATATTCAACACGCGAAAATAGCGTGATAACACCCACCAAACTGGCCACCTTTGCTGCGCCAGTACAGATAACAAATGTAGATTAAGGCGTGCGTTTTTTCATCGGCGATAAAGAAAAGAAACTCGTTAATAGGCTACATGACGGAGATAAAACCGCCATGCAAGACTTTTACACCCTTTATGCCGACTATATTGCGAGCGTTGGAGCACGCTATATAGATAACGACGACGACCTAAAAGACCTCATGCAAGACTGCATGGTGAAGATGATTACCAGCATCGGACAGTTCGACTACCGAGGTCCTGGCTCGCTTCAAGCATGGGTGACGCGCATCATGGTTAATGTGTCGCTCTCGTTCTTAAAGCAAAAACGAACAGAAGCCTTTGTGGCGCTCGACACAGACCTGCCTGATGAACCCGATAATGGTTATCCTCCGTTAGACGAAATTCCGCCCGACGTGATACACCAAATGGTGAGAGAACTACCAACGGGCTACCGAACGGTGTTCAACCTCTTTGTATTCGAAGATAAAAGCCACCAAGAAATTGCCCAATTACTGGGAATTAAGAGAGACAGTTCGGCCTCGCAACTGCATCGAGCAAAGAATATGCTGGCCAAAAAGATAGAACAATATAACAAAAACAACGCGACACGATGAACGAAGAATGGAGAAAACAATTGCAAAAGAAGCTTGACGGACACCGCCAGGCTGCTCCACAGTTGTCGTGGGACGAAGTGGAGAGCAAGCTGGCACTTGCTTCTGGCAAAACCCAAACGCCCTTTTGGGGGCAACGCATCATGGCCGCTGCTGCCATGGTGGCATTGATTGGCGGTGCTGGTGTGGCCTATCTGTTGCTCAATAATAAGCATAACGCTGCACAAGTGGCCAATATCGAACGCCAAAATGCACCCCAACAATTGGCTACACAGCGCTCGGCCAATAACCAAATGGTTGGCGATAACAACACGCAATCACAACAACAACTGCCCCACAACAATCTAGTGGCGGGCAGATACATTACAAACAGTAACGCAAACTACCCTAATCCTAACTCAAGGCAAGCTCAAGGAGATGACTTGTATGCTGCGAACAACAGCGCAAACAACAGTGCGCAAGTGGTTAGTAGCCCGCAAAACAACATCCCAACTACTGCTGCCAATCAAGATTATACATCCAATAACACCTCCAAGAACAGTACTGACAATTACCCGCGACGGGCAAACACCACGGAAACACATCCCAAACGTACCGACGCCTCGCAAGATGCGCTCATCACTAATAGACCAAAAGGCCAGAAGGGTGGTGGCGCATGGACGGCAACGGCTTATGTTTCGGGTGGAACAGTGACAGCAAACAACACCGAACTGCAACGACCGGCTTTGGCCATGGCACGTGCTTACGGCAATACTGTCGATGAAGAAATTCGTAAAGGCGACTATGTGCAGCTGCAAGATGCATTGCCAGCAGTGGAAACAAACACTCGCCATTACCAACCATTTAGGGTTGGGGCTGCTGCTCGTTACGAATTAAACCACCGTTGGAGCATTGACGCTGGATTAGCCTATACGCGTCACCGCTCGGATATAACGAGAAGGACGGGCACTATCGTGAACGAAACGCAACAAACGCTGCATTATCTGGGCGTGCCACTCAACATCCACTACCGCATTGTGGGCACAAAACGCTTCAATGTTTATGCTTCGGCTGGTGTGATGGGCGAAAAACTGCTGACGGGTAAACGCACTACGGATGTTAACTACAACGGCGTGCCCGATGGAACTCAAACCGAAAGCGTGAAAGAAAAACCAGTTCAGGTGTCGGTGAATGCCGCAATAGGGGCCGAATACAAATTTAGTGGTCGCCTAAGTATCTTTGCCGAACCGGGTATTGGCTACTATTTCGACAATGGCAGCGACCTAAACTCCATCTATAAGGAGCGTCCCACCAACTTTAATCTCAATGTTGGCTTGCGGTTTGGCATTAACAAATAGGGGCGGTTCTAGTCTTTTCTTCGTTAGATGATGGGTTTTACTTGTGCAAGTCTTGCTTATGGCTTAAAACAACATTGGCTATGACGTATCCTAAGCATAAGAAAGACCGGCCAGGCAAAAGCGAAACCACCGTGAAGGCCTATACATCGCATAGCGATTGAAACTTTATGGATGGCTTTAACAACTTGTTATTGGCAAAAATAATACATAGCTTGAAGGCAAACTAAGATTGTAGCGCCTGCACTGTGCCCCCAACAATAGGGTTGAAGCACATTTGTGTGCAGGATTTTTAGAGCTGTTGGTCTGCGAGTAGGCGCAAAACGCCCCATAACGACAAGAATACAGCAAACGTTCAGGACTTAAAGACAGACGAGGTGGAGACCAATGTCGGGCTAAACCATGCTTGATGAAGCCACGTTTTGCCCATACGGCCAACTGCAATGCGCGAAAACCTCGCAGCATGCAGCCCACCGGCACTGTCAACAATCACGCTGCGCACTGGCATTGGTGCGTAAAGGCAATAAATCAAGCTGTTTGTTTAATGGAAATAATCTCCCCATGAGGCATAAGCTTCTTGCACTTTATTGCTGCACTGGCCTTGTTGTGCGTCCTTTTTTGTACCTTATCAAGGGGTAACACCTAGTTAAAGGGCTGTGCAACATGGCTATTCTCTAGACAACTATTTGCTGCAACGAGCGCAAAACAAGTTTTTGCAACACATTGCAGACCTCATGTATAACATAAAAGCGTGTGAAGATGAAAACATTGTATAAAATGAGCCTATCGATGTTGCTGCTTCTGCTAGGCGTTTGCCTAACCTCTTGCCACGACACCGAAGCAAGTCTGATGAATAAGGGGCGAGATAGCCGTCTTATTGGTGCCTGGCTACTTGTTGAAACGCCTGGGCGCGAGGTGCTCTCTGGCGATAAAGCCATTGTCTTTGAAGTCAATGGTGCGTGTTATGGCTTTCACTATAAGGGCGTAAAGCGCGTATTCTACACCGAAAACAACAATCGTCTCTTTGTGTTTGTTTATGGCGACGATAACCATCAGTCTAGTTTAATCCGTAGTTTTTATTATCTCTTATCGGCCGACAAGCTTTATCTTTGGTCGTCGGAAGAGGATATGTTGAAACGTAATTACAATGCTTCGCAGACTTATTACAAGCCAGCCGACTTAATATTGAACTCGTAATAAGCCGTCCCCCCGATAACATTCCTCCCGATTTAAGCACTTTTTCGTAAACTCCTTTGCTCAAATCGGCATCTTTCTCTTCTTATTCTTTTGTTCTAGCAAGTGCCATATCTTAAAGAATAAGACACACATCACTTTCAACCATACACAATATCTGTACAGAAACTAACAACGATTTTTGGCGCTTAATGCGTACTTACAAGTTGTTAGGCAACCAATGCGCGTTGAAAGGTGCTTTGCATAATGTAAATTTTTAATCCTTAATATATTGCTTTTCTCAGTATTTTTTTAGAACTTTGCATAAGAGTTGAGACGCCAATGCCAACAACGCCTAATGAATTTGTACCAAATTGTTCGGCCATATGGTGTTAGCGACAGCTCGCGGAGAATAATTGTTTCATTATTTTATAACAGTAAAAACCCAATGGTAAACTCAATTACACCTAATTAGCAATGAAAAAAAATTACGTAAACAAACTTAGTAGGCAACTTTGCTTAGCAATGTTGCTTGTATTCAGTGCTTCGGCCCTCGGCCAACGCCCCTTCTCTAGCATCCACACTGGCGTAAACGCCGCCGATGCAAAGATAATCGAGCAAGGAGTTAAGACTTTCGCCACAGATAAAAAGGTGTCTGGCACGCGCTCAAATGGTTTCGACGACGACAATACAGACCATGGTGATAGCTGGTTCGGTTACGAATACTATCGCTACACTTATCCAAGCATTAATATTAAGGGCGAACCCGTAACACTAACAGCATTGGCTGCTATGCCCAGTAAAAAGGATAAGTTGATTAATAACATTATCTTGGGATGCCACATCACCATCACCGATAATGCTAGCACGCCCTCCGAGTATATCAAAACAGGCTCTATAAAAAGCGATGTAGGCATGCTTACGATGCATGCACAAAGCAAGTCGAATAACTTGGCATACAATTGCCTAGTAATTCTTCCCGATTATCAGGGATATGGCAACACCCGAAACGAGGCTCACCCTTATTTGGCTCAAGAAATTACGGCCCGACAAAGTGTTGACGCATTGCGCTATGGCATCGAACTGTACAAAGCTAGCCAAAAACACACAGCACAGATAAGAGACGATTGGAAGACTATTTGTGTGGGTTACTCGCAAGGTGGCTCGGTGGCAATGGCTTGTCAGAAGTTTATGGAGACCAATTCACTAGACAAAGACCTGCATTTGGGTGGCTCGGTATGCGGTGATGGACCCTACGACCCCTTTGCTACGCTGCGCACCTATATCTCGCAAAACAAGGTTTACATGCCTGTGGCCTTGGCTTTGATTTTTAAAGGCATGATAGATTATAACCCTTACATGCACCGATATGCATTAACCGACTATTTTTCTGAACGTTTTCTTAACACTGGTATCTTTAAATGGATTGAGGAAAAAAAGTTGGGAACCGACAAGATACAAGACGAACTGAAGAAAACGTTTACCTTCGAGAAAGATAAAAGGGGCGAATACATCAAGGTTTCTGATGTGCTTACTCCCGAAGCCTTCGATTTTCTTTCTAAAAAAGTGAAGGGCGAACCAACAGCAAAAGCACCAAAATTCGACGATTTACTGAAGGCTGTGACCATTAACGACCTCACCGAGGGATGGAAACCGCAATATCCCATCTATCTTTTCCATTCTAGAACAGACGAGGTTGTGCCTGTTGAAAATGCCGAAAGCGTGTACCAAAAGTTGCGAACCGATACCACACCCAATATCATCAAGTACACCTACGTGTCTAAAGGTGGGCATGTGAGCAATGGCTCTACCTTCTTTTTCGCGTTCTTTGGTAGTAGTTACGAAGAACTTGGCGTTAGGGCCATCGCTGGAGGAGAAGAAACTTGGAACAACTTTAAACCTTAATCCTAGCTAATGTTCGTAACATTTACAATCATCAACACCGAAAACAAAATGAGAAAATATATTTTACTATTGCTGTTGGCCGTGTGTGCGCATGTCTCGGCCGACGTGCTAGACAAGGTTAAGCTTTTCAAAGCCACTGCACAACTTAATGGTAAACCCATCCCTATGTGGTTTAACATCACGGGTGATGATGTTGTTGAAGTGGGTAATGGCAAAAATGCAGCCATCAGTCAGTATGCCGAAGGAAAACTCATCGTACCATCGACTATTGTTAACCCCACCGATAACCGCACCTATAAGGTTAAAAGAGTGGCCAACTTTGCTTTTAATCTTTGCAGTAAACTCTCTGAGGTGAGCCTCGAAGAGGGACTAAACGAGATTGGCGAACATGCTTTTGTGGGATGCAATGCTCTGCAAACGGTTAGTATGCCTGCCACCATAACTGTTATTGGTAGGGGGGCTTTCATGGGGTGCAAGCAATTGTTGCATGCCGATTTACCACAACAACTAACTGCCATCGGACAAGAATGTTTTGTTGAAAACCGTTTCTCTAACAATAAATTGTTGCTACCCGCTGGCATTAAATCTATTCCTCTGGCTGCTTTTCAGCATTGCCAACTACAACAAGTGGTGCTCTCGCCCAATGTTAGCAATATCGATGCCGAGGCTTTTATGCAGACGGTGGCTTGCCATTTTTATATGTTTGATGGCAACACTGCCCCCACCATCAACCCCAAAGGGTGAGCACTGCCAGTCATTGGTATGCCACCAACCCGCAACTCTACGCCGCAAAGAGCCTTTGCGGAGGCCTTCTCACGGTGTCGGCAATGGTGCCTAACGAAACGTTTAGTGTGGGCGACATCACTTATAAAATTGTGCAAACACCCCAATATCCAGGCGTTTTCACTGCATCGGCTTATAAAACAAACGGCGATAAGGTATGGGGTAGCACCTTTAACAGTATGCCCGAGTGGGTGCTCAATCCCGTTTTCCCCGGTAATTGGCAACCCCAACACCGCATCAATGGCATCGAACCCACTTTCTTTGCAGGTTCGCAGATGGCGAAACTACAGCACATCACGCTCCCAAGCAGCATCGAAGGCAGTAGGTCGGCCAAGGCTTTTGCTCACTGCAAAGCGCTTGTGGCTGTTAATCTCTTGGCTATGCAGCCCATGACACGCACCGAGAGCGATGCGCTTTTGGAAGGATTGGCCGAAAATACCGTGGTGTATGCACCCAAGGGGCAAACCGAAGAGCACCGCGCTTACAACTATGTGCTCACCAACAACGACGGTCAGCGCCACACCAGTGCTTATAAACTAAATCTTGAACGTGATTTCGACTCACTGGCTTACCAAGCAAACATGGCTTATCTGTTGCCTTATAGCTTTGTGGCAGAGCGTGCAACGTTCTATCGCTCGTCGTTTGCAAACAAACAAAAAGAAACGCTTGTGCTTCCCTTTGCTGCCAAACCGCAGGGTAGTGCCTTTGCTTTTATCGACATGACCGACCAGCCTGGTCCTAATGCCAACGTGGCGTTTATGCGTAGAGACGATATGCTTGCCAATACGCCTTATATATATGTGTCGGACGGTACCCCCATCGTGGCCCAGGATGTGGAGGTAAACGCTGTGGAAATGCCTGCAGAGATTGTTGAGAAAGACAATCTTTTTGGTACATACCACGCTGGTTTATTAAGGGATGTAGCAGCTAATAGGCTACTCAATGGCACAACCTATCTGCTTAAGCAGAGCGAATTACCAGGCAGTTTGATGTTTACGCAAAGCAGTGCCGACGTCTTTATCGCGCCTTTCCAAGCCTATTTCCATGTTTCTAATCCGCTTTATGGCGCTAACTTGAAACTTGTTTTAGAGGGCGACAACACCACAGGCATCAAACAACTCTCTACCGAGGGCAACATCGATGCCAATGCATGGTTCAACTTACAAGGAGTTCGTTTCAAGGCTAAACCACAAAAGGGTGTGTTTATCCATCAAGGCAAGAAAGTAATGATGAAGTAATCTGCTAAAAGCAGTAGCCAATGGGGGCGACGTCTACCAGCTGTTTGTGTATTGTTGGTTAGATTAGCTCCTAAAAGATTTTGAGAATGAGTGCATTAGTCGATGCTTTTAGCAATAAAGGCGTTCGCCCGATGCCAACTAATGCCTTCAATGCTTGGTGCAGGAAAGGCATTTGGAGAAGGGGTGATAAGCTGATACGCAGCAAGTAGAACTGTTTAGAAGTTCTTAGGTCTACTACTCTGTAAGTTGGTTTCTCAGCCTTCTCCCTATTATTTGCAAGGTGTTAGCCCTTCAGAGGGGCGGTAAGGATTTCTCTGTGTCGTAATGATAGAGGGAAATCCTTTTTTATTTTGCTACTCATCTGCTTAGTTCACGCCCCATCCACCTTAATTTGGGTTAAAGGCCTAATCTGCTAAAGCTTTGTAAACCACATTTCATCACTCATCGCGGCTTTTGTTGTAGGACCAGGCTTTACTAACAATAGGTTTGTGCGCGCTTTCAATATATGGTGTAACGTTTTAGTAGTATAGGTTTCTTAGCTGTTGTGTACTCCCCTTTCTTGCGTATAATAGGTTTGCGTAATGGCCGCAAAGACATCATACAGCAAGTCTTTAGTACGTAAACGTGCTTTCTTGTCTTGTTAAATAAGGTATTAATATTTTACAAAACACCATCTCCGCTACAACCCCTTCTAGCGAAAACACATGCTCAAAAGTAGCAAAATTCCCTCTTTTTAGGGTGTTTTGCATTTATTTTTACATCAATTTTTAGTGCAATATCTGCATTTTGCAACGTTTTACCTTTCTAGAAGGTGGCCTGTTCATTATTTTTCAAGTCCATTTACTCGCTTTTAACCCCCAAAAGACCTACTTTTTACGGCTATTTTGCACCTTTCATTCCTGTTTTTTGAGACTAGAAAGGATTTTGTTTATACAATTGTTATGGATGTGTATGCATTTCGTCTTGCGTTTAGCAGCATTTTGTCTTGCGTTTAGTAGCAAAACGCACTTCGTTTAGCAGCAAAACACCTTGCGTTTAGCAGCAAAACGCACTCTATTTAGCAGCAAAACGCACTCCATTTTGCTGCAAATAGCCTAGAAATAGCTGAAAATGGCACAGCTTTTAAATAATAATTCATTTTAACAACATTCGCATGCATCCCCTTTTTATATCCAAACAAACCTCCGCGAGAATTGATTATTTGCGAACGAATAGCAGTGGGTGAGCAAAAACAGCACTCATAATGTTAAATTTCTTGCCGATTATTTTACATTGCTAGCGCTTCAAGGTAAAAGATGTTGAGGAGATTAATTAGCAAAGATTGCACCTTGCGGATTGTCTTTTTCCAAATTGAGGTGCAAAAACGCGTTTCCCCCTACAAGAACCCCCTCGATGCCATTACATCGGATAATGCGTCTTAGCTGGCGGTGTACAAAATAATCAACAAATGCTTACGATTTGCCGTGTACTTCACCAATCTTGATGGCTCAAGGTGGAAAGGAGCGTTTGAAAAACAAACAAACTCATTAGACAAAACCTACCAAAACAAGCAATGATAAACCATCTTATAGGCAAAAAGGTAGCAAGGATGCAGGAGAAAAGTAACCGAAAGGCAAGACAAATACACATTTTTAAAATACCAAAATGCGCGTTCTACAAAAGAATATAATAAATTTGCACTTGCTAGTTGAATTCACGAGATTTGTTTTAACTTCTGAATCATAAAAATGAGAAGATGGCACGATTAACATTCGAAGAAAGAAATAAAAATAATTATACCAAGTATAGCGACGTTTCTATTAACACAATCAATAAATATAAAGGTCTACTTCCAGACGAACTGTTAAGCGTCTGGCAAACTATGGGCTATGGTGTTTATGAAGATGGATTTATACAGTTTGTCAATCCAGACGAGTACGAATTTGTATTCGATTACATTGATAAATTGTTAGAACCTTCTATCGTATTTGGTGTTACGGCATTAGGAGATTTGTTAATTTGGGAAGGAAATACTAATTGTACGATTGCGTCCGACGAGGGCAATAGAGTTTTGTTGGTCAATGTAAGAAAGTGCACAAGCGAAATTTTAGGCGAT
>NZ_BAIZ01000022.1 GCF_000613445.1 Hoylesella shahii DSM 15611 = JCM 12083
TAATAATAGCGAATAGGAAGGTTGACGCTGAAAACTTTGATACGAGAGAACTGGGGATTACTGCCCGCGGGATAATTGTCGAGGGCAACCGAGCGGTTGTCTTTCACGAAACGCAGGTCATCAGTCATGCGATAATTTCGCCAATCGAGCCCCAATCCCATTGAAAGAAAGTGATTGTTTCGCCATGGGCGATAGGTCCAATCGGTCACAATCCACCACAATTCCCATGATTTGAAGGCTGAATGTCGGCACCTGTTGGCATTCCCACGGCGTTGTTGAAGCCCACAACGAAGTGAGTCGATAACTCTGACCTTGATTTTTTCCTCCGTGGCTTACCGAAACCTGCAATAGAGAAGCTCCACGTGTCGTCATTGATGGCCGAAGTACTCACGTAATTGCTGTCAACAAGCTGGATGTTACTCACGTAATGAAAGGTTTGATTACCCTCTTTACCCCACACTTCCACACTTTGTACAGAGTCACCAGTGATGATTATCACTTTCCGAGGCCGTTCAACAACCACCGTATCATTGTCTGATGGTGTGGCTTTGGCAGCCATGCTGAAGGCCAATGCCACGCAAACGAAAATCTTTTTCATAACTATATCTTTAATGTATTAGTTTTCTGAGTTCGGCAATACTTTCCACTTTGCCTTCCATATATACCACGGTAATCATGGTCGTTCGCCCTTTACGAGAGGTGACATAGCACAGGTAGCGGTTCATATTGCCCTGTTTGGGTAGCGTCATGATAAGGGTTGTCGTGCCGTTTCGGGTGGTTTGTTCCGTTCCCATAGCCGTTTTGCAGTCGCTATCTATCAAATCGTCTATCACATTTCGTTGTTGCTCGGTGGCATTGAAACGAATACTGCGATAGAAATCAAGTTTGTATTTGCTGATGGCACGGCCTTTCACCCTGACGTCTACCATCTCTTCGTGCGGCACAACCTTACCTTGAAAGAGGGCGTTCACGTTCAAACCTTGCTGAGCATGTGCCCCAAAGGCTAGAAGTGCCACGATAGCTGTTAAGAAATAACGAAGTTTCATAACGATGTATTTTATCTTATTCTATTTATTGCTTTCCGAAGATGTCGTGCAACTGACCGTCTACGTTTGGCTCGCCATCCTGACGAATGGCTTGCAATGTTTCGTCTACCTCTTTCATTACGGTGGCGGGGGCAGTCACATGATTATTGTAGATGTAGGCCTCGCAATAATCTTGTGGTTCTGGTTGCCACAACATACCCCCCACCCCAACAACTACAAGCAAGGCAATCGAGGCTGCTATGCCGATGAACAATGGGCGTGAAAGCAGGCTATGCAGCACAGGTCGTACTTTATGCTGATGCTGCTTGGGTGTACGCATGACCGCAATCGAGCGGAAATATTCGCGTATCGGTAGCAAGTCTTCTGACACCTCATCACCAGAAAAATAGCAATAAAGCTACATTCTTCATCAAGTGTGGTGTCACCATCCATGAAACGAGCCACTAAAATCCTGATTTCTTCGTCCTTATTCATTGCTTTGTTGTTTTAATTGCTGTCTGATGGCCTGTCGTGCACGGCTCAACGCCTTTCTGACAGCCGTTTCATTACTCCCCGTGAGTGCTGCTATCTCACACATTTCCATGCCTTCCATGTGACGAAGCCGCATGATTGTCTGCTGCATCGTGGACAGTTTGTCAACAAGCTGCATCGCCTTTTCGTAGCGTTCGTCGCATGTTGGTTCGCTTTCCGCCACGTTTTCGGGAATATCAATGGTGGTTTGGAGTCGCCGTAAACAATCAATACAGCGGTTTCTCACCAGCACCAAAGCCAAAGGCCCCATGGGAATACGCAGCTTGTCGAGCAATTGCCAGAGCTTCAACAACACATCCTGCACAACATCCTCAGCCTCCTCGCTAGCTTTTAGATAGCTGCGAGCAACTGAAAGCATGCGCGGACGGTTGCGTTCCACCTCTTCTTTATATTCGTCGACGGTCATTTGTTGTTCTCTTATTTACTTATAGTACGCAGGAGCTTTCCTTTTGTGACACAAAAATACGTTTTTCTTGCATTAAATCAAAAAAAGAGAATTGAAACTATTCATTGCTCATACATCGTAGGGCGTTACGGATTAAACAGACCACATCAGCTTGTAAGGATAAAATGCTTAACACCCTAATATATAAGGGTTAACCTGATTACAAACTAAGCATTCATTGCGCAACGTTGAGGTTTGTAAACAAAGCAACAACACTACACTCGAAATGTGATACAAGTATGGCGATGAAACCGTCTTGCTTTTTAATATTTCTATAAATTGAGCATTGTTTGTTACCTTTCAGATGCCAACACAAGATAAGCAATCCTCTCATTTACGAAGTGCTGTACAAATCAACTCGCAGGTTTATAAACTCACGAAAATCCAACAACTTCCGAATGAACCAATTCATCAGCCCAGAAACTCGTCAACTCAAAAAATTATAAACTCATCAACTAACCAACTCAAAAGCTTAAATTATTATCTTTTATTTTACAATATCACTCTAATTTTCGCTTCGTTCTAGCGAAAATATAGGCTCAAAAGTAGGTAAATGGCCACTATTTCTAACCTTTCACGCCATTCGTTTTGTCTATTTTTAAGCAAAGAACCTGCATTTTGCACCATTTTGCCTTTCTAGTTTGTCTGCCAGCTCGAAATTTTTCATGTCCAATAACGCACTTTTTCCCCTAAAACCCCACTTTTTAATGGCTATTTTGCCCCTCTGAGCTATGTATTTAATGATTCTAAGAGGTTTTGTTTATACCATTACAGCGTATTTTTATGCTTTTCGGCTTCCATTTAGCACCATTTTGACTTGCATTTAGCAGCATTTTACCTTGCGTTTTGCACCAAAATGCCTTGCGTTTTGCACCAAAACGCACTACATTTAGCACCAAAACGCACTACATTTAGCGGCAAATAGCCCCGAAAGAGGTGCAAATGGCGACCTATTGAAATAAATATTCATTTTGCCGAATGTACATGCTAAACTTTTTTTGCATCAAAACAAACCTTCGCGAGAATCGATTTTTTGCGGCAAGGTGTGCGCTTGATGAGCGGAAAGGGCACTCATAATGTTAAATTTCTTACTGAAAACCAGACAAAATAGGTGCGCCACATACAGGCGTATGACAACGGGACGGAACGCATGTACGATTACGACCGCCAGCGCGAGCAGTATAAAAAATGGGGTAGTTTAGCGAAACATTTCAAAAAGAAATATGGTGTTTATCTTTTTTTTACTACTTTTGTAGTGACTAAAACCTACATATCATGACTAACAAGAAACGATTGGCATACGTGTTTACTTCTATTTTGGCTTTGTTACTTGTAGCTTGCGAGAAGCCATTAGTTGAAAACGAGCAGGAAAAAGTGAAAGATACCGATGGTGTAACGCTCATTTTTGAAGCTCCAACAGCAGAACCATACGCCGAAATTGGTGGAGATGGTAATACATGCGCTATTAAAAATGCACCTTTAACCCAATTAAGCGTGTGCGTATTTAAAGACGGTAAACGCGTAAAAAGCGTGCATCTGTCTGCAGACAATGAATTGTTTATGAAACCATCTCTGCAACTAGACGATGGCACCTATACTGTTGTGGCTGTGGCACACGCGGGAATTGACCATGCAACGATTAGCAAAACGCAACGTATAGCGTTTCACAAAAATAAAGTTACGGACACCTATATGTATAATGGGGAAATAACGGTGAGTGGAAATAACACCTTAACCCTACCTATGACTCGTGTAACAGCCAAGTTTCAATTGTGTGTAACAACTCCTCTCCCCAAAGACGTCACACAAATAGAGTTTAGATATACAGGTGGTAGTAGCACATTAGATGCTAAGAGCCATGAAGGATGTGTAAATTCGCGACAGACTGAGACACGCGAGGTTGATGAAGAGATGAGAAAATCGCCACCTACCTTTGCCATATACACCTTTCCACGTGCTGACAGTGATGGCCTTAAAATAAAAGTTTACTTCAACGACAAGAGTGGAAGAACGTTATTCGCTGCTGACTATGAAGAAGTACCTGTAATGGTAGGAAAAAAGACCAGCTATAAATGCGAACTTCCGAAAGACTTTGTTGATGCGTTGTAACTGAAATAAAGCGATTGTGGCTAATGAAAGCACCAAACGTATAATGTACATATCTTTAAAACCTATACGAAAATCTTTGGTTTTAAAGGCAAGTACAAAACAACATGGTGCTTAAAGCAACAAGTTATTTATGATAAAATCTATTTCTCAGCCCACTTAACTGCTACACGGCATGCTTCAGCTGTATTTCCATCGGGTGTACACTTCACAATACGATAAAGTTCATCCCCAGGCGAAACTTCTTCCTTAAAATAATGTAGCACGTCTCCAAAATGACTTTCAGCCACATAAGCCACATCAAGGCGTTTAACACGGTAAGTGCTATGCCAAGATTCAGGCATTAAGTCGAATAGATGTTCTAGATATTTTACGCTATTAATGTGCCCGTTAATATCTACATCGCTGTAATGTGTCTCAAACGAGCCCACCAAATCGGCCTCTCCACCCATCTTTACCCTAGAAGAAGCATCAATGGGGCAAGGTTTTTCTGTATCAACATAGTTCACAATACTACCCTCTTTTATGGCAAGTATATCAGCTGGCTGACGTGTTTGGGTGTCAATCATGGCCCATACGCTGCGACCATAACCATAAACTTCACCTGTTTGCGCATCTGCCATTTTAAAATTACGATGGGTAAAGAAGCGCATCACACCATCAACCCATGTTTCCACGTTCATCCGAGAGTAGGCTTTAGGCAAACATTCAAGTTCTATAGCCAATCTAGAAAGCACCCAAGTTTTATGAATTTCATTCAAATAAGTCATGCCAAAGCCTCTATCATTAGAATGAAAGTCGGCTGCATTGAGCAGATGATTACCCAAATGTCCTACAAAAAGCCGTTGCGAGAAGTCGCAATGAAAGGGTTCTACTAGGAATTCGTACTTTCCTATTTTATCTAGTGTCATAATATTCAATGGTTTTAATATAAAAAATAACAACAAAGCCTTGTTTCCCGCATTAGTCAATAGACAAAATAATAGCCATCTAAGACCCAAACTACAGGTACGAGCAGCCTCTTTGCCCCATTAAGCTACTGCAAAGATAGTCAGAAAAAACGTTATGTCACTTGTTTGTCTGAAATAAATAAGAACTTTGCACATATTACGCGGAGTGAACCTTCAGGTTTGTGCAAGTGCTCGACTATTTAAAGAACACAAACAAGCTGCAACACAACACTCCAACAATCGCTTTAAGCACATTCACTACTACAAAAAAAATCCCGACACGCTTTAGCATGTCGGGATTTATCTTTATCTACTATTTACGAATATTATTCGCCTTTAGCGTTGTCGTTGAAAGTAGCAACACGGTTGAACGAAACTTCTTCGAACAGCGTGTCGGTTACACCCATACCCTTAGTGGTAAGGCGGCTAGCTGCAATCTTATATTTCTTAACAAGTGCATCCTTAACGGCTTGAGCACGAGCGTCAGAAAGTTTTTGGTTCAATTCGGGGCTTCCTTCAGGTGAAGCATAGCCACGGATTTCAACTTTAGCTTCGGGGTGATTTCTCATATACGAAGCAATCAGTTCCAGCGGAGCGTATTGTGCAGGGTCGATAACCGACTTACCTTGACGGAAAAGAACAGTGGGTTGCAGGTTGGTAACTGTTTCCGATTTCACGTTCTTAATAATCGTCTTAGGTTGGTTGTTGCAGTCGTCAAGAGCCTTTTGCAAGTCAGCAATTTGACGATCCTTCTCTGCCAAACGGCTATCTTTACCGTTCAAGTCGTTGCGGAGGTTGTTGATTTGAGCGTTCAAACCATCGATTTCAGCTTGGTCGCGAACTTGAGCAATTTGGAAGTTGTGTGTACCGTTTGAGTTTCCAAAACGATAAACCAAACCAGCATTGAGCTGAACACGAGACTCATCGAGGTTATACTTCAAGCCACTGTAACCTACTCCATTAAGAGCATAATAGATAGCGGGCTCGATATAAGCTTGGAATTGCTTCTTAGAACCGAAGTTGAAAGCAAAGTCAAGAGCTACCTTAGAGGTAAGATAGTTTGCATTGTCGAAACCTTTGTTGTTGAAAGTACGTTCCCAACCAAAGCCATACAAACCGATAATCTCGAATGCACGTGGCTCACCTTTGTAACCACCGAACCAGTTGCTGAAGTTAACGGTTGCCAAAGCAGAAGCGTTAATTTCGCGAACGAATGTTCCCCTTGACTCCCCTGGTTTGTTAGAGAAGTATGCGTTACCATCCAATGCTACACCAAATACAGGAGTAAAGTAACGACCAATACGCAAACCTGCATTAGGGTTGAGGTTGTGCATCCATCTAACACCTGTAGTATTAGTAGTCAAACCACCATTAATTCCAACATAAAAATTGTCGAAAGTTTTGCTTTCTGTTACTGTTTGTGCAGAAACAGTTGCTGCCATAGAAGCGGCAGCGAAAAGAGTAAACAACTTTTTCATTTCTGAATAATTTAATTTGTATTATCTTAAATCTCAATCTAAACGGTTGCAAAGGAAAATAAAAATCCTGTAAGTACCAAATAAAACAGCAAAAAAAAACAGTTTTACCCCCTAAAATCCCCAAAAAAGAGATAAAATAGAACAGAAATAGCAGTTAAACCAATAAAAAAAATGCATTTCAATGCACTCTTTCACCTTTTTTTGTAACTTCGCATTATGAAGAAAATCATATTGATTACGGGAGGGCAACGTTCTGGTAAAAGTGCTATTGCAGAACGCATGGCTCTTGATTTGTCGCCTTCTCCTGTCTATTTGGCTACCGCTCGTGTTTGGGACGATGAGTTTAAACAGCGCATTGTCAAGCACCAAGAGCGGCGTGGAGACTGTTGGACCAATATAGAAGAAGAGAAAGCACTCAGTAAACACCGCTTATATAATAAGGTGGTGGTGGTGGATTGTATCACGTTATGGTGCACCAACTTCTTTTACAACGAGCATAGCGACCCCTCTGCTTTGCCCGATGTAGACAAAATTCTTGAGGAATTGAAAACCGAATTTGACAAATTCACGGCGCAAGAAGCTACTTTTATCTTTGTCACCAATGAAATTGGCAGTGGCGGTGTGAGCAACAATGCCCTACAACGCAGATTTACCGACCTACAAGGATGGATGAATCAATATGTAGCCTCTAAAGCCAACGAAGTTTATCTCATGGTTAGTGGCATAGCAGTAAAAATTAAGTAGCGTAAGTTTTATTTTCAACATTTTGTTCACGCAGACTTTACCTTTCGCCACCCTATCTCCGCAAATCATTTTCCTGCAAAATCCGAAAACAACACATACGTCACCCCGGCTCAAAATCAAAATTTTCGAACAATGACACACTTCGACATACCGCCATTAACACTCAATGAGTCTCTCATATGGCAAAAGATAGACAACCTCAACAAACCCAAAGGTTCACTAGGAATGCTTGAAACCCTTGCTTTCAGAATTTGCCGCATACAAAATACGTTGTCGCCTACCCTTTCTCATCCATGCCATCTGCTCCTTGCAGCCGACCATGGCATCGAGCGCGAAGGCGTAAGCGTGTCGCCCAGAGCGGTAACTTGGCAACAAATGATTAACTTCACAAATGGTGGAGGAGGTGTAAACCTCTTCTGTAAGCAACATGGTTTCGAGCTCACGCTAGTGGATATGGGCGTAGACCACGACCTTTCGTCCCATCCTTCAATACTCAACCGTAAGATAGATAACGGCACACGTAATTTTCTTTACGAACCAGCAATGACCAAACAGCAGATGCATCAAGCACTTCAAACAGGATTTTCACTGGCAGAAACCTGCCACACCAAGGGTTGCAATGTGCTTTGCCTTGGCGAAATGGGTATCGCAAACACCTCGCCATCTAGTATTTGGATGAGTATTTGGGGAAAATTGCCCCTCAAGAGTTGTGTGGGAAGTGGGTCAGGACTAAACACAGCGGGCGAAAAACATAAGTTGACCATTCTTGAACAGGCCGTTAACAACTTCGAACGCCAACCCCTACCCCACAACGACCCTTCTACCATCATCCAATATTTCGGCGGTTTCGAGATGGTGGCTGCCATTGGAGCGATGCTTCGTGCTGCCCAACTGCGCATGCTGGTGCTTGTTGACGGCTTTATCATGTCTGCTTGTATGTTAGCCGCTAGCCGCTTACAACCCGCTGTGCTTGATTATGCCATCTTCGGACACTGTGGCGACGAACTCGGACACCGCAAATTGCTCGAACTGATGCAAGGCCAGCCCATCTTACATCTGGGAATGCGTCTAGGCGAAGGCACTGGCGCACTGTGTGCCTACCCCATTATCGAGAGTGCTGTACGAATGATTAACGAGATGAATAACTTTAAAGATGCAAATATCGACAAATACTTCTAGATGGTACGACCGTCCTTGGGCGGCCTTCATCTTCTTCACCCGACTCCCTTTCTGGCGTTTACATCAGCCACCCAAAGAAGCTTACACCTCTGTCGTTGAATTTTGGCCACTCACAGGATGGCTCACTGGCGCGCTAATGGCTACCATCATCTGGTTTGGTTCAAAGGTTATGCCCTTTCCCATCATTCTTTTGGCTGCCATAGCGGTGCGTTTATTGCTCACTGGCGCACTTCACGAAGACGGGTTAGCCGATTTCTTCGATGGTTTTGGTGGTGGCGGAACCAATCGCACACGCATTCTAGCCATCATGAAAGACTCGCATATCGGCACTTTCGGCGTTCTGTCGCTCATCTTTTATTTCGCCTTATTATTTTCATGCATGTATGCTCTTGGCCCGTTATATGCTTCTGTCGTGGCATTTGCTGCCGACCCATTCTCTAAAATGGTGGCCGGACAAATAACCCAACTCCTTCCTTACGCCCGAACCGAGGAGCAAGCCAAGGCACACAACATCTATCGCAGGTTCAATGTATTTGCTGGTTTATCGCTCATGATTCAAGGACTCTCCCCTTTTGCAGCCCTACTCTACTTTGATTACCATTGGGGCAATGCACTGTTAAATTGGAATTACCTAGTGGCAGCGCCCTGCTTCACCATGTTTTTTCTTTACATGCTAATGCTTCGCCGTATCAAAGGCTACACGGGCGATTGTTGTGGAACCGTATTTCTACTCTGCGAACTGGCTTTTTACTTAACCGCCGTTGCACTACTTGCCCCTTCGTTCACCCTCTAAAATTGTTTTGTTACATGGAAATCATTCTCGTAAGACACACCAGCGTGGCCGTACCAAAGGGCACTTGCTATGGCTGGACCGATGTTGAACTATCCAACACCTTCGAACAAGAGGCCACAGCCACACACAAGGCCTTACTCGATTATGCCCCTTTCGATGCAGCATACACTTCACCGCTTAGCAGAGCCACCCGCCTTGCTACCTTTTGCGGATATAAAGACGCTACCACCGACCTGCGCTTGCGCGAAATGAACATGGGCGATTGGGAGATGCAACGCTTTGACGAGATAACCGACAGCAACCTACAACGCTGGTACAACGATTATATGAACGTGCGAACAACCAACGGCGAAGGATTCCCCGACCTCTATTCTCGTGTTTCAAGCTTTCTCAACCAGCTCAAAATGCTACACCATCAACGGGTTGTGGTGTTCGCACATGGAGGCGTTTTGGTGTGCGCAGGCATCTACGCAGGATTGTTTAAACGCGAAAACGCCTTCCAAAACCTCACTCCATTTGGCGGATTGCTAAAAATCAACATCTAAACTGCCCATCAATCGCACAATGAATATAAAACATTACGTGCAGATAATCTTACCTCTTTATACACAGACAACATTTCAAATGCTCAAATATTAACTTATTTTAATTCTTTAAAGTAACAAATGTTACCAAACACCTAGCAAATTATGCATAATTTTGCAATAAATCAAAATAAAGACAGCACAAAGCATGGAACATATAATGAAAGGTTACCTACCACCTATGGACCCCGAAAAGCTTAAAGCGCTTTTCGAAATTGAGAATGCATTTAAGGCCGGACAACTTTCGGCCGACGAAGCCCGGTTGCAAATCAAACAACGCGTTGGCAAAGTTAGCGCATACCACGTGGCTTATATCGAGCAAACCATGACCGAAGAAAGCAGCGATGAATGCATTCGCGAAGACGTACATGCCATCATCAACATGCTAGGCGACCAAATAGATAACACTTTGCCCAATCTTCCAGCCAACCACCCCATTATGCATTACCTTAAAGAAAACGAGGAAATGAAACGATTGCTCTTGGCGGTAGAAGACTTGGTGCAATACCCTATGATAAAAAACCAATGGCTTGAACTTTATGACAAGATTAGCCAATACCCCTTACACTACAAACGAAAACAAAACCAACTTTACCCCGTGCTCGAACGCAAGGGATTTACGCGCCCCACAACAACAATGTGGACCTTCGACGACATGGTGCGCGATGAAATTCGCGAGGCCGAACGCCTGCTACGCGAAGACCAAGAAGACGCGTTCATCAAACAGCAAGAACGTGTTGTGCTCTACACACGCGACCTCATGGAGAAAGAGGAGTTTATTCTCTACCCCACATCGATGGCCCTTATTAGCGAAGAAGAGTTTGAAGACATGAAGAGTGGCGACCAAGAAATTGGTTTTGCCTTCTTCGAGGTGGAACACAACACCTCTGAAACAAAAACAGAATCTAAACCCAATCAACACGATAACTTTGCAAACGACCTCCAAACGCTACTAGCTAAATACGGATACTCGGCTGGTGGAGACGAAAAATTGGAGGTCACCACGGGTAAACTTACACTCGAACAGATAAACCTCATCTACAAACATCTGCCTATCGACATTTCGTTTGTGGATGAAAACGAACTCGTTTGCTTCTATTCGGATACCGACCACCGCATTTTCCCTCGCAGCAAAAACGTCATCGGACGAGAGGTGATGAATTGCCACCCACGAAAAAGCGCCCACATCGTGCGCGAAGTGATAGACAAACTAAGGAGCGGTGAACAAGACAAGGCCGAATTTTGGATTAACAAACCTGGCCTTTTCATCTACATCTATTACGTGGCTGTACGCGATAAGGATGGAAAGTTTCGCGGTGTGCTAGAAATGATGCAAGATTGCACACATATACGTGCCTTGCAAGGGTCGCAAACGCTACTCACTTGGAGCACAGGCGAAACCGCTGAAACCACCAAACAGCCTGATGAAGCAGCAAACCAACTGTATGAGAACGCTGAAACAGGAGACGACGAAGCTACAAATGCACCTATAACAGACATCACACCGCAAACGCGCCTCAAAGAACTGCTCAAGCAATATCCCATCCTTAAAGATAAACTAGCTGACATCAACCCCAAATTTAAAATGCTAAACACGCCTCTAGGCAAACTAATGATGGGTAAAGCCGATGTGCAAACCATGAGCGAACGCTCGGGAATGCCACTCAACAAGCTTATAGAAGAGTTGAAGAAACTTGTGAAATAACATCTCAAATAGGTATTAGAAAGGGTAACATCCGTCCGCCTGCCGAATGCTCAACAACATTCTCGCAGACGGACTTTTTGTTTATGCACTTCAATACAACAACTTACTAAATCAACAACACTACAAAGCATCAAATATTCTTTCCTCTTTCAAGATTGAGACTGCTCACTTTGCAAAAGTGTAAATTAAAACGTACAAAATTTAACACTATGAGTGCCGTTTTTGCAACCAATTGCTCACGCAGTTGCAAATATTCGATTCTCGCAGAGGTTTATTTTGAGATAAAAAGACTTGACAAGTAAATATTGGAGAAATAGTTTCTTCGTTACAAAAACCGGGATTTGGGTCAGGAAACAAGCAGTTTTAGCAAATAAATCATGCTAAATGTACCAAAATGCATTGCAATATGCTGCTAAATGCAATGTAAACTCGTGCTAAACGCAGTGTGTTTTGCTGCTAAACGCAAGGTAAAATGGTGCTAAATGCAAGGTAAAATGGTGGTAAACGCATATTGCCCATGCACTTAAATCTTTACAAAAGACAACTTTTTTACACATTAAAAGTGAAAAAACAGACAAATAACACGACCTTTTACCTACTAAAAGCTGTTATTTCGACGATGAAAAAATGCAATCTTCACACCAAACAGGAAGGTAAAAAGGTATTAATTGCACCTACAAGCCCCGAAAACGATGTAAAAGGAAAAACAAAGAGCCGATTTTTAAGACAAAAACCGTACTTTTCAGCATAAGTTTACGCTAAAAAGAGGTGAAATGAAAACATTTTTTGTAAAATAAACAAACCAAATTTAACAAACGAGGAAAGTAACAGTAGCCTAGCATCAACAACTTCTGTGAAGCCTAATGATAGCATAAATATAACTGCAGCTTTCCACATTTGTTCGAGAGGGCAATGCTTTAAAAGTACAATTGACGATAAAAGCAAAGCCAGCTTTTGCAACAAACCACCCCGAATGTAGTTACCATAAATGCCCTATTGCAATTAAATAACAACAATTCAGCAACCCAATCATATACTCACTTACAAATGCGCACTTAACAACAACCTAACAAACTTTCAAACAGCGTTTGAAGGACACCACAGAGAAGTGCAAAAAACGTATTAGGGCATAGCAAGTAGTTTTGCCCTACCCTCAAAAACACGTCTTACTCAACAAAATCAACCAGCCTCGCCTTGACTCGGCAAGCTTTGCAATTAAAGAGAGCCAAGTTTATTCACCCAGATATCGCGTAATTGTGTCATTCGGTCGAACACAATATTAGCTCCTTCTCCAGCCAAAGTAGCATTTGGCAAGGGGCCACTATTAACAGCAATGGTAAAAATGCGTGCAGCCACACCCGCTCGCACACCCATTGGTGCATTTTCAACAACAAGTCCTTGCCAAGGTTGCAAGTTACCAGCCTTCTGCAACCCTATTAAATAAGGGTCGGGCTGTGGTTTTCCGCGTTTTACATCATAAGCCGACACAATTTTATCGGCTGTAACAAATCCCTTAAAATCGTGTTGCAAACGTTCAATCAAAGGCAGTTGTGCGCTTCCTGTAACCACGACAATGGTCATGCCAGATGCCTTTATCTTCTCCATCAACTCTAAAACGCCCTCCATAACAGGCGCTTTGGGTAGCAACCCAAAAAGTCGAGCCTTTTCATCATACATCATTTGTGCCTCGTCTTCCGTGATGTCACGTCCCTGTTGTTCTTTAACCATCTGTGTAATGGTTTCAACACCGCGCATTCCTTCTGTGGCATACACATCATCGACCGTCATTTTCAGTCCAAACTTACGCATAGCCTCCTGCCAACAACGCGCATGGTTGGGCATAGAGTCATACAACACGCCATCCATATCGAAGAGCACAGCACGCGGTTGGAAGCATTCAAAACCCTGATTATCCAAATACAGTCTCACTTCCTGCTCGTGTCCAAAGGGGAGATTGTGCGAAGTGTGAGCATACATCTTGTTCATTTGCGAATATAAAAACAAGCAAAACGCCTCTTCGTTTTTATCAGCGAAGAGGCGTTTCGCAAATTAAAGCGTTTATTTCAGACGTTCTTTTATAGCCTTACTTTCGGCTTCGTAGCCAGGTTTGTCTAGTAAGGCAAACATATTTTTCTTGTAAGCCTCAACGCCAGGCTGGTTAAATGGGTTCACACCCAGCACGTTTCCGCTTATACCACAACCTATTTCGAAGAAATAAATCAATTGTCCGATATAGTATTCGTTCAGTTCGGGCACAACAACGCGAATATTTGGCACGCCACCGTCAACGTGAGCGAGCAGCGTTCCCAGCTCGGCCATTTTGTTAACCTCGTCAACACGTTTTCCGGCAAGGAAGTTCAAACCGTCTAGATTCTCATCATCACTGGGGAACAACAGTTTCTTTGCGGGTTGTTCAACACTTATAACGGTTTCGAAGATGCTGCGTTCGCCCTCCTGAATCCATTGCCCCATAGAGTGCAAGTCGGTGGTAAAGTCGCATGCAGCGGGGAAAATACCCTTGTGTTCTTTACCCTCGCTTTCGCCATAAAGTTGCTTCCACCATTCGGCAATGAAGTGTAACTTAGGCTGATAGTTCACCATTATCTCTATTTTCTTACCCTGCTCTGTGTATAATGCATTGCGCACAGCAGCATATTGGGCAGCAATGTTCTCCTCAAAAGGCACGTTTGGAGCAGTGGCTTTCTCCATATCGGCAGCACCATTAACCAAAGCCTTGATATCAAAACCAGCACAAGCGATGGGCAAAAGACCCACAGGTGTGAGCACAGAGAAACGTCCACCCACATTGTCGGGTATCACAAAGGTTTTATAACCTTCTTTATCTGCTGCAGCCCTTGCAGCTCCGCGATTGGCATCAGTAATAGCAACGATAACGTCTTTAGCCTCGGACTTGCCGCGTTGTTCTTCGCATTGCTTCTTTAGCAAACGGAATGCGAGAGCAGTTTCGGTGGTGGTACCCGATTTAGAGATATTAATCACACCAAAACGCTTATCTTTTAGATACTCAGAAAGTTCGAAGAGATAATCTTCACCAATATTATTTCCTGCAAAAACAATTGTTGGATTTGCCTTATCACCTACAAGCCAAGCAAACGAATTGCCCAGCGCTTCGATAATGGCACGTGCACCGAGGTAGCTGCCACCGATGCCTGCCACAACGATTACTTCGCATTTCTCACGCAAGGTGTTGGCAACGGCCTGCACTTCGTCTAGGAATTGGGGTGTGATAGAGCTGGGCAAATGCAGCCAACCCAAAAAGTCGTTACCAGGGCAAGTGCCATTTTCAAGAGCCTCTTGCGCCGCTTTCACTTTCGGCTCGTAGGCTTTCACTGCGCCCTCACTAAGAAATTGGGCGGCTTTGGTGATGTCTAATTGAATACGTTTCATTGTATTTATCTTTTAAATTCTACGTTAATTTTATTATTGGAACCTATTCCTTTGGTATTTCCTCAATCTTAATGACAGGTTTATCACCATCCCAATAAGCGAAGAGGCATTCACAAGCTGTGCTATAAACATAAAACGACTTCATACCAGCAATATCTCGCCCGTAAAGAAGAAAGTTACAAATGTCTGTCGCAGTGATATAGGGGTTGTCTTTAAGGTGAGAATGAATTGTGGATACTACAGTCTTACCGTTGTGGTTGGTTTGTGTTGGAATTAATGAACGGTGATAACGGCGGAAAGCGACAAGACGATTGTCGTTGGTAAAGTCGAAACTGTAATCATTCCCAAAGGGAATAATGCCCGGTTTTACCGTTCCCGTCAGCAGATATAACCGTGTTATATGGTCGTTAATGCGAATGATATCAGCGTTAAACTGTCCGAACTCAGGTGAGACACCTTTGATACTATCTGCCAATTTCCACATTTTAGCAACCAAGACATCTTTCCGCACAACAAGTTCTTTTTCTTCTTGTGTAAGCGGACGAACAGAATCAACAGCGATAAACTTTGGGGATGATGTCTCGTACCTTAACTCATATAAGCTGTTTTTCATTGATTTGTCGCAAAAAAAGGCAATGATGGTGCCGTTTTTGGTCCTGTAAGTCATTTGCCCACCCATCTCTTCCCTTCCATGATGTGCAAGAAAGAGGTCGGTGAGTTCCCAATTCAGTTTTTCAAATAGATACAATTGATGTCCTTCCTTGATGATGCTGTCATTGATGGCAGCCAATGTTTCTGGTGAAGGAAGGCTGGTTACAATCTTTTTTGCATCGGCTATTAAGGTGCAAAGAAAGGACATCAAAATAAGAATAGTCTTTTTCATATCGTGTGGTGTTTAACTATCTAAAGCTATCGGTGAGCAACTTTATCTCCACTTGGGGTGAAATTTTCTCGTACAATATATTATATACAGCATCGAGAATGGGCATGTTCACGTGCAGATGTCTGTTTGTTTCCTTCATACACTTGGTTCCGAAATAGCCTTCAGCAATCATTTCCATCTCTATTTGAGCACTTTTCACGCTATATCCTTTACCAATCATTGTTCCAAAGGTGCGGTTTCGCGAGAAATTAGAATAGCCAGTAACCAGCAAGTCGCCAAGATAAACACTGTCGTAGACATTTCGTTCTAGCGGATGAACAGCCGAAAGAAAACGCGCCATTTCTTGAACAGCGTTGGCCATAAGCACAGCTTGGAAGTTGTCGCCATACTTTAAGCCACTGCAAATGCCTGCTGCAATGGCGTAAACGTTCTTAAGCACCGACGAATATTCAATGCCCACCACATCTTGGCTGGTCTTGGTCTTGATAAAATCGCTGCTTAATATCTCGGTGAAGGCCTTTGCCTTCACCTTATCAGCACAACCAACTGTGAGATACGACAACCTTTCAAGAGCCACTTCTTCTGCATGCGAAGGGCCACCGATGCAAGCAATGTTGGCATAAGGTACATCGTACACTTGATGGAAGAACTCGGAGCACAGCAAATTGTCTTCAGAGATAAGTCCCTTGATGGCCGTAACCACAAACTTATCGTGCAAACGTGTCTTCAACTTTTTGAGATGGCTTTTCAAATAAGGCGAAGGAGTAACAAATACAAGCGTGTCGTAGTTTTCAACAATCTTGTTGATATCGCTCGAAAAGTAAATTTCGTCTACATCAAAATGAACACTCATTAAGTAAGCAGGGTTATGTCCCAAGCGCTTGAAGTCTTCTATACGGTCGTCGCGGCGCATATACCATCCTATGTGATGCGTGTGTCGCACCACAATTTTGGCAATGGCAGTAGCCCAGCTACCACCTCCCACAATTGCTATTTTACCGCAGTTGAACATGGTTAAGTGAACGGGTTAAAGGTGAGAAAGAGCGAGGAAGTGAGCAAATAACACCCTATGAACCTCGAAAAACAAGGCAAAGAGGTGGAAAGGAAAACAGTGCTCTTGCCTTATGCGTTCCTTTTCACCCCTAATTGTGCCTTAACCTTCGTTAGCCTTGTCAATCCAAGCTTGGAAGGTATCCACCTTCGGGTTTTCGTACCCTAATTTATATTTTTTGTTTACGTTACAAACGTCCATTTGCAGCTTTTGTGCCTTCACTTCTTTAATATCTGAGATGAGGTTATATCCCGCTTTATTGAACACAGGTACCCATTCGGCAGGTACGCCTAGCGCTTGCCATTCGGCCGTTGTGCTCTTGGGCATCGTTTTTTCGGGGCGCATTTGCGGGAAGAGCAGCACCTCTTGAATGGTGGTTTGTCCCGTCATGAGCATTACCAAGCGGTCTATTCCAATACCAATACCCGATGTAGGAGGCATACCATATTGCAAAGAGCGTAGGAAGTCTTTATCAATAACCATTGCTTCGTCGTCGCCCTTGTCGGCCAGTTTCATTTGTTCAACGAAACGTTCCTCTTGGTCAATTGGGTCGTTAAGCTCTGAATAGGCGTTAGCAAGCTCTTTTCCATTGACCATCAGTTCGAAACGTTCGGTCAATCCAGGCTTAGAACGGTGCATCTTTGTAAGCGGACTCATCTCTACGGGGTAATCGGTGATGAATGTAGGCTGAATAAACTGTCCCTCACAAAATTCACCAAAGATTTCGTCAATAAGCTTTCCTTTGCCCATTGTGTCGTCTATCTCAAGTTTGAGTTCCTTGCACACCTGTCTAATTTCGTCTTCGGTCTTACCATCGAGGTCGTAACCTGTTTTTTCTTTAATTGCTTCGAGAATGGGTAAGCGACGATAAGGCGCCTTGAAGCTGATAGTTTTTCCGTCGACCACGCTTTCGGGTTTGCCATTAACGGCCACGCAGATGGTTTCTAGCAAGCGTTCGGTGAACGCCATCATCCAGTTGTAGTCCTTATACTGCACATAAAGTTCCATCAGCGTGAACTCTGGATTGTGCGTTCTGTCCATTCCTTCGTTACGGAAGTTTTTACCAATCTCGTAAACACCTTCAAAACCGCCAACGATAAGTCGTTTGAGATAAAGCTCGGTGGCGATGCGCAGATACATTTCTTGGTTAAGTGCGTTGAAGTGTGTGATAAAGGGGCGTGCTGTTGCTCCGCCTGCAATGCTTTGCAGCGTGGGAGTTTCCACCTCGGTATAGCCAGCTTCGTCGAAGAATTGGCGCATGGTGCTTATTACCTTAGCACGTTTCAAGAATGTTTCTTTGATACCTTCATTTACAACGAGGTCTACATACCGTTGACGGAAACGCAATTCAGGGTCGTCGAACTTATCATAAGCCACCCCATCTTTGTACTTCACGATGGGAAGCGGTTTGATACTCTTGCTAAGCAGTGTGAGTTCTTTAGCGTGAACCGATATTTCACCTGTTTGCGTGCGGAACACGAAACCACGAACCCCCACAAAATCGCCGATATCGAGCAGACGTTTGAACACGGTGTTATACAATTCTTTATTGTCGTCGGGACAAATATCGTCTCGAGTGACATACACCTGAATACGCCCTTTGGAGTCTTGCAGTTCCATAAAACTGGCCTTTCCCATTACACGGCGCGTCATCATACGTCCGGCGATGCACACTTCACGTTGCTCGTCGTCTCTAAAATTGTCTCTTATGTCGGTTGAAAAAGCATCAGTGGGATACTCTGCCGCGGGATAAGGGTCGATACCCAAGTCGCGCAACTCTTGCAGGCTCTGTCTTCTTACTATTTCCTGCTCACTTAGTTCTAATACGTTCATACTTTCTTACTAATGTGCTTTATGATTGCAAAAGTACGAAAAAAAAGTGAAAGGGTGAGCTTCCGCCCTACTAAGTTTTAGACTTTGTTGGCTTTCGTTGGTTTGTTGCGAGCCATTTGGGCTATTCTTCGCTCTCACTTTCTTCCGTTTATCGTTGTAAAAGGTCTTCACCCAGTGGGTTTTTGTCTCGCGTTCTTCTCTGTCGCGTATCTCTTTAGCCTTCTTGGGATAGAAAATCATACGCAATGATTGGTTGTAATTAAAATAGTTCCACATCCAATTGAGCAGAACCACCACTTTATTGCGTACACCCAGTATGGAACGCAAATGCACAACGAGCCACATAAACCATGCCCAAAAGCCTTTCATCTTTATTTTAGCAAACTCGGCTACGGCCTTATTTCGCCCAACGGTGGCCATTGTTCCTAGATTTCTGTATTTAAAGGTAGTCAATGGTTTTCCCTTTGCCATGCGTTTGAAGTTTTTAGCAAGGTTATTTCCCTGCTGAATGGCTGTTTGCGCCAATTGTGGATGCCCGTTGGGATAATCTTTATCGCCTTCAATAATACACTGGTCGCCTATACAAAACACGTCGTCGAGTCCTTCAATCCTATTAAATACATCCACTTTAATGCGCCTTCCACGCCCAAGATGGACTTCATCAAGGTTTCCCACCTGCTGTGCTGCCACACCACTCACCCAGATAAACGTGCGAGTAGAGATAGAAGAGCCATCGGCCAACACCACCTTGTGGTCTTTATAATCGGTTACCATCTTGTTCAGCAAAATGTTTACACCCATTTCTCGTAAATACTTCTCTACAGCTTCCGACGACTGAGGCGACATAGCTGAAAGCAAACGGTTGCCAGCCTCGATAAGATAGATGTTCATCAAACTGGGATCTAGGTCATGATAATCGCGTGGGAGTATTGTTTGTTTCATTTCAGAGAGCACTCCAGCAATCTCAACGCCCGATGCTCCACCACCCACAACAACCACATTGAGCAGTTCTTGTTGTTCTTGTTTTGTAGAACAGGTGATAGAACGTTCTATATTCGACAGGATGGCGTTTTGCAAACCCATGGCTTCGTCTACCGTTTTCATGGGCATAGCCTCTTCTTCAACATTTTTATTTCCAAAAAAATTGGTTGTGGCTCCAGCAGCAAGCACCAAATAATCGTACTCCACCTTTCCTATTGAGGTTTGGAGAAGTTTTTTTTCGGGATAGATGGCCCGCAGTTCTGCCATTCTAAAATAAAAATTCTTACGCTTTTGAAAATTTCTTCTAAAAGGAAAAGAAATAGAACTGGCTTCCATCCCTGCTGACGCCACTTGATAAATAAGAGGTGGAAACTGGTGATAGTTGTTTTTATCAATAAGTATCACCTGATAATCGGTGCCTTTCAGGCCATTAGCCACCTGCAAGCCACCAAAGCCACCGCCAACAATGACAATACGTTTGCGTTTGCCTTTCTCTACATTCAAACTCATACAGCTATGATTTACCTAAAACAATCTTTGATTGGGCTTTGCCCTGCATGCAAAATTACATAAATTATTGTGTAATAAAGTAAGTATTAGAGTAAAAATGCGATGCAAAACAAATTGTTTATACACCATAGCTTAAAAAAATATCCCGTACAGTTTGGCAAAAACCACACTGCACGGGATAATAATAGTTATTAACTGGTTTAGGGAATTACTTAACCACCTTCAAATCGTAGTTCATTCCGCTAGCAGCCTCTTCGAGTTGGTCGTTAACAACGCTCAAAGTAGCGTCGTCTTTAACGAGCAGATAAAGAGCGTTGTCCTTATCCATAGCCAACTTGTAAGCGGTAACAGCCTTGCCCTTAACGTCTTTCTTAATGGTTTCAACGGCGCCAGTGTAGGTTTTCACGTCGTCTTTGCCGTCTTTAGCTTGCAAATAAACTTCTTCGAGGGTGAAGGTTTTTGCTGAGTCGCCAGACAAAGTAACGGTATACTTGATACCAGGGCCATCGGCTGCGGGGATAGTTCCGCTATAAGTAACACCTGCAGCAGCAGTTGTATCTACAGCCATTATTGAGTCCTTTGAATTCTCTGCGGTTGCATTTTTGCCTTTTTGTTGGCAAGATGCGATAACTGCGCATGCAGCTACCATCATAAGTAACTTTTTCATGTTTCTCTTTGTTTAAATATAAATCGCCTGCAAACTTAGAACAAAAAACGCATAAAACAATCATTTGTATTCATAAAAGAGTTTAAAATGATGGAGAAAAGTTGTTTTATGAGTAACTTTGTGCTCAACAACATAAACTAACAATATTAAACAGCAGAACATGAGTAAAGTAATCATAACAAACGTAACCGACCCAGTGTGTCCTTGGTGTTGGGGCGAAGAACCTTATTTTAGAAAATTGGAAACCCATTTCCCAAATCTTATCATATGGAGAAACGTGATGGGTGGACTGGTTGAAGATATGAATAAAAACAAACCAGCCGACATGGATGCCCACTCCTATTATAATAAAGAAAACAAAGACTTCATCAACCACTGTCTGGAAACGGCCGAGAAACACCATATGCCTATTAAGGTAGAGGGATTTAAGCTGTTTTCTGAAACCGAAAACTCATCGTTCCCCCTTTGCATTGCCTTTAAAGCAGCGCAAATGGCCAACATGGAAAAGGCCGACCTTTTTCTATATAACTTGCGTGCGGCAGCTATGGCAGAGGCACGACAGGCTATAACCGAAAGCGAGCTGATAGCCATTGCCGACGAAAGTGGCATTGACATCGCTGCTTTTCTCGACCCGCTCAATGATGGTTCGGCTGAAAAAGCCTTTTGGAAAGATGTGGAAGAGGCCATTAGCATGAAGGTTGAGGTGTTTCCCACCTTTGTTTTCGAATACGAAGCAAAAAGATGCCCTTGAAAAGTTTTCGCGATTACAACACCATGACTGCCATGATTAAGGCCGTTAGCGGAGGAAAACTCCTACCACAAGCTGTTACCTACTCGCCCGAAGCTTTGTTCGAACTAATGGAAACGCACCCCCGACTGGCAGCCGAAGAAGTGAAAGAGGCGTTCGACTTTGTCGATATTGAGGCAATGGAGACAGCCATTGCACCACTTCTAAATACAGGCGAACTGATAAAACAACCAGCCGACAATAGCTATTTCGTAAGAAAACCAGCCAAAGGCATGGCTTGCGACCTTAAAACGGGCATTTGCAAATAAACATCCTACAGAGAAAACACTGCCTGGTTGCAAACGTTATCACACTACAAGGGATGTTTTGGCATATGCTGAATATCCCTTGTAGCATTGTTTTAGCACAATCTCTCCCCCCGCACCTACAGAAAGGGGACATTTCTGCATACTCTAAACGATAAAAAGCAGAGAAATAAGAAGCCATTGGTTGGTTAAAAAGCGAACGTCAAGCGTTAAATAACACTAACAAAAACACGAAATTAAAACAAGGTTCGCCCTTTTGTCGTATTTTTGCAATGCAAATAATGGTGCAAGGCAAATTCAATGCTTTTACCATAGTGGCCAATTGGCTGAAACAAACATAAAGCACATGAATAGAAACAAACACTTCAGACAATTTCTAGCATGGATGTTCATCGTAACATTCATGTCGGTGTTTGCTATCAAAGACTTTCATGCGCACGAAGACCATCCAACAAAAGTTCATCTAACTTGTGATGGCACCACAAAGGTATTTAAATCTTCTTGTTTCATTTGCGATTTCATCCTGCATAAGGCTAGTGCGCCTACGCTGCAAACCTATCAACCCGCAGTGTATGCCACCATCCTTACACCCTACATCTTCACCGAACAAGTTGTTTACCGCCACGTTGAAGCGGTAAATAGCCACTCGCCGCCAACGCGCGCTTAATTTTTTCTACACTGTACGCCCCTATTGCGTCTATTCGGAAAGACAAATGTACTTTCTAGAATGGGCTGTATAGGCATTATTCACCTTTTCTTTATCAGAGCAAGAACTGCGTTCGCTTGCTCTAAACCAGTAATTATACACCGTTTGGCCTTATTTGCTACAAGCGCAATGCGCCTAGCATACAAGCCAACACATATAAGCGTATGATAAAAACAACTATTCTGTGCATCGCACTTGCTGCTTGCACGGTCTCTTGGGCTAATATAAACTCCACAAAACCAATTATTCCCGCTCTTAAAAGCGAACAAGCCGATTCTACCAACACAAAAAACAACAAGCAAAATGGTAAATCAAAGCTTAATAAAGAACAGAATATTGGCGAGATTGTTGTAACAGGCGTTCGACAACAAGCTAGCATTAACAGCGTGAGCAACAAGATTGACGAAAGCCTTATCGACCGTTCAATGGGCAAGTCGCTTGCTCCATCCTCGAACATGTTAGCGGAGTTAGTTCTATTCAAACCGGAACAACCGTTGCAAAACCTGTTATTAATGGCATGTATGGCAATCGCATTCTTATTGTTAACAACGGAGCACGACAGACAGGACAGCAATGGGGCGTCGACCACGCACCAGAGATAGATCAAAACAGCAGTGGTTCTATTGAGGTTATCAAAGGAGCCGAGTCGGTTAGATATGGCTCTGAAGCGCTTGGTGGTATCATCGTGATGAACCAAAAGGCACTACCCTATGGCCAAACTGCCCTCTCGGGGCATCTTCGAACGCTCTACGGAAACAATGGCAAACGCTATTCTGTAGTGGCACAGGCCGAAGGTACGATGCCCTTCAGCAAAAACTTAGCCTGGCGACTGCAAGGCACTTATGCCAATTCGGGCGACCAAAGCACGGCTAAATACGTGCTTAACAACACCGGTTATCGCGAACACGACTTCTCTGCATCGCTTGGATACAAACTCAATGCCCTGAAACTTGAAGGCTATTACAGCATGTACAATCTTAAGTTGGGCGTGCTTAACAGCGCTCAATTGGGTAGTGAAGACTTGCTTAAAGAACGTATTGCCCTAGGTCAACCCGCTGAAGTTTACCCCTACAGTCGACATATCAATTACCCCTTCCAACAGATTGTGCACCACACTGCCATTGGTAAGGTGTATTTCGATGCAGGTAAATACGGTAATTTCTTTTGGCAAACAGCCTTTCAAGCCGACGACAGACAAGAGAATCGCATCCGAAGGATGAATCTCTCGTACATTCCCGCTGTTAGTATGTACCTCACCTCATTTCAAAACCAATTGAAATGGAACTTGGCATACAACAAATGGAACACCGAAGCAGGAGCAACCTACTTGCACATACGCAATCGTAACCAAACAGGAACAGGCGTTGTGCCACTTATCCCCAACTACACCGAGTACGATTTGGGTATCTACGCCATACAAAAATATCGTAATGGCAACTGGACAGCTGAGACAGGTATCCGCTTCGACAACCAAGAAACTCGCGCATCGGGCTATGACTACACGGGTAAACTATATGGCGGGCATCATGTTTTCAGCAACTTCTCGTACAATCTTGGTACAAGCTATCGCTTTAACGAGCAGTTGAAACTCACCTCCAACTTGGGTTTGGCATGGCGCGCACCCCACGTTCACGAACTTTATAGCAACGGTAACGAACTGGGTTCGGGCATGTTTGTGATGGGCGACTCTACAATGCACTCCGAACAGAGTACAAAATGGGTTACGTCGCTTTCTTATCGCTCCGCCTTTGCCGAAGTAAGAGTTGACGCCTATCTACAATGGATAAATGGCTACATCTACGATGAACCACTTAAAGGCAGGTATGTCACAGTCATCTCGGGTTCTTATCCTCTTTTCCAATACAAGCAAACAGACGCTTTCTTCCGTGGTATAGACTTAGACGTGCGACTGAAACCCATGCTGCATTTGGAATATCATCTGCTATCAGGCCTTATCTGGGCCAATGAAAAGCAAACAGGCAACTATCTGCCTACATCCCTTCGGCGCGTTTCGACCACGACATCACTTGGGAAGACATACGTGTGGGCAAGGGTAATGCTTGGTTACAGCTTAAACACAGACTGGTTTTAAAGCAAACACGCTTTAATCCTGCAAACGATCTCATCGACTTTACACCTCCCACTTACAACCTTTTTGGTTTAGAGGCAGGTATCGATTGGCCACTTGGCGAACGTAATAAACTGCGTATGCTGCTGTCAGCCGATAATCTTTTTAATAAAGAATATAAAGAATACACCAACCGTTCGCGATACTATGCCCACGACATGGGGCGCGATATTCGCTTCTCTATCGGCTGGTTTTTCTAAAAATAACAATAATAACAACAACAAAACAATAAAAATTTAGGTTATGAAAAAGAATTTTTTCAAGTCAATGCTGACATTCTCTTGTGCAGCCTTGCTCGCACTGACATTCACGGCTTGCGATAACAACGTAGATACACCCATAGACGAAACAAAAAACAAGTTGCACGAAGACCCTGCTAAGGTGACTGTGCAGCTGATTCAAGGACACATGCACGCTGATTGGCGCAAAATAGACACAGGAGGTGGTTTTCACCAAGACTCTGAATCGAGTGCTAAATATCTGAAACGAGTGCAGGAAATAACCTACGAGATAAAGCCAGGCATTGGTTTAACCTTGGCAGAAGGTAGTGACAACAAGTTTTATGTGGTGAAAGCACACGACTATGGAGGCCTAGACGGTGAGGAAAATCCTGCACCTGTTTACCTGCTTCTCATTAAATACTATAACGCTCAGGGGAAACTCATCAACGAGCAGTTTGTTAACAATGGACAAGATGCCATTCACCAACACTTCTTTACTGTTGAAAACGTAAAAGAATTGATGAGCGGAAAAGATGTAAACCAAAAGCCTAATACGCCAGATTACATCGACTATAAATACACCGACACCACACCTTGGGACAAAACAGTGAAGTACGACAATGCCAAACTCACAGGTACTACCAACCCCATTGGCTTTAAGGGAGCTATGCTGTTCTTAAAAGACGATGTAACAATGGACCTCCGCATTAGGCTCTATCATGGTTTCACGGGCAAAAAAGATCCCAAAACTGGTGCTTTTAGCCCCTATTACCGCTTCACACCCACACAATTGCAACAGGCACATGGGATATTAACTTCACCGTTCCCGTGGTGGTATATGCCGATAGAGAGGACTACATAGATGAGGATAATTTTGATAGCGAAACAAATGTGGACACCATCACTGAGAATAGCTTCAAAAATGAAGTAAGCAACAAGCTTATTCAGCGCATCATGAAGGCTTACAACCTAACGTGGACCGAAGCTCTTCGCGATTATCACAAGTCTATTTTCACAACAGTACCGCACGATTTGGGTAAAGGCGTTTGGCTATAAGCCTTATTATGTATCATCAACATGGATTAAATAAAACAACCTGCATTTCTTTAACGTAGAAATGCAGGTTGTTTTGTTTCTATCTAAATTGCCCTTCGGATTGTGCAGAAGAACAATAATCAGGGTATTAAATCTTTTTTTGCGTCTGTCTCAACGTTAGCATATCCTTAGGTATGCTTGCTTGTATCTCTTCAACAAGCAGGCTACGCAGTGTTTTGCGAATAAAGTTCTTGCCTGTTATCATCACTATCTCGCGTGTTGGCACAGGAATAGCAAAGGGACGCACCAGTTGTTTGTGATTTTTGTCTAGCTGATATACAGCCAATTCGGGGATAAATGTAAGTCCCTTTCCACTTTCAACAATGCGCATAAACGTTTCGATGCTACCCAGTGTATAGGCTTTCTTGGCAGCCGTAGCCGCTTTAAGATGGCAAAACTTCACCAATTGGTCGCGAAAGCAATGCCCCTCGTCTAGCAGCCACAGATATTCGCCCGTCAGGTCGGCTGTTTTTATGTTCTCTTTACCGAATAATGGGTCGCCTTCGGCCACGTATGCAAAGAATTGTTCGTAGAACAAAGGCACACTATCAAACTCTTCTAAGCCTTCCAGTTGCGCCAATATACCTGCATCAACATCGCCACGCACCAGCGCCCGCTTCAAGTCTTCGGTCTTCATTTCCACAATACGCACATCCATATCGGGATATTTGTTCATCAACTGGGGGAAAAAACGCGGAATAAGATAGGGTGCGATGGTGGGAAGTATGCCGATGGTGAACGTGCCAAACAAAGAGTTTTTCTCTTCTTCAACCGTTTCTTTCAGCTTCCTTGCACGCAATAACACCTTCCATGCTTGCTCCACAACCATTTTACCAGTTGGCGTTGGCGCTATTGGTTGACTCTTACGGTCGAATATTTTAATCCCTAACTCATCTTCTAACTTTTGCACCATCGAGCTAAGCGTGGGCTGTGTAACGCCACAATACTCGGCTGCCTTTGCGAAATGGCGAAACCTAAACACCGCCATCACGTATTCAAGTTGTTGTAAAGTCATTTAATCTATATATTTTTTGTGTTCCACAAAGGTACTATATCTTAACAACAAAACCAAAACTTATGGCATATTAAGATGAGGTTAAAACAGACGTAATTTTATCCTGCGCTGTTTTTAATGATACTTTTCGCATGTTTTTCATGGTTAATCGTATAAAACCAACGAAAAGAGATAATACAAAGGCGCACCAATATCGGTGTTCCCAATAATGGTGCGCCCATTTTAAGCTCATGATTTGTTATATCATGGTTCAGTGATGTTCCAATTATCTTATCTGTAAGTTCATGGTTTCCACAATTCCCGAGCCACGAACGGTTTTATCCACATTCTTTGCTACGCCCGAAAGCTTTATCACTCCTGAGCCCAACACATCGCATTTCACGTATCCTGCGTTAGTCATGTAGCGCTAATGTCGCCCGAACCCTTAACCGAGAAATGCATATTGTCGCCCTTTAGACGTTTAAACTCGATGTCGCCCGAACCACTAACGCTTGCAGTTGCTTGTTGACAATCAACCATTCCAAAATCAATGTCGCCCGAACCTACAACAGAAACGGTCAACTTATCGCAGATAACATCTTTGAAATCGATGTCACCCGAACCTTTTATGTTAACCGTGAGCAGGTCGGTATCAACACGACGATTGGCTTCAAAGTCGCCAGAACCTTTTACATCCAGTTGGATTAAGTCGGGCGAAGACACGTAGATGTCTACATCATCGCTCGATGAAAAGAATAAACGGCTACCCTTTGATTGTCTCTCTATATATAAGGTCTCACCGCTTACGCGCAAAACCACTGAAGCAACTTCGTCTTGTGGGCCCACTATCTTTGCCATATTCTTAGTACCCTGCACAAAATGAACGTCAGCAGAAGTTGACATCACAATGCGCTTAAAGTACTTTAAGTCTTGTTGGGTGGTTACTTTTTGCTTATTGTTAGCTGCATTAGCACGGGTGCAAGGCACAAATAAAGCGCCCACCACGAGAATCGCAGAAGCGATTAACAAAATTCGTTGTTTCATTTCTAAAATCTATTTATAACTTAATTAATACAACTCTTAGACGTAGCAAACCTACCTTTGGTTGCAAACCTTCTGAAAGAAAAACAAGAATATACAGAAAACAGGTATTAATTAACATTTTGAAAAGAAAAAAACAGATACAAGCAGACAAAAAGAAACAGATTTTAACAACCTACAAACACCGAAAATAAGGAACAGAAGAGTACGCTTACATGCAATCTTAAAATAACTCATCGACGATTTTACTCGAAAACAATGGAAAGAGGCTAATCAGAGATGAAATAAACAAAGCAAACCATCGACAAACACTCAACCTTACGAGAAAAGCAAAGGGCGTGATGAGCTTAAGCAACAAAAGATTTCGCATCATTTAGCCTGTTTTACTAATCATAAACTTACGTCTATGCACATGATTACCTAAAAAAAACGTAACTTTGCAGCAAGATGACCATCAGTAAAGCGAAAATAAAGTACATCCGCTCGCTGGAAGCGAAGAAGCACCGCGATGCAGAAGGCGTTTTTGTAGCCGAAGGACCAAAGGTGGTGGGCGATTTGCTGGCCATTATGCCCGCCAAACTATTGGTAGCCACTAGCCAATGGCAGACACCTGAACACTTAGCTGCAACTACCGAGCTGATAAATGTTAGCGAAGACGAATTGCAAAAAATAAGCTTCTTGCGCGCTCCGCAACAGGTTATGGCCGTGTTTCCTAAACCAAACCAACAGGAAAGCGGCCTTGACACACTTGTGGCAACCAACGAACTCACCCTAATGCTCGATGGAATACAAGACCCGGGCAATCTAGCACCATCATAAGACTGGCCGACTGGTTTGGTATCCGCCATGTGGTGTGCAGCAACGACACGGCCGACGTGTTCAACCCCAAGGTAATTCAGGCCACAATGGGCAGCATTGCCCGCGTGAAAGTGAGCTATACACCACTAGAGCCTTTGTTAGATGTCCTTCCCGCTTCACTACCTGTATATGGTACACTGTTAGACGGCACCAACATTTACCAACAAGACCTATCTTCAAATGGCATCATTGTGATGGGAAACGAAGGAAAAGGTCTTTCGCCTGCTGTTAGGCAGCGTGTAAGTCACAAGCTGTTAATTCCCCGTTTTGTCGGTACTGAACAAGGCGCAGAAAGCCTTAACGTTGCCATTGCCACCGCCATCGTATGTGCAGAGTTTAGAAGACAGGGCGCACAAATGCGTTAAACATATAACTATAAGCCTTGCTAACTTATAAACTTGCAAACTCGTCAACTTAAAAAACAACCCCATAAAAAAGACATTAACATGGAAACCGAACTAATTAAAGACCGAAGTCTCTCTAGTTGCATAAAGATGGCAAACAGTCTTTTAGGCGTAAACTTCGCCAAAACACTTAAGGCAATATGGATACCCGCCCTACTCCTTGCCATTACTGTATCAATAATGGGCTTTACTACATTGCTAGGCTTACCCTCGCAAACACCTACCGACCCTCAACGCTTGCTACTTCTCACAGCAATAAAGAGTGTAACATGGCTAGTGGCAGCAGCAATTTGGGCCTATTTTTTGGCATCGGTGATAACACTTGTGAGCGAAAGTGGATTTAAACAAAACCTTCGTCGCTCGTTAGCAGTGGTTGCAGTAGAGGTGGTTTTCTATATTTTACTTGCGGTAATTGGCATTATTATCTGTTGGATGGTGCTAATAAACCACGCCGACAAGCTCTTTACACCCACTTTTTTTATGATTATTAGTGTTGTTTTGCTTGTATGGGCATTACTAACGGGCTTACTCATGGTGCCATTTAGATATGTAGAGATGCGCTATTTATTGTCGCCCAATGGTAGTTTGCGTCGCAATCTCATTGCCTATTACGTCGCTGGTGTTAAAGGAGGTGCACTCCTTATAGGCGCAACCTTCTTTACTGCTTTGGCATCGCTATGCGCAGGACTAGTTATTTTCTTACCTACCGTTATCCTCTTTGGCGCGAAAGCTTCGTCGTTGGTTGGGGAAATAACCATGAACGACCCCTCTGGACTGCCCACATACTTTAATATCCTGTTCGTAGGCTCGCTCATTCTCACCACGTTTGTGTTTATGATAGTGGTGGTTTGGACGCAATTTGTGTTTTATTACGCTTATGGTTCGATAGAATATCGTAAGCAAATGAAGAAAGAAAAACAAGAAACTACATTGCAATAAACCACAAAAAGCCCGGAAAGTGAACCAACACCTTCCGGGCTTTATGTTTTTAAGCTAATTGCTTAGCAAGCTTTAGAACTTGTAAACAATACCTGCGCTGAACACAGTTTGGTTGTAGTTGCTTACAACTTGGTATTTAACTTCAGCATTGAGGTAGAGGTCTTCGGTCAATGCATAGTCCACACCACCACCGAAGTTAACGCAGAACTTACCATAGTTATCGTTAGTCTTATATACAATACCAAGATTTTGATATTCCCAGCTTGACTTAACGTTAGCATAACCAAGACCAGCCATAGGATAAACGGTGAACTTGTCGGTAATGTTGAAGAGATAGTGCAAGTTTGCATTCAGATCCCAGAACTCCAAGTTGTTTTTCTTGAAGTAATAGTTGAAGTTTGCATCAGCACGGAACTTGTCGGTGATGTCGTAACGACCTCTTACACCAATACCAAGGTTTTCAACGCCCGTACCATACAATGTGTGAACACCAACTGCAACTTGTGCAGAAGCAAATGCGCTTACCATAGCGAAAGCGGCTACTAAGAATAGTTTCTTCATTTTTCTCTATTGATTTTAATAATTAAATTACCTCAATCGCTGCCGAGAAAGCAGCATTCAAGGTGAGATTACTCTCTGATTTCGTATGTTTGTCTTTTAAATTATCGTTCTAATTCTGGGCAAAGATAAATAAAAAAAACATAACAAGCACACTTTTCCCTAAGAAAAACAACTATAAGATTTATAAATAAAGACAAATCAAATCCGTCTATCCCGTCAAAAAGCCCATATATAAAGGCACTACCAACAATTGCGCTGCTAGATGTTAAACTGCAATTTTTCTTAATTTAACAGTCTTCAACATACACGCATCGGCAATAACTTTAGCAAAGCATTTAATAAGCACCTTCATTGATAATGAAGAAAATAGTCCACGCATTTATTTTGCAGTATTGCCAACTTGCACTACCTTTGCAACAACTTAAAGATAAACAAAGAAATGACATATACCATTGAAAGGGTTGCAACGCTTATCGGGGCACAACGCCTTGGCCATGCCGAGGCTCGCATCAGTTTTGTGCTCACAGATAGTCGCTCGCTCTGTTTTCCTGAAGAAACATTGTTCTTCGCTTTGCGGTCTAACCGTAACGACGGACACCAGTATATATCCGAACTTTATCGTCGCGGGGTGCGCTGCTTTGTGGTTGAAGAAGTGCCAACGCAGGCCACCAACCAATTTGGAGATGCCAATTTCTTAGTGGTTAGTTCCACACTTCAGGCCTTGCAATGCCTTGCTCAACGCCACCGAGAAGCATTTAACATCCCCGTAGTGGGCATAACTGGCAGCAATGGTAAAACAATGGTAAAAGAATGGCTCTACCAACTGCTTTCTCCACAAATGGTTATAACGCGAAGTCCGCGCAGTTATAACTCGCAAATTGGCGTTCCTCTCTCCGTTTGGTTGCTCAACAGCCATTCGCAACTGGGTGTTTTCGAAGCGGGTATCAGCCAAAAAGGCGAGATGCAAGCCTTGCACAACATCATTAGGCCCACCATTGCTGTGCTAACCAACATTGGTTCGGCCCACGAAGAAAACTTTTCGTCGGCCGAAGAAAAGTGCAGAGAAAAACTAAGGCTGTTTAAAGGGGCACAAGTAATGGTGTATAACGCCGATGACGAAATGGTTACACGCCTACTAAACGAGACTGAACACAAGGGCGAACGCCTGGCTTGGTCGGTAAAAAACCACGATGCTGCCATGCGCATAACCAAGATAGACAAGCAACCCACACACACAACCATACATTATATATATAAGGGAGGAGAACCAAATTGCTTCTCGCTACCCTTTATAGACGATGCTTCGGTGTGCAACTCCATTATATGCGCCACCGTTGGCTTACACTTGGGCTTAGATGCTAGCACCCTTAACCTGCGCATGAGCAAATTAGAACCTGTGGCCATGCGACTAGAAGTAAAAGAAGGACTAAACGGTTGCACGCTCATCAACGACTCTTATAACTCAGACATCAACTCGTTGAACATTGCACTCGACTTTATGAACCGACGCCCCGACCACAACGGACAGAAAAGAACGCTGGTGTTGAGCGACATTTTACAAAGCGGACTGCCCGATAAAGAACTATATCAAGAGGTGTCTAACCTAGCCGAACAGCGTGGCGTGCAAAAGTTTATTGGCATAGGACCAAAGATTTGCGCCAACAAGGCATGCATTGCTTTGCCCGAACGATATTTCTTTAACTCGGTGGCTGACTTTATCCGTAGCGATGTTTTCAAAACTTTGCACAACGAAGTGGTACTACTTAAAGGAGCAAGAAGCTTTGGTTTCGACCAGCTTACCGAGCAAATGGTGAAAAAAGTACACGAAACAACACTCGAAGTGAACCTCAATGCCATGGTTAACAACCTTAATTATTATCGCTCATTGATGCACCCCAACACCAAACTGGTGTGCATGATTAAGGCCGATGGCTATGGGGCTGGTGCCGTAGAGATTGCTAAAACCCTGCAAGACCATCGCGCCGACTATCTTGCTGTGGCCGTTGCCGACGAGGGAGCTACATTAAGACGAAATGGAATTACTAGTAATATCATGGTAATGAACCCTGAAATGACGGCCTTCAAAACCATTTTCGACTACGATTTAGAACCCGAAGTGTACAGTTTCCGACTGCTTGAGGCACTGATTAAGGCTGCTGAAAAAGAGGGCATCACTGGATTTCCTGTGCACATTAAACTGGATACGGGCATGCACCGACTGGGATTTGACCCCGACAAAGACATGCCACGCCTGATTGAACGCCTACACAATCAAAACGCTTTAATACCTAAGTCGGTGTTCTCACACTTCGCTGGAGCCGATGCCGACGAGTTCGATGCATTCTCGCAAAGCCAATTCGAACGTTTCGATGCTGGTAGTAAGATGCTGCAAGCTGCCTTCGAACACCACATCTTGCGACACATTGACAACTCGGCGGGTATTGAGCACTTCCCTCAACGCCAACTAGATATGTGTCGTTTGGGACTAGGCCTCTATGGCATTAATCCTCGCAACAATGCCATCATTAATAATGTGAGTACCTTGCGCACAACAATCCTGCAAATGAGAGAGGTTAAAGCAGGCGACACCGTGGGCTATTCGCGACGCGGAACAATAGAACACAATAGCGTGATTGCTGCCATACCCATAGGTTATGCCGACGGACTAAACAGAAAATTGGGCAACCGAAACGGCTATTGCCTAGTAAACAACCAACCTGCACAATACGTGGGCAACATCTGCATGGACGTTGCAATGATTGATGTTACTGGTATCGACTGCCACGAAGGCGACAGCGTGGAGATTTTTGGCGATAATTTACCCGTAACCGAATTGTCTAATGTGCTACAAACCATACCCTACGAGGTGCTCACAGGCATCAGCAACAGGGTGAACAGAGTGTATTTTCAAGATTAAATAAACAAAAACATACATTACATGCTGCTTATTATCGACCCCAACAACGACTTTGCCGATAGCCACGGTAGTCTTTACGTTCCTAATGCCAATAAAGCCATCGAGCCATCGCGCATTATATCAACGAGAACAACCCCGAGGCCATCGCCATTTCGCTAGACACACACCGCCGTTACCACGTGGGACATTGTGCTTACTGGCAAGGTGAAGGCGTAAAACCCTTTACTAATGTGCGGTCAGAAGATGTGGAAAACGGACGCATAGCACCCGTTTTTGCACCTAAAGAGCAAGTGCTTGCCTATCTGCACGATATGGAAAGCCAAGGACGTGTGCACACTTTGTGGCCCGAACATTGCCTCGTGGGATCGTGGGGATGGGCTTGCCCCAACCAATTGGTGCAAGCAGTCAATACATGGGACAACCGCCACCACGGCCAACGACCTTTACACTTCTATCAAAAGGGCGAATACCCCGATGCAGAAATGTTTTCTATCTTCTCGTATGTAAACGAAGCCACCCCCAATACACACGGGAAACTGGTGCTCGACCAATTGGCTCAATATGATGAAGTGGTTGTTTGTGGCTTTGCAAAAGATTATTGCGTGGCCGAATCGGTGAAAGACCTGCGCAACGACTCACGATTCGAGGGCAAACTGCGCTTCTTCGAAGCAGGCATGGCTGCAATAGACCCGCAATCGGCCAATCTTTCCATCTACGAAGAATGCCTCAATAACTTTGGTGCAAAGTGCATTTAAACTCAAATGCGGTAATTAGACCACAATATTTCCAAAATTCTTGTTTTTGTGTTGTTTCCTAACATCTTTTATTTTCTTGTCGGCATCTTGTATGTCTTTGCAACTTGACGTAGCTCGCTACACCTGCGTTACAAAGACAGGCAATCTGCTCGACAATAAAACAAAATCTGTTTAGGCTCTAATGCCGATTTGGGTTAAAGGCATAACATCTCCTACAACGAGCGCTTACTGGGCTGTTCCCCAGCGATTTACCCTTTCTTTCGCCACCCAACAGCCATTGTCGAGAAAGCTTTAAAGGCGAAAACGAAGGCAAGGATTTGACCATGACACCGAAAAGTAGTAACTTTGCCCTATGATATTCTACTTTTCGGCCACGGGCAACACCCTTTGGGCCGCACAACAACTGGCTGAAAACATTGGCGAACGCCTTGTTTTCATTCCCGAAGCCATGGATGGGCCATGCCATTACACGCTTGCAGAAGGCGAACGTATTGGCTTTTGCTTTCCTGTACATGCTTGGCGCCCTCCTGTTTTGGTGCGCCGCTTCATCCAAAGGTTAAGCTTTGCCAACGCCGAGGGCCATTATTGCTTTGCTCTTTGCACGGCTGGCGACACAACAGGCGAAAGTATGCGCATCTTTAGGCAAATTTTGGCGCAGCGCTCGCTACACTTAGATGCCGTTTACTCGCTGATTATGCCCGAGAGTTACGTGGGCCTACCCTTTATGGACGTAGACACTATCGACAAAGAAAGAGAGAAGAAAAACTACGCCAAGATTAACCTCGCCTGCATTATGCAACAAATTAACGAGTGCCAAAGCGTGGAAAAAGAGCCCCATGTGGGGAGATGGCCACGCATAAACAGCAGGCTTATTGGCGAATTTTTCGAACGAAAGTTGGTTAACGACAAAGCTTTCAGGGTGGAAACAAACCGCTGTGTGCGCTGTGGCATCTGTGTTGAGGTGTGCCCAACAACCGACATTGAAGGCGGAAAGGGCAAACGCCCCATATGGAAACACAACGGAAGCTGCCTCACTTGCTTTGCCTGCTATCATCATTGTCCGCAGCACGCCATAGAATTTGGCAACCAAACAAAGAAAAAAGGACAATACTGGTACACCAAAAATCAATGATAACTAATGCCATATTAAGAATTTAAAAGATTTAGATAATGAAAAAAACGGTACTTATTCTCATCGCTTTGCTGTGCCACCTGGCCAGTTTTGCATCAAAAGGTTGGCCCTACCCCATCACGGTTAGTCAGCCCGATGGCACCCAACTCACCATTCGCATCAACGGAGATGCCAACTTCAACTGGGTTTCGACACTCGACAACGTGGTGCTTAAGCAAGTGGGCAGTGGCTATTATGTAGCCCATATAGACACCAATGGTAAGCTAACAGCTACACATGTTTTGGCGCACGACGCCTATTTGCGCAGTATGGCCGAAGAATCTTTGTGCAAACAACAAGACATCAAAACCTTTATTGCCAACAACACCAAACCCGAACAGCTAGCCGCCACACGCGGACTGGGCGACGATAAATTAAACTTCTTTCCACATACAGGCACGCCACGTGCCATTGTGCTATTGGTGCAGTTTGCCAACAGGCCCTTTACAGTGCAACCACGCAAAGCCTTTAACCAATATCTTAACAGCATGGACAACACACACCAAGACTTTGGCCATGCTGAAAACCGCAACACAGGTAGCGTTAAGAAGTATTTCAGCGACATGAGCGGTGGAAAATTCAAACCTCAGTTCGATATCTACGGTCCTATTACAATGCAGCACTCTGCCGCCTACTATGGAGATGGCAACTCTTCAATGGAAAAATACCGCGAACTGGTGGCCGATGCCTGTTCCATGGTAGACGATTCACTAAACTTTGCCCAATATGATGCCGACGGAGATGGTAATGTAGACCTCGTTTATATTGTCTATGCAGGTTATAGCGAGAGCGTTTCGGCTATCGATTCTACACTTTGGCCCAAGGCCTTTGTCTGCGGAACAGACATCAAGAAAGATGGTAAATATGTGCGCTTGGCTGGTATCAGCAACGAACTTAATGGTGTTCCTGGCACCAAATACAAATCGTCAAGCGGTTTTCTCATAAATGGCGTGGGCCTGTTCTGCCACGAATTTTCGCATTGTATGGGTCTACCCGACTTCTACCCTACGGTTAGTCCGCAATGGACAACGGCCAGTGGCGAACGCGATTTCGATGCCTACGACAACCAAGGCATGGAAGACTGGGACATTATGGATGCTGGTATTTACATCTATAATGGCTATTCGCCCACCGCATACACAGCATGGGAACGCGAAAAAATGGGCTGGATAAACATTGAAACGCTCAAGAAAGAGGGTAAAGTGGAACTAAAAAGCATCGACAAAGGCGGAAAAGCTTACCGAATAATGAACGACAAGCAAACCGATGGCAGCGAATATTACATTGTAGAGAATATACAACAAGAGGGTTGGAACTACAAATTGCCTCAATCGGGTATGATGGTGAGCCACATAAAATACGAAGCACGCCCCTTCTCGGTGTTCAAAGGCGGAGACAACTCGGTGAACAATACAAAGAAACGACCACGTATGACCATTGTACCTGCCGATGGCTACCTTCCTAGCTCGTATAGAAAGGTGTCTGACAAAAGTACTCAAACCGCACCATACATAAAGAAAACCCAATACGAACTGCAACTCAAGGGCGACCTTTACCCTGGAACTAGCAATGTTACACAGCTAACCGATGCACAACAATTGGCGAACTATGCGCCTTGGACGGGTGGAATGCTGAACAAACCCATCTATAACATCGCCATGAAAGATGGTGTTGTTACTTTTAATTTTCTAAAAAGCCTAACAGGTATCGAGGCACTACCACAGGAAACAAACGAGGTAAACGATAAGATTGACAAGATTTACACCATTGATGGACGCTATGTTGGCAACGATGTCAAAACCTTGCCAAAGGGTGTTTATATAATTGGCAAAAAGAAAATGGTGATTAGCAAATAAAATGGTGTATGCTGGTTAGCAAGTTTATAAGTTAACAGGTGAATAAGACCTACGATAGGCCTAGACTTTCGTAGCTTAACTTTCGTTTGACTAGCACATATCACTAACATACAAAGGCAATAAAGGCGATTAAACCTGCAATATATGCTTTGGTTAGCATTATGCAATGGTTTAACCGCCTTTATTATATCCTTATTTCCCCTGCTATGCGTATTCACTCCCAATAGATAGTTCATCCCGTTTATCAATTATTATCGATAGTTTTCATCACTTGCTACACAGCTTTAATATTCTTGATAGCCGCTAAAACAGTTAAACCCCAATCGGTGATTAGAGCCTAAACAGATGTTGTTTTATTGCCGAGCAGATAGCTTGCCTTTGTAACGCAGGCGTAGCGGGCTACGTCAAGTTGCAAAGACAGACTAGATGCCGACAAGATAATAAAAGATGTTAGGAAACAACACAAAAACAAGAATTCTGGAAACATTGTGGTATAATGCCCGATTTGGGTTAAAAAACAGCAATTGATTGTTAGTATTTCTCTCGGCAACTACTTAAAAGCGATTTGTTAAACAGGTAAACATATTTTACAGATTACATTTTCTAGACGAACGATTCTAGAGAAAAACACCCGCAAAAAGCTATATAAAATGCGTCAAACGGGCGAAATTTGAACAATTTAAAAATGCTTTTCTCCTCCTATTTTTGCTATTTACTATGGTTTTGCATTTCTCTTTTGAGAAAAATTCCCTAAATTTCGCAACCGCAACAACAAGAAAAGGTGATTAAAAGATAAATATTGAAATGCATTTTGTAGCAAAACGCATCGCAATATGCAGCAAAACACATTGCATTTAGCAGCAAAACGCAAGGCGTTTAGCACCAAAACGCAGTGCTAAATGCTGCAAAACGCGAGACAAAATGTAGCAAAACACACAAAAAGCCATAAAAAACGGCGTTTTAAGCGCTATTTATAGGCAAATTGACCATTTTAGACAAGAAACTACTTGTTGGCTTTTAGCGGTTAATTTTGTGAGATCTTCATCCCTAAAACCTGCTATATAGCACATATTTTCACGTTATTTCTCGTAAACAAATGGTTATCAATAAATTATAAACTTAAAAAATACTCGCAAAAATCCAGCCACCTCCCAAACATTTTATGGCGAAGCCAGTCATAATGTTAAAGTATAGTAAAATATTTTGACAACTCGCACAAAACAATACTGCATATTCTACTTGGGAACATAATACGACAGCCCAAGTTATAAGGGCATACTGAAATCACAATACACTAAAAAATATAAGCCAAAGCATGTGATAGAGACAAGAAAACTACCATTCTCTTAACCAATCACCTTAAACTTAGCATACTTCAACAACAGTTTCTTAGAGCCTGCATGCTTAAAATTCACTGTCATTTTAGCATTTTCGCCCGCATCTTCCAAGGATTCAATAGTGCCAACACCAAACCTTTCGTGTTCGATAACACAACCTTCGACAAGGGCTTTACCGCTGTTATCGTGCATCACTTCGGCAGGAGAAGCAGTTCTCGAGGAATGATTAATAACCTGCGACACCTTTTTAAGATTAGCCCCACTGGCAGCAAGCCTGCGTTTAAAACTATCCGACAAGGGGTCGACGGCCTTTTCGGGCTGTCGTGGGCGAGCAGGGTTGGGTATTGGGTCGGCCATAAACTGACTGGCAACTGGTTTTGAATTGAGAAAACGAGGATTACCAAAACGTTTTTCTCCGTCAACCATCTCGCCCCAACCACTATTATAGCGCGAAGTGGGCACATCATCTTGGTGCAAACGTCGTTCTAATCTTTGCGCAGACAAGTCTGCCATGGGGTTTTGAACATTGAGCAAAGAGGGGTCGATGTCGCGAATAAAGCGGCTAGGCGTGTCGAACTCCATCCTACCAAAGCGAAAACGATTTTTGGCACACGTTAAAATGCAATGCTTTTCGGCCCGCGTGATGGCCACATAAAGCAGTCGGCGTTCTTCTTCGAGCTGTCGGGGCGAGTCTGTTGAACGAGGACTAGGGAAGATATTTTCTTCCAATCCCACCACAAACACAGTTGGAAACTCCAACCCTTTTGCCGAATGCACCGTCATTAGTACCACTCTACTTTCGTCGTCGCCCTCACTATCGAGGTCGGAAAGCAACGAAACCTCTTGCAAATAATTGCTTAAAAACACCTCGTCTTCGTTTCCTTCCTCGCGTCTTATCTCCACAAACTCTTTCAATCCGCCCACAAACTCCTGCAAGTTTTCTTGTCTAGAAAGCTGTCGGCATCGCTTGCACCATAGAGGTCGGCCTGAATGCCACTCTCTTTAATGATTTTCATTCCCAGTTCGTAGGCATCAAGTTTGTCTAACTGGGCCACAAAGCCATTCACCAAGTCGCGAAAATTCAACAACTTGGTCCATGTGCCTTTGTTTACATCAAGCTGAAAGCGAGTAGGTTGTGATAGAATGTCCCAACAGCTAACACCATTATTCTGTGCAGCCATGGTAATTTTGCCCAAAGTGGTATCACCAATTCCACGTGCAGGATAGTTAACAATGCGTTTAAAAGCCTCCTCGTCGTCGGTGTTCATGGCCAATCTAAAGTAGGCGATAATATCTTTTATCTCCTTTCTTTGATAAAAACTTAATCCGCCATAGATGCGGTAAGGAATGCTTTGTCTGCGCAATTCCTCTTCGAACGAACGACTTTGCGAGTTTGTTCTGTACAAGATGGCAAAGTCGCTATATTCGCCATCCTCGGTTTTTTTTAGGCGTTTGATATCGTTGCACACCACAAGCGCCTCCTCCTTATCCGAATACACAGGTTTGAGGATGAGCTTTTCTCCCTCGTCGTTTTGGCTAAACACATCCTTCTTTATCTGTCTTTGGTTGTGACTAATAAGGCTATTAGCCGCATTCACAATGTTTTGTGTGGAGCGATAGTTTTGTTCAAGCTTAAAAAGACGTGTCTCGGGGAACTGCTGTTGAAAGTCTAATATATTGTCGATGTCGGCACCTCTGAATCCATAAATACTCTGTGCATCGTCGCCAACCACACAGATGTGCCGATGCTCTTTTGTAAGTTGCGTTACTATGAGCTGTTGCACGTGGTTGGTGTCTTGATACTCATCAACCAAAACATATTGGAAACGCTGTGCATAATCCTTCCTAACCTCCTCGTGTTCAGTAAAAAGTCGGTAGGTTAGCACCAACAAATCATCAAAATCCATGGCATTAGCAATCGGCAGCGTTGCATATAAGCAGCATACACTTTGTGAATAGCCGGCAAACGTTCGCGCGAATCTCTCAACATCAGTTCAGAATTAGCCGCATAGGCATCGGGCAAGATGAAATGATTTTTGGCCATTGATATGCGCGAATGCACCATTGCAGGCTTATACAACTTATCGTCTAGCTTCATTTCCTTGCAGATGGTTTTGATAAGCGAGCGCGAGTCGGTTTCATCGTATATGGTAAAATTGGAAGAAAAGCCAATATGATGCGCCTCGGCACGCAAAATACGGGAGAAGATGGAGTGGAAAGTACCCATAAAAAGGCGCTTTGAATGCTCGTGTCCAACGAGGTCGCCAATACGTGTTTTCATCTCTTTGGCCGCCTTATTAGTAAAGGTAAGGGCCAAGATGTTCCACGGTTTAAGACCCATTTGCAACAAATGGGCTATCTTAAAGGTAAGAACGCGGGTCTTACCCGAACCAGCACCAGCAATAACTAGCTGTGGTCCATCGGTATAAACCACAGCCTCGCGCTGACTTTCGTTTAGTTTTTCAAGCAATTTTTCCATCTTCAAGTGTACTTAAGGGCTATGTTATCCCCATTTATTTCTTCTTCCTATAAACGCCACCACTGGCCGTATTGGGGTTATAGTCTTCGCCTTCTTTGGGGAACGAAGGCATAAAACGCATATTCAGCATTATCTGATTTTGCCGTTTACGCATATAAGGAGAGGGGTATTTTGAGCTGAACTTTCTGGGATTGGGCAAGGTTGCAGCCACAAGAGCACATTGCGCACGAGTCAAATTATTTGCCGTAGTTCCGAAATTGTATTCGGCAACGGCGTCTGCTCCATAGATACCGTCGCCCATTTCGATAGAATTGAGATACACCTCCATGATACGTTGCTTGCTCCACATTAGTTCAATAAGAGCAGTGAAATACATTTCGAACCCTTTTCTTATCCACGAACGGCCTGGCCAAAGAAACACATTCTTAGCCGTTTGCTGACTAATGGTGCTGGCACCAAGCTTCTTTCCGCCTTGCATATTGCGTTTGGCAGCTTTCTGTATGGCGTCAAAATCAAACCCGTGGTGCAATAAGAACCGCTGATCTTCGCTCGCCATCACCGCTACAGGCAAATGAGGAGAGATTTTATCCAACGAAACCCAATGGTGATGCATGGTAAGACTTTTTCCATCTGCCAATTGTTCGCCACAACGAATAAACATCAGAGGCGTGAAAAACACGGGTACAAAGCGCAAAACCACCACCGCAAGGATGGTAGAACTGAAAAATAAGGCGGCAGTCCACCTCAACAGCTTAAATATTATCTTCTTCATAAGCTTCCATATAAAACTTTTCTATAACCTCAACGCCACATATCAAAGCCAAGTTTATACCTTAAGCATCGGCGCAGCTGTTCTTCTTTTTAGAAACATAGGCTCTTTTTTCCACGAGTAAAATACCAATCGGCCTTCAAATCCCCAAGAGCGATAGTTCAGAATAAAATCTAAGTAGATGCAGGAGATATTGTTTAAAAGCAGCCTAACAGGAAATGAGGCACATCACAGAAGCAATGTATCTGCGTGGCCAAACCCATTGGGAGATGATGCCCCTTTATTAACGTGGAAAGGCACGAAAGAAAAGACATCATCTCCCATTAAATATTGGTCAATGCAGCTTCTCTTTCGTGCCTTTTTGGCAATTATGCCATTGGCACAAGCCTTATTTCAATGTTCCGTTGTTTGCAGCGTCTACCATTGCCTTGCTTGCATAGAGATAAACTTCTACGCGACGGTTTTGCTGTCTACCAGCAGCAGTGGCATTGCTAGCCACAGGGTCAGAGCTTCCCTTGCCTTCAACCTTTTGGAATTGACTGTAGGGAACGCCACAAGAAGTAAGGTAGTTAACCACGCTTTGTGCACGGCTGTTGCTCAAAGGGATATTGATACCGTCGTTACCTGTATTGTCGGTGTGGCCGTAGATATCAACATGGCAGTCGCCATTCTCTTTAAGTACCTGTGAGAACTTGGCCAATTCGCTTTTAGAAGTTTTGTTAAGCGTTGACTTGTTGGTTGCAAATAGGATGCCCGAATCGAAAGTTACCTTAACGGCTTTCAATCCGTTGGCGTCGGTTACTTCTTCAACTTTAGCGTTCTTCACTTGTTCTGCGGTGCGTTTAGCCACCTTATCCATGTGCTTTCCAATCATTGACCCAGCTGCAGCACCAACAGTGGCACCCACAACAGAACCAACAACTGTGTTACCAGCTACGTTTCCAATTACTGCTCCTAAGAGTGCTCCGCCACCAGTACCGATAAGCGTGCCTGTTCCTTGCTTTGTTTGGCAGCCAAACACCAATGAAAGACACATCAAAAGTGTCATCAATTTCATTTTCTTCATAAATCTCTAACTATGTTTTAAATTCAATCGTTGGTGCAAAGATACGTCTTTTTATTGTGTTGTTACACTATTTGCAACATTTTTTATCAATTTTGTTTGGTGAGAGTGGTGCTTTGGGGGAAGCTTTTAACAACTAAAATCTGTACTTCCGAGAACGTAAAGGTGTGCTGCTTAAGAAAAGTGCAAAATGTATAACTAACGCTTAAAGCGCCTTTACACAACAAACAAGTTGATAATCTGCAGTAAACAGAGGCCCGTTTACATGCCAAACGCACCGAAAAATTAAAGAATTAAGACAAAGAAATCCGTGAGAAACACAAAAAAATGCTAACGACATGCGTTAATAACAAGGAAAAAGATTACTTTTGCATACAAAGCAACATACAAATAAAACACTATCAATATGAATATGAAGTATATACGCAGGGCTACAATGGCTCTATTGGCTGCCTTCTCAATGTGGAGCTACACAGCAAAGGCACAACAAGCAACAGAAATGGACTATGATGCGCAATACGCAACCGAACTAGTAAAGCCCGGAACAAAGGCTCCCGACTTTGAGCTTAACTCGCCTGATGGAAAGAAAGTGAGCTTAAGCCAGTTTAAAGGTAAATATGTGGTGCTGGACTTTTGGGCTTCGTGGTGTCCTGATTGCCGTAAAGATGCGCCGAACATTGTTGCCATGTACAACAAGTATAAGGATAAAGGGGTGGCCTTTGTGGGCGTATCGTTCGATACAGATGTAGCTCAATGGAAAGCCGCTATCGAGAAATACGGCATGAAATATGCCCATGTTAGCGAACTAAAGAAAATGCGCGAAGCAAATATCTCTAAAGCCTATGGCGTTAAATGGATTCCTTCAATGGTGCTTGTAGACCCGCAAGGCAAGGTGGTTATGGGCACTGTGCTATCAACAAAACTAGAGAAAGAACTGGAAAAGCTTTTTAAATAAACGCTCTTTTGGCTTTAGGCCTATGCTTTGAACATTGAGAGAACATTGTAAATCCAAAACATAAACACTGGCATACAATATTAAAACACGACTTGAGTTGTTTGTAACCAGACCAATAGGAACTGATAACGCGGAGATTTGCTAACCAACATCCCCTACTCCATGCACTTTGGGCAACAAACACCAAGCCCAAACATAAAAAGACTTGAAAATGAACAGGCAGAAGATATCAACAACACCATCAGGTATAAAAAAAATAGCACTTATTATTATGTCCATCTGGAGTATTTTACTCGGTGCGTGCGCCCAAAGCACGTTCACCAACGTAGACGTTAATGGCTTTGAAAAGGCCATTAAGAACGACTCTGTGCAAATATTAGACGTTCGAACCAGCGAAGAGTTTGCCGAAGGCCACATTAAAGGGGCTATTCAGGTAGACGTTTTCAGTGCTAACTTCTTGGCCGATGCTGAAAGTAAGCTGAAAAAAGACAGAACTGTGGCAGTGTATTGTCGCAGTGGAAAGCGCAGCGCCAATGCTGCAAATCAGCTTACAAGCAAAGGTTTTAAGGTGATAAACCTTGAAGGAGGCATCATGGCATGGATTGCTAACAAGAAAGAAACGGTGAAATAAAGGCTCATTCTGTCGCCTTTGGACTCACATGTTAAGCTATTGCGCCGCTTCTTCTGTGTTTTGCAGACCAGCATAGGCGCATTTGAGCAATGAAACCAAACAAAACGGTGGAACTATCATAAGCGATAGTTCCACCGTTTTATTTTAGGGGTTACGGCATAGTCGTAAAATGACTATTACCCTAGGTGCGCTTATTTCACTTCTTCAACAATAGTTTTCACGCCCTTTATCTTTTCGCCAGCCACATCGGCCAACAAACGTTTTACTTTATTTCTACTAACAGCCACGTAGGCATAACGTTCTTTCACGTCGATACGTCCAATATCATCGTTGTTGAGATGTCCTTTTTTGCAGAGAAAGCCCAAAATATCGCCCTTACTAATCTTGTCTTTCTTACCCTTCCCTATATATAAGGTGGCCATTCGAGGCATTTGGGGCATACCAACTGCATCGGTTAAGGCGAAAGGTTGCACCTCTGTATCAACGTATTCGGGAATTTGTTCGCCCGAAGAAAGGATAAAATACCCATTTCCACGTTTGTCCCAGCGTGCTGTTCTACCAATACGATGAGTGTAAGCATCAGGAGTTTCGGGAAGATGATAATGCACAACGTGGCGCACATCATCGATATCCAAACCGCGCGAAGCTAAGTCGGTGCACACCAAAACATTGGCGCTACCATTAGAAAAACGATAAAGCGCAGCTTCACGAGCATCCTGTTCTAGTCCGCCATGAAACAAACTGGTAACAAATCCCTTCTCCATCAAGAACATATTGGTACGCTCTACACTTTCGCGATGATTGAGAAAAACAATGGTACTGTCGCCATTAAACGCCATCAAGAGCCGATACAGGGCCTCAAGTTTATCTTTGGAGTCGCTTTTAACTTCATAAACAGCAATGCGCTGTTTCACTTTTTCGGCCTCATCAACAAAGTCTATGCACGTAAGTTTGGTGCTCTGTACAAACAAAGGAATGCGAGGTGAGTTGGTGGCCGACAACAAAACGCGTCGTTGCACACGTGGAAGTGCGGCCAATGCGGTGCGCATTTCGTTTTCAAACCCCATGTCTAAGCACTTGTCAAACTCGTCGATAACGAGCAAACGCACATCATCGGCCAAGATATTACCTTTTGCCAGGTGGTCGTTTAATCGTCCAGGAGTGGCAAACACCACTTGCGGGCGAAGCTGTTTCAAAGCTCTATGCTCTTCCATTGCCGTGCGTCCGCCATAACAAGCCATGCCTCGCACCGCTCCCACATCAGCCAACACCTGCTGCGACTGCAACGCCAATTCGCGTCCAGGCACAATTACCACAGCCTGCACGTTGTCGTTGTGGGGATTAATCATTTCTGCCAGTGGTAAAAGATAAGCAAGCGTCTTACCGGTACCTGTGGGCGAGAGCACCACCACATCACCTTTGCCATCTTTCATGGCATCGGCCGTGGCCATTTGCATTTTGTTAAGACTTTCAACGCCCAGTTTTTGGAAGGCTTTCGCCAAGTCTATCTTATTCATTGTTATGAGTCTATGGGTTGGGAAGTTTATAAGTTTATGAGTTTATGAGTTGGGAAGTTTATAAGTTTATGAGTTTATGAGTTGGGAAGTTTATAAGTTTATGAGTTTATGAGTTGGGAAGTTTATGAGTTTGAGAGCTTGTGAGTTATTGAGTTGGGAAGTTTATGAATATATAAAGTCGTCAATTGGAGTGTGTATAAGTTTAAAAGTTTTTTCTACTTTGAAAGTAAATAACTGCGTGAGTTTATTGCCATCTAGCCAAGCAACTCACAAACTTACCAACTCAGAAACTCATAAACTCATCAACTTGCCTAATTCTATTTCGTTGCTTTCATCAGCCTATCCATCTCTTCAAACTCTTTACCCATATTCAAGTTAAGGTAAATATTGTAGAGTGGCAACAACCAACGACTCTCGTCTTTGGGTGCAAGTCGGCGGTATTGTTCCATATAAGGCAGCGCACTGCGATAGCTAGCTGCCACCTTTTTCTTTAAGTCGCGCGATGTACGTGCCGTTTTCTCTTGTTCAACGGCTCTATTGAAATAAGCCAAACCAGCATTTAAGTACACTTCGGGCACCTCTTTGTTTTTAGCTATGATGCTATCACACAATGCAATGCATGCATCGTATTGGCCAAGGTTTAAAAGAATGGTAGACTTTGCCACACGCAACCACAGATGTTCGGGCATGGCCGCAAGAGCTTGGTCGACATAACTGTTAGCCGAAGTCCAATTATTGTCTTTCGAATAATATTCAATCAAATGCGTGTAGAAATATGTTTGTGTGGGATAATCCTGAAATCCCTGTTTCAGCACGGCCATATACCTCTCCAAATCGTTCTGTAACAGATACACATCTGCTAGATATTGCAATAGGTATTCGTGGCGTTCCTTATCTTTTTCAGCCAAAGGAAGATAGCGCAAAGCCAGTTCTGGCTTGCGTAATTTATATCCGCAATACACCGAATAGAAAGCTGCGCGTGGCAGTTGTGGGTCGGTATTGAGGATGTTGTAACCCGTAAAGATGGGGGTTTGGGCACAATCGATGTACAGCGAGAAGAACTCAAAAGCCTTATCGTACATCTTTTTGCTCATAAAATAAGTACCACCAAAGAAGAGGTTAGGCTTATATGTGAACAGTTCTTCGGCATGTTTCTTACGATATTTAATTTTGTTTTCGTTGCCATTAGCGTTCACACGCTCTACCGAGTCGATGCTTTCTAGCGTTAGACACATCTTCTTGGTGAGGTTATACATGGTTACGGTGTCGGCAGTTTGCTGCAAGTACAATCTTTCGTTGCCTTGTTCGTACTTCTTTTTTATCACATCGAAAAGCAACAACCATGTTTTAACGTCTTTCCGATTATCAGGTTTAGCCAACACATCATTCATGATGCGTTCTGCTTTATCTAACTCTTTTCCCGTTTTTAGGGATGTTTTCACCTGCTGTAGCTCCTTCTTAATAGAAGCAGAAGCTGCCGTGGTTATCACTGATAATAACAATATAAAGTAAAATCTGTTCATTCAGATAAATCTATTTTACGCCTTCTTAATACTAGGCGACTAATATTCGCCACACCCTAATAATGCGAGCGATGGTTTAAGAAGTATGAAAAAACAAATGCAAAGCACAGAACCAGAGCCCCACGGCCATGGTTCTGTGCTTATTCATACTACTTTTATTACTTATTGAGTAACGATTCGAGGTCTTTCGTGCGTTGGTCGGCAGCGCCATAGTTTACATAATAGCACTGGTAGAGTGGATAGCTCCAATTAGCTTTCTCGCGATTGGGGTCCAATTCTTTAGCTTGTTCCAAATAGCCCATCGACTCTTTGTAAAGCGCTTTCTGAGCAGGAACATCGCCATTGATGGCAGCAGCCTTAGAGTTGATGCAGAAACCCAGATAAGTAAGCACTACAACGTTTTTAGCATCAATGGGAAGCACCTTCTTAAACGAAGCGATAGCCTCATCCCATTGGTTAGCATTCATTTCGGCTTGACCTTTAAGTGTCCATGCCATTGCGCTATTGGGGTCGGCAGCTAGACGAGAATTAACAAGCGACTTCAACTCATCTTTCATGTTCATGTTGCCATACATGCTGGCCAACGTTCCCATAATCATGTCGTTAGAAGAATCTTTGGCATAGAATTCCTTCAGCTTATTGATATACGCCAACGAGTCTTCTTTCGTTTTCAGTTGCTGTTGAGCAACGTAAAACTTCAAGCTCAGCGCGTCTTTATAATCGTCAGAGTTAGCAGCAGCATGCTTCAAAGACACGTCAATATACTTATCTGCAGCAGCGAAATCCTTATCTTGGATGGCATAGCGTGCAGCAAATCCAGCCACTTGGCTCACATATTGGTCGGGTTGCTTATTAGCCACATCAGCAAAGAGCGGTGTATCGGCCGTAGTAGAGTACAATCCCCAGTATTTCAGCACGCCAGCGCTGTTGTTTTTCTGTGCAGCCTCTTGTCCTGCATTCACCAAATACACGCGCAAGTTATACAAGCGGTTTTGGTTAGCGCTGTGGAACTTAGGTTTCACCTTACCCTTTTCGTTGGGCATTTGGTCGTACTTTTCGCATTCAACAGCATTGGTAAGCGCATCTGCAAGAGCGTTGTAGAAGCCTAAAGTGTCGTAAGGTTGAACCTTACCTTGCTTAAATTGCTCAGCCATTTGATTGGCTGTGATAACGCTTTGTTCCTTGCTTATCTTCTCAAACGATAGGTCAACCAGCTTATTATAAGCCTTTGCCTTGTCGGCATCGCTCATGCTAGCGAGATTGCTTTTCACCAATGCTTGCGCATCAGCATAGGTTTTAGCCTTCAACACCTCCTTAACGGCATCTTGGGCGAACGCCACAGGCGATGCAGCAAGCATCAGGGCGAACATCATCATTTTTCTCATAACTGTAATTTTTTAAGATTTAACGATAGTCTATCTCTGTATTGGCAGTGCCAGCGAGCGCATTATTGCATACGTTCGCCAGCTTCTACCTTATTATTTATTCGGTAGCGTTAACTTCTTCAGTCTCTTCGTTGGCATCATTGCCATTGTCTAGAGCCTCATTGTTTAAGTTATCCGTTCCCTGTTCGACATTAGTCAAATGTGCTTCTGCCTCATTTTCCTCATCATTTTCGTTCAGATCGTCTTCCTTTTCAGAAGTTTTCACCTTACAAACACTAGCAATAACATCGTTTTTCTTGCTCAAGTTGATTAGGCGAACGCCCTGAGTAGCTCTACCCATTACGCGGAAGCTAGCCACTGCCAACCTAATAGTGATGCCACTCTTATTGATAATCATGAGGTCGTTGTCGTCGGTAACATTCTTAATAGCCACCAACTTACCCGTCTTATCGGTGATATTAAGTGTTTTCACACCTTTTCCACCGCGGTTAGTCTGTCGGTAGTCGGCCACGAACGAGCGTTTTCCGTATCCCGTTTCACTAACCACCATCACCGTTTCTGTTTCGGGATTGTTCACCACAATCATACCAACCACAGCATCATCTCCACCATCCAGACGCATACCGCGCACACCTGTCGCCGTTCTACCCATGGTTCGAACTGTGTTTTCGTCGAAGTAAACAGCACGTCCGTTGCGGTTAGCCATAATCAGATAGTTCTTACCATTAGTTAGACGCACATCAACCACCTCGTCGCCTTCGGCAATAGTGATAGCGTTTACACCGTTAGCACGTGGACGAGAGTAAGCCTCAAGACTTGTTTTCTTCACCGTTCCGTTCTTCGTAGCAAACACAATGAAGTGGTTTTTGATGAATTCGTCATCGTTAAGACCCTTCACACGCAGGAAAGCATTTACAGAGTCGTCGGCATCAATGTTCAATAGGTTTTGTATTGCGCGTCCCTTAGAAGTTTTTTCGCCTTCAGGAATTTCGTAACACTTCAACCAATAGCAACGTCCTTTCTTCGTGAAGAAGAGCATTGTTTGGTGCATCGTGGCTGGATAGATATATTCCGTAAAGTCTTTATCGCGTGTATTGGCCCCTTTACTACCCACTCCACCGCGAGCTTGCTCGTGAAACTCGGATAGCGGTGTGCGCTTGATGTAGCCCAAATGACTAACCGTGATAACCACAGGGTCGTTGGGATAGAAGTCTTCGGCATTAAACTCATGCTCATCGGGAATAATTTCAGTGCGTCTTTCGTCGCCAAACTTATCCTTAACCTCTTCCAATTCCTGCTTCATTACACGCTTACATTCTTCTGGATCGTCCAAAATAAGTTGCAATCTAGCAATAAGCTCTTCCAATTCTTTATATTCAGCATGCAACTGTTCGATGCGCAGACCCGTGAGTTGCGATAAGCGCATATCTACAATAGCCTTACTTTGCAGCTCGTCTAATTCAAAACGCTTCTCCAAGTTGCGTTGTGCAGCCGATGGTGTTTCGCTTTTACGAATGATTTGCACCACCTCGTCGATATTGTCACAAGCAATAATCAATCCTTCCAGAATGTGTGCACGCTCTTGCGCCTTCTTCAAATCGTATTTAGTACGACGAATAGTTACATCATGACGATGTTCCACAAAGTATTTCACACACTCTTTGAGCGTGAGCAAGCGTGGACGCCCCTTCACAAGCGCAATATTGTTTACCGAGAACGAGCTTTGCAGCTGCGTCATCTTAAACAATTTATTAAGCACCACATTGGCGTTGGCATCGCGTTTCACGTCTACCACAATACGCATACCTTGTCGTCCAGACTCATCATTGGCATTAGAGATACCCTCCAATCGCCCTTCTTTCACCAGGTCGGCAATATTTTCAATGAGTTGAGCCTTGTTTACGCCGTAGGGTATTTCTGTAACCACAATCTTATCATGGCTTTCATCGCTTTCAATCTCGGCCTTAGCGCGCAGCACAATACGTCCGCGACCTGTTTCGTAGGCATCTTTCACACCCTGTAAGCCATAAATATAAGCCCCAGTGGGGAAGTCGGGCGCCTTGATATATTGCATTAGACCCTCGGTGTCAATATCAGGATTGTCGATGTAAGCACAGCAACCATCAAGCACCTCGGCCAAGTTGTGCGTTGGCATATTGGTAGCCATACCCACAGCGATACCATTACCACCATTTACCAGCAAGTTGGGTATCTTGGTAGGCATAACCTGAGGCTCTTGCAGCGTGGCATCAAAGTTTTCAGCCATGTCAACAGTCTCCTTATCCAGGTCGTCCATGATGCGTTCGCCCAGCTTCGAGAGTCTACATTCGGTGTAACGCATGGCCGCAGCCGAGTCTCCGTCGACGCTTCCGAAGTTTCCTTGCCCGTCTACCAGTGTGTAACGCATGTTCCAATCCTGTGCAAGACGCACCAAAGCACCATACACCGATGAGTCGCCATGTGGGTGATACTTACCCAAAACATCGCCCACCACGCGCGCACATTTCTTATAAGGCTTATCGCTGGTGTTTCCCAACCCCAGCATTCCGTACAAAATGCGCCTATGAACGGGTTTAAACCGTCGCGCACATCAGGAAGCGCGCGCGCAACAATAACCGACATACTATAATCAATGTACGAAGACTTCATTTCTTCTTCGATATTGATCTTGATTATCCTGTCTTGATCGATTGTTTGATTTTCGTCCATCTAATCTATTGTGATTTTATTGAATATTCGTTCTGAGGCCATTTCCTTTCGATTTAAGGCCTTTTATGCACGATTTACAAGGTGCTAAGTTAATACTTTTTTCTCATTTGGTAAAACAAATAGCGCTAAAATACCCCAAAAAGCCCTACAAACATGTTGTTTTACATACATTAGGCCCCACACTTGCACGCGTCCAACCTAAAAATAACTTAAAGCACGCACAATCAATTGTAAGTTTGAAGGAATAATTGTATATTTGCCACTTGCATGATATACCATGCCTTGGATGAATATTGCTATCAAAAATATTAACTAACATACATTACGATGCTACAAAAATTTATTCTCACATCCTGCATGTGCCTCATATCGCTTGGCGCTTGGTGCACAGAGAGAGTTAATAAGGTTAGAGTTGGCGTGTTTAATGGGCACGGTGGCGCACAAACTTGTATCTGGGAGGCGGTTTCCGCTGTGCAACTTGACCCCGACATGACCGTGCGAACCTTCACCACTAGCGACATTGCCAATGGGGTTTTAAACCAACTAGACGCCATAATCATCCCTGGCGGAGGAGGAACTACGCAATATATGAACCTTGGCGAAGAAAATATCAACCGCATTAAGGCCTTTGTGCGCTTGGGAAAGGGTGCTGTGGGCATCTGTGCCGGGGCCTATCTCTTTAGCGACACACCCAAATATGCGTGCTTACGTATTAATGGCGCGAAAGCTATAGACATCGAACACGACAACCGTGGGCATGGCATATCGGCCCTTTCGCTGACCAACGAGGGTAAAAAGCTGTTTCCCGAAATTGCCAATAGAGATAAATCGTATGTGATGTACTACGAAGGACCGGTCTTGGTGAAGAGTGATAGCGTGCCTCTTAACTACATTACCATGGCAATGATGGAAACCGATGTGCACGAAGAGGGCGATGCGCCTGCCAATATGACCAACAACCGACCTTTCTTTATTGCCAACACACTGGGTAAAGGTAGGGTATTTAGTAGCATTGCCCACCCCGAGGCCACCCCAGGAATGATGTGGATGATACCCAGAATGGTGAGATGGACTCTGAATATGCCTATCGTTGCTTATTCGGAAAAGGTGGTTAGACCGCAGATTTATAACAAAGAAATACTCATGACCAAGGCCGACTTAAAGAAAGAACGCGAATACTATTACACGCTTCTTTATGGTTCGCCCAAAGAAAAGGTTGCAGCACTAGACTGGCTGCAGGCTTGTCGCTCGTGGGAAGCTAAGCGCTGGGTGCAAGGTTTGCTCTTTGATAGCAGTGCATTGGTGCGTGTGCGCGCTGCCCAATTTATTGCCGAAACCGACTACCTGCCGTTTCTTAACGACCTAACCACTGCTTGCAAAACCGAAAAAGATGCGCAAGCTAAGGCACAAATGCTTAACTACTTGAAGCAATTGAGGGCACTTTTGCCCACTCTGCGTAAGCAACGCTAAGCGCCACACCCTCTACAACAATAGCCATAAACCAAGGGTTACCAATTCATCATCATCTCACAAGAGAGACTATCCAACCCAAATCAGTCGTTAGAGTCGTTTTGATCTTGTGTATTATTGAGCACATTGCCAACCTTATTCTTGAAGGTGTAGTGCCCTACATCAAAGAAAAACGGCAGACAAGATGCCAAAAAACAAACGAGAGATGAACTGGAAGCAATGAAAACAATGTAAAATATGAGATAAGCCATCTAACAACCAATTGGGGTTTAAGATGCAAAACAACCACATGGCAGCTAGACGGTTAAAGGCTTAGACAGAAAACTTTCGCTCCAAGTCCTATCCTTTAACCATCTAACTGCTATGTTGCTTTTATAACAAACCCATTTTTCAACCTGCAAAATAGGCTAGCGAACACGCATGGTGTAAACAAACTACTTACATCCTACCCCCTTAAACAAGCCTACAAATAAGGTGGCAAACACCTACCCCACTTACACCTCACCTCACAAAACACATCATCGCCCCTTAAAAGCCATGCAGACGCGTACTCAAAGGAGATAAAACGATGATTTTTTGTAAGTATTTTTCATCCAATTTTAACACTATAGAGGTCTATTTTATGCTCCAAGCAGACAACGACTCGAAAAACACGCGTATTTCGCGAGTTTATAACACTATGAAAATCAGCTAACTAGAATAAAAACAACGTTAAAACCCCATTTTTTACTCATTTCTAGCTCCATCGCAAACAACAAAGCGCATTTACGTCTAAAATATTTTATCATTTTAGTTCTAAGCAATAATTTAACCGAAATTGAACATATATTCTGCATTATTTACCACTTTTATTCGCTATTTGCTGCATTTAGGTCTGCAATATGCATGAGTTAGCAGTGCTAAATGCTACAAAACGCAATGCTATTTGCTACTAAACGCAATGCTATTTGCTGCTAAACGCAAGGTAAAAACATGGTTTTTGCAAAACAAATGCGCGCCTTTTTATAGACAAAAAGCATCAAATAACACACAATTGTAGGCTTTTTCGGAAGTAAAAAAGAAGCGGATTTTTTAAAAATAGCGAGGCAAAATATAGCAAAATGACTCAAAAAGTGGAATAAAACACAATTACGATACATCAAAAATAAGAAAGAATACCTGCCTTTTATAGGTTTTAGCCCTCCAAAAGACCTAAAAGGGGTGTTCAAGAAGGGGTATGTTTGTAAAGTTTTATTACCATATTTAAGAATTAGCCCTCACACTAGCCACACACAAAAAAACTTTTGCCAACAACGAAGCACTTGCTGCGATGAAAACAACACGCAAAAGCCAGGCCCTCACAAGCGCAAGCAGCTCATTTCAGCACAATAATATCGCTCCACCGCGTTGTAGGATTTTTGCTTTTAAAGTCGTGTTTTATAGCATTGGCAAAAACATTGGCCTTACCTTTACCATCTTTAGCCGTATATTGCTGACTTCCAAGCACAACTGTTTCTGTGCCATTCACCTTATTAAGCCGGTCGACAACAGCATCCAGCCGTTTCAGTTTATCAATCTGTTCGGCATTTAGGCCGAAGAGGTCTGGCTGAATAGGACTGTCTGCACCAATTCCCATCACGATAACTCCCGCTTTTTTATAATGAAAGCCCTGCAAAAACAGTTTTTGCAGCACCTCGTTGGCAGCCTTCACAATAGCAATGGTGCTACTGGTGGGTGTAAGTAGCCGCGTTTCTTGAAAGTTCCAATATTGCGGCAAGTCTTCGCGAAAGGCGTTGGTATGCAAGAAAACGCCAACAACAGCGGCAACGGTGCGCTGCTGTCGTAATTTTTCGGCACAGCGAGCAGCATAATTAGAGACATGCGTACGCAGGTCGTCGATATTGGTAATCATGCCATTGAAAGAGCGACTCACACAAATCGACTTCTTTTTGGCCAGTTCTTCGTTGGGCACACAGTCTTCTCCATTCAGTTCGCGCCATGTTCTTTCTATCACAATGTTATTAAATGTGGCTCTCACCCAGGATAATTGGCGTTCGGAAAAGTCGAAAGCCGACTGCACTCCAGCAGCCTGTAACCGCGCCGAATAACGTCTACCAATGCCCCACACCTCGTCGACGGGGTAAAGTTTTAGAGCCTTAATGCGTTTTTCATCACTGTCTATCAGGCAGCAATGGCGATAGCCTGCATGTTTTTTAGCAAAGTGGCTGGCCATTTTAGCCAACGTTTTATTGGGTGCTATGCCCACACTGATAGGCATACCCACGCTTCGCACAACTCGTCGATGCAAACTTTCGCCCCACTCTTTCAGGTTTATTTGTTCCACTCCATTGAAATAAACAAAACATTCGTCAATGCTATAACGAAAATAGGCTGGTGCTTCTTGCTTAATAATCTCAACCACGCGCCCCGTAAGTTCGCCATAGAGTTCGTAGTTAGACGAGAAAACAGCGATGTTGTGATGCGGAAACAGTTCGGCCAACTGATAGTAAGGCGTGCCATTCTTGATACCCATAAGCTTGGCTTCAGTAGAACGCGCCACCACACACCCATCGTTGTTGCTTAGCACAACCACAGGTTTACCCTTTAAGTCGGGTCTAAACACGCGTTCGCACGACACATAACAATTGTCGCAATCCACTATTCCGTACATCAGTCAATACCTTCTCCAGTTTTTTATAGTCCATACCACCACGCCCCACACCTCAAAAGCATCGTTTTCATCAATCCTTATGGGTTGAAAATTGGGATTAGCAGGTCGCAATTCGATATATCCCTCATCACGATGGCTAAGATCTAGGTACTTAATGGTAAATTCTTCGTTGATATATCCCACCACAACATCGCCATGACGTGGCTCGATAGACCTGTCTATAACGGCGATGTCGCCACTGCATATGCCAGCCTCAACCATCGAGTCGCCAGCCACTTTGCCATAAAAAGTGGCTTCGGGATTGCGTATAAGGTCGTGATTAAAGTCGAGTGTTTCGTGCATATAGCCATCGGCAGGCGAAGGAAACCCCGCTTTTAAGCCTTCGGCAATAGGCAATTTCAGTCGTTTGGTGAAATTGCCCTGAATAATTTGCATGCCCGTGGTGTATTGTTTGTTATCTTTTGTCATGTTCTTAAATTTTCGGCAGCCAATAAAACTCGTTTTTGCAAAACGCATTAAAGACCGATAAGCCTTAACAACAGAAGTGAGCGATGCCCGCAACGTTCCAGAAGAAACCATTGGTATGGGTCCACATCGCACTCTTTGCCCCTCTTAGCGTTACAAGGGAAAGACAAACACAACATGTTGTCTTCGCAAAAGTACAAATAATATGCGAGAAAGCCATTGCACAAAGCAAATACTTAAACACGAAACTAAAGATAAAAGGCTATCGGCTCATTTCAAACTAAGGTATGTGTCAGCACCTCTTGAACTAGCCACAACATTACTCACCACGCTGTACCGCGCAAAATAGAAGTAAGAAGCTCCCAACAGGCGTTGCCTATAGCTACAAAACAAAAAAGAGGACACCACAATTGGCATCCTCTTCTTGTGATTTCTTATGAAACTGAACATCATCACTCTTTAACTCACCTAAATCAGTGCCGTTGACAAGGTCGTAAAAACCCCTTGTCGGTAACTTCCTCAACCGAACTAAATTTCTTGATACCAAAGAGGTCTTTGCCAATCCAATTCCAAAACTTGTTCAGCGCACGGTGTACATTAGAAATGAGGTGGGACACTTGTGCCTTTTTTTCAATGCCGCGAGTTTCGGCTAGTGTTTTCTTCGCCTGCTCTTCGAACTTCTTGGCATTCTCCTTACCACTGATACGGCTTAGAACCTCGCTTGCAACGCTATCTTCGTTATCCCTTATATCCTGATAGTTAGGGTCATTCAATACCTCGCTCCAAACGGACGTGTCTTTTAAGAGCTGCTTAACGCTGTTCCATCCGTCAGCGTTCTTTCTTCTCATAGCCTCCGCCCAGATGTGCGTGTATTCGTGGATTGGCGTTTCGGGATTGAGGCCGTCTTTGGTCAAGTATATCTTACCGCCAACAGTCCATCCGTAGATTGTCCCTTGTAGTGTTTTCATTTCGGTGTGCGGTAAGTCTTGCTCTACGCTTGGATAGGTATAATTGCCACCAAAGTCCTTGGTATGTAGCTTAACATCAGCATCAATAACGCGGATATTGCCTGACACATCTTTTACGATATTCCCTTTCTGCAAGTCGGCAACGACAATCTGCCCATTGGAGAATACGGTATTCTCGGAATTAATAGGGTTAAAGCCTAAGCTCTGCATATATGCAACGCGTTCTTCAACGGACAATGGTGTGGCGTTGGAAAAATCCACCGCATCTTGTTCGAGTATCTTCACGAAATGACCGCCAATCTCACCATAGCCAACGATACGATATGCAGAGTTGGGGAATATGCTGTTAAACAATGGAACAGCATCAATATCAGTCGGAAACTTCGCATCAAACTTACCCTTGGAAAGTTTGATTACATGTTTCCCATCCTTGGAAAGATAAACATCAGAGTCTGTGCCAATGGCAAAAGGCATCTGTTCGTCGGTAAATTCCGACAAGTCCGTATGCCAATGACCAGTGGCTATCGCCCAGCCTTTGAGCGCCTTTTCTTTTCTTCTCTCAACTTCTCTTCTTCCTGCCTTACTAGCGCGTCCATTCTTTGGGACTGCGCTCTCAGAAATTCTGCTGAATAGCGCATCCCTTTCGATTGCATCAAAGCCCAACGCTCCTTGTCGTCTTTGATACATTTTTCGTTCCACGCTCTGTGGAAGTCGTTGAGATAACCGTCTTCCGTAAACATTGTTTGATGTTACTTTGTTTATGTATTTGTCTATCTTCTGCAAAGTTACGTCAGAAAAGTCACCCGACAAAACTTTCTCATAGATTTCTTGCGCCTCTTCCTTGCGGTGGCGTTCATCCTCGATACGTTCTTTACGTACTTGCTTAACATCCTTGCCTGTGATAAGGGCGGTAGCCTCGTCAATGAGCCTATTCTTCTCCTCGCGTTTTTTTCTTCGTTCAGAGTTGCCACTCATCATTTCGGCATCTTCACCAATCACCTCTACGGCCGTCTCTTCACTTACCATCTCTATGGGTATTCCAACGTCCTCCAATAGGGACAAAACGGCATTTGTCGCGAGTTATTGTCGTCTGTCATAGAAGATGCAACGTCTTCTCCGACCTGTAATTCGGCTTTATCAACGGAGATACGCGGAAGCAACTGCTGGCCAGAGCTAAGTTCATATTAACCAAACACAAGTTCCAATGGACGGAATCCCAAAAACTCAGGGCTGAAATCATCTTTGGAAACTACCCTGAACTCAAGAAGGTTTACGAACTGGCTATGGAACTTACCGATATTTATAATGCCAGAAGCATCAAAAATGCTGCAAGATTAAAGTTAGCCAGGTGGTTTAACGAGGTAGAAAAGTTGGGAGTAGACAACTTTTATACGGTGATTGACACCTTTAAGACTCATTATGATACCATACTCAACTTCTTTGTCAATAGAGCAACCAATGCAAATGCCGAATCCTTCAACGCAAAAGTCAA
>NZ_BAIZ01000021.1 GCF_000613445.1 Hoylesella shahii DSM 15611 = JCM 12083
AAAAGCATTGATGACTTTATGACTATATCCACCCTCCAATCCAGAATCATCGTCTACCAAAATTGGGAAATTCGCAAAGTGAGGGTCTTCGCCTTTACGCAACTTTCTACAAAAGTCGATACCCTGCGCCACAGTGTTAACCCCTGGCACATATTCGTCTTTGAACACATCTTTTAGGCGGATATCTTTCAGGCGACTATAAAACGAGCCGTCGTTAACGTAGAAGGCCGTCGAGATGTTGCCCTTGGCCGTGGCCGACAGTACGCACTGGCGGCACTGAGCATAATATTGTCCATCTTGTATCACGGCGTCGAGCATCTGTTGCTTTTTGTTTGAGCCTAGCAAATGCGGATAATCTAGTAGGCGCAGATTGTGTTCCGAACAAGGAAGGTCAATTGGCACAGATACTTCACCGTATTCGTTAAAGAAGGGATTAGTGCGTTCAATCGATAGCTGTGCCGAGGGATAGAGCTGATAAGCCTCGCCTTTGTTAAGGTTGGTTATTTTCATTGCTTTTGTGCTATATTACGGTATTGTTGTTGAATTTTTTGACGCGCCTCGATATCATCAAGCGTTACAAACGAACGAATGCCATTCTCGCGCAGGTCGCGTAAGATAGCGACCAGTTCTTCGTCAGTAGTATTAGCTGCCGAGGTGGCCAATGTTGTTGGGGTAGGCGAAGGCTGTGGGCTGCTGTGCGTGGGCTGCGAAACGAAACCGCCACTGGCCAGTCCGCGTTGCATCATCACCTTGCGCAAGTCGAGCGTACGGATGTCGCCCGTGCGCTGCGCCTTATCGATGACGTCGATGAGCGGAGCTACGGTGGGGTTTTCCATTGCTGCATTGCTGGCCACCCATTCCTTGCTGTGGCCTGCGGGTCCTTCGCCCACCAGCACCGTGGGGCGGTCTACGTAGCCCCGGCGTTTGGCTCGTAACTCGCCTTAAAGCGTTTGCCGTCTTGTTCGCGTTCAACATCGATACTGCCACCGCTTTCCAAACCTGTTGCCACGCGTGCGCCAGTGGCTGCCGAACCGGCCGATGCACCTTGCAGCGTCATTTTCTTCACCTTCTGCCGTTCGGCATTGGCCACGGCCAGTTGTGCGGTGCCTGCAACTGTCATGAGTGCGCCAGCTATAGCACCGCCTATGGGTCCCAGTTCGCTGAAGGCTTTCATCACCGACACAGCCGTGTTGACAATAATTTGCGAAGCCTGTATGGCGAAATTTACATCGGCATATTTCTTCTGTATTTTCAGTTTTTCGTTGGCCTTCTGCTTTTCCAATTTTTCCACTTGGTCGGCGTTACCCTGTGCCGCCTCTATTTCTGCATCGTACTTCGCATCAACGTTGGGCCATTTCGGCATCTTGCAACTGCTTGACGGCCGTGCCGAAGAGGTTGCTGTAATAGTCGAACGATTGCTTCCACTTGTCCATCTTCATCTGCGCCACGGCCTGCTCGTACTCCTCCTGGGTTATCATCTTGGCGTCGAGGTGCTGTTTGAGTTGCGCCATCTCGGCATCGAACAGCTCTTGTTGTGTGGCGATGCCGTATTGCTGGCGTAGTTGCAGTTTGTCTTCTTCGAACTGTTGCGTCATGTTAGCCATGGCCTGCTGCTGTTCTGCTTCGGTTGCTCCCTCTTGTGCCAGCTTTTCCTTGAGCTGGGCCAACTCGCGCTCGAATATCTCCTTTTGCGACACCAGCCCAGCACGCACACGCGTTTGGAAACGTTCTTCTTCGGCCTGTTGTTCATACTTGCGTATGATTTCGGCCTTGGCGCGTTCGTAAGCCTCAGTAAGTGCCTGGTCATCCTCGCCGTATTGGCGTGCCTGTTCTAGCCGTGCTTTGTAGAATGCATCGAGCGAGGATAGCTGCAGGGCGTGGTCGGCCTCGCGCCGTTGCTCATCGGTCATGCCCTGGCTTTGCAGGGTTTTCAGCGCGTCGAAGTATTGCTGCCGTGTTGTCATCGACTTGTCTTGGAATGCCTGGTTGGCCCTTCGTTCGTTGGCTTGCTGCGCCAGGATGATGCGCTGCCGTTCGTTGGCGTCGGCCATGTACAGCTGCTTTGCCTTCTGGGTGTACTCGCATTCAATGTTCAGCACGTTGGCGGCATGCGCCACCTCGAGCATCTGCATGGCCACGTTGTATTCTTCCTGGCTTTTCTTCTTGTCGGCCAAGGCCTTTTTCAGCACGTTGGCACTCTTGTTGTATGCCGCTTCTTCTTTTGCCAGTGCCTGTTGCCGGCCGTTGTCGAAACCGTTCTTTTGTGCCTTGCCTGTCCCAGGCGCCTTAGGTGCTGTGTTGCGTGTGCCGCTTCCCTCAAGGCTGGCCTTGCGCCTTTCCAGTGCGGCAATTTGGCTGTCGATTTTCTTCAGCCCCGAGGTGTCGCCCACTTTGAGCGTAAGGCGTTCGGCCTTAAGGCGTTCAATCTTAGCTTGATACTGTCGAGTGCGGCTCCCACGGTGCCCTTTGCGCCTTGCGTGCCTTCGGCCTTCGCCCCCGCCACGGCATCTCCTGCAAGGTCTTGCCCGTAACTTTTGAGAAAGGCCTGCTTTTCGGCTTCGGCCGCATTATACTTGGCCTGCGCGCCCGACACCTTGGCCTGTGCGCGGTCTACCACATCCTGTTTGGTGTTCCCCACTGCTCCCCAAGATGTTGTATAAGTGCTTCCGCCCTGGGCCGTTTGTGCGCCATTGAGTTCGGCGTTGGCCTTTTTCAGCTCTTCCTTGGCCAGCCATGCCTCCTTGGCCAGCTTGGCCAGCATGTCTTTTGCCCCCTCAATCTCGTATTTGTGCACCAGCGACTTAAGATAATCGTCCAGGGCTTTCTTGTTTTCGCGATACTTACCCGTAGTCTCGTCCAGCTGTGCGTTATAGTTGGGTATGATGCGGTTCAGCTCGGCCACGGCCTTTCGCCGCTCGTCCATCGAGCGTTTCTCGTCGCGTGCGGCAGCCACGAGCAGGTCTATCTTGGTTTTCTCTTCTGCCGCCCGTTCGATGGCCTGCCGTTTTACCTCGTTAATCCTTTTCTGCGCTCGTACGGCAGCATCCGTTCGGCGACTAAAAATCAGCAAGGCACCCACCACGAGCGTTATCGCCCCTAGCACTGCCCCCCAAGGGTTAAGCTTGAGCACCACGTTGAAGGCCTTTTGCAGGGCGATGGAACGCGTCATGGTTTTGTTGAGCACGGCATGGCGCAGTACCGACAGTTCCGTCATGGCGTTCTCTATGGCCATGGCTGCAGCCTTGAGTTTGGAGGCAGCCACAGCGCGCATTCCCCACAGGTATGCCAGTTTCTGCCCCGCCACATAAGCTGCAGTGGTGGCGATGAGCACGCCCAAGGCTTTTCCCACCATTAGTATTCCCTCGTAATGTTCGGCCAGGAACTTGAGGATGCCCACGGTGGAGAGCTTGGCGGCCATCATCATGTCTTCCCACTCTTGCTTGATGGGCAGGAAGGCATCCCCCAGTTTCTTTTGTGCATTGGTCAAGGCCACGGTGCGCTGCACGCTGCGGTCGGCAGCCGACACATAAGTTTCGCCGGCCTTGGCCAGCTGCCCTTCAACGATGCTTGCCACGGCCTTCATGAAGTTTCCCGTCTTCTTGGTCTTTTCACCAATTTCGGCTGCTGACAGGCCAAGGTTGTCTAATATCTGTGGCGACTGGCGTCCCAGTCCGGTAACGATGGAGTCGACCATGTAATCGAGCGACTGCCCCGTCTGTTGCGCCTTGAGTTGGGCGAAGGCGAGATACTTGCCAAGGTCTTCAAGAGGTATGCGGAAGTCGTTGGCCTTTACGGTCGCCTTCATCAGTTCCACGTCGTCCACCGTATTCTTCGTGGCCTGGCGCAGGCCTTGCAGGTAGTCTTCCGAGCCTATGCGCCTGAAAGCGTGCGTAATGCCATCGGCTGCCTCGGCCAGTTCCACACCCTTGTCAATTACGTCGGTAAGCATGCCCAATGATTTTTGGGCGATTTGGCCAACCAGCGCACCAAACTTTGCCATGAGGTTACCCATCATCACGTTTATGCTGCTGTCGCTTATCAGGTGTTGCCGAAGTTTCGAGGTGCTGACGCGCAATTCTTCCATGCGCAGGTTTACGGCAGCCAAACGTTTCTGAAGGTCGCCGAACTGCTGTGGCGAGGCTGCTTGGGAGATGTTGTCCATTTCGTTGGCCAGTTCCTTGGCATACTTCCGCAACTGGTTCATGCTCATGGCCGACGTGTCGAGTGTGGATCGCATCTCGCGCAATCTCTTCTCGTTTTCCGAGATGCGTTTCGAATATCCCTTCATCTCGGTGTTGAGCTTGCGGTATTCGTCCGTATTCTTCTTGCCGGTGGCCTCCATCTCGATGAGTGCCTGCCGTCGCGCCTTTTCCTCCTTGCGCAGAGATTCGGTTGATTTTGCCAGCTGGTGTATAGCCTGTTGTGCCTTAGACGAGTCGGCGGAGATGACATACTTTATCTCGTCCTCAGACAGGTGTTTCTTTGCCATGGTTAATTTGTTTTGAGTGTGTGTTTCGCGGTTGTGTCTAAAATTTCACGCAGTTCGTTACCCAAACGGGCACGCACTTCATCCGTAAAGCCGTACGTCAGTTCGGGGAACGTTTCGTGATACAACACACCCCACACCACGCGGTTGTAAAGTGCATGATGGGCGCGGCGGTATTTGGCCAACCGGTCGGTACGGTGGCGGTAGGCCATGTCAAGAAAACGCAGGTAAGGGAGGGCGCGGACGTAGAAAGTGTGTGCGTGGCCCTGTGAGGTGGAAATGGAACGGCGTGCCGAGAGCGAGGCACGCAATTGCCCCGTCCTTTCGTGGTATGCGCTGCGCAAGGTCTGCTCTTGCGTTGCGTGAATTTTGCGGATGCCCTCGGAGAGGGTGTCGTGTACGAACTTGTCGCGTACGAGTGCGTCTGTTATCATACGGCAAAGATAACAGGCGTACGCATAGGGTAAAAGGACAAATGCGTTACACCTTATCAGGCTAAGGGAGCGCGACGAGTGTTATGCCCAACGCAAAAACATGTATGGCCAAGCAGAACTGAACCGCCTGTGGGCCGGGGCAAGGCGTTACGAGCCATGCCCACAACAGCGGGCCAACAATGGGGCAAAGCATGGAACACGCCATGAAGAGCAGGTAGCCCGAGCAACCCCTGCCCCATGCGATGAACGGTGCTTGCACTAAGGCAACGAAAAAGTAGATGAAATAGAACAGCTCCATGGTTAATCGTTTTATTTTATCGTCGGCGGATACGACAAGGCTGCGCTACGTGTTGTCGAGGTTCTTTTCGCAAAACCTCCGGGGCGTTTCCGCACACCCGACACGGCGCAGCCTGAATACGTTTACTATGGCGTAGATACGAAAACAGCCGACAGGGGCGGTGGCATTCGCACCGCGAAAAGAAGTTTTGACACTGCGAAGATAAACATTTATTTTTACATGTGCAAGCGCTTCCGAACCTTTGTTTTGCCGTTTGGGGTTGTTTGTTGGCGGATGGTTTGTAGAAATCGTGCCTTTTCGACACAGAGTGTTGGCGCAAATATTGTTCTGTTACCATAAGGGCAAAGATTGGTTATATCCAACATGGGGTAAAGAACAAAAAGTTTTGTTTTATATGAAAATAATTGTCAGAAAACTTACACATAACCAAAAGATTATGTACCTTTGTTTTGTGATAAGAAACCAAGTGGTAACTAAAACTTTAAACAATGAATGAAGAAATGCTAGAACGGCTGATAAGCCAAAAAGAGAAAGAAATCAGAGATTTGCAGAAATTCGCAAAATAGCTCGGGAACGAGCACATAGAAAAGCAAATCGATTTAAGGCTCGAAGATTTAAAAAAGCTCTACGAACAGAGAAAGAAGTAAAAAACAAAGCTCTCCCCCACGAGGGGAGAGCCTAAAAAGAAAAGGAAATGGAAACATACGAAGATTTGTTGAAAGAGTTTGAAGCCCTGCTCGGCAAGGACGACGAACGGAGCGAGCGACGCAAAGACGAAATCGTGGCGTGGATGGAGCCAACGGCGATGAGGGGGCGAAGCGTGCATGCGAAGAGATGATAATGCGCAACCTCGGTCGCATCGACGGCGACATTGCCACCATCCGCCAACAGCTGGGCAACCGCTACGACATCCTGCCGATGGCCTACATTGCCGAGCATTACTTTGGCAAGAGCAGGGCGTGGCTTTATCAACGCATCAACGGCCATAAGGTGCGCGGCAAGGTATACACGCTGAACGAGGAGCAAAAACGAACGTTCAACGAAGCCTGCCAAGACTTGGCCAAGGAAATAGGCTCGTTCAGGCTGGCATGACATTTCTGCACTGCTTGTTCATCTTATCACACCCCGCCCGGAGCATGAGCCTGTCCCGGGCTTTTTCGTGCCTTGCAGCGTGCGTGGGGCAGGGCCTAACAGGGTGGTTTGTAGAAACGCACGCTTTCTAGGCTAGAAAGCGTGCGTTTCTACGATAAAACCATGCGTTTCTAGGCTAGAAAGCGTGGGTTTCTACAAACACCTGCTAACATGCTGGCATTAAACGCGTTATGCAACTACGGCGAACGCGCCACGCGCCTTTTGGGGTGGGCTAGCAAAAAGGCCGCGCGTTTCGCAACGGACGGCCTTGATTTTAGAAATGCTAAAAAAATATCATGTGTAACTTACTTGGCGCGAACGTCCTGCCCACGTGGGGCTTTCTCCCTGAACATCCAGCGGAACGAGATGCCTTGCGAGCCGGGGCTGTAAAATGTTGGCCATCTTGTTTTTTACCACCATCCTTTGATTTTGCCGATAAAATGTTAAGCCCCTCACCTTTATAGGGGGTGAGGGGCAGGTGCGCCCGTAGGCAGGCGGGCGACTTTTGTCTTAAATGGCCAACAGAAGACCATGCCTAAATGTTTTCTGCGGCACGGCGGATGCGTTCGCTAAGGTCGAAAAGCGAACCTCGCAGGTGTTCCACCTCTTCTTCATTGAACCCCCCTATGCCACCGTTACCGTCTATTCCATCCATCTTGTGGTAAAACCATGATGACGATTTGCTGAAATACCTGTTGGCAAAATCCATCCACGACACCGAGAGGGTGATGTCTGCCAATCGTTTCTTCATATCGGCAACTACTGCCGGCTTCTTAATAGTTGTTTCCATGTTTCTTTCTTTTTTTGGCCCTTCCCGAGAGGGGAAGGGCGTGTTGGTTGTTAATAGGGCTGGCGAAGCATTGAGTAGAACTTTTCTATCACTGCTTCAAGAAGCTTTTGAATCTTTGATGTTTTGGTTTCGTTCTCCCTGAGGATGTTTTGAATTTGCTCGTTCATATTTTGCTGTTTTTATTGTTCCTTATTGTACTGCTAAGTTAACACTATAAAAGAACTGCAGCAAGTTATAACGTGCTTAGATACAGAGCGCTAGCTTTATTTAGCTTTATTCGGGTCACGTTTTCTACAGCCTTCCACTGCGAGTTTCCAAACTTGCCAGTGTTGTTACTTTTCGTGATATACGCCAACGCCGTTTATCATTTGCACTTCAAAATTACTAATAACATTTGACACTTGTGCGTTAAGGCTAAAGTAAATTCCAACATTTAGCGTTCACTGACACAACAGAGGCCGATGCATCCCTGCATCGGCCTTCAACTAAAACCTAAACAATCTTACTAACTAAAAACCATGAAAACGTTAACTGTATGGGTATGAGGGATAAAGAGTTTAATCTACCAGCCGAACATATCGCATGTAGGTGAGCTGCGTGTGTGGGTTTCGGCACACGGCCTGCATCTTCACTGCCTTGCATCCCCAACGGAAGAAGAGGAAACGGCGGGGTATGCGATGCACAACGATGTCGAGCGTGTCGCGCGCATGTATCTCGCCTATGAAACTGTCTGCGCGAAGGCAGCCGGCGAACGACAGCCAGGGGTCGCGATATGAGAGGCAGGGCAGCGTGTCGGTGCGGCCAGGTGCAATTTTGACTACGCTGTCGTGCACCATGGTGCGTACCACGGTCTGCGTGCGGTAGACCGTGCGGGCCATTTCTTGCAATCGGCGGTTGCGTATGCCCAGCGAGCGTGCCACGAGCAAGAGTGAATCGCCCTGTCGCGACAGCTCGCCAATCCTTAACGTCAAGGCCTCGATGGCCATGACGTTGCGCCCATCTTTTGTCACCCAGCGTTCCATGCGCGCCTGTTCTCCACGCAGCAGTAGGATTTGGTTTTGCCGCAGTCGACTGTTCTCGCTTTTCAGTTGGCATGCCCAGCTTATAGCCGATGCCAATGCAAGCACATGGCCAGCAAGCAGCACGGCTACCATTACGTTACTTATCCGCATATCCTGTTCACCATCTTAATCAATCCAACCATCTGTGCGAAGTATCCTGGGGCGGTGGCATATTGGCTGCCGTGTCCATCGCAGATACGACGTGTAAACTCGATGGCATTCTTACGATAGGGCCAAGCATCGGCATAACCAGGTTTCTGCAACAGTCGCGTGTGTTCTTCGAGACACTCTTCCAGCGAGTCGAAGTCTTTGAAAAGTCGATAGACAGTGTAATACCAGCGGTTGCCGGTCTTACACTTGGCCACCGAGACGATACGTTCTGGTGCTGCGAACTGCCTGTTTGGCGTATTGAAATACTCATGCGTGAGAACTAGTACTGTGCGTCCTTTCCATGCAGAACCGCACGTGATGCCGAAGAGGTTGAACTGCCCCACACGGTTCTTTCCCCATCCGCTTTCAAGGATGGCTTGCGCCGTAACGAATTCGGGTGCGATGTCGGTGGCCTTCTTGGCCGCTTGGTAAATCTCGCGTGCGAAATCAATCTGTTGTTGTGTAGCCATGATTGTCGGAGTATATTAGGGTTCGGCGGTATATTCGCCGCGGTCGTTGAAGTCTTTTAGCCGTTTAACGAACGAGGGGGGCAGTATGGGATAGATGGCTTGGATGTTCTCAACGCACGAAAAGGCCTCGCGCACCATCATGAACACGCACAGGTAAGTGCCTATCCATTGCGTTGCTCCCACCACGCTGCCTTGCACGGTGTAGTTAGAGAGAACGTTGGAGAGGATGAGCAGCACGATGTAGATGGCAATTTTCTTGCCGAATTTCGAGAAGAACGATCCGCTCGAGGCATCCTTGTGCATCAAGTGCTTCACTATGCCCAGCACCGTGTCTACGGCCACGAGTATGGCTATCCACTTGGCGAATTCCCAATCTTGGTACAGGTATCGGGCGATGTCTGCCACGATGGAAAGTGGCAGCGATACGATTGATATCATTGGTAGTCTTTTCATGTTATCTCGTTTTTTGATATCCAGTAATCCCGACAGAAAAGAGTGAAAGGGGTTGATTATCAACCTTTCTTCTTGTCGGAGGTTTTTTACTAGGCGAAAAGTCGGGGCAGTCCAATATTTTTATTTATTGCAATTCATATTGCAAACTTAGAGATTGGGGTAAAAAGAAAAGGCGAAACAAAAAAATAAAAGGCCTCTCGCATGAAGACAAGAGACCAGCCAGTCTGTAAGCCTCAGACATTTTGTCAAAAGGGCCAATGAGCAGCCCTAGCTTATACTGTAAAAGCACGCTTATCGAGTGCAACATGGAGTAGTTAACCCTCACTTATGTGCAAAAGCATGGTGCAGCACATAAGACAAACGCACTTTATATCATAGAAAAACGCCTACAATCAGCGTGATGCAGAATGTTTGGCGCGAAGAGAGACGCCATGAGGCGCACACAAGGTCTACACTTCGTAGTTGGTTTGTCCGTCGTCGTCGCCGTGAAGTGCATCTTTAAAGTCTTTCCAACTTTGGAAGCCCACAAACAACGCCACTTTATCCAACAATTCAACCGAAGGTTTCTCGCTCCAGATATCTGTGCCACAGCTTTTTTAGCATCGTGGGTTGCAACGCCACGTGTTGTTTTGCAAACGCAAACGCCAACTTTTCAAAGTCGGTTGCCATGGTTACGCTCTGTCCGAATTTCTTTTCTACAGCCTTTACCAACGCTGTTAAATCCCGCTTCATCATCTTAATGCCATTATAAGATTGGCTAGTAATAGCCAACCCACTCGTTTTATCGTTGCAAAGGTATAAAAAAGCTTTCGAAATATGCAAGCTGCAAGAAAATAAAATACCTTTTTTTAGGTATTGCCCGACACAAACTAATGCCGTAATTTTGTAGCCGAAACAGAATGTTTTACGACTGTGTGAACGACACAGCGCGAAGACACGACGCAACAAACTGCGACAAGAACTGCCGACAATGCGCCTTGCGCCTGCATTACACTAAAAAACGCGTAACATTTCACACCTAATATTTACAAGTTCATGAAGAAAATTCTACTACAACTGTTGCTCCTCACCTGCACATTAAATATGATGGCGCAGCGCGCTAAGAGCAACGACAAGGATGGTTACCTAAACCAAACCACCCTAACCGTAACCAAAGCCGGAACACTTGAGCAGGTGTTTGCCGAGACCAACCCCGACAGCTACCAGGGTTTGCGCATTATTGGTCCGCTAAACGAGGTCGATATGCGTTTCTTGGCGAAGCTAGCCAAACCCAGTTCGCTAAGCGACTTGCACAGCATTAACCTGCAAGAAGCGCAACTAGAGCGCATCCCTGCCCACTGGTTGCATGGTCTAACCTACGTCACCCACGTATATTTCCCCACCACGCTTAAAGAAGTGGGCGCCTACGCCTTTGCTTACACCAACTCGCTGCGTAAGGCCGACTTGCCCGAAGGACTAAAAAGCGTTGGCGACTTTGCTTTTGTGGGTACTGCCATACAACGCGTAAACCTGCCCGTTACGATAGAAAAAGTTGGCGAAGGCGCGTTTGCACTGCTCAAAAACCTAACCGAAGTGAGCGTTCCTGCCACCAATAAGCATTTCGACCTTGTAGACAGTCTGCTTATTCGAAATGCCGACAACACCCTGCTGCAATGCTTTAAAAAGGGTAAGGGCAAGGTGGAAGTGCCTGGAGTGATAGAACGTATTGGACATTTGGCTTTTGGAGGAGCCAAACACATCAGCACCATCATCATCCCCAAAAGCGTTACCCGCATTGGCGAAGACGCTTTTGCCTCAACCTATGCGCTCGACAGCATTGCCGTGAATACAGAAAATACACACTACACCTCGCAGGCTGGCGTGCTATTTAATAAGGAACTCACCCTGCTTATATGCCATCCCGCTTCAAAACCAGGCAATAGCTACACTGTGCCCACAACAGTTAAAGAACTGGCAACGGGTGCTTTTCAAGATTGTGGCGGAGGAAATGCTTACAAGCACATCTCCAATAAAACCCTTAAAAAGAAAGTAAAACTAAACAACGTGATACTACCCGAAGGACTAACAAAGATAGGCAAGTGGGCATTTACATTCTCGGGCTGCCAAGTTAACATCCCCTCTACTGTAAAAGAGATTGGCGACAGCTGTTTCTTCTTCAGCGAAATAGAATCGGTAACCATACCCGAAGGCGTTAAACGCCTTGGCGATGGCATGTTCACAGCATGCTATACGTTGGAAAACATCACGCTACCCTCTACTCTTGAATATATTGGCGCCAAACTATTGGCCTACAACAGCAGCGAAATAACACTCAATGTCTATGCCACTAACCCACCTTCGTGCCATCGAGATGCATTTGCAGAGTTCGCTGGTAGCATCAACTTGCACGTGGTGAAAGGCCAAAAGAAAGCCTATGAGAAGTCGGGCGACTGGAATGGCATGAATGTAAGCAACATCGACGACGACCTCAAAGCTGTTGTCACTGCCATTGGCAACACCTCTTCAACTCAGAAAGAAATTGTAGAAGTGGCTCGTTTCAACCTCCAGGGCGTTCGTATCAATGGCCAACAACCAGGCGTGAACATCATTAAGATGAGCGACGGCACCACAAAGAAGGTGCTAGTGAAATAAGATAAACCCACTAACACGCAGACAAGTGAACAGGTTGCATAGCCAATCTGTTCACTTGTCAACGTTTAAGGCGGCACCAGTGCAACACAAATAATCCAACAAACACACCACCATCTAACCTTAAGAACAGAAAAAGCCTATTATTTTGAGGCATCATTCGTTAATTTGTAAAAGATATTACGTAACTTTGCAACAAAATACCACACATTCAAGATGGAGAAAGACGTAAATTCACTACTCATTACATACGGCAAGTACTTTCCAGAGGAGAGTTTAATGCAAGTTCGCGAGATATTCGAAAGAATGAACGACGAACAAGTCACCATGCTGGCGTGCTTGCAATTTAAAGATCCCATCACCGTGCTCATCATTTCGTTGCTCGGTGGCATTCTTGGAATAGACAGATTTTACCTTGGGCACACAGCTCTAGGCATTATTAAGCTGTTGACTTGCGGTGGTTTTTATCTCTGGGCCATCATCGACCTCTTCCTCGTTATGGATGCTGCACGCCATGAGAACCTTAAGAAACTGATGACCCTCTTCTAAATTGACCATCAAACAAGGAACATTCATTGCCACGCTTGTGTATTTCACAGGGGTGGCTTGGCTGTTGCTGAACGTTGTTTGGCAAACAAATATAGTTATATGCCCATTACGTTCGGCAACTGGATTACCTTGTCCTGCTTGCGGAACCACACGCGCCATGCGCCATCTTCTACAAGGCGAAATGTGGAACGCATTTATTACCAATCCCAATGTATCTATCGTTGCGCCCGCATCAATAGCTTTTACTTTGGCGCTAATAGGCGGATGGTGGAGCAAAAAACCACTCACCCAGCGGCTTTACGCCACAGCACAAAACACGCTTAACCGCAAACATGTGTTTGCAGCCTTTATATTGTGGGAGCTAGGCGTGTGGGTTTACCTGCTTCTGGTGCACTTTACTTAAGCGTAAAGGCCATTACCCCAAGCCTTTTATGGCCTAATCCACAACCCATTGCACACTTTATTAGCCAATTACCATTATTTTTTACTATCTTTGCAAGGCAATTAAACCACATTATAAAGATGAAAGAACTTGCCTTGAAGTATGGTTGCAATCCCAACCAAAAACCTTCGCGCATCTATGTTACCGAAGGCGAACTTCCCATCAAAGTGCTAAGCGGACGCCCTGGCTACATCAATTTTCTTGATGCACTTAACAGTTGGCAGCTAGTTAAGGAACTTAAAGCCGCCATTGGCCTGCCTGCCGCAGCCAGTTTCAAACATGTGTCGCCAGCAGGAGCAGCCGTTGGCCTACCACTTAGCGACACACTGAAGCACATTTACTTTGTTGACGAGGCCAAGACGCCGCTCTCGCCCATTGCATGTGCATACGCAAGAGCTCGTGGAGCAGACAGAATGAGCAGCTATGGCGACTTTATCGCACTGAGCGACACCTGCGACGAGGCTACGGCTTTGCTCATTAAGCCCGAGGTTTCGGATGGTGTTATAGCACCAAGCTATACACCCGAAGCCCTCGCCATACTGAAGGAGAAGCGAAAAGGAACATATAACGTACTGCAAATCAACCCTGCTTACACGCCCGAACCACTCGAGCACAAGCAAGTTTTTGGCATCACATTCGAACAAGGACGCAACGAAATCAAATTAGACGACCCCAAATTGTTTGAAAATATCCCCACACAAAACAAACATTTCACACCCGAAGCGCTACGCGACCTTATCATCGCCCTCATCACCCTTAAATATACACAGAGCAATTCGGTGTGCTATGTGAAAGACGGACAAGCTATTGGCATCGGTGCTGGTCAGCAAAGTCGCATTCACTGCACACGTTTGGCTGGTAACAAGGCCGATATTTGGTGGCTAAGACAGCACCCCAAGGTGATGAATTTGCCCTTTGTAAACAATATCCGAAGGGCCGATCGCGACAACACTATCGACCTCTACATCGGCGAAGAATGCGAAGATGTATTGGCAGAGGGTGCATGGCAGCAGTTTTTCAAAACCAAACCCGAACCTCTTACCCTTGAAGAAAAACGCCAATGGATTGCTCAAAACCATGGCGTTTGCCTAGGTAGCGATGCCTTTTTCCCCTTTGGCGACAACATCGAACGCGCACATAAAAGCGGTGTTGACTTTATCGCGCAGGCTGGTGGGTCGGTTCGCGACGACCATGTTATCGACACTTGCAACAAATACAACATCGCCATGGCCTTCACAGGCGTGAGATTGTTCCACCATTAATCCCTAAACATATTGCACATGGATATAGACGAGATAATTGCTGGTGGCGGAATGACCTTCCGCAAAGGCTCTTCGGGAGGCGAAAAAAAAGACGATAAGGTTAAAACCAAAGCCAAAAAGAAAAAATATATCACTGGAGCGCACGGCAGCGGTGCGGCTAAACAAAAGGCCAAATACCGCGAGCAACGCGCCAACAGACATAAAAAGCGATAGGCAACTGCACCAAGCTCTTGCCTTTTGGCCTTGCTAAACGCAATAAAAAAAAGGAGAACCACATCTCATTGGCGTGGTTCTCCTTTTATTTTTTGCAACACCGCTGAGATGTTATCAAGCGATAAAGCTGGCGAATTGCTCAATATCTGGTCCAAATGGTTTGATACTGCCATAAAAAGAAAAGCAGAAAAGAAAACAAAAAAAAGGGTGAGCACATGCCAAGTGGCACATGTCTCACCCTTTATTATAAGCGTGGCTCTAAGCTTTATCGTGTTTAAGCCTCGGCTTCGCCTTCGTTGCTCCAGTCTTCTTTAGACTTGCGTACGTAGCTCTTATAGCGTAGCTTAGCCATCTCTTCGGCAGCCTTGAACAACTCTTCAGCTTCGTTGGGATAAGCCTTCTTTACAGAGAGGTAACGCACCTCACCAAGGAGGAAGTCGTGGAACTTACTCCAGTCGGGTTCTTTAGAATCCAGCGTGAAGGGGTTCTTGCCTTCGTCGGCCAATTGTGGGTTGTAGCGCCACAAGTGCCAGTAACCAGCGGCAACAGCGTTAGCCTCTTCGGCCTGACTCTTACCCATTCCGGCTTTCAAACCGTGGTTGATACAAGGTGCATAAGCGATGATGAGCGACGGACCTGGATAGGCTTCGGCTTCGCGGATGGCCTTAAAGGTCTGTGCTTGGTCGGCACCCATAGCGATTTGTGCTACATACACATAGCCATAAGTGGTTGCCATGAGTCCTAAATCTTTCTTACGGATGCGTTTACCTTGAGCAGCAAACTGGGCAATGGCACCAAGAGGAGTAGACTTAGAGCTTTGTCCGCCAGTGTTAGAGTAAACCTCGGTGTCGAGAACCAAGATGTTTACATCTTCACCCGAAGCGATAACGTGGTCGAGACCGCCGTAACCAATGTCGTAAGAAGCACCGTCGCCACCGATAATCCATTGCGAACGCTTAACGAGATAGTGGTCGAGCGTCTTCAGTTCGGCGCAGGTTTGGCAACCTTGAGCGGCACCAGCCTCGATAAATGGTTTCAGTTTGGCAGCCGATAGCTTAGAAGCGTCGGCATCGTCTTGGTGTTAATCCACTCGTTGGCAGCCTCCTTGAAGTCGGCAGGTACGCTATCGTTAGCCAAGAGTTCAGAAAGCAGCATCACAATGCGTTCGCGCATCTTCTTATTACCAAGTGCCATACCCATACCAAATTCGCAGAAGTCTTCGAACAATGAGTTATCGAATGCAGGACCTTGACCTGCTTCGTTGGTGGTGTAAGGTGTTGAAGGAATAGAAGCAGAATAAATAGACGAACAACCTGTGGCGTTGGCAACCATTTCGCGGTCGCCATAGAGTTGAGAAATGAGCTTAACGTAAGGTGTTTCACCACAACCAGCACATGCTCCAGAGAATTCGAAGAGGGGTTGTGCAAACTGCGAGTTCTTCACATTGCTCTTAATGTCTACCAAATGTTGCTTGCTCTTAACGTTCTTAGCCAAATAATTCCAGTTAGAAATTTGCTTTTCGTCGTGAGTGAAGGGCACCATTGCGAGTGCCTTACCATTTTTGTTGCCAGGACAAACGTCGGCACAGTTACCACAACCCACACAGTCGAGCACGCTCACCTGTATGCGGAAGTTCATTCCTGCCATAGGCTTTGGCACCTTCATTTCGAGTGTTGCATCCTCAAAGTCCTTCATTTCTTCTTCGTCGAGAACGAATGGGCGGATACAAGCGTGAGGACAAACGTAAGCACACTTGTTACATTGGATACAATTGTCGGCAGTCCACTCGGGGTTGAAAGCCTCAACGCCACGTTTTTCGAAAGCAGACGAACCATTTGCCATTGTACCATCAACCATATCGTAGCGCACAAAGTCAGACACTTTCAGCAAGTCGCCAGACTGAGCATTGATGGGGCGTACAATTTCTTTGATGTATGCGGGAACGTCTTCTTCTGCGGCAACAGCGTCATCAGCAAGGTTTGCCCATGCTGGGTCAACAGCCAACGTCTTGTATTCGCCACCGCGGTCAACGGCTGCATAGTTCTTATCAACCACGTCTTGTCCCTTATTGCCATACGATTTCACAATGAACTTCTTCATTTGCTCGATAGCCAGGTCAACGGGGATAACCTCTGTGATGCGGAAGAAAGCACTTTGCAGGATGGTATTGGTGCGGTTGCCCAATCCAATCTCTTGTGCAATCTTCGAAGCGTTCATATAATAAACGGTGATATTGTTCTCTGCGAAGTAACGTTTGATGCGGTTGGGGATGAACTTAACCAGCTCTTCGCCTTCGAAGATGGTGTTGAGCAAGAAGGTTCCATTCTTTTGCAAACCGCGAATTACATCGTACATGTTCAGGTAAGCCTGCACGTGGCATGCCACAAAGTTGGGCGTGTTAACCTGATATGTTGAGTGGATGGGCGAGTTGCCAAAGCGAAGGTGCGAGCAAGTGAAACCACCCGACTTCTTTGAGTCGTAAGAGAAGTAAGCTTGACAGTGCTTATTGGTGTTGTCGCCGATGATTTTCACCGAGTTTTTATTAGCTCCAACTGTACCGTCTGCACCCAGTCCGTAGAATTTAGCCTCAAAAATGCCATCAGCACCCATAGGAATTTCTGGAACTGCGGGCAAAGAAGTAAACGTAACGTCGTCTACAATACCCACGGTGAAGTGGTTTTTGGGCACTTCTAGTTCGAGGTTGTTGAATACAGAGAGAATTTTAGCAGGGGTAGTATCCGAAGAACCCAGTCCGTAACGACCGCCAACGATGAGAGGTTTGTTTTCCACATCGTAAAATGCGCTCTTAACATCGAGGTATAGAGGTTCGCCTTCGGCTCCAGGTTCTTTGGTACGGTCGAGCACAGCAATGCGCTTCACGGTCTTAGGAACAGCAGCCAACAGGTGCTTAACCGAGAATGGACGATAGAGGTGAACAGAAATCATACCCACCTTCTTGCCTTGTTTCATCTGATAATCGATGGCTTCGCGAGCTGCTTCGGTGGCCGAGCCCATCAAGATAATGATGTTTTCGGCATCTTGAGCACCATAATAAGAGAAGAGATGATATTCGCGACCAGTGATTTCTGAAATCTTACCCAGATACTCTTCAACCACTTCGGGGATATTGTCGTAGTGCTGGTTGCAAGCCTCACGGTGAGTGAAGAATGTTTCGGGGTTTTCGGCTGTACCGCGAGTAACGGGGCGTTCGGGTGAAAGGGCGCGATCGCGGAAACGTTTGATGTCGTCGGGGTTCACCAGCTTAGCAATCTCGTCTTGGTCTATCAGTTCAATCTTCTGATATTCGTGCGATGTACGGAAGCCATCGAAGAAGTTAACGAAGGGTATGCTTGTGCGAAGCGTTGCCAAGTGGGGCACAGCGGTGAGATCCATCACCTCTTGTACCGAACCCGAACAGAACATGGCGAAACCTGTTTGGCGACAAGCCATAACGTCTGAGTGGTCGCCAAAGATACAAAGAGCGTGCGAAGCATGGCACGTGCCGACACATCGAACACGCAAGGCAACATCTCGCCAGCTATTTTGTACATGTTGGGTATCATCAACAGCAAACCTTGCGATGCTGTAAAAGTAGTAGTAAGCGCACCTGCTTGCAGCGAACCGTGCATGGCACCAGCGGCTCCACCCTCGGATTGCATTTCTTGAACCATTACCGTTTGTCCGAATAGGTTCTTCCTTCCTTTTGCCGACCACGAGTCTACGTGCTCAGCCATGGGCGAAGACGGGGTGATGGGATAAATAGCTGCTACCTCAGAGAACATATAGCTCACATGAGCGGCGGCCTCGTTACCATCACAAGTGATAAACTTTTTTTCTTTTGCCATTTGAATAAAATATTAATTAATGTATTTGTATTTAATAGAGAAACCCGAAAAGCCAAAGGGGCATCTTATTGTCTTTACCCACTTCGGTGTTGTATCGGGCGTATATGGTATCGGTGTTATATCTAACCTTGCCTGTACCGCGTGCATCGCAGATGCGAAATTTCCATTTCTCGTCTACAATATAAAACTGTTCTTTGTTGCCTTGGTTCACCAAATGGTCTTTCCAAAGGGCATTAACGAAGAACGTTTCCATGACCACTTGTTCGTCGGCCACTATGGGATAGACGGTGTAAAGCAAGTTTGAATTGTGCATCATTATCTTAGAAGGCTTCTTGGGAAAATCGTCTCCCACTAGATACATCATGTTTATCAAGCGCGCATCGGCCAAATATTTGATATAGTTCATCACCGTTGCACGGCTTGTCTCGATGTCTAGAGCCAGCTGACTGATGTTGGGGGCTTTCGTTGGGTTTAGCGACAGCAGATAAAACAGCTTCTTTATCTTGGTGAGATACTTCAAATCTATCTGCTTAATGAGCAGTATGTCCACTTCGGTCATCATGTTCATTGTCTTCAACAGATTTTCCGAAAAGTTGCGTTGCTCTAAGAAGAAAGGATAAAAACCATGGTGCACATAGTCGCGAAAATGCTTTGCCGGACTCACCACAGGCAATATCTCCTTTACGATGCTCTCGTGTTGAGTTAGTATCTCTTCCAAGCTGTAGGCCTTAAACTGGTTGCCTGTAACAATATTGAGATATTCTCTAAACGAGAATCCCCGCAAGTTATAGCTTTTAACGATGCCGTTAAGCTCTGGGTTTTCGTCTTTGAGCCGCATAACGCTCGACCCGGTGAAGATGATTTTCAGCTCGGGATAACGGTCGTAGCACTTACGTAGTTCCGAACTCCAATCGGGTTGCTTAAATACTTGGTCGATGAGTAACACCTTTCCACCATGCGCAACAAAGTCGGCTGCAAAATCAGCGATACCGCGACTCTGAAAATAGAAGTTATTCATGTTGATATACAAACACTGCCTGTCGCCACGAGCAAACTTCTCTTTCGCATATTGTAGCAAAAATGTGGTCTTCCCTACCCCACGCGTTCCCTTAATGCCAATTAAGCGGTCGCCCCAATCTATTTCATCCATCAGGGTTCGACGCAATGTGGCATTGGTATGCTCCACAAGATAAGCGTGAGTACGAAAAAAAGCCTCCATAGTTATACTACTATATTTAAGCGATTAAAACCATGCAAAGATAGTACTTATTTATCAAATTTGCAAACTCTACCTTACAAAATAAACAATACCTATCATCTTTTTTAGGTACGAAGCCCCGCAAGGGTTCAAAAAAATAGCTCTGCAACATGAAACAAGCCTCTTCTATTAACCATCAGCTTACTCTCAAGACCTTTCTATGCCCTAAAAACATGTTTTGAATAAAGTTTTGAAGTTATGTGTAAAGTTTTCCATTATTTCTTTTGTTGGAAAGAAAAAATACTTACCTTTGCCCCGTTTTACTAACCATAAACACATAATTAATATGTCTGAACAAAAAAGAAACACATTGAGCGAGGTTTTCAGATTTAAAAAGTTCGCTTTGTTCATTGTTGCGGTTGTCATTACCGCCATTTTATGGAACTTGCCTTCAACTGCTTTTGGCATTGAAGGGTTAACGGTTATCCAGCAACGCGTGATAGCCATCTTCGCCTTTGCCACCATCATGTGGGTTACAGAGGCCATTTCATCGTGGGCCACGTCGGTGGTGCTGATTGCCGCTTTGCTGTTTACCACATCCGACAACGCTTTCCTCTTCTTCAGAGAAGGCATCGACAAGTCGGAACTGCTGCACCACAGCGCTCTGATGGCCACTTTTGCCGACCCCATCATCATTCTTTTCTTGGGCGGTTTTATGCTAGCCATCGCCGCAACGAAGTCGGGACTGGACGTTTTCTTGGCACGTAACCTGCTACGTCCTTTTGGTCGCAAATCTGAAATGGTGCTCTTGGGTTTCATTCTCATCACGGGCGCCTTCTCAATGTTCGTTTCCAACACGGCTACTGCTGCCATGATGCTCACTTTCCTTACACCTGTATTCAAGCATTGCCTCCTGAAGGTAAGGGAAGAGTGGCCCTCACATTGGCCATTCCCGTGGCTGCCAACATCGGCGGTATGGGTACACCCATCGGTACACCGCCCAATGCCATTGCCTTGAAGTACCTGAACGACGTTAACGGACTAAACCTAAACCTTGGTTTTGGACAGTGGATGGCCTTTATGCTGCCACTTACCATCGTGCTGCTACTCATTGGCTGGTATCTGCTGAAAACCTTCTTCCCCTTTAAGAAAAAAGAAATAGACCTGCACATCGATGGCGAAGTGCAAAAAGGATGGCGCACACCGGTGATTGCTGTCACCTTCTGCGTAACCGTACTGCTGTGGATGCTCGACAAAGTTACAGGTGTTGGCGCCAACACTGTGGCCATGCTGCCCATCGCTGTGTTTGCTCTTACAGGCGTGGTTAAAGCCAAAGACCTGCAAGAAATTAACTGGAGCGTTATCTGGATGGTGGCCGGAGGCTTCGCGCTAGGCCTTGCCCTCAACGAATCTAAACTTGCCGAACTGGCTATTAAGAGCATTCCGTTTGACAGCTGGTCGCCTTTGGTCATCCTGCTCATATCGGGTGTGATATGCTATGTGCTCTCCAACTTCATCTCTAACACGGCCACTGCTGCCCTATTGGTACCCATCCTCGCCGTTGTTTGTAAGGGTATGGGCGACAGTCTTAACGGCATCGGTGGCACTCCCACCGTACTTATCGGTATAGCCATCGCCGCTTCTACTGCCATGTGCTTGCCCATCAGTACGCCTCCAAATGCTATTGCTCACTCTACCGGACTGGTTAACCAGAACGAAATGATGAAGATTGGTCTCTCCATCGGCATCATCGGCCTTGTACTTGGCTACATGGTTTTGTTCTTCGTGGGCAAATCGGGCTTGATTTAATTAGAACAGTAACATACAAACAAACGCCTGCAAGCGATGTCCGTAACTACGGCATCGCTTGCTTTTGTTTTTATAACTTGTTTGGTTTGTTAGCACTCTAACGCCGATTTCTCAATCGCCTTTCACTTATTGCAAACAAAGCCACCACTCACTACCTTTCCCCACTATTTACTAAGTTTTCACTTCACACCCACCTTAGTTCATCTTCACTTATCCTGCGAGGTGGCTGTGAAGCCACCTTGATTTTGCCTTACCTTCGTTTACCGCAATAGGTTGTTAGGCTATTTATTTCATGCTTTGTAAGGTTTGCAGGTTGCGCCAATCTTTCCTCCGTTTGCTTGTCGGCATAATGGCTGTGTTATTCGTTAGGCTTTGTCGGTTGTGCCTGAATAACACCCAAGGTAATGTGCTAACAACAAACAAGACCTTTGCAGACCCTAACGACCAATTTGGGTTTTAGCAAAAACACATCCTCGTTCATTCGTTTTGTAAAATATTACGCGCTTATTTTAACACAAAAAGAGCCATTTTTGCGCCCCATCATCCCACTCGCCCGCAAATAATCAATTCTCGCGAGAGTTTGTTGCCGCACAAAAAAGAACAATTCCAGCAAATTTAAAAAACACATTTTTAGAAAAAAAACGGGATTTACACCAACTTTTGGGCTATTTGCAGCAAAACGCAGTGCTAACTCCTACAAAACGCATTGCTAACTCCTACTAAACGCACTGCTAACTCCTACAAAACGCAAGGCTAACTCCTACTAAATGCAAGGCTAAATGGTGCAAAACGCAGTGTAGAATGAAACATTTAGCACATTGTAGAGTGATTTACAACCACTCGAACAACAAGAAAAGCATATCTTTTATAGGCGAAAAGTGGCTTAAAAGTACACTTTTTGTGGCTAAACAACGTATTTTGGGCGGTGAAAAATCGCGAGTTGGCGAGCAAATAGAAAAGCAAAATGGTGCTAAATGCAGATAAAACGCCCAAAAACGATGTAAAATTAAAATTTAAAAGGTCAAAAACAGCCCTAAAACCCTGCTTTTGAACATCTATTTTCGCTAGAATGGGTTGCCCCATCAAGTGAACTTTGTAAATTTTTATTACGCCATTTAACAAAAATAGTTATGCACTTACAAAACGCATCGCAACGAGCAACCTCCACGCCCACCACCCAACGCCTACACACGGCTCGCTAAGCGCTTGAGAATTTACACGCTTTAAACATTAAGTACCCTTCCCAAATAGCCTTTTAAACAATCCACAACGCCACAAACCCAACAAACCCAACAAACAAAATACATCCAGTAAAGCTTGTTATGATTGACTAAAATCAATAAACATCTCGAATTTGTCGTTTTTTGACATATATACAAACTATTTTCCATATCTTTGCAGGCAACAAAATTAAACCGTGAACAAATCTAAAAAATTAGAGTATCAGAATAACGAATTTAAGATAAGTTAATTATATCACACTAGAGGCATTTGTTAGAAATATGCCATTATTCTAAGTCTTTTGCACTTAGCGTAGAATTGGATGTAACGTTGATGGGGATATTACGCCCTTTCCAAATGTTTCGAGGGTGATTTTATAAAAAAAATCAAAAATAAAATAAAGAAAGAATATAACAAACCCTGTGTTCGTGTCACAGAAGTGGAGTTTGAACAAAATCTCTTGGCAGGCAGTCTTCACAATAGTAGCCATGAGGGTTTTACACAAAGCAACGACCCACTACCCATAATTGAAGATGCCGACGAAGATTCGCCCTTCTAAATTAAGGAACCTGCGTGCTTTAGACCAATATAATTGCGCGTAAAAACAAACTAAAAGTAAAATCTAAGATGAAGAAAATTGCCTTATATATGATGTGTGCCGGCATGGCTCTTACGACCATATCGTGCGCTAACGACGACGAGACAATAAGCTCGCAAACGGGCGAAAACCTCGTTGCAAAAACATTTTACACCAGTAATGTGCCCTCCTACACCAACGATTCCACCCTAAAGGCTAACACGCCGGCCACGCGTACCACGCTGAACGCCGACTTGGGTACTGTTACTTGGAATGCGAACGACCAAATAAGCATTGGTTATAAAGGTTCACGCAACAAAGCAACCAAGCCTTTTACCACAAATTCTACAGGCACATCGGCTAGATTTGAAGGCATGGCCGACAACTTTGCCAAGCTGTTTTTCATGATGTATCCGTATCAAGAGACCACCAAGATTGAACACAAAAACGACAAATCGGCTCTATACACCTACACCATGCCCAAAAAACAAACGGCAATAGCAGGCACATTCGACCCTAAGGCCAACATCTCGGTGGGCATCATCCCCGACGAGAAAAAGCCATTTGTGGCCTATAACGTGGGCGGACTACTTAAGTTTAGCTTCCAAGGCGCCAACAATGTGGCTCAAGTGAAGATTATTAACAGGGGAGAAGAGCCTATCGCTGGCGAAATAAACAATACCATTAGCTTTAATGCCGATGGCACTATAAGCCAAACGACCCCCGTTTTTGTTAACGATAAGAGCACAACCATCATTAGTTTTGCGCCGGCTTCGGGATATTTGACCGAAAACACCAACTACTTCGTGGCGCTTCCTGAGGGGAAATTGGCCTCGGGCATCACACTCGCCTTCGTGCTTGCTGATGGCAAAGTGGTGCAACGTAAGGTTTCAGACGTCGTAGATATCAAGCGTGCTAAGATTTTCAACCTGGGCAATATCAACCTTAACACAGCCAAAGCCAAACAGCACCTGCTGGTGAACCTTGGACTGATAGACGTTGTAAACACGAAGGTTGCAGGTCTGCAACTTGAAGCTGATGGCACGCTGGACATCTATCGCGAAGACAATCTTGAGAAAATTCTTTCGTATAAGGGTGTGCTAGAAGCCAATAATAACGATAAACTCACATCCCTAGACGAGCTACAATATTATCGCAACGTTACAGTTGATGCTTAAGAACAACAAAAACCTTGCTGGAGCGATTGACTTATCTAAATTTCCACAGCTAAATGGTAAGATTGTGATAGAAGGTAGTCCGCTTGTTACTAACGTTAATATTAAAGGCTTGAACATTTTCGAGCTGTCGGCGCATCATCTTAATGGTATGAAAACGGTTACCGTGGGCAACAATCCTAAACTTAAAAGACTTGAAGTAAGGCATAACGACGCGCTTGAAGCCGTGGATGCAAGCAACTTGCCCGAGCTAGACGAAATTGTTGCGTACTATAGTCCTAAAATTCAAACCATCAACATCACCAATTCGCCTAAGCTTAAACGTATTAATGCGCATGGCGACGGCAGTCTTGAACGTATCATTGGCTTGGAAAACAGCCCACTGATGGAAGACCTCACCTTATCAAGAACAGGTATTAAGCAACTGGATGTGAGCAAAAATACCAAAGTTAACAACATCAACTTGATGAGTTCGAAGATAGAAGAACTTACTGGTTTGGAAGGTCCTGGCGCTAGCTTGATTAACTTGCAGGTTTCTGGCACACCTCTAAAAAAACTAGATGTTACAACCAACACTAACCTTACCTCATTAGAATTGGCGGTAACACAAGTTGAGAAGCTAGATGTTTCAAAGAATACTAAACTTATTAGTCTACGCGCCCCATTCACTTTGATTAGTGAATTTAACTTGGGCGACATCTCTTCGCTAAAGAAGCTAAACGTAAGCCACGGCAAGCTCACTAGCATAGACATCTCTAAACTTGTAAATCTGGAAGAAGTTTACCTGGGTTCGCAAAGTCCATCAAACGTGTTGCAGAACATCCAAGCCACGATGACGACTGCTCAATATGCCAAATTCGGAAGCAGATTTAAAGAAAGTGCACTAGACGAAAAGTCAAAATTCGAAGATACCAATGCCTATGTAAAGGCCATTGTTAAATAATACAACCCACATAACAAGAAAGCCCCACGCGCATCAAACTGCCGTGGGGCTTTTTTTCGTGGGGAAAGGCTATGCAGTAAATTGCAAGGGCGAATATAAACTCCATAAGCACAACCATTAGAGATTTGGGTTAAATAAACTACTGCGCTGGAATTGACAGAGCCAAAGATTTCTCTAACGCATATCTACAAAACTACAAAAAACCAGGAAAATGTTTGGTTTTATTAAGTTCAAACATCTGTTTTGCACAAAGAAAAACCATAACAAATAGATAAAGGACGGCGTATATTGGTTGCGCAGGATAAACTTTGCCCTACTTGCTCACCCATTTCGCCACAAACAAGTAAAGTATTCAGGTTTAATACTTCTCGTTTCTCAAACATTAACAAAATTTTATTGCGTTTTTTATTGTTTAGTATCTTTATTTTCTTTAAATTTGCTGCAAATATAAACAACCGCTAAGCAATGCTATAGCAACGCACAAGCGGCTAACATCATCAATTAAGCCCACATTATAGGCATAACTAAAAACCACCTTTGGCGAATTTATCCATTTCTTAAGGAAATGTTGCTCAACTCTTAAAGTAGTACAACTCGAAGAAAGCTAAATAGAGAGTACGTTTTTGTAAAGCCCTACAAACAATGCTAAGGACAATGAAGCATTGAACGGCTAAAAAACACTTTTCAAGACCAGAAAGGAGAGCAATCCCGCATAAGCAAATAGCAATGAACCGCCAAAAGAGCTATGCAAAAGAGAAAATTGAAACATGGCAAAATGATTAGCAAAAGCCTTTAACTAAACAACAAATTCTCCCCTCTAAGCCCAAAGGGCAGCACAACCGCCTGGCAATAATTGCCATAGGAAGCTAGCGCACAGCAAAACGCGCTTAGCTATATACAAACAGAACTAGGAAAAACGCCAAACAAACTACGCCCACACCATTGGGACTGATGTTTGGGCATCCTATGTTATCTACTCAAGAATAAAATTCTATGCCTGGCTACAATATATCGTAACAATGCAAATAAAGAGGCGTTGCACATGCGCTAACACATCACTACAACAAAAAAGTTGTAAAAAAACAGGACCAAACACCTATACATGCCAAAGCGCACTGCAAAAGACAACGACCAAACGTTGCAGAAGACAACAAAAACATCGCCTAAATGCTAAATATTATACATTAATCTTTAAATATAACTGAAATGAATGACAAGCAGAACAAAGCGAACGCCTTATGGCGGATGTGTATGGTGGCTCTGATATGAATGCTTACCACCACGCTTTATGCGCAAAATGTCACGGTTAGTGGCATCGTGAAAGACCCAACGGGCGAGCCTGTTATCGGTGCTTCGGTAACGGTGAAAGGCGCAAACACGGGTACTGTGACTAACATTGACGGACGTTACACCCTGCAATGTCCAGCAAAGGCAACATTGGTGTTTTCGTATCTAGATTGAAAACCAAAAATGTAGAAGTTAATGGTAGACAACAAATTAACATTGACCTTGAAGACGACGCCACTGCTCTTAACGAAGTGGTGGTAACGGCATTGGGTATCAAACGACAAACGAAGGCTCTGGGATATGCTGTTACCGAACTGAAGAGCGACGAACTGGAACGGGCTAATACCGTTTCGCCCGTTACAGCCCTGCAAGGTAAGGTTGCAGGTGTGGAAATCAGCCAGTCGGATGGTGGTATGTTTGGTTCTACCAAGATCCAAATTAGAGGTGCTTCAACCTTAATGCCAATAACCAACCCATCTTTGTGGTTGATGGCGTGATACTTGATAACGCCACTAGCCAATCGGGAGATGCCGACTGGGATAGCAACATCAATGACTATGGTAACCAATTGAAGAACCTTAACCCCGACGACTTTGAAAGTGTAAGCGTACTAAAAGGTGCTGCAGCTACTGCTTTGTATGGCTCGCGCGGTCTTAATGGCGCTGTGGTGATTACCACCAAGAGCGGAAAGGCGGGCAAAGGAGTAAGCGTGAAAGTGTCGCAAACAGTAGGTATAGAAACTGTTTATCGTTCGCCCGACTTGCAAAATCGCTATATGATTGGTGCATTCCCTGGCGGCGTGGACTATGGCGACGAATACACTGCCACTGGTAACCTATGGAGCGACAACATGTCGTCGTTTGCACGTAACTCTAAAGGCGAATATTCGTTCATCGAACAATATGGAAACTTTGCATGGGGACCAGAAATATCATGGGCCGAAGGAAAAATGTTTGAACAATACGACGGCACAATGGGCCCAGCACAAATGTTCAAAAACAATTATAAAGATGCCTATGACACGGGCGTTAACACCAACACCAACGTGTCGTTGCAAGGCGGAAACGACCGCACTCAATTCTATGCTTCGGCATCTTATAAGCACAACAAGGGTACAACGCCACGAAACACCTTTAACCGCTTCTCGTTCTTGGGAAAGGCTTCACAAAAAGTGGGCGACATCATGACTGTAGACTTCAGCGTGAACTTTACGCAATCACAACCCCGAAACGCACCGCTAAATATTGGCGAATACTTTGCTAACAGCACATTCCCACGCGAATACGACGTGAAGCGCTATCGCAACCTTTATAAAGGAGAACACGGCGGACTTGCTAGCGACAAATATGGCGACCTTTATCGCGCCGTTCCTGGAAAGGGCTTGTGGTGGAGCATCTTCGAAAACGACTACAAACAAACCGAAACGATGTTCCGCCCCGTGCTCAACATCAACGTTCAAGCTCTTCCTTGGCTGCAACTCTCGGCTGGTGGTTCGCTTAACTATTATGCCATCGACGGCGAACTGAAAGCACCTGGTAGCGGATATGCCAACGAAGGCGGTAGCTATTCGCTCTCGCACACCCAGACGACACAAGAAAACTTGTACCTCGCAGCCAACCTCAACTATCAGATAAACGACGATTGGGAAGTGCACGGATTCTTGCGTGAAGAGTATTTCAACCAATATGCACAATATCACTCGGAAAGCACTAACGGCGGACTAATCGTGCCCAATCAGTTCTTTATCAAAAACTCTAAACAACAAGCCAACTTCAATTCATATAAGTTTAACACCAAACGCATCGTCTCTACAATCTTCATGCTTGGAACAAGCTGGAAAAACCAATTATTTCTTGATGTAACTGGACGTAACGACTGGTCGTCGTCGTTGGTTTACAGCTATGGCACTGGAAATTTCTCTTACTTCTATCCCTCGGTTTCAGGTTCGTGGATTATCACAGAGACCTTTAAAGACCAACTACCCAAGTGGATTAGCTTTGCCAAGGTGCGCGGTTCGTGGGCACAAGTGGGCAACGACACATCTCCCTATTACATCAACTCGGGATATGCCGTGGCTACATACCAACGTGGCGATAAGAAAATATACGGAATGACAATTCCTGAAAACATGAAGAGCACCGACCTCAAACCTGAACGTAAGAACGCTTGGGAAGTGGGCTTAGACTGGCGCTTCATTGATAACAGAATTGGTTTAGACGTCACCTACTATAAGGAGAACACCAAAAACCAAATTATGACCATCAACGTTCCCTGGGAATCGGGTGTAAAAGAAAAACTCATCAACGCCGGTAACATACAAAACTCGGGTATTGAAATAGCCCTAAACACAACACCTATTAAAAACAAAGACTGGCAATGGGACTTAAATCTAACCTATACCAGCAACCGCAATAAGATTGTGGAACTTAGTCCCGACGTAACGTCTTATATCAACTTGGACGGTGCAGCCAACTATGGAAACTACAGAATTGCTTCTGTTGCCAAAGTTGGAGCAGACTATGGTATGCTGATGTCTGACTCATGGATTAAAACCGATGAGAAGACAGGCAAACCCGTAGTGGGATACACTGGTAATTACCGCACTATATATTATAAACGTGGTGGCACGGTTAAAGAAGTTGGTTCAATGTTGCCCGACTTCCTTGGCACGCTAAACACTACCTTGAGATGGAAAAACCTTAGCCTATACGTGCTGCTAGACGCACGATTTGGCGGATACGTGGCTTCGTATAACTCACGCTACGCCACCGCTTACGGATTCTCTGGAGAAACAGAAAAATATCGCAAAGGCATGACTTGGACCAGCCAATACGCTAACTCTAAAGACAAGGTGTTTACTGATGGCTTTATTCCTGATGTTGTTTTCGACCAAGGAACAACTATTACCACGCCCGCTGGAACCAATGAAGATGTTAGCGGAATGACTTATCAAGAGGCTTATGAAAAGGGTTTTGTAGAACCTGCACACCTGCAAAGTGCAGCATACTTCAAGAATAGCTGGAGTAGAGGTGTTATCAACGACGACTGGTTTAAAAAACTAAACTACATCGCACTGCGCGAAGTAACGCTCTCGTACAATGTTCCAACCAACATCTGCAGCTATATCGGTGCCAAGAGTCTTTCTCTTAATCTCACCGGACGAAACTTAGCCTACCTGCTTAACACTGCACCTAACCACGAAAACCCCGAATCGGTACGCGGAACAGGTGCAGCACAATTCCGTATGCGCTCGTTCATGCCATACACAGCCAGCTATCTCTTCACACTTAACGCCACCTTCTAAACGCTTTCTCATCATGAAACAGAATATGATAAAATTCAAAACGCTTGCCCTAGGCCTATGCACCGCATGCGTGGCACTAACAACGGGATGTAGCGAAAACGAATACGCCAAAATAAACACCGACCCATCAACAATAGGTGAAGGCAATCCCATTTTCTTGTTCACACAAGAACAGGTGCAATACCAACCCTTCGACTACTTGCTGTGGTACTATGACGGGCTTATACCTCAAAATTGGTGCAGGCTTATTCGCCATCTACAAGCTTTAACGACCTGTATAACAAACTGGCCGAACTGGGCGGAGTGGGCTCTCAGCTCATTTACGTTAAACGCTACGAGAACGACATCAAAGCCGCTATCGCTAAAATGCCCGCCGATAAGGCTGCCCAATATTCGCACCTCTCGGCTATGGCCAACGCACTATCAGTGTACATGGGTCTGTTCGACACCGACCTCTTTGGTTCTAGACCTTATTCGGAAACCGCACAAGCCAAATATGGCGGTACACTAACACCCAACTATGAGTCGCAAGAGAAACTATTTGAACAATGGTTAACCGAACTGAACGCCGACCTTGCTAAACTCAAGGAGACAAACACACAGATAAGTGTTGGCGACAACGACCTTGCGTATGGCGGAGATGCAAAAAAATGGGTGAAGTTTATCAATGGTATTAAACTGAAAATTGCCGCAAGACTGCTTCATCAAGATAAAGCTAAAGCGCTTAAAATTGCTGAAGAGGTGGGCGCTGACGACGCAAACGTGATGCAAACCATTACAGACGACTACGTATATAATAAAGGTACTGGCGGTGATGGTGGCAACAATACCTACGGAACGGATAACAGCGTGAACCTAGGCACATGCAGCAAAAACGTAATCGACTTTATGCGACGCAACAAAGACCCACGCATGCTGGTGATGTTTACTAAAAACGATTTTAACTCTGAGGTAATCCAGGCCTTCTTCGATGCTCAAGCTAGAGGCGATAACAACTGCGCCATACCTAAGTACATCCTAGACCAGGTGAATTATACCACAGATGGTTCGGGACATAAACATTTCACTAGCTGGAAAGGCGATGGCGAACCTTGGGTGCGCTATCAGGGATTGCCCATCGGTATGACCATTTCAGAAAAAGCTGAATATACTGGGGACAATAACTATTTTGTTACAACAAGATGGAAAGTAACCGATGGAGATAAGTCGAAAACCTACTCGCCATTGTCGTACTTTAACGAAGAGCTGGTGCGCGGACGCGTTGACTATACTTTCCCAACTGCACCAAAAGGCAAAGTTGTACAAGACACCGAAGACAACCCGTTATATGAGATGACTATTTCAACTGCAGAAATGAACCTCTATCTAGCTGAATTTAAACTGCTAGGCGCGAACTTGCCACATTCGGCAGCCGACTATTTCAAAACTGGCGTTGAGGCTTCTGCAAAGGCTTACAGCCGTTTGGCTACACTAAACAAAATCCCTTATTATGATAAGGCGCATTGCAACGACAAGCTAGACGAACCTGTTACCTATAACGACGCTGCTATTGCAACGATGATGGCTAAAGCTGATTATCAACTAACGGGCAACGTAGCAAGCGACCTGGAGAAGGTGTACATCCAAATGTATCTGCACTTCTTCTATCAGCCACTAGAACAGTTTGTAACTGTACGTCGCTCGGGTGTGCCTAAAGTGGGGAGTTCGCTCATTCCTTGGGTTGCAATGAAACCAAGTACCGAACTGCCACGCCGCTTCTATATCGCTCAACCCGACCCTGCAGACAAAATGCGCGCTATCATTGAGGCTGCTATGACACAACAGGCTTCACCTTTACCGATGGACAAAAACCCGAATTGCTTAACTCGGAAAGAGTGTGGTACGACAAAGGTGCGCCTAACTTTGGTGAAGGACCTAATTACTAAGATGAGCGTGTGAGTTTATAAGTTGATGAGTTGGCAAGCTTACTAGTAAACAGGTTGATGGGTAGACAAGTTTACGAGTTCGCAAGTTTGTAGCGCAGCCATCTTTTCACCTTTTTGTGAGTTGGCAAGTTGATAAACGCACAAGTAAACGCACGATAGAATTATTTAAAGGAGAGCCACTGCTGCTAGTGGTTCTCCTTTATATATATGGTGGAATAACAAAACAGATCGTCCTTATTGCCCGTTCCGCGCCACTGCATACGCCCCACACGGCTCGCCTTTAAATCGTACCTTAACACGAAACACCAACAAAACACATGTTTTGCAACACGCTTTGCACCACGAACATTGCTTGTTATGCCCTAAATCCGTAACTTTGCCGCATGAGTACAAACCCGAATAACACATACGAAGAATGGCTCACGGCCATAGCCGGTACCGCGAAACATGAGTATATGTCGTATGCCAGAACACTTTTCAGCCTGCAAAATGAGCTATAGTACTACAACGACCGATTTGGGTTTAAATGTCACAAAGGTGTTACAAAAAAGGTGTGCCACAAGACTGTGACACACCCAAAATGTAAACTTCTAAAATTGTATTTATGGAAAATTCCTAGTAATCTGAATTACTTGATACCCAAAGCTTGCTTAGCCGTTTCGTTTTCAGGGTCAATCTCTAACACCTTCTTCCAATATCCGTCGGCCATTGCCTTATCGTTCTTCACCAGATAATAATAACCTAAGTAGCGATAAGCCTCGGTTAGACGTGCATTGTCGGCCTTATCACGATCGGTTTTGTTAGCCAACGAATTTACGATCGCCTCGTAGAAAGGCTTAGCAAGCCCCTCTTTCGTCTCAGGATCGAGGTTTGAATTGATACGAGCACGCATAAAATTAGCGAAGTCGAGGTTGGCAGGGAATTTCTCGCCCAAACGCGCATAAACATCATCGGCCTTCTTAAACGAAGCCTTTTGTTGTTCGCCCGTTTGTTTAGCAGCAAGATTCATGTAGATAGTTGCCAACCCAGCCATGTCGCTAGCAGTCGTTTTTGGAGCATGATTGAGGTATTCCTCATAATAAGCAGTGGCCTTATCAAAGTCTTCCTTAGCCAAATAGAGGTCGGACAGCGCTTTACGGTTACTGTTAACCAATTCGTCGTTGCCCTTGTTTTCTTCCATAGCCTTATTAAACATCTCGATAGCCTTTTCGTATTGCTTGTCGTTCTTCAATGCCGTACCGTAGTAAGTGTAGTCGAAACCAGTGAACTTAGAGCTATCAGAAGCATTAAACAGCGCATCCGCATACTTCAGTGCCTCGGCAGTACGCTCCATATCGGTGAGGTTATAAAAGACCAAACGATTCCAAGCAGCTTTACGTGGGTTGCGAGATAGACCATAGAGAGCCATTTCCAAGCTCTTATCTCTCTTCTGCAACATCCAAGCTTCAGTAGCATAATTGGTAATATCTACGTCCTCAAGTTTGCTCTTGTCGGTAACTTTATCATAATATTGCAAACTCTGCTCCATACGGTTAGAGGCATAGAGGATACGTCCAGCCAATGCATCAACAGCCACATCGGGACGTTGAGCACGCAAGTCGTTAAGCTTTGCTACTGCCTCTTCCGGACTACGTCCACGGTAGATATTTGCATATTTAAAGTATCCTTCTGGGTTTTTCGGATCGAAATAGATGGCTTGCTGATACCATCCGGCAGCAGCACCTCCATCATCGTTGAGCACTTCTATGTCGCCCAAGAGAATATAACCCTGACCGTAGTTCTTATCGGCCTTGATAGCGAGGTTGGCGTAATGCTTTGCGTTAGCCGTGTCTTTAGCCTCGAAATAGGCGCGTCCTATACCTGCCAACACCTCAGCGTTCTTTTTATTCTTCTTGAACACCTCCTTAACCTGGTCTTTAGCACCAGCAGGGTTGGCTTTAATTACCTTAGAGATGGCGTCGATGGTTGACTTATTGTCTTGCGCCATGAGCGGCGCGCTGATTCCTACAACCAACGCTCCTAGTAAAAGATATTTAACTGTTTTCATAATCCTACGTTCTTATTAATACTTCTTGTATATATAGCGGGTGTGGCAAAAAGTCTCCTCACTAATCAAGACAAATTAGACATGTCTTTACCTACTTAGACGAAAGAAAGCCCAAAATATTTTATCTATTGATTAACATTAACATCCCTTATGGTTATGTTACCTTGTATGGGCAACAATCCAGATTTAAGGATGATAAGCTGTCCTTTAGGCGATGCCATAAACTGCGCAAATCCCCAAGGTAGCCCATGATAGGGGTCGTTGAGCAATGCGTAGATGGTGCGTATCAACGGATAATTGCCGTTGTAAATATAATATTGGTAAGGTTTCCAACTATTGGCAGGAGTGCCTTTATCGTTTCTACTTACCGACATTACACGAATATTCTTATTAAAGGTGAGATTGGTGCTATCTCTTTTATCATTGAGCCAGTTACTTCCAATGATGCCTATGGCATTAGGAGTTTTCTCAACGTATTCTACCACATCAGCCGTTTTGTTCGTTGCTACAACATTGGGGTTGGTGATGGGTTTTCCGCCAAGTATGGAGTCTTCGGCGAAGTGCACAGTACTAGACCGTTTATTGTCGAAAACCACCGTGATGGTGCCGCGTGTTGAGCCGGGGAAGATGTCGCTCCAATTCTTCGCCTCTCCGCGAAGTACACGTGCAATGTCTTTAACAGAAATGCAGGTGTCGACATTGTTCTTGTTCACGATAAGAGCCAATCCATCGTAAGCCAGTTTAATGGTTTGTGGACGGAATTGTCTGTCGTACAGACTTTGGTACTCTTTCTTTTTGAATTCACGACTAGTGATTACGAGGTTAACGCTATCCTTAAGCAAGAGTGTGATACCTTCACCCTCGGTGGTGTAAATAGGGTTAACCGTTGCGTCGGGATAGTTAGCATGAAAGACCTCGCGTTCTTCGTCGATGATTGGACTAAAGCTTTCGTCAGAGGCGAAACTAATCACCCCTGACGAATATGTGTCTGTGCGTCCATTCTTGCGCTTGCTTTCTCCACAAGCGACAAGAACAAAACTACACAGTGTTAATCCTACGATAGAGTAAGATATAATGCGTTTTCTCATAAATTCTATTGCAGTCTGAATGAAACAGGAACGTTGTACTTAACACGTACAGCCGAGCCATTTTGCTTACCGGGAATCCAGTTAGGCATGCTCTTAACTACGCGTTGTGCCTCGCGGTCTAGAGAGGGGTCTACCGAACGAGCTACCTTTACGTCAGTGATAGAGCCGTCGCGCTCTACAACGAACGAGATAACAACACGTCCTTGAACACCATTCTCCTGTGCAACCACAGGATACTTAACATTTTCCTGCAAGTATTTCATCAATGCAGCGTCTCCACCAGGGAAGCTAGGCATTTGTTCAACCACTTCGAAGATTTTGGTTTCAACTTCGGGTTTAGGTTCAGGCTGTGCCACAGCTTCTTTAATTTTGAGCACTTCACCAGCGGCATCGTCGTTACCCTTTACATCGAGGGCACCGATAGCCGTTTTGGTTGACATGATTTCTTCTTGCGTTTTAATTTCATCCTCAGGTTTTACCTGGTCGTCTCGCTTAATAACCGGTGCGGTGAACTTCACAGAGCTCTTTACACGTTCAACAACCTTTTCGGGTTCAACATTCACTTTAGGTTTCTGTTTTACCTCAGCCTGTTTTTTGGGTTGGTTAAGAGCAGACAACTCCGTAACTTGCGTAGCGTCAACTTTTCCTCGGTTTGCTTCGATTACGCTTTTAATTGCAACAATCGAGAACACCAGAACTGCAGCAGCAAGGATAGAGAGCATGGCGATGATATTGCGCTTGGTGGTGTCCTTGCGGAGCTTATACGCACCATACGCTTGGTTTTTGCCTTCAAACACAAGGTCTACCCAGTCGCCGGCAACCAAATCAATCTTTGACATAGTTTTCTCCTTTCTTAATTAATATTAATAGGTTATCTACGTTATTCAAGGCCTTTCTTCTTCAGCAATTCGCTGTCTTCGGCATTGATCTTGTCGATAACGTACTTACCTATACTGCAAATCTGCATTTCATCGAGTACATCCACCAGGTTCTTGTAAGAAGCCTTGTCGGTAGCCTTAATAATGATGGTCAGCGTAGGAATTTTCTGTCCATCGATTTCACCGCCTTTGAGCTTAGACAATTCCTTATCGTACTCAGCTTGAGTGAATTTAGGGTTTTCCAACTTCTTCTTATCAAGTTTTGCCTTAGCGGCCATGATTTGCTTTACGGGCACCGTACCATCTTCCGTTACGTGGTTGATAAGTACATTACGGATACCTTTAGCACCCCATGTAGTTTCCTTCATCGTAGAAGGGTCGCTATAGTTAGGCAAACCATCAACGTGATAAATTTTATTGTTACCAGCTACGTAGATAGTAATAGTCTGCGAAGCCTTAGTAACCGTTTTATCTTCGTCTTGCATGTTCTTATCGTTACTAGGCATACTCAATTCCATCGTTTGTGGTTTAGCCAAAGATGTACAGAGCATGAAGAATGTGATAAGAAGCATCATCATGTCCACCATAGGGGTGAAGTCAACGCGGACGTCTTTTTTCTTTTGTTTTCCGCCGCCTTTTCCTTGTTCAACTAGTTCAGCCATTCTTTATTCCTCCACCTTTTTATACGATGTAATGAGATAGTAACGGTTCTCGTTCATGTCTTGTAGTTCAGACATAACCTTTTTAACCACAGCGTAAGGCGTTTTTTCGTCGGCCTTAATAGCCAGCTTCACGTCGGTATTAACCTTGCGTGCTTCTTTCACCCAGAGTTGGAACTCGCTTTCTTTACCATCGATACTATCGGTAGGTATGCCGTAGTTCTTTAGTTGTTGAGCCATCTCTGTTTCGGTGAGAGAGAGGTATTGCTGGATATTGTTCATGGGAACACCCCACATGGCGTCTTTCTTGAATTTATTCACCTGTTGAGGAGTGAATTTCATTCCATAGAGTTCGCTCATGCCTTGGAGCACGTCTTGCGTGTCGTTTTGGTTGTCCATACTCATGAATATCTTTCCCGTATTGTCTACGAGGATATTCAGCACACTCTTCTCGGGGACCTTAATTTCCGATACCGAGCCAGGAGTGACAACCTTCACCGGTTCGTTCTTGACGAAAGTAGACGTCAACATGAAGAACGTTAGAAGGAGCACCATGACGTCGCTCATCGGGGTCATGTCGATCCAAGTGGATTTTTTCTTAATTTTTACTTTACCCATAGTGATAAAATTTTAAAGGGTTAGCAAAAAATTAAGCTTCTTCTGCGTGGTTGGCTTCGTAGGTCTGAGCGATAGAATAACCAACCTCGTCGAGTGCGTAGGTAAGTTTATCGATCTTGTTGGTGAAGAAACCGTAAGAAATAACTGCGAACCACGAAGTGGTGATACCGAAGGCCGTATTGATAAGAGCCTCAGAAATACCAGCAGAAAGAGCGAGTGAGTCGCCACCGCCACCAGCAGCAAGAGCCTGGAACGACTTGATCATACCCGTTACAGTACCGAGAAGACCAGTAAGCGTACCCAGTGTTACGAGCGTTGCAAGGATGGGGAGGTTCATCTGCAAGGTAGGCATTTCGAGTTGAGTTGCCTCTTCGTGAGCTTGTTGAATCTTAGCAATCTTTTGCGACAGTTTAATACCGTTAGCGCCTTCCATTGCTTTGTAAGCATTGAGAGAAGCAGAAACCACGTTAGCTACAGAACCTTTTTGTTTGTCGCAAAGTTGTTGTGCGCGATTGAAGTCTTTCTCGTTAAGAGCGGCTTTAATACTAGCAACGAATTTGGTGAGTGAACCCGTACCGAAAGCGTTGCGCAATGCCAACCAACGCTCTACTGAAAGTGCGAGCACGGTTAACAACAAGGTTTGAATAACAGGAACCACGAGACCACCTTTGTAGATTGTTCCCCAGATATCCAATGGATGTCCTTCGTTATCGCCACCTTGGAAGTGAGAAGGATTACCCAAATAGAATTTGAAGAAACATACAGCGATGATGAAACAGCATACGATTACCCAAAATGCTGCTCTGATTCCTTGAAAGCCCTGTGATTTTTTAGCAGGGCTGGCTGTTTTTTGTGTTGCCATAATTTACTTTAAATTTTAGTTGTTAATAAATATTTAAGTTGATTTTGTTCCTTATAGTATAGACGTTCGTCCAAATGATGATTTGTTGCTGGGCTTTGTCCTTAAAATGTCTCGCAAAGATACTCATTAATGTATGAACCGAAACACAATTAAGAAGTTTTAACGACTAAAAGTTACTCGCAAGCCCTTTATAAAGCACTAGCGCACCATTAAATTCAAAAAAAACTGCTTTTTGTCACATTTCTTGTTATTATACAAGCTTTGCTAAAGTTTCTTTGATACGTTTCATTGCTTCGCGCAGGTTATCATCACTGGTGGCATAGCTAAAGCGGATACATTCGGGGTCGCCAAAGGCATCTCCCGACACCGTTGCCACATGTCCCACTTCGAGCAGATACATAGCCAAATCGGTAGCATTGTTTATCACATATCCGTCAGTATGTTTACCAAAGAAGCTGCTGCATTTGGGGAAGAGATAGAAAGCGCCTTCTGGCACATTCACTTCTAGTCCTTCGATTTCCTTTGCTAGTTTCACAACGAGGTTTCTTCTACGTTCGAAAGCCAGTCGCATATCTTCCACACAACCTTGGTCGAGCGTATAAGCAGCCTCTGCAGCCTTTTGGCTCACCGAGCATGGACGCTAGTATATTGTCCTTGTAGTTTGTTACAGCCTTTAATTATCCATTCGGGAGCGGCCATATAGCCAATGCGCCATCCCGTCATGGCATAAGCTTTAGACACGCCATTAACAATGATGCATCTTTCTTTCATGCCCTCAAACTGTGCGATGCTTTCGTGTTTACCCACATAGTTGATGTGTTCGTATATCTCATCGGCCAGTACATAGAGGTCGTCGTGTTTTCTAATCACATCAGCCAGACCTTGCAATTCGGCCCTAGAGTAAACGCTTCCAGTAGGATTACTGGGCGAGCATAGAATAAGCATTTTGGTTTTAGGTGTGATGGCGGCCTCCAGCTGTTGGGGAGTCATTTTAAAATTTTGGTCAAATCCAGCATTCACATACACAGGCGTACCTCCTGCCAGTTTCACCATCTGGGGATAGCTCACCCAGTAAGGAGCAGGCACTATCACCTCATCGCCATTATTCACCAGCGCCATAACAGCATTGCACACACATTGTTTTGCGCCATTAGACACCAACACCTCGTTAACGCTATATTCCAAGTTGTTTTCCTTCTGTAGCTTGTCAACAATAGCCTTTCTCAAGTCAACATATCCGGGCACAGGTGAGTATCTAGAATAGTTCTCATCCACAGCTTTTTTAGCTGCGTCCTTGATGTGGTCGGGCGTATTAAAGTCAGGCTCGCCCACACTAAGATTGATAACATCTATACCCTGTGCTTTCATTTCACCACTTTTTTGCGACATTGCTAGTGTAGCCGAGGGTGAGAGCCGATTTAGTCTGTCGGATAATTGTGCCATAAATTTTCTTGTTTAGAAGGTTTATTGTGCAAATGTAGTTATTATATTGCAGCTAACGAAACAAAAGCAAGTTTATTTTACAAAATCTTTAATTTTTCTTTTATTTATTATCGCTTTCCCCGAGCAAGTGTTCAAAACAGCTGGTTTTAGATTATGCCCTGCAAGAACTATGTCGCGGCGAAACAAAATTCAAAGCGCGCCACGTGCACTAAATGGCTTTACAAGACGCATCGCTCGTATATTCAGCACGATAAGCTTGCACCCCCATGTCTTTACGCCACAAACCATCAATCCAACCGATAGCCAAAATACAAATTTCAGAACACCGATGAGTAAGTAAAATGCGTCTCAATATTACCTATTTTCCCCATTACCCCTTACTCATCTTTCATTTACTTGTCGTCATCTTGCTTATCTTTATTTAACAAATGCATAGCGAGCTACGTTAAATTATAAAAACAAGCAAGATGCCGACAAAAGATAATAAAAGATGTATAGACGCTACATGATTAACAACAACAATGAATCAATGCTAGTTAGAAGTAGATAAAGGGGCGCACACGGGCCTTCACATCCTTTCCAAGTCCTCCTGCAAACATGCTTCCTACACCATAATTAGGTTGATGTATCCATATAATATGCCTTTCTACAGGAGCATCTTCATTATTGGCTTCGTATGAACCTTCTGCGCTTGTCCAATAGTTTACATTAAACTGCAGATTGTCTCCACCAGCCAGCTTAAAGGCTCTATCTCCTAGATAACCATCCCACCTACCACGCGAATCGAAGTTCTTTTGATCTGTAAAAGTTATCGACGTGTACACTTTTACCCACGGGCTAACGCTTGCCATAAACCACGGTCCACGCTGTTTAAGTTTCGCAGCAAGCTGCTGCCCTTTAGGTAAGCGATATTTAGACAGGTAGTCATAGAAATGTACCGCATGATAAAAAGCAGGAAAATATTGTGCCTCGTCTGCCTTGATAAAATGCTTATTAAGCCATCCATTCCAAATCCTTTCATACGTCCACGTTTTTCCTGTCTCAGAATCCTTAATTGCCCTTTTAATATTTTCTATACTACTACCAGTGTTTTCAGAAATGCGCCTACTATTATAGCTGATAGAGAATGCGTTTAGCGTGTGCCAAGCAAGGTCTTGACCGCCATTCGCATCCCACAATGCAATGGCCAAATGGCTATCCACCACCAGCGCGATAGGTGTAAACTTTTTTCTATCCTTCTTAGAGAGATAGTTCACTTGGCCATCATTCCATAAATACTTGTATTTTGGGAGTAGCGTCAAGCGTATAACATACGAATGGGCAGCCTGTAGACTTTTTCCCTTTGAAAGTGGGATAGGTGTTTTGGTGATTAAGGATTTACCATAAAGAGTTCCATGGGTAATTCTTAGATTGAGCTTTGTCGAGTTAGTTCCCGCCAAAAAATAGTCGTATCCATTACTAAGCACAGCGTTAAGGCTGTATTTTTTATCTATAACAAAACTTTTAGTCGTTCCATATTTACGTTCAGGACATTCAACACCGCTTGCACCTTCTAGCTTTTTATCCCAAGACAGCATATTTACATTTAGTCCTAAGGGAATTTCCTTTTTAGATGCCTCTATTTTGGCGATAATCACAGTGGAGATTGGAACTGGTGCCACCAACTTAGTACGAACCCGCACACCAAAACGCTCTAAATGAAATGCTATCGACTGCCGTTTTTGTGGAAGAATTTTAACATTGGCCGTCCTTCCTGCCAGTGCTTTCTCTGCATTACCTCGCGACACATTTAGCACATTACCCTTTCGGGTAATAAACTTATCAGCATAACACACAAAATGGTAGTTTTTATTGGGTGTAAGAATAATGTGTCGACCCCTTCCCTTATCAGACATGAAAGCTCCGGTAGCCAGGTTAAACGTTCCAGTTATCTTACCTTTTTCTTTACCCGTGCCAGCCTCGAAGGCCACAATCGTGTAATGGTTGTTGGTTTTAAGGGCGCGGGTGAGAGCGCGTTCTTCGTCTACATCTCGTTCAACGGCCACTTCGGCCTCCACACCGTCGGCCACATCCACCGTGTCTACAACGTCAGGTTTTGCCAAGCACGCACTTCCACATCATCGCCAAATTGTTCTTCGGCCATTGTAAACACCAGTCCTTGTTGTTCTTCAGCCTTTGAGAGGCTTTCTTGGGCGTTCCAATCACTATTGCAACCAACTACAACGCACACCACAGACAGCAGTGCAACAGCGCCCAACAATGAAACAAATCGTGTCATAATCTTATTTTTCATCGTATTAAACTTCAATTTCAAAATCGCCACCGCCTATCTCATCGTCGTTGGGGTTATAGTCGTCTTCGGTAGAGCCTTTACCGTTGCCGTCTACAGATGTATGCCCAAGCAAAATGTTTTCTATCATTAGCTGTTCCATGTGGGGACACACATAGACATTTTTACGCGCACCATCCCCTCTAAGGTAAGCTTCAACACTACTTTCACTAACGCTTTTATTCATGGTATATAATATTTAATTTAAGTTGTTTTTTATCACCACAACAACACCTGCATACGATGCAAGCCTGTAGCACTTAGCATTGATGCATACGCACGGGCCAAAACGCTCACTCTGCGTTCAACATAACGTTCTTTTTTGCATCTACTAAGTGGCTCAAGGCACGCCAAATACAAGGTTGTTCTGTTCATTATGTTTTTAATCGTTTGTATATTACAAGCTCAAGCAAGCCTCTTTCACTGTATTTAGTTCTTAAGTTTCTACCTGCCACATCTCAGTCCAAGCCATGTTGCACCAACAGGAGGTCTAAAGAAGGGGGTGTGTGCATCTGTCCGCCGACAAGAATAATGCAATTCTCTGCACACAACCCCCTGACAAGGTATCAATAAAACTTAAGACTAAATTTCAGTAAACGGCCAACTATCTTGGTCAGCACGATGTTTAATATTCTTTTTGCATGTTGTCTATCGGCACATATTGAGTACCACCAGCACCCTTATTTCATTATCTGCCACACAATAAAGTTGTGCGTTTCAAACAACGCGCCTAAGTTGCTAGATAAAAACCATTAAGAACCGAAAGTCATCATGCGTATCTTTTTAAAGATCGATGAACGGACGCACTCTATATTTATGTTCTGAGCTTGGACCGTCAGCATCATATTCCCCAACACCAAACCAATTACTACTTACATATATAATATGCCTTTTAACAGCATTTCTCTCATGCCACTCATACATGTCTGAGATTTCTACACTTGTCCAATAATCATCATCTTTTAGTGGCGTACCGCCCACTTGGGTAAATGCCAAATCTGCTAGATAAGTATTCCATTGGCCTCGAGTATCTTGCCAAAACCACACTCTTTGAGAGAGAAGAGCAAACACATCTGGCCACACATGAGCAGAACCTAAATACCATTTTCTATCTCCTCTCACCCTTTCATGAAGAGGTATCCCTCTACTCAGCAGTTCCACATCAAAGTGTGCTGCATAAAAGAAGGCAGGAAAATTATAACTCTCATTTGCTTTCACCATCCATCTGCCATCATGTCGATAGAAAAAAGGGTCCCAAGTCCACCCCATTCCTGTTTCAGAGTCTCTTAAAGCCCGCAAACGATTCTCTTTTGAATTAGAAGCATTTTCTACAATAGCTCTCGGATTGTATTGGTTTTGAAAATAAAAGAGTTGATGCCAGGGAACTTTCTGATTGTTATTTGCATTCCAAAGTGCAATGCCGCGTCTTTCTCCAATCATAAGCGCTATGGGTTTAGCACTTGGATTTTGAGGGTAATAACGCGGCCCAACATGCCCATCATTAAACAAATAAATGTATTGTGGTAACAATTTCACACGAAGAACATATGAGCCACCACCCTTAAAAATCTTTTCAGACCGATAACGATGCGTGGATTGTGAAATTGCCTTGTTGTAAAGTGCACCACTCGTAAATGTAATAGCAACCTGACCAGAGTTTGTTCCAGCTAGGTAGTAGCCGTAATTGGAGCTAATCACAGAATTAAACGTAACGCCAGACTGTGAGTATTGTGTTGTGGGCACATAGTTTTGTGCTGCTGCCTTAGCTGTGGTAGACCCCACTAACTTTTGGGTACCATCCTGCATATTGTAACTAAGAGCTGCTGGAGCATCGTTTGGCATCGACGAAATATAACCAGAAACGCCCGTGAAGGGCCAAGCAGCCACAAGTCTGGTGCGAACACGAGCACCAAGTCGCTTCAAAGCAAAACTAATAGATTGCTGTCGTTGCGGAAGAATAGTTACATTAGTGGTTCTTGCCACCATGGCCCTTTGGGCATTAGTATGATGAACAGTGAGCGTCATACCATTGCGCGAAATATATTCATCGGTGTAACATACAAAGTTATACTGACGCCCCGACTCGAGTGTGATATAAGCATTGGTGTGCGCATCGGCCATAAAATGACCCGTGGCGAGATTAAACCGCCCTTTAATCTCACCTATCATTTGCCCACTACCCACCGCGAAGGCCACAATGGTATAATGATTATCGGTTTTAAGGGCGCGTGTCTGAGCTGCTTTATCGTTTAAATCGCGCTCAACGGTTATTTCTGCCTCTAATCCGTTACCCATATCAATCGTATCAATGCCGCAAGGTTGGGCCAGAGAGCGCACCTCTGCATCGTCGCCAAATTGTTCTTCGGCCATCGTAAAGAGCACGCCCTTATTATCTTTCTCAACTGGTTGCGCCATTTCGTCTACACCGTCTTTAGAGCAAGAAATAAAAACACTGCTCACCACCATTAGTAATATGGTGACACTAGAAATAAAATTAAATCGCTTCATCCTATTATCTCTCCATTATTAAGATTAAACTTAGTGGCTTCTATCCCCCGAACCTTCAACTACAACTTCTCTACCGCATAAGCCGTGCAAACCTAAAGGTTTTACAACACGCTGCACAAATGCATCTTTCTTTATGTTGATGTTTACAACACTAGTAAAGGAGAAAGGGTGTTTTCTTGGTTCTAGCCTCTTGAGGAAAGCCTCTACATCATTCTCACTAACTCTTTTATTCATGGTATTTAATTATTTTGTCAAAACAACTTCATCGTCGCAACAAAAGAGTAAGGGTTACATACGATAAAAGTTGTTGCCTGTGGTTCCCAAAAAGGCTCTCGGTATTGTAGCTGTCTGGCAATTTAAAGTTGCCAGACGGTTGCCTCATTGAAGTCAAACAGTGACCTTTGGGCTGAAGTTCGCACAGACTTACTTCTTGTTTCATGGGTTAATTATTTCACGGTGCAAAGTTAAACGTTTTTCGTATATATTCCAAATAAAAATCGAAGATATTGTAAATATTTTTTAAATCATCATTTATAAAAAGGCTTTCAATACCAGCACTTAATGAATTGTTCTTTTTATTACACACAAAACACGTTATATACTTTATATCAACGTAAAACATAACTATTTTAAAGTAATGTTACTTGTAATAAAACACAGATTATCAGCAAAAAAGCATGCAACAATTAACAAAAAAGTTCTTAATAAAAACAAAAATAATAACTGTTCTTTTTATAACCTATCTCGTGTTATTTAACTGAATTAAACCCCTACTCAATGAACCATTACGCACTAAAACAATCGTGGTTATTACAACATCGTTGCACGGGGATAACGCCTCTTTGGGGTATTAGAAATAGAAGAAACTAGATTTAATATTGAAACATAGGGTTAGACAAGAGTCGAAATACTGCAGATAGTTTTTAATGTGTACACATTATTTATAGACTTTGTTAAATTTAGTAATGTTTCTTTACAAAACACCATCCCGCAAACCACCCCTTCTAGCGAAAATTTAGACCCCAAAGCATGCTTTTTGCCCACTTTTTGGCCTTAGACACTAAATTTTTGAACCACTTTTGAGCGCAAAATCGGCTTTTTGCACCATTTTGCCCTTCTATTTTCTCGCCAACGCTCGATTTTGCTCCGCTCTGAAAACAATTTTTAGCCGTAAAAACACTACTTTTTAGGTGGTTTTAGCCACAAAAAGCAGGTTTTTGGTACTACTTTTGCCAATGTAAAACGCTCAAAACTTTTCAAAAAGCTATATTTTGAGCTGCGTTTTGCACCATTTAGCCTTGCGTTTTGTAGGAGTTAGCACTGCGTTTTGCATGAGTTAGCACTGCATTTTGTAGGAGTTAGCATTGCATTTTGCTGCATTTAGCCGTGCGTTTTGTACCAAATAGCCTCTTTTCTCACATAAAACACCGTTTATTTTGTCAAAAATTCGCTTTATTAGCATTTGCCAGCTAACCATATTTTCCATCCTAACAAACCTCCGCGAGAATCGATTATTTGCGAGCGAGTGGACAGTTGATGAAAAAAAACGCGCTCACAATGTTAAATTTTGCACCAAATATTTTACAACGCAGAGAACATATAGCCATGATAACCCAAAACAAAACTTGAAGAACAAAAGTGCTTACACGCAATACGACACAGCAACCCCCATTCAGCGCGCGAGAATGAGCAACACAGCAATTTGCCTCTCTTACGATATATGAATAAGAAAGAACCTTGAAAAATGGCAAACAACAAACCTCCAGGCGTTTATTTCACCACTAAACGCCTGCGCCGTTGCGCCTGCGAGTATCACCAGGTTGCCTTATTGCGTACATCAACCCACCTAGTGCAAATAAAAAAAGCAAATAGGTTGGCTAAACAACTAATGCGCAAAGCATTAACTTTCTGCAAACCTATTTGCTTGATCTTATCAGTATGAGCCTTATTGCCGCCACGCCAAACGTGCGCCAACATCCCATCACCTTAATGCCGCTTGCCTCACACTGAAGCAACAGCAACCTGTTTGCTCCTCGTTAGAGGTGCAAATGATGCCCCATACGGTCTTGTTTGGTTTTAAGATAGTTGTAATCGTACTCGTTGGGATGCACCTCTAGGGGCACATTCTCGGTAATTTCAAGTCCGTAGGCCTCCAGTCCAACACGCTTAACGGGATTATTGGTCATGAGTCTCATTTTATGCACGTGCAGATGGCGAAGCATTTGTGCCCCACATCCATAGTCGCGTTCATCGGGTTTGAAACCCAGGTGCACATTAGCGTCAACGGTGTCGTAGCCTTGTTCTTGCAGTTTATAGGCCGCAATCTTGTTCATCAAGCCAATGCCCCTACCCTCTTGTTGCATATAGATAAGCACACCGCGTCCCTCTTTCTCAATCATCTCCAGCGCATGGTGCAGTTGGTCGCCGCAGTCGCATCGCAAACTGCCGAGGATGTCGCCCGTGGCACACGATGAATGCACGCGCACCAGCAGTTCGTCGTCGTCATTCCACTCGCCCTTAGTAAGTGCAAAATGTTCTAAGCCATTACTTACTTGTCTAAAGGGGGTAAGTTTAAAATGGCCATATTTAGTGGGCATTTCCACAGTTTGCCCCACTTCGATGAGCGATTCGGTCTTCAATCGGTAAGCAATCATATCCTTAATGCTAATCAGCTTCAGTCCATATTTATCAGCCATAACCTTCAGTTCGGGCAAGCGAGCCATCGTTCCGTCTTCGTTCATAATCTCCATCAGTGCACCAGCTGGATATAAGCCCGCCATACGGCAGAGGTCAACAGCAGCCTCGGTATGTCCACTGCGTCTCAACACACCATTATCTTGAGCATAAAGCGGATTGATATGCCCAGGGCGGCCAAAGGTAGCGGGCGTAGACGCGGGGTCGGCCAAGGCGTTAATGGTGGCAGCGCGGTCGTGTATCGACACGCCAGTGGAGCATCCCTCCAGTTTATCCACAGTAACGGTGAACGGTGTGCCAAGCACCGAGGTGTTATCACTTACTTGATGTGGCAGATTTAGTTCTTTACAACGCGACAAGGTGATGGGTACGCAGAGCACGCCTCTAGCATGTTTCAGCATGAAGTTCACCATCTCGGGAGTAATTTTTTCAGCAGCAGCGATAAGGTCGCCTTCATTTTCGCGGTCCTCATCGTCAACAACAATCACGAACTTACCCTCTTTGAAGTCCGCTATTGCCTCTTCTACGCTATTGAGTTTTATTTCTTGCATTTCGGTTTATATTTAATGTATTCGTTATTATCAAACTATTTCCAAACACTTTCACAAAGGGCATCATCAACGAAGGCATTGCAACACTGCTTAGTTTAGAGAAAAACAAGCAGACGAGCCTTTGGGGCGAGCAAACAAACGCGCAAACAACTAGGAGAAGTACCCCCCATGCATCAACCAACAAGCGCACAACAGCCCTATGGCCATGCATTTTGCTCTAGCAATTATCCTTAATATGTTGGCGCCCTTTGGTTATCGTCTATTACATTGCATTTTTTTATCTAACACCCCATCCCATTCGGCAGCCAGCAGCTTATTATAGCTTAGCCATTTGCGCAATAATCTGGTTATTATTTTGCACCACCACGCGCAAGTCTTTAAGCAGCCTCAGCCTAAAACGCCACATTCTGATATACAACACCAGCCCAACGGGCACCACAATAGCAGCCACCGTGTTGAGCCATTGCCTATTAAAGGGGCGTGTATGCGCCTTTACCGACATCACGGGGTAGGCATTAAGCAAGTTCAAAATCAGCTTATCGCGCGTATTACCCAAATCGTCAATAGTCGTCTCGAGCAGTCGATTAATCTCCGCCATCTCGTTATCGGGTTGATATTCAAAGAACACCCGCTTCACGTTTGGAGGCGTTTTCAGTTTGTGTGCTTCGGCATAAGCCTGAGCCCTAGCCGTTACCTCGTTCAGCAATTCAATATTTTGCTTATAATTGGGTTCGTTAATAATCACCTCTTTAGCCATGATGTTGCGTTTCTGTCGTATGCCTAGCAGATTGAAAAGCAGCTCGCGGTAGACATCAAAGTTAAACACGGCCGAGTCTTTATTGGCCTTATAAGTAACAAACACGGCCAAGGGCGTGAGCACCATCGTGGCCAACAGTTCGCCAAACCACACGGCCCATATTCACGTCGCGCCATTTGATAGCCCGTGTTATCGAGGATGTAATACACAATAAACACCAACACCGACACGATAACAGGAATACCCAGTCCACCTTTACGAATGATTGTGCCCAGCGGAGCCCCGATAAAGAAGAAGATAAGACACGAGAGGGCCACCAAGAACTTTTTGTATATCTCAATCTTATGTTGCCTTATCATTCTGTTAGCATCTTCGGTTATCATGGACTTAAACTCCATGTCGGAGGCAACAGACTGCACTTGCGAACGTGCTGCGGCCAAAACATTTCGTTTGTCGTCGCCATTAAGTTTTGCAAAAGCGCTATCCACGTTGAAAGCAGTGTTTGTCGACTCTTTTACTGCAGCCACCGTGTCGGCCTTAGTCATAAGCGAGGTACTGAAATAATTGGCTTGCACCTCTTTATAAAACACCCGCCCGATGCTGTCGTTGTTGGTTTCCAGCGAGTCGAGGTCGCGATAAAGTCGCTTCAACCCCTTGCCTCGAGCGTCTCCCGAGAACAGTTCGGCATCGGTCATGCTAAAATCTCCGTCAAAATCTATCAGCGTTTTCTTTTCCAAAAACGTTTCTCTACGGAAAGGGGCAGCAGCATTACTACCCATCTCTTGCGCTTGATTAGAAAACCATTCGCCATTCCAGAGCGTGAGTAGCAAGTGTTTTCTTTCGGCCGTTGTCTGCAACATGCCCGAGTCTGCCAATATAATTTCAGAGTCTTCGTAGCTGTTGCTCATGCGATAAATCATTATCCCATAAAACTTTCCAGTCTTATTATCCTTCTTTTGCACATAAATATTGCTATTGGGGATGCCATCATAGAACACCCCTTCGGGTATTCCCAGTTCAGGACTCTTCTGCTTCATCGAGATAAGCAGCTGCGAAAGCTTGATGGTTGAATAAGGTCCGATATTGTTTTGAAACACAAACGACGTGACACTGATAAGACTGCACACCACCACCAACGAGCTAAACGTGCGTGTAAGCGAAATACCAGCCGACTTGATGGCGGTTAACTCCGAACTTTCGCCAAGATTTCCAAAGGTGATAAGCGAGGAGAGCAATATGGCTAAAGGCAAAGCCTGAGGCACCATCACCAAGGCCATCCACCAAAAGAACTGTGCTAGCACCTCTATTGTTAGACCCTTGCCCACCAGTTCGTCTACCGAGCGCCACAAGAACTGCATCATCAGCACAAAAAGGCAGATGAAGAACGTTCCGAGAAACAGCATCCCGAACTGCTTACAGATAAATATGTCTAGTTTTTTTATTCTTAACATGTCGTTATGATTAAGCCCATTTGCAACATTCTGTCTGTTGAACGTGGCCTTATCTGTGCAAAATTAGCACAAAAATATAAGAAACGGCAAGTTTGTTGCCGATAATTTCCATCATAGCAGCACACCAACCCACAGCATAACATATTTTACACATCACCCTATACGTGGGTTTAAAAATAATCGGTATATTTGCAACGTCAACTATAAACCATTTCATTATGCGAAACGCCATGCATTTCACCGTCTGGCTGTTTATGGCCATGCAAGCTTCTGTAGCCTTTTCTCAAACAGAAAAGACCGACAGCATAACGCCAAAAGATTCGACTCAAACAGTAAAAATTGAAAGAAAAGACAGCATTCCACTAAAAACAACCGACCGAATGCTGAAAGAAGTGGTGATATTTGGCAGGCGACCCTCGATAAAATTCAACCTAAAAGACAACTCGATTAACGCTCAACTGCAGAATATCCGCCCTGGCAACCTTAGTTTTAACGTCTTAGGCTTTCTGGGTTACTTATTTAAATTGATAAAGGTGAACGGCCATACCGAGACAAAAGCCGAACGCACTCAACGCATTTTGCGCGAATACGACTTTGTAGCGCCACAACTTCCGATGAAAAAAGAAGAGAAAAAATAAATCCCTTAATTTAATACGTCCCACTAACTACACCTTATTAATAAGCGTGCAGCAATAAGGCATATACTTAACACAAACAACGAAGCTGATAAATGGTGATTGGCTGTACTAACACTATTCACCCATCTAAATCGCTAAAACCTAGAAACACGGTCTTCTTGATTTGTACACTTCATTTAATTCTAAGCAAACCCAAGAAGTACACTTAGCCATTGCACAACTTGAGTATTCAACATAGAAAGGAATTAGTAATACATCGAAAACCAAATTAAAGGCAAAACAAACCCAAAGGTGCGACAAAACGCGTAAGAAAGGCGCCTAACACTGCGCGTAACAATAGTAAAAGAGGCAAATGCGACGTCTTGAAAAGGGTGTATTAATAAATATTAAAAAACGAAAAGCAAACAACAGCTAGGCGTTATTATTCGTATCTTTGCGACACAAAAACTAAACCAAAATGTGTAGTTTTCTAAATAGGGTAACAATAATATGCAAAACGGCAACTAAATAGCATTTATATAAAAGGTATGAAACAAAAGAAATGGTTAATGTTGGCGGCCTGTTCAGCCTTCTTGGCTGCTTGTGGAGGCAAGGGCGACATAAAAATGGGCGACAACGAATATCCCGTTATGACGGTTGGTACGCAAGGTTCGGAAACCCAAACCACCTATCCAGCCTCTATTAAGGGCGTGCAAGACGTGGAGATAAGGCCCAAAGTGTCGGGCTTTATCACAAAATTGTGTGTGCAAGAAGGTCAAGTGGTGAAGGCGGGTCAATTGCTTTTTGTGATAGACAATACCACTTATCAGGCTCAAGTGCGCCAAGCACAGGCTGCATTAAACTCGGCTAAGGTGCAATTAAATACCACTAAGCTTACTTTCGATAACAGCAAGAAACTGCACGAACGCAATGTTATCGGTTCTTACGAACTGCAAACGGCTGAAAACAACTATGAAAACGCTCGTGCGGCTGTGGCTCAAGCTCAAGCTTCGTTATCGTCGGCCAAAGACATGCTAGGTTTCTGCTTCGTAAAGAGTCCGGCTAACGGCATCGTTGGCAGTCTGCCTTACAAGGTGGGTGCACTGGTTAGTGCGCAAAGCGTTGAACCATTAACAACGGTTTCGAACGCCTCTTCGGTGGAAGTGTATTTCTCTGTGACCGAGAAAGACGTGCTCGACATGAGCAAGCGTGCTGGTGGAACACATGCTGCTATTGAAGATTTCCCTGAAGTGAAACTAAAATTGGCCGACGGAACCCTATATCAACACCCAGGAAAGGTGGTAAAAATGAGTGGTGTTATCAATCAGGCAACGGGTGCAGTGTCGCTTATTGCCCGCTTCCCCAACCCCGAACATCTGCTTAAAAGTGGTGCTTCGGGCACAATTATTGTGCCACGCGTGAGCAACAACAGCCTTGTTATTCCCCAAAGTGCAACAACCGAAATTCAAGATAAGGTGTTTGTGTATAAGGTTGGCCCCAAAAACCAGGTGAGATACACCGAGATTACCGTCGATCCACAAAACGATGGCAACAACTATGTGGTTACTGGCGGTCTGAAAGCTGGCGATAAGATTGTTACCCGCGGACTAACCACGCTGAAAGATAGTCTTGAAATTGTGCCTCTCACCGAGGAACAATATCTCAAAAAGGTGTCTGACGCTGCCAAGATGGGCAAAAACCAGAGTAGCGTTGAAGGGTTTATGAACATGATGAAGAAGTAAAAACAATAGTTTTTAAGTTCTTAGGTTATTCATTTTAAGGCTTTGAGTTTTGCATGGTGAACTTCAACGGCTATGCATTACCTGTTGCGACATAAGCAAACAACAGCACTTGATGGCTCAAGCCTAACTAGGTTTGCCTTGCCACAGCAAGGTATTGGAGGCATTTGCCAGCCAATCGTAGACCAACAAAACAGCGAATCCCTTAGCAGCAAGCCTCGAAAACGAAGTAAACTCACGAACTTAAATACTCAACAACAAGGAATATGACTTTTACAAAATTCATACAACGCCCAGTACTCTCCACGGTTATCTCTGTGTTCTTGGTGCTACTGGGTCTTATCGGCATCGTGTCGCTGCCCATTGCGCAGTATCCCGACATTGCACCGCCCACCATTTCGGTGAGGGCTAACTATCAGGGAGCCGATGCTCAAACCGTGCTTAATTCAGTGGTAGTACCCCTTGAGGAGAGTATCAACGGTGTGGAGAACATGACTTACATGGAAAGTTCGGCCACAAACGATGGTATGGCTATGATTACCGTATATTTTAAGCAAGGCGTTAATGCCGACATGGCCGCCGTGAACGTGCAAAACCGCGTGCAACAGGCACAAGCACTGCTACCTGCCGAGGTAACGCAGGTGGGTGTAACCACGTCGAAACGTCAAACGAGTAACGTTATCATGTATAGTATCACGTCGACCGACGGACGATACGACGCCAAGTTTATCACCAACTTCAACGAAATCAATATCCAGCCCGCCATCAAACGTGTACAGGGTGTGGGCAACGTGCAATCGTTTAGCTCCAGCACCTATTCTATGCGTGTGTGGTTGCAGCCCGACAAGATGAAACAATACGGTCTTATGCCTAGCGATATTACTGCTGCATTGGCCGAACAAAACATTCAAGCCGCGCCTGGTTCGTTTGGCGAACAAAGCAATGTAGCGTTTGAATACACCATGCGCTATAAAGGAAGGCTCAAAACGCCCGAAGAATACGGCAACATCATTATCAGCAACAACACCCAGGGCCAGACGCTTTACCTCAAAGACGTGGCCAAAATTGAACTGGGCGAGCTGGGTTATGCCGTGAAGATGAAGAACGATGGCCATGCTTCGGTAATGGGTATGGTGCAACAGATTGCTGGTTCTAACGCCACGCAGATTGCGCAAGACGTGAAGAAGGTGCTTGAAGAGCAATCTAAGACCTTCCCTCCAGGCCTTGTTTATAAGATAAACTACGATGTAACCGAGTTTCTTTTCGCTTCTATTGAAGAAGTTATCATGACCTTGGTTATCACCTTTGTGCTGGTGTTCCTCGTGGTTTATATCTTCTTGCAAGACTTCCGTTCAACGCTCATCCCGCTCATCGCCGTGCCTGTGTCGCTCATTGGTACGTTCCTTTTCTTGTGGATGTTTGGTTTCTCCATCAACTTGCTCACGCTTTCGGCCTTGCTGTTGGCCATTGCCATTGTGGTAGACGATGCCATCGTGGTGGTCGAGGCCGTTCATGCCAAACTCGATATGGGTTATAAGAGTTCGAAGGTGGCTGCCATCGATGCCATGAACGAGATTTCGGGTGCCATTATCTCCATTACACTGGTTATGGCCTGCGTGTTTGTGCCTGTATCGTTTATCAGTGGCACGTCGGGAACATTCTATCGCGAGTTTGGTGTTACTATGGCCGTGTCTATTGTTATCTCGGCTATCAACGCACTCACCCTTTCGCCTGCGCTATGTGCCATTTTGCTTAAGCCTCATGCCGATGGCGAACACGGCAAAAAGTCGTCGTTCATCGACCGTTTCCACACGGGTTTCAACGTGGCTTTCAACAAGATGCTGGGCAAATACCGCAAAGGCGTTGAAAACCTTATTGGTCATCGCATCATAACAGGCATCGCTGTAGTGGTGGGAATTGTGGTTTTAGCCTTTACAATGAGTACCACTAAGACAGGACTTGTGCCCAACGAAGACACTGGTACACTATTTGTAACCATCTCGTTGCCTCCCGCTACTAGCCAGGAGCATACGCAAGAGGTGGTAAACCAAGTGGATGAGATGCTGGCCAACAACCCCATGATTCAAAGTCGCGAACAAATTGTGGGCTATAACTTCATTGCAGGTCAGGGTTCAGACCAAGCCACGTTTGTACTTAAGCTTAAACCCTTTGAAGAACGCACCAGCGGATTCTTCTATAAGCTATCAGGCCTGTGGCAAGGTGATGGCATTATGCGTTTCTTTGTAGACGTGCGCAGCTCTAACCTTGTACTTGCCACCATCTATAAACAAATCTCTAGCATCAAGGGAGCGCAGATTTTGGCTTTTGGTTCGCCGATGATTCCTGGTTATGGTCTCACCAATAGCGTTACGTTCACCATGCAAGATAAGACGGGTGGCTCGATAGACCATTTCTTTAAGATTACACAAGACTACCTAAAGGCGCTGAACGAGCGTCCCGAAATACAGAACGCTATGACCACTTACAACCCCAACTACCCACAATATATGGTGGATGTGGATGTGGCCAAGTGTAAACAAAGCGGCATTAGTCCGCGCGTGGTGCTGGCAACGCTGCAAGGTTATTATGGCGGTATGTACGCTTCCAACTTCAATAGCTTTGGTAAACTCTATCGTGTGATGATACAAGGCGATGTAGCCAGCCGTATGAAGCCAAGCGACATCACCAACATCTATGTGCGCACAGCACAAGGTATGGTGCCCGTAAGCGAATATTGCACACTCAAGCGTGTGTATGGCCCATCCAATGTGCGTCGCTTCAACCTCTTCACCAGTATCAATGTCAATGCCACACCCGCCGAAGGCTATTCTTCAGGCGAGGTTATCAAAGCCATTGAAGAGGTGGCAGCACAGACATTGCCCACGGGTTATGGTTACGATTTCTCGGGCCTTACCCGTTCAGAGCACGAACAAAGCAACACCACGGCCATCATTTTCGCCCTCTGCTTGTTGTTCGTTTACCTCATTCTCTCGGCACAATACGAGAGTTATCTGCTTCCCTTCTCGGTAATTTTGTCGTTACCCTTCGGTTTAGCAGGTGCATTCATCTTTACACAGCTATTCGGTCACCAGAACGACATCTACATGCAGATTGCCCTTATCATGCTCATTGGTCTGCTGGCTAAGAACGCCATCCTCATTGTTGAGTTTGCTTTGGAACGTCGACGCACGGGTATGGCCATCAAGTACAGCGCCATCTTGGGTGCAGCATCGCGTCTGCGACCCATCTTAATGACTGGTTTGGCCATGGTTATTGGTCTGCTGCCCATGATGTTTGCTAGCGGTGTGGGCAAAAACGGTAACCAAACGCTGGGTGCAGCAGCCGTTGGCGGTATGCTCATCGGCATGTTATTACAAATATTTGTTGTGCCCGCGCTGTTCGTTATCTTCCAATATCTACAGGAGAAAATCAAGCCTTTGGAATTTAACGACGAAGAAAACCGTGAAGTAAAAAGCGAGTTGAAACAGTATGCACGCCAAATGGCGATAGAAAAAGACATGAAATCAAAACAATGAAGATAAAGAATTTCATCATCCTGGCACTTGCAGCCCTAGCCTTAACGGGCTGCAAGAGCCTCTATGGCAAATACGAACGTCCTGAGGTTAACGCCAAAGGGGTGGTTCGTTCGCCTCTTTCAGACACCGACACACTGGCTGTTACCGATACGGCTAGCTTTGGCAACCTGCCTTGGCGAAGCGTGTTTACCGACCCACAACTGCAATCGCTCATTGCCACAGCGCTTGAGCACAACTACGATTTGCTCAATGCGGCACTCAACGTGCAGGCTGCCGAAGCACAATTAAAGTCGGCCCGCCTGGCTTTCTTACCTTCGTTTGCCTTCTCTCCGCAGGGCACCATCAGCTCGTGGGATGGTAATGAAGCGGTAAAAACCTATTCGCTACCCGTTTCGGCCAGCTGGACCATCGACCTCTTTGGTTCGCTTCTCTCGGCCAAACGCAGTTCGCAAATGGCGCTTTTGGGCATGAAAGACTATCAACTGGCTGCTCGCACCAAGCTCATTGCCAACGTTGCCAACCTGTATTACACGCTGCTGATGCTGGATAAAGAATTGGTGCTGATAGACGAAATGGAAAAATTGGCCAAAGACACATGGGAAACCATGAAGCTACAAAAAGAATATGGCAGCGTTCGTTCTACTGGGGTGCAGAGTGCCGAGAGCAATTACTATTCGGTTCAGGCTCAAAAAGTGGGGTTGAAACGCCAGTTGCGCGAGGCCGAAAACGCCCTATCGCTATTGCTAGGACAATCGGCCGGCATCATCGCCCGTGGCACTTTCGACAATCAAAACCTGCCAGCCAACTTCTCTACAGGCATTTCTCTGCAACTGCTCAACAATCGTCCCGATGTGCACGCTGCCGAAATGTCGCTCGCTCAATGCTTCTACAATGTGCAAACTGCCCGTAGCAGGTTCTACCCCACCCTCACTCTTAGTGGGCAAGGAGGCTATACCAACAGCGGCGGTATGGGCATCACCAACCCCGCAAAACTGCTTCTCACTGCTGTTGGTAGCTTGGTGCAACCCATTTTCCAACGCGGACAAATCATTGCAGGTCTTAAAGTGGCCAAAATACAATACGAACGCGCCTACAACACCTGGCAACAAGCGGTGTTAAGTGCTGGCAACGAGGTGAGCAACGCCTTGGTGCTCTATAATGCTTCGGCCGAAAAGAGCGCCATCGAGGCCAAACAAATCGCCACACTTCGCCAGAATGTAGAAGACACCAAGCTACTGCTCTCTGAAAGTCGCGGTAGCTACCTCGAAGTTATCACCGCCCAACAGTCTTTGCTTAACGTAGAACTATCTAAGGTGCAAGACGACTTCTACAAGATGCAAGCCGTTGTTAATCTCTATATGGCCTTGGGAGGCGGCAAATAAGTGTGTGCATTTTTAAGTTTATGAGTTTTTGAGTTTCTAAGTTCATGAGTTCTTTTGAGATGACGAATATCAGAATATAGAACAGTTCGATAATGTCTCATAGGCATGTACAATTGTTCTGATTGCAGGGTAGGCAAACCAGATTGTCAGTGTGTTTACATGTTAAACCTTACGCAGCAAACATCGCCACCCCAGCTGTTCACTAACATCCAGCACAAGAACTCATAAACTCAAAAGCTCAAAAACTCATCAACTCAAAAACTCACAAGTTCAAAAACTCAAAAACTCAAAAACTCACAAACTCATCAACCCACAAACTCACAAACTCATCAACTCATCAACTCATCAACTCACAAACTCATCAACTCAAAACCTCACATTATGTCAAGCGATATAAGTTCAAGAGCAGAGGTGTCGCCTCGCGCCAAGATAGGCGACAACTGCAAAATTTACCCCTTCGTCTACATAGAAGACGATGTAGAGATTGGCGACAACTGTGTTATCTACCTTTGTGAGCATCCTTAACGGCACACGCATGGGCAGTGGCAACAGCGTTTATCAATGTTCGGTGTTGGGAGCGTTGCCCCAAGACTTTAATTTCGTGGGCGAAAGGTCGTTCCTCATCATCGGCAACGACAACACCATCCGCGAAAATGGGGTAATCAACCGCGCCACGCACGAGGGTTGCAAAACCGTTATTGGCAATCACAACTTCCTGATGGAGGGTGCACACATCTCGCACGACACGCAAGTGGGCAACGATTGCGTGTTTGGCTACGGCACAAAGATTGCAGGCGACTGCGAAATTGGCAACGGCGTGATATTCTCAACGAGTGTTATCGAGAACGCCAAGACGCGTGTTGGCGATCGCGCCATGATTCAAGCGGGCACAACTTTCTCGAAAGACGTGCCTCCCTACATCATCCTTGGCGGTAAACCGCTGGCCTACGGCGGCGTAAACACCGTGATGTTGAAAGCCGATGGCGTAGCCCCCAAAACCATAAAGCACATCGCCAACGCATACCGCTTGGTGTTCCACGGACAAACAAGCGTGTTCGACTCGGTGCTCCAGGTGAAAGAACAAGTGCCCGACAGCCCCGAAATACGCAACCTCGTGCAGTTTATTGAAGCCACAGAGGGCGGTATTGTTACTAAGATGTAAACCCCACACACACCAAAAATTTACCATTGGCAAGCCCAACACCTACAAATGCAAGCTTGCGCAATCAATATGTAAAGCCATGCCGTTGCCCCCAAAGGGCGTGGCATGGCTTTTTTCTAGCAAGAAGATAAAACACCTATCAGCCATTACACCGTTTATCAAGTATTTTTCGGCGTTGGCTTAATGGCTTTCTGTTCACCTTCCGTTTGTTTGCCAACATCTTTCCTGTCTTATTTTCTTAACTTAGCCTGTTACACTTTCGAGCATATTACTGTTTATTATACGAACAAGGTTATAACAAATATCCATTATATGCTAACAAACATATTATCAGCAGAATAACGAATTGATAAATTGCTTATTTTTGCAATCAAAAGGCAGCTTATAGTTCAATCTTTGGGTTGGTAAAACCACATTAAACATCACATAACATTGCCTTTAGAAAACCCTTCCATGTATGGAGAATCCATCCTTTAGGATGTAGAAAAAGTATATCTCGCAAACATTATTATAACCTCAAAATGAAAAAACTATGATGAAAAAGAATGTAAAGATGGCGAATGTAATCGCGCCAATGATTTGGTTATGCGTCTTGTTGATTTGCGCTTGTAGTCAACAAGAATACGATGTAGGTGTGTCGCTACCAGATGAGGTGACAAACAGAGACGCTCAACGATTTGTTGAAGCGTTAAACGCCTCTACCGACCAGCAACCTGTGTTTCAAAGCTTGACAAAAGACAAGCAGGTGTACTTCGAGGACATTCGCTTGTGCAACAGTTCGATGCACGGCATGGTGTTTATTGTGCCTTTCGCCAATGAAGGAGCCGAGATGATAAGCGGTGCATTGTATTATCCTGTTGGTTTTACGCAGCTGGATAACGAGTGCGTTGAACTGAACAACAAACTTAAAAGTCCACAAGTGGTTACTGCTGAAACACTCAACAACGACATCCCAATAACGCAGCGTTTCCTCTATTCTAATGATTTCACCATCTTATCTGATAAGGGATTACAAGTAGACAATGGCCTTAAAACATACGAGTTCCTTAAAGACAGCATGATGCAATTAACCCAGGAACAGTTGCCAAGAACAAGGTTTGAAAACCTACACAGAGGGGGCAAAGGCTGTGTTTAAGTTCAGCTATACATCAAGCTATATGGGAACGCCAGATGGGAATTGCCATGGTGTAAAACACAGCACGATTGAAGAATGGGCGAAAGAGGCACTTTGGCGTTCAGACATACCTCCCTCTTATTGCAAGGTAGAAAAAGAATGGTATGAAAACAAAATAGTTATTATCATCGATTGTGACATATTGTATCGCAAATGTCAAGACCCAAGAGAATTTGCAATGCATTATAGCAAGATGTTACAACAAGTTGCTATCGAACATTGGATTAATATGATTGTACAAGTCACCTATCAAATTCATGGCACTTACCGTCTAGGATGGGGCGGTGGAACAGGTGGAAGCACTGGCGAACATAAGCCCAAACCTTCCGATGGCCCATATGTAGACAACTATGCCTCAGGGGTAACCCCGAAAAACGCTATACCAGAAGAGTGCGACTCATTGCCTTATTCCAACAAGGCAAAGAGTGCTATGAAGGAAATGTTGGATAGTTTGTTCTCTCTGAAACCCTATAAAGGTGCAAAGTATAACTACATTGACTTCTCCCAATATAAAAAAATTATAAAGGAACATGGCAATATTGAGCATGCTAGTGCTATCGAAGTTTATGACGATAACCGCCATTATATGGTAGAGCCTGAAAAGGGAGGACTTTCAGACAGGGCAAAATATCATTATGGTCCTTACACCAAGTATATTATTCACAACCACCCCAATTTTACTCCTCCATCAGCAAAAGACTTGTTAAATCTTTGTTTAGCAGCTGCGAACCCAGAGTGTACCAACATTTGTGGTTCAATTGTTTTTATAGACGAGAACACCTATTATGCATTGATTATCAACGATAGAAATAAAGCAGCAGCCATGTTCAAGGAGATAGAAAACGAAGTTGACGACACCACTAATGATTTTAAACTGGATGGTAAATGTAGTAAGGTGCTGGAATTGTACAAAGAGAATTTAAATTTTAAATCGAGCCACGATATAGCCATTGCTAGATTAAGCACAATCATTAATCACTTCAACGGTGGTATCAGTATCGTGAAATGCCATATAACAGATAAGTCCGACTATACCACATATGGTTCAGAAAAGATTAGTTACAAACCTATAAAATGTTAAGACGATGAAGAAGTTATTTATTTTGTTCTTTACGCTATGCTTTGGCCTCACCATGCACGCTCAAAACACGCAGACGGATGCGGAACGTGAAAGGGAAAATAAGATGATCGAAGCGTTCTTGCCTACCCTTGATGCACGTAGAAGAGAATTTGTTGGCCAACCCGCCAAAAAGCTTTTGATGTTATTAGGGGCAGTGCCTTTAAAATAAGGAACGTTAGCCCAAAAGAAACAAGTCCGTGGGCTGAATATAAAGGCAAGATGTGGGTATATGGACTATCCTTATTTAACAAGCCGGCACAACAAGCAATGAAAGATAAAGAAGTCTATCGCATTAGCATCATTTTAGATATTCGTTGGGAGTCCAGCGCCTTTTGGGATTCTGTCAGTCCAGCTGGGCCTGCCTGGATGGAGGCTGTTATCCAAAAGTGCCTTGACGCAAAGGTAAAGGAAGTGTCTTGGGAACACTTCTATATACCCGAACGTAAGACATCTAGTGACAAGTAAGGCTAACTCGTTTAATACATATTGGCGCAAAAAGTAAAGCGAGATATTACGCCATATGTATAAAAACGAAACAATACCTTGCGTGGGTGCGGCATACGTACCCGCGCAAGGCCATTAGAAAG
>NZ_BAIZ01000020.1 GCF_000613445.1 Hoylesella shahii DSM 15611 = JCM 12083
CCACATACTATTTTACTACCAGCTACATACTACTTTACTCCTTTACTACATTTTCTATCAACGCAATTTTAATTTCGGTTGTAGCCATCGTTTGTCCCTCGCATTCCACGATGGCAGAGGCCAAAGTCATGCCCATCACGTTTTCTTCTACGCGAATAGTGGTTTTGAGTTGTTGACCAACACGGGGCAAACGCATTACACGGAAGTTACGTATAGCACCGATAAAGCCCAGTTGCACCCCTCGTTTCAGCACATACTTGTTGTAAAAGCCTTGGCGTGCAGCGCATGTTTGTGCGATATTCTCCACCAATCCCTCAGCCGAGAGACAACCATCGTTGGTAAAAATGCCATCTTCGGGCACGGTATAGCCACAAGTGGTGGTGTCGTTGTCAAATCCCAGCAAGCAATCCACCATCACAAACGGGGGCTGTTGGGGCAACAAGTCGCGCACATTCACTGCTTCGGGTTTTGGCATGTGGTTGTTGTCCATATATTAAAGAAGTTAAACCATTGTTCAGGATATTGTCTAACCACGTTCTCCAGTTCGTTAGCATAGGCCTGAGCCAGCAAGGCGATGCGTTCTTTTCGTGGTAAATGTGCTTCAGGCATGGGCAACCGCTTCACCACAGCGTGATAACTACGCGTGCCAGTTTTCACCACTAGCACCACCAATGTGGGCACATCGCGTTGAATAACGGTGGCAAACGGCCCCATAGGGAAAAGCGCTTCGGCACCAAAGAAGTTGCAAGGCACAGCTTTTTCCGAACCAAAACGCCTATCGGCCGTCATACTTAGAATCTGTCCTGTGGTAAGCGCCTCGTTAATAGCAAAGAGATGGTTCATGCCATTGCCCACGGGCACCATTCGGATATTGGTTTTTCCAAACTGCTCTTGCCTGTTTTCCATCACCGTTTGTGTTTCTTGACCAAACACCAACATGTAGATGCACTTGCTTTTTGCCACCAAGGTGTATCCGCCCATCTCGTAGTTGCCCACATGTGCGCTAAGCATGGCAAAGGCATCAGGGCCTTTTTCCAGTTCGTTATACAGCTCCAGGTTTTCGGTAGTGATGCGAAACGTTTTGCCTGCATAACGAGCAAAACGGTCTATCATTACCTGTCCGAAGCGATAATGATTTTTATAACACCACCAAAACGACTTACATGTGCCCCATCCCATGCGCTGGCGATAGAACCCATAGCTAGCTTTAAAGCCCTTACCGAAAAGCATATAGAACGGCACAACCACAGCCACACCCATATAATAGATGTGAAGCGAGAGGAAGCGAAAGCAGTTTATGAGCTGCTGTTGCATCCATCGGTTGCCGTCTGTTCGTCCTTGCCATTCCATATCAGCTACGGAGATAGCCTTTAGGCGTTGTTCACTTTGCTTTCTATATAGTCGCAGAATTGTCCCAGTGTTGTAATACCAGCCATTTCTTCGGGTTTAATCTTAAAACCGAACTTCTTTTCCACGATAACCACAATGTCAACGAAGTCTAAGCTGTCGATACCTAGGTCGTCTTTGAGCTTTCCTTCGGGAACAATTTTTTCTTCATCAATTTCCAAATCTTCGATAAGGAATTCTCTTACTTTCTCTTCGATTTCTTGTCTTGACATATTCATTTGTATATAATAGTTGTTCGTTAATAAATAATTTAAATGTTGTTGCTATTGTTGTGTGGGTTTTTAGGGTTTCATCACTTCCAAAATGCTGTGTCCTCGGCCCACTCCGTCGTGTGTATGCACCACCTTCAGCCCAGCTTTTTCAATTAGTCTAGCCATGTCTTCGCTGTGATACATTTTCGAATTGCCATTGGCCAAGGCTGTAAAGTACACACTGGTCATGGTTAGGCACAGAGCAGTGGTTTCGTAACGTTGCCTATCCCAGAATGTTTCCATGATAAACAGCCTTGTTTGAGGGTTCATCACGCTGCCGCCTTTTGCAGAATGGCCACGATTTGCGCTTCAGAGAAGCAGTCAAGAAACTGACTCATCATATCACGTCCCATTCACCTTGTGGCAGTTTGGTGTTTTCGTCTAGCATATTAGCAGGATAATCGCCAATGCGTTCGGCTCCAGGCTTGCCTTGAATGTTGTTGCGCATCATGCCAATTTGGCCAGGAAGGTCAACGATTGTAACCTGTACATTGTTAGAATGGTTAACACATCTCAAAGCAAAGCGGCCTGTATTGCCACCCACGTCCATGAGTTGTTGTGGATTATGAGCGAAAACGATTTTCAAAGCCTCGTCGAACGAGTGGTCACTATAAAAGTGGTCGAATCCAAACCAGCTTTTTTGCACGTCTTCGGGCAGTTGAGAAAGGCCCTCGTATATTGTTGGCCACGAGCCTAAGGTTTTGAGTCCTTCGGGTTTTTCGTTTTTCAACGCCTCTTCAAGGTAGAACAATCCGCGATAGTTAACATCGTGATTGAAGTCCATATTCACACGAGTAGAATCATCGGTGAGCAAAAACCAGCCCGTTTTCGAGAGCGAGAAGCGGCCTGTTTCTTCGTCAACCAGCACAGTTCCTATCGACAACGAGGCCTCAACCAATATTTTAATGGTGTAAGCCGATAGTTTGGTGCGCTCTACTAGTTCGTCTTGCGTTAGTCCGTCTTGGTTATCGCGCAGCAAATCAAGAATACCGAACTTCACCATTAGACGCGAAACTTGAAACACCATGGGTGCCCACGCGATGAATTGTGCTAAACGTTGCGCCTCGCCAGCCGACATGTGTTCTTGGCAATACTTCTTAGATAATGCGGGAAAGAGATGCATAATATTGTTATTTAGTTAACAGGTTTCTTAGTTTTGAGGTTAACAAGGGGGGTTAGAGCCATTGGGCAGCAAGCCAATGCCTAGCTTTCATGCTGTGTGCGACGGCCCTTTGGCAGTATATTTAAAGGTATGCGAATAAGCTTTACACCTATATAATAGGCTCAAGGCGTAGCAATGCACGCCCAGAGCCAAGATATAGAGTTATTTTTTCTTGCAAGCCTTCTTCAAACACTTCACCGAGCGCGCGGCCAGTTTATAAAAGATGTTTGCCAGTCGTTTTGATTCGGTGTATTGGCTACCGCTCGACACATCTTCAACCTGCAGTTTCGATACCTCTTTATTGCCTTCGTAAATCAGCACATCGCAGTTTAAGTGAGCATCACCCGAACCAAGCCCAATCACCACAGCCAGTGCGGCGTTACCTAGATGCAGTTTTTTCATCTTCACAACAAGGCGCAGCGGTGTGGCATCAGCTTTATCGGCAGTGGCCTGCAGCGTCCCTTTGTTAGATGCATTCCATTTTTCGGCAAACTGGTTCAAGCACAAATCCATGTCGTTTTTCCAGTCGGCTACATTTTTCTCGCCCTTATCTTTAAGATATTGCATGTAGGGTTTGCCCTCAATCATGAGGTCGTTGTAGTCAAGTTCCACCACACACGTGCGTTTATCGTTAACGATGCAGGCGTCGCCCTTTTGAAAAATCACTTCGCTATCGGCCATTGCCTTCGACGTCAAGGCTAACATGGCCAGCGCCATTAAAAGATGTTTCATATTGATTATCTATTGTTTTGTGTCACTACTGAGCGCCTTAGGCACTTACATAGCAGATATTTTGCTTGGCTAAAAACCTCGTGTTCTATTATTTTTTTATCACCAGAGCGCTGTTTGTGCCGCCAAAGCCAAACGAATTGCTCAACACGGTGTTAACCTGAGTGTCGATGCGGTGAGTGGCGAGGCGCAGTTTCTCCGAGTGTTCGTCGGGATTTTCAAAGTTGATATTAGGAGCTACAAATCCGCCTTGCATCATCAAGATGGAGTAAACCACCTCGCTAGCGCCAGCCATCCAGCATTCGTGTCCCGTCATTCCTTTAGTAGAGCTAATCCAGGGCATGTGTTGGCCAAACAAGCGGTCGAGTGCCAGCGCCTCAAACATATCGCCTTGCGGTGTGGATGTGGCATGAGCGTTAACATAATCAATATCGGCAGGCGAGAGGTTAGCATCTGTTAGGGCGCGAGTCATGGCTCTAACCGAGCCTTCATCGCTGGGTTGTGATATGCCACCGCCATTGCTTGAGAAGCCATAGCCCACCACTTCGCACAAGATATTGGCGCCACGCGCCACGGCATGGTCGTAATCTTCGAGCACCAAAGCAGCAGCACCGCCACTGGGGATAAGTCCATCGCGGTCGCGATCGAAGGGTCTTGAGGCCCGTTGTGGGTCGTCCATTCGCATAGAGAAAGCACCCAAGGCATCAAAAGTGGCCATCGAATACACGTTCACCTCTTGTGCACCGCCGCACAACACCATTTCTTGCAGTCCTTGTTTAATCATCATATAGCCCAAACCCACCGAGTGGCTACCGCTTGCACACGCTGCGCTAACGGTGAAATTGATGCCTCTAAGATGGAAAATGGTGCTTAGGTTCATCGTAACCGTTGAGTTCATGGCTTGGAAGATGTATCCCGAACCCAGCAATTGCGAGTCGTGTTTCTCGTTCATAATAGCAGCAGCCTCGATAACTGGCGTTGAAGAAGAGTCGTTTCCGAAGATACATCCCACCTCGTTAGCCAACAAATATTCATCGTCTACGCCTGCCATGCCAAACGCTTCACGACTAGCCATGAAAGCATATTCGCCCTCTTCGGGTAGTCCCACGCGCAAACGGCGGTCGAGCAAGCCCTTCAACACGGGTCGTTCCACGATGCCTGTTAGTGCACTTTGGTATCCGTAGGTAAGTCGAGCCTCATCAATGCCAATGCCCGATTGGCCAGCACGCAATGCGGCTGTTGTCTCTTCGGTGTTTTTTCCCAAGCATCCCCAAACGCCGATGCCTGTTATTGCTACTCTTTTTTGCATTTTATATTATATTAAAGAAAGCCTCATCCAACGTCTCTTCAAAGAGAGGGCCGTGTAATGTGCCTTGTTTATTCATATTGTGTCGTCATCACTTTCCCCTTACATAGGGAAGCCTTTCGACTTTAAACGTTTTAGAGGAAACATCTCAACATATTGCCGCCAATGCTTAAATAGGCTAATCACTCTCCTCTCCCTTGGAGAGGGGGCGGGGAGTGAGGTCTTTTACAATCCTCCCGTAATGGCGATGGCTTCACCAGTGATGTAAGCCGCTCCATCCGATGCCAAGAAGGCCACCAATGCAGCCACCTCTTCGGCCTTACCAAAGCGTTTCATGGGCACCAATTTTTTCAGTTCGTCTTGGTTTAGGTCGCCCGTCATATCGCTTTCTATAAAACCTGGTGCCACGGCATTCACCGTAACCTTGCGTGCAGCCACCTCTTGAGCCAATGCTTTTGTAGCTCCGATAAGTGCAGCCTTAGCGGCCGAATAGTTTACTTGGCCAGCCATACCCTTCAATCCCGACACAGACGAGATGTTAATCACACGTCCATGGCGGTGGGTAATCATATCTTTGAGCAAGCGACGTGTAAGGTGGAAAAATCCGTTGAGCGATGTATTCACCACGCTTTCCCACTCATCGTTTTGCATAAACACCATCAGGTTGTCGCGCCTAATACCAGCATTGTTTACCAACACATCAATATAGTCGTCGGGATGGCGCTGTTGCCAATCGGCTACAGCCTGTTCGATGGCCTCGGGTTGAGCCACATCAAACTGCAATAGCTCTGCATTACCGCCCTCGGCAACAATTTGTTCAAGTGTTTGTTGTGCAGCCTCGTGGTTGTTAAGGTAGTTAATCACCACGGCATAGCCCTCTTGGGCCATCTTGATAGCTATAGCTCGCCCTATTCCGCGCGATGCCCCTGTTATCAAAGCGTATTTCATTTAGCCTTACTTTTCAAATTATTAGTCTAACCAATAGGTTTCTATTTAGCTTGCAAAGTTAAGTATATTTTTGCGAAATACTATACTATTTGATTATTATATTAGGTGTGGAGCTCATAATTTAGGTGAATTAGAAGTGGCTTAGCAAACCCTATCCACCCATTGTTTTTGTCCTTGAGGCAAGATTTATTTGTTGGGGATAGTGTGTTTCAACTCAAATCAGCCTAACACCGAATTGAGTTGAAATGCAGAAAAGTAAAAGCAGCGAAACCATTTACACGGCTTTTTAAACAGCATCTGTAGGGTTATGCGCGGTACAAAATAGCTTGTAGTGACGCTACAAGCTATCTTGTACTTTCTTATTGCCACAAAATGGTAGAGTATTGGCCAAAAACAAAGAATACAATGACCTTATCCGCCCACTATTTTTTTAATATCGTTCAGTTTATTGAGTGCCTCCATGGGGGTGAGATTGTTGATATCAAGTCCCAAAATCTCGTCGCGAATTTGCGAAAGCACGGGGTCGTCTAGTTGGAAGAAGCTTAATTGCATGCCTTCTCTACTCTCATCCAGATGCTTAACACTGGGTTTGCCCACCGTTCCGCCCACTTGTGCATTGTCGGCTTCAAGCTGTTTGAGCACGGTGTTGGCCCTTTTCACGATGCTTTTGGGCATTCCAGCGATGTCGGCCACGTGTATACCAAACGAGTGTTCGCTACCTCCGCGTTCCAATCGTCGCATGAAGATAATCTTACCATCCACTTCTTTCACGCTCACATTGAAATTTTTGATGCGTTTGAAGTTCTTTTCCATCTCGTTGAGTTCGTGATAGTGGGTGGCAAAGAGTGTTCGGGCGCGCGCTTTAGGCTGTTCGTGCAAGTATTCCACAATGGCCCAGGCAATACTTATGCCGTCGTAGGTGGATGTTCCACGGCCCAACTCGTCGAAAAGCACCAGCGAACGGGGCGATACATTGTTGAGAATGTTCGAGGCCTCGGTCATTTCTACCATAAAAGTAGACTCGCCCTGGGCTATATTGTCGCTAGCTCCCACACGTGTAAATATCTTATCGACCAATCCCACGCGTGCACTTTCGGCCGGAACGAAACATCCCACCTGGGCCAGAAGCACGATAAGCGCTGTTTGGCGTAGCAAAGCCGACTTACCGGCCATGTTGGGACCAGTGATAATGATGATTTGTTGGCGTTCGGTGTCGAGCAGAATATCATTGGGCACGTAGTGTTCGCCGGGTGGAAGTTGGGTTTCGATAACAGGATGTCGGCCTTGGCGTATGTCCAGAGCATCGCTATCTTCAATCACGGGGCGCACATATCGGTTTTCTTCGGCCGTTTTGGCAAAACTAAGTAGGCAGTCGAGTCGTGCCACCACGTTGGCATTGATTTGAATTTGAGGGATAAACTCTTGTGTGGCAGCGATAAGTTCGTTGAAAAGACGTTCTTCAAGCGATTGAATTTTCTCATCGGCGCCCAATATTCTTTCCTCGTATTCTTTAAGTTCTTGCGTGATATAGCGTTCGGCTTGGGCCAAAGTTTGCTTACGCACCCACTCTTCGGGCACTTTATCTTTATAGGTGTTGCGCACTTCGAGGTAGTAGCCAAACACGTTGTTGTAGCCAATTTTTAGACTACTGATGCCAGTAGCCTCGGCTTCGCGCTGCTGAATGTCGATAAGGAAGTCGCGCCCGCCACGCGAGATGTTGCGCAGTTCGTCGAGTTCGGGGCAAAATCCCTCGGCAATAACGTTGCCGCGGTTCACCACCAGGGGTGGGTCGGGTTGTATTTCGTGTTCAATTCGGTCGCGCAGACTTTCGCAAAGGTTCATTTGTTCGCCTATTTGGCGTATCGTTTCGTTCTCCGCTTCAAGGCAAGCAATCTTTAAAGGCTGAATAGCTTGCAGTGCATTTTTGAGTTGAACCATCTCGCGAGGCGACACACGTCCAACGGCAACCTTCGAGATAATGCGTTCGAGATCGCCAATTCGGTGCAGCTGTTCGTCGAGAAGTGCGCGAAAATCGGGGTAACGAAAGATGTAATCCACCACATCTAGCGTTGTTCGATGGGTTTTACCTCTTTAAGTGGGAACACCAGCCATCGTCTTAGCAAGCGTCCACCCATGGCAGTAACGGTGCGGTCTACCACATTGAGCAGCGAAGCGCCATCTTCTTGCATGGGTTGAATCAGTTCGAGCGAGCGAATGGTGAACTTATCCAGTCGCACATAGCGGTCTTCCTCAATAAGGGCGAGGGCTGTAATGTGTGCGATATTGTTGTGTTGCGTAATCTCAAGATATTGCATAATGGCGCCAGCAGCCACCACCCCACTTTGTACATGCTCCACACCAAAGCCTTTAAGGTTTTTTGTTCCAAAGTGTTTAAGCAATTTTTGTCGAGCCGTTTGTTCGGTAAACACCCAATCATCGAGTTCGAACACACAATGTTTGTTACCAAAATAGCGCTCAAAGTCTTTTTTATGTGTGCGTTCGTAGAGCACTTCTTTAGGTGCAAAGCTTCCTAGCAGCTTCTCCACATAGTCGAACGAGCCTTGCCCTGTGATAAATTCGCCAGTAGAAATATCGAGAAAAGCCACACCGCAGGCCGTTTTACCGAAGTGCACAGCAGCCAAAAAATTGTTTTCTTTGTAATTTAGAACGGTGTCGCCCATGGCTACACCCGGCGTAACCAGTTCGGTAATACCACGTTTAACGAGCGTTTTCGTTAGTTTAGGGTCTTCCAATTGGTCGCAGATGGCCACGCGTTTGCCAGCTCTAATGAGCTTAGGCAGATAGGTATCAAGGGCATGATGGGGGAAACCAGCCATCTCAGTGGCATCGCTATTGCCTTTGTTGTTGCGCTTAGTGAGTGTAATTCCTAGCACGCGAGCAGCCTCAACGGCATCTTCGCTGTAGGTTTCGTAGAAGTCGCCACAACGGAAAAGCAACAAGGCATCAGGATGTTTGGCCTTGAAAGAATAAAATTGCTTCATCATGGGGGTTAACCCCTGATCGTTTTGCGCCATTGTATTGATTGGGTTTGAGTGAACTATTTGTTTAGTAATGGGGTAAGCAGGGTTTGGATGGCAGAATATTTAGGATGCCTTGCATAGCTAGAAAACCTATTAGAAGCTAAAAACCTATCGCCACTATCTAGTTAACCTCAGACGAAACAGCGCCTCTCAAGCCCTTCATACCCACAACGTAAGCCTTAGCCGAACCAAATTTCAGGTTCATATCAATGCGCACGGGCACGTGGTTAGCATCGTCGGTAACAAAGAATCGAGCAATCTCTCTGGGTTTACTATTTGGTTTGCGTTCGATGTAAGCCAGTTCAAGGCAGCGATATTTAATTTTGTTATCGGCCTTCACTGTAGTTTTGCCGTTATAGCGTAGCACAGCGGGTATAAACTCATCGCCTTCGGCCACGGTAAAGGGAATTTCGTTGCCGTTTTTCCATCCTTCGGGGTTGAACGAACGCGCCCTCAAGAAGATGTTCATCATGTCGAACACACACTCTTCTAGCGTTTTGTTACCCCAAAAGTGGTTGCCATCGTGATACTGGCGATGCTGTTTGATATGGCATTTGCCATCGGCATAACTGTAATACACCTCGTCTACGGTGTAACGACTGCCTTCGTGCGCTCCTTTTCGATAGTAAAGGGGAGCCATATCCAAAGAAGAATAACACAGAAGTGTATCGCGAAGTATGAAAAAATTGTCTACTTTGCTGTTGCCACGCGTGATAAGACTGCCACGATAGGCGGGTTTGCCGTTATAAAGACTTTGAACCACCGACATTGATGCAGTGCCAGCCTTTACCCAAATAAACTTCCAGTTGAAGTAAAGGTTATAAGTAAGAAACTCTCCCGACTTAAATGCGGTGTTGCGAAACGTGCATTGTGCTTGCGATTGAGTCGCCACAAGAAACAGGGCGAGCATCAAAATCAACTTTATCTTCTTCATCTCGTTTTTTCTTTTTATGCGATATGCTAGTGGTTTTACACGGGCATACGCGGGTTATGACATGAGAGAAGGCGCGAGGCCTTCACTTTGCGCGTTGGTTTTGTTAGGGGTTAGGGCCACGAGGCGAGGCGATGTACTTGTGCAAATGGCGTTGGATGCCTATTAGTGATGTGTAAGCGACAAAGCTTATCACTTCAAGTTGTTGGGCAAAGGTATGCCCATTTGTATGGCTCGCTCAAGATTACGGCGTTTAATGGTTTTACGTTTATCGGCCTTTTGCTTGATAATCTTACCCGGTTTTTGTTCGTTTAGCTGTTTAGCAATGGGGTTCCACGTGCGTGTGGCATCCCAATTGGCCTTACATTCTATTTCTTCGGGGAAGTAATACACTGTTTCGGGTTCAAGGCCATGATAGTAATCGCCCGTGTCCCAGCGTCCATTGCCATTGCGGTCTACAAACAATCGCAAGTAATAAGTGGCCGGAGGCAGATAGTAGAAGTTGGCCATACCAGCCACGGCGCGCGTTTGTTTCACCACGGCATCTTGTGCATTGAGCAACTGAACCACCACATTAGAATCGGTAAGCGCAGTAAGCGTCACGGCCAATGTTGCAAACTCGTTGTCGTCTTTCACTTTAAAACCCTGCTTAATCTTACCCGAAGCCACCCCGTAGATGTCGGTGAAGGCCAATGAGTCGAACTCTAGACTGTATTCAACGCCTGGTTTCCATTCAGCTTGTAGCTCCAGCCATCGTCGATGCAAGAGATTGGTTCCCACCGGAGCCACACTGTCTGCCGCTTCGCGCACCCTAATGCGATAACGAGCCTCAAACCACAGCGTGTCGCGCTTGCTATAAAGGTGCACTTTGGTAGAATCGAGCCTTTGCAAGGGCGTTGGTAGCATTATCGAAACATTCTCGTCGGGGGCCATATTGCTGTTAACATTGAGTTGAACGGCCAGAATTTCGGGTTGCATTTGCGTTTCGTAGGGGTCGCCTTTCTTCTTAGCTTTCTCCTGAGCCTTCTTCCATTCGTCCACTTTCTTTTGCTTTTCTTTCATTCGTTTGGCATAAGGCGTTTTCGAAAGCAGTTCAAGTGTGTCGGTGTTAAGGCGCAGATTGCCCAGCGTGTCGGTGCCCAGATATTGCATTTGCATGCGCAAGGTGTCTTGATTAACCAGCATTGAATCTTTAATCCAATAGGTTATCGAGTCTTTTTTAAGCGATGGCATCACCACAAAAGCCTTATCGGCATTATCGAAATTTAGTCCTTTGATTTGTGGTAGTTCGTTGTTTCCAGCCGTAAAGACAAGCGAGAAACACTCGGGCTTTGTTCTTTCGGCCTTAACAAAGTATCTATCGGTTAGCACATGCGTGAAAGCGCGCAGCATAACATTGTCGGGCAGGAAGTGTGTGTAGCTCATTCGCGAGATAGAATCAATGCGAAGCGAGTCGCGCCAAATGGTGTCTTGCCTTACATCAGGCTTAGACGAGGGCACAATAATCTCGCGATTGAAGGCCATTTTTTCGCTCTTTTGAGTGAGATGATAGTCGCCATCCACATCTTGCAAAGCGTAAATGCGATACTTTCCAGCAGCCACGCCACGAATAATAAAGTGTCCACGCGCATCGGTTTTGGCCACTCTCACCATTGGTAGCTTAAGAAAAGCGCTATCCTCAAGGTTGGAATACAGGCCCACGAGAATGCCTTTCACCGGTTCGAGATTGTCGGCATCAAGCACCCAGCCAGCAACTTCCATCGTATCGATGTGTTCGCCAGTAGAGAAAGTGTAGGTATAGTTGCCCAAGGGATTTCCTTCGTTGTTATCAGATATAGCATCCGAAAAGTCAACGGTGTAGGTTGTGTTGGGTTTGAGCGAGTCTTTCAGTTCGATATTGATGTTTTTTCCACCCGCTTTAATATCTGGCGCTTCAAGTTGAGGTGGCGAAACCACCACGTTTTCGGTGGCGTTTTCAAGCTTAATAAACTCATTGAAGCGTATGTGCAGCTTGCGCGAGCCAACGCCAGTGGCCTTTTCGGCTGGAGTTGCTCCCACCACTTTGGGCGGTGTTTCGTCGTACCACCCACCGTCGGGGTTACCCATTCGGGCGCATGCGGCCATCAAAACCACTGCAAACAACAACAAAACCAACTGCCACACCTTGCCTTTAAGGGCATTGGCGCGTGTTGTGTTGTGCGTAAAGTGCGTGTTGTTGCGTTCCTTCATATTTACTTTTTACCTGCTATTGCTATTTTTACACCTTATAATAAGGTGTGATTATTCTATTATTTAATGGTTTGCGCGCTACTGATGCACACAATTCGGCATTCCGCAAAGGTAGCAATAAAAAATGAAAATGCCCGCCTTGTTCATGGTTTTTGGCTTGATGTTAGAGATTATTTGTCTTGTTTACTGAGATTAATTCCCTGTAATTAAAGATTACGTGCCTTGTAAATAGAGATTATTTGGTTTGTTGGTAATGAATATTTGCCATATTGCCGGTTGTTCGCCATAGGTGTTGCACATTCACAAACAGTCTTTTTATATAACATTCCGCCAATTTTCTTGCTTATTTTCTAGTCAAAAAACAACCATCGTACTGTTCTTTTATCCCTCTAAACGTTAAAATTCTGTTCTTTTCTATCCCTCGTTTGTATTTCTATAAAAAAAATATTCATAGGCTTGATGGTTTTAAGTAAATTCCACTAACTTTGCATACGTTAGTGGCTCTTTGTGCAACAGGTGTGCATCGACATGCATTTTGCTTACAAAAACGAAGTCAATCAACAAGAAACAAGCAGGCTATAGCACTGCTAAATAACGCTCAACAAAAGCAAATTATAATTTACAGCTAGTAATAAAATAAACCGACAAACTTACCATGCTATCAGAAAACGACAGGAAAGCTATTCTTGAGCTCATACATCGACAAGTGGTTCCAGCCATTGGATGTACAGAGCCCATCGCCGTGGCCCTTTGTGCGGCCAAGGCTAAAGAACTTTTAGGCTGCACGCCCGAACGTATTGACGTGCGACTGAGTGCAAACGTACTTAAAAACGCTATGGGAGTGGGCATTCCCGGCACGGGAATGATTGGACTCCCCATTGCTATTGCGCTGGGGGTTCTCATCGGCGACAGCGAAAAACAATTGGAAGTGCTCAAAGGATGCACACCCGAAAGCGTGAAATTGGGCAAACAAATGATTGCCGAAAACCGCATCGACATTAAGTTGGAGACCGAAGACACCAACAAACTCTTCATCAACATCACTTGCACTAGCGGTAACGAAATGGCCGAAGCGCGCATCAAGGGGTCGCACACCAACTTTGTTTTCCTGCGTAAGAATAGCGAAGTGCTGCTCGACAGAGCTGCTTGCAGTGCCGAAGCGGTGGCTAAAACCAACGTGGAACTATCTATGCGCAAGGTTTATGAGTTTGCTACCGAGTCGCCACTGAGTGATTTGCGCTTTATTCTCGAAGCTAAAACATTGAACGAAAACGCATCGCGATGTGGACTGGAAGACAACTACGGCCACCAACTGGGCAAAACCATGTGCAGCCACTAGGAAAGGGCGTGCTTGGCGATAGCATTTTCGCCCACATTCTCTCGGCAACGGGTGGCGCATGCGATGCTCGTATGGCCGGAGCAATGGTGCCTGTGATGAGCAATAGCGGCAGTGGCAACCAAGGTATCTGCACCACAGTGCCGTTACTACCTTTGCGCGCGAGAACCACAACACCGAAGAGGAACTCATTCGCGCCCTCATCATCAGCAATCTCACGGCCATCTACATCAAACAACACCTCGGAACGCTTTCGGCCTTGTGCGGATGCGTGGTGGCAAGCACTGGAAGTAGCTGCGGAATAACCTTTCTCATGGGCGGAAATTTCGAACAAATATGCTACTCGGTGAAGAATATGATTGCCAATCTCACGGGAATGATATGCGACGGCGCTAAACCTTCGTGCGCCCTTAAACTCTCAACGGGAGTTAGCACGGCCGTGTTGAGCGCCATGTTGGCCATTCAACACAAATATGTTACTTCGGTAGAGGGAATTATCGACGACGATGTAGACCGCTCTATACGCAACCTTGCTGCCATTGGTAGCCGAGGAATGGACGAAACAGATAAGTTTGTGCTTGACATTATGACGCATAAATCGTGTTAACTAGAAAGAACTATATACAATAGAACCCACCTAGTAAACTTTAATTAAACAATAAACAATACAAAACCCCACTAGATATGAATAAATTTAGATTTGCCTTACTGACGGCTTTGCTAGCTGTCTTTGCGCTGGGGGCATCGGCACAGATGCAAGAACCAGTACATGTAAGCGTACAACAAAAACAGGTTTCACCTACAGAAGTTGATGTTATCTTCACTGCTAAGATTGATAACGGATGGCATGTCTACTCTACAGGACTGCCCAGCGGTGGACCTATCTCGGCCACCGTTACCACTGAAAAGGCCGAAGGCGCTCAAGCTGCAGGAAAACTCCAAGCTAAAGGAAAAGAACTGAGCAACTACGACAAACTGTTTGAAATGAAGTTGCGCTACTTTGAAAATGCCGTGAGCTTTGTTCAAAGATACAAGATAACTGGAAAAACCTATCATATTAAAGGTTATCTGGAGTATGGCGCATGCAACGACCAAAATTGTTTGCCTCCTACGCAAGTGGAATTCGACTTTAAAGGCAACGGACCTGCCAATGCTCCCGATGCCAAAGAAACGAAAACCCCTGCACAACTGGCTAAAGAAAAAGCCGACTCGCTCGCTGCTCTGGCGGCTGCCAACAACAAAACTGAAGCCGACACCACACAAAAGGCTGCCACAACAGCTGTTAATAGCGATAACGACAACGTGGCACAAGCTGGACTTTGGGCACCCGTAGTGGCCGAACTGCAAGCCTATAACGGCGACCAAGGTAAGTCGGACAATTCTATTTTCTACATCTTTGCCATGGGTTTCATAGGCGGTTTGCTCGCACTTTTCACACCTTGCGTGTGGCCTATCATCCCATGACGGTGAGTTTTTTTCTCAAACGCTCACAAAATAAGGCTAAGGGCATACGCGATGCCCTCACTTATGGCGTGAGCATCATCGTTATATACGTGGCATTAGGCCTGGCCGTAACCGCTGCCTTTGGGCCTTCGGCACTCAACTCGCTGTCTACTAACGCTGTATTCAACATCCTGTTCTGCCTTTTGCTCATCGTTTTCGCCCTGTCGTTCTTTGGATGGTTCGAAATTCGCCTGCCCGACAAATGGGGTAACGCTGTAGACAGCAAAGCTTCGTCTACTAGTGGCATCCTTAGCATCTTCCTCATGGCCTTCACTTTGGCCCTGGTGTCGTTCTCTTGCACTGGCCCCATTATCGGTTTCTTGCTCGTTCAGGTATCTACTTCGGGTAGCATCATGGGTCCTGGCATTGGTATGCTGGGCTTCGCCGTGGCTCTTGCTCTGCCCTTTACGCTGTTTGCCCTGTTCCCAACGTGGCTAAAGAAAGCCCCAAAATCGGGTAGTTGGATGAACACTATCAAGGTTGTACTGGGCTTTATCGAACTGGCTTTCGCCTTAAAGTTCTTCTCTGTGGCCGACTTGGCTTACGGATGGCATTTGCTCGACCGCGAGGTGTTTCTCTCAATATGGATTGCTCTGTTCTTCTTACTCGGTCTGTACCTCATCGGTAGACTTAAATTTGCTAGCGACCAAGGTAGTTCTGATGCCATGCCCGTGCCCTGCGTGATGCTTGGTTTGGTGTCGTTTGCCTTTGCCATCTATATGGTTCCTGGTCTTTGGGGTGCTCCCTGCAAGGCTGTTAGCGCCTTTGCACCACCCATGAACACACAAGACTTCAACCTCTATCACAACGAAGTGCGTGCTCAATACGATAGTTACGAAGAGGGTATGGCCGCTGCTGCTGCTCAAGGCAAACCTGTACTCATCGACTTTACGGGCTTTGGCTGTGTTAACTGCCGCAAAATGGAGGCTGCTGTGTGGACCGATCCGCAGGTTGCCGACAAGCTTACTAAGGAATATGTGCTTATTTCGCTCTATGTTGACGATAAGAAGCCACTGCCCGAACCTATCGAAGTGACCGAAAACGGACAAAAGCGAACACTGAGAACTGTTGGCGATAAGTGGAGCTACTTGCAACGCAGCAAGTTTGGAGCTAACGCTCAACCCTTCTATGTGGCTGTTAACAACGAGGGTAAACCCATTGCCCGCTCGTATAGCTACGACGAAAACATTTCGCATTACATGGATTTCCTTAACCAAGGACTTACCAACTATAAGAAGTAAGCGCCCCACGTGGGTAGCAATGCTTCTCTCTTTGGGGCTTAAACACATCCCCCACATTCACTAACCTGCTTAATGGCGCATTGTTGTTGCACCTTTAAGCAGGTTTTTTCGTACCCAAGCGTGCCTTGTTTTGTAAATTATTCGGCTTAATTTTTAACAAAAATCTAGGCGTTTTTATAAGTCGCGCCCACACTTGTCTGCATAAATCGGAGTATTAGGAGGGGTTTGCTGCATATTTTTTGCATAATCGGGGCAAAAGATGGTGAGCTGAGAAATATGGTAGCTGTTTGTTTCTATCATTCCAATACGTGTTTTTCTGCCTAAAATTCTGTCTAAAATTCGCCTTTATTGTCCCTATAAATTATATATACGACTGATAATCAAGCATATATAAGAAACTAAAAGTAAGACTAAGGGGTTGATGCAAACACATTTCTTACCTACTACTTAGTCTCAACACTTTGCAAAATGGTGCAAAACACACTGCGTTTTGCAGCAAAACGCAGTGCTAACTCGTGCTAAACGCAGTGCTAACTCGTGCTAAACGCAAGGCTAAATGCAGCAAAACGCAAGGCGTGTGAGCAAAGGGCGCGGCCAATTTTATGCAAAAACAACTGACGCAAACCACAAAAAAAGTGGGAAAAAAGCGCAATAAGCATAGAATTAGCACCTTTTTCCCACCAAAAACTCAAAAGGCAGCGTAAAAGTTATGATTTAAGTTCCTGCCTTTATGCAATATTCATTTTTGTGTTAGCGTGCTTATGCACAAGCACTTACACCATTTTGGTCTCGCTTGGGGCTTTAAAAGCCTATTTTGGGGCATCGCCTACAGGCGTTTTTGCCTTTCTAAATGTGGTGTAGCACTGAAATACGCTTTGTAAAGTTTATTTACCTTAGCTTTCAATCATTACACCCAGCTTTTAAAACCCAAATCAATTGCAAGACCACTAATCACACAATTGATGTTGTTTACATTTCATCCAGTTCATCTTTTGTTTGCTTGTCGGCATCTTGCCTATGATATTGTTTGAGCGTAGTGCACCACATTTTCAATAACAACATCGGCAATGTGTCCAGCAATACACAAAATCAAAACAACTCTACCAACTGTTTTTGGGTAAAAAAGACATAATACCTAGTACGAAAACTTCACCCCAAGAAACAAACTGCGGGGTTGAGTAGGTCCGTAAACATAGTCGGAGGCACGCGAAGCCCCTTTATCCAAATCCTTTTGGTAAGCATCGAGCAAGTTTTGCACGCCTGCACTAGCCTGCAATTTCACCTGCTTAGTAATGTAAAAATTATAGGCAAGCTTCAGGTTAAGCGTGAGAAACGAGGGAGTGTGCTCAATGATAGAAAAGTCGTTGGTGCGCTCGCTGCCCCCTTTGGGGTGTCCAACATACATTCTGCCCGTGTAAACACCAGATAGCGACACGGCAAAATCGATGGTGGGATGCACAGTGAGGGTGAAATATCCGTAGGTGTCGGGAGTTCGCAACAACCGTTTAGTGGTTTTAAACTCGGGAGCAGCATCGTCGTCCCATTCTTCGGGCGTGCGATAACGGCTGCTTTGCCAAGTAAAACCAGCTTGCAATTGCGCCCACGACGAGAGCGAAGCCTTGCCCTCGAGGTTAATTCCAAATACCGTTGCGCCGTTAGAATTGAATCGTTCTTCAACACGTGCGCCATCAATAATCACATCATCAGCCAGTTTGCGTGTAGCAAACATATTGTTAAGGCGTGTGTAAAAGCCCTCAATAAGAACGTTGGTTTGTACTGTTCCAAAACTTTTATAGAGGTCGGCCGATGCACTAAAGCTGTGCGAACGTTCCTCTTTCAAATCCTTAGCCAATGCAATTTTCACACGGTCGCCATCAGCAATACGCGTATGAAGGTCTTCATCAAAAGCCTGTGGGGCTCTAAATCCGCCAGCGTAAGTAAGTCGGAAATTGGTGTTGGGCGTGGGATTGTAGCGCAGATTAATGCGCGGACTAAAGATAAGATGTGAGATAAGGTTGTGTTTGTCTAGTCGTCCGCCCAGAAGCAAGCCCCAATGGTTGTTTTTCCATTCGTTTTGAGCAAAGAAGCTACCAATATTCACGCGCTGTTCCATCAGGCTGTTGTAGCCCAGCGAGTGGTCTTTAATACGGTCGTAGCTATATTCGGCCCCCACAACAAGACTCGAAGGCATGAACCACAGGCGGTCGAAGTTGTGCACATATTGCGCACCAGCGATGTAATTGATGTTATGCGTAAGGTTATAGGCCCGTTGTGCCTTGTCGTAGGCTTGTGCATCGGCCAGCGTTTGTTGTTGGTTGGCGGGCAGCGTGGCGGCATCGTCTTCGCTCATATCGAGGTTAAGACCCAGTTTATAGGCTTCGTTCAAGGCCTTAAGTCCATCGGCAGCGGTGGCCAGTTCGCCCAGTCCGCCGTAATAACTCTTACGGTCAACGTTTTGAAACGAGGCATAAGCACTGAAATGTCCCTTACCATTAAGGCTAAAGAGGTCGTAGCCCAAGCTTCCGCCGTTGATGGTATGTTCGATTTGTTCGGCAATATTGGCCTCGTGAGCAGGCAAGTAAAGTTTGTTTCCGCCGCGTCTATACTCCTTCAAGCCGTGGTATTTAAGGGTTATTTTGGAGTAATCGGTTAGTCGGAAGAAAGAGCTAAGCCCCACGGTTTTATTATCTAGCGTGGGAAGGTCGGTGTAACCATCGCCATCGCGGTCGTAAGCAGCGCGGTGTCTGCTTTGTCCATAGAGATAAAAGCCAGCCCTATTATTGGTTGTAACAACCGATAGGTTGCCCGTTGTGTTGTTGTCGAAAGCAGTAGAGCCATTTGTTGCGCCAGTGATGGTGTGCGCCACATCGGCCGAATTTTCGCTAGGTTCTTTGGTAATGATGTTGATGGTGCCGCCAATGGCCGACGCACCAAAGAGCGCCGAGCCACCACCGCGAACAATTTCAACACGTTGCACCATGTTAGAGGGTATCTGTTCGAGTCCATAAACACCTTGAAGGGCAGTAAACACGGGTCGCGAGTCGATTAATATTTGCGAATAATGACCATCAAGCCCATTGATGCGCACCTGCGAGAATCCGCAATTGGTGCAATTATCTTCGGTTCGCACGCCGGGTTGGAAGTTCAAACCCTGCACCAAGGTTGTAGAATGGGTAGACTCGAGCAACTTCGTGTCCAGAACATTCACAACCACAGGCGACTCACGTCTAAGTGTTTGACTACGATTGGCCGACACAACAACCTCGTCGAGCGCAATTTCGTCGGGTTCAAGCATCAAGTTCAGTTCGTGAGTATTGTTCTTTTGCGTTGTTACCTCGTGTTTGTAAGCCCTATAACCCGCTGAGCGTACCTCCACAATCACCTTTCCCACAGGCAGGTTTCGCAGCATAAAATGTCCATCGGCATCGGTGGTGGTGGTGATAACTGTACCCAAAACCAGCACGCTAGCGTGCGAAAGAGGGTGTTGTGTTTTACTATCCACAACGCGTCCCTTAATGTTGGCTTCGGTATTAACTTTCACTTCGTTCTCGTGCCTTGCGTAAGTGGGCATCGAAAAAACAAACGTAGCGGCGAAAACAAACGCCGATTTACATAAAATCTGTTTTACGGTTCTTTTCTTTATCATTTTAAATTGTTTTAAATTCAGGCATGTTCTGTAAATCTTCGATATAGTCACAGCACGCCCCATAGGGCTTTTTGTGACCTTATCAATGATTCTAGAGCTCGCCTTTGATTTGTTAATGCAAAGATAGGATGTTGTAATAAATAGTGCAATACCTAGAAGTAGGGAAAAAGTCTCAACCCACTGTCCCTCTCCAAAGGGGAGAGGGGAGAGGTATGCTTGATGTCTTTCGTAGTTGTTTGCTTCGGTGATTTAAGCATTTATGAACTTAGCAACCTCTAGTATAAGGCATTAGTAAACCTCGATAAAGAACACTTCGCCATCGCGTTGTAAGCCTAATCCCAAAAACGACTTGGGAGTTGGCTTTCGCTTTGTCGGTATCTTTATCGAGGTTAACTGTATTAACTACAGGCTATAAGCCTTTTACTTATTCAATTTCCACGTTGCGCCGTCCTTAGTATCTTTCACTTCGAAGCCAGCGGCGGCCAGTTCGTCGCGTATGCGGTCGCTCGTTGCCCAGTCTTTATCGGCCTTAGCCTTGGCGCGTAGGTCGAGAACCATGTCAACAACCTGTCCGAAAGCCTCTTCGCGAGCATCGTTGTTGTTTCCGTTTTCGGCTTTAAGTCCGAGCAATTGGAAGGCAAAGAGGTGCATAGTGGCAGATAATTGTTCGAGGTGTTGGGCCGAAATCTGCGCCTTATGGTCGATAAGTGTGTTGATAAGTCGGCACGCTTCGAAGAGATGACTCAGCACCATGGGTGTTTGGAAGTCGTCGTTGATGGCCGCATAACATTTTCCTGGCAATTCGTTGACGATGGTTGTCGTGGTCTCGTCGCTGTTTTTGGCAGGCTGAATGCGTTGCAAATCGGCAATACCATTAAGCAGTCGTTCTAATCCTTTCTCGCTAGCTTGCAGGGCTTCGTTAGAGAAGTCAACCGTTCCGCGATAGTGAGCCGAGAGGATGAAGAAGCGAATAGTCATGGGCGAGTAAGCTTTTTCGAGCATTGGATGCGCGCCCGTGAAGAACTGTTCGAGTGTAATGAAGTTGCCAAGGCTCTTTCCCATCTTCTGTCCGTTGATGGTTATCATATTATTGTGCATCCAATAGCGCACCATTTGCTCGCCTTCTGAGGCCACAGCTTGTGCGATTTCGCATTCGTGGTGTGGGAAAACAAGGTCCATTCCGCCACCATGAATATCGAATTTATTACCCAGATACTTGCGTCCCATGGCCGTACACTCGCAGTGCCAACCAGGAAAGCCATCGCTCCAAGGGCTTGGCCATCGCATGATGTGTTCGGGTTGGGCGCGTTTCCAGAGGGCAAAGTCGGCCTGATTACGTTTTTCGCCCACACCGTCTAGTTGTCTAGAAGCGTCTAAAACGTCTTCGAGATTTCGGCCAGAGAGAATGCCATAGCGATGTTTTTGGTTGTATTTGGCAATATCGAAATAGATAGACCCATTGCTTTCGTATGCAAAACCATTGTCGATGATTTTCTTTACCAACTCTTCTTGTTCGATGATATGGCCCGAAGCTTGTGGTTCGATGCTAGGCGGGAGCACGTTAAGCATTTGCATGGCAGCATGATAGGTGTTGGTATAATGCTGTGCAATCTCCATTGGTTCGAGCTGTTCTAAGCGTGCTTTCTTAGCAATCTTGTCGTCGCCTTCGTCGGCATCGTGTTCAAGATGGCCCACATCGGTGATGTTTCGCACGTAGCGCACCTTGTAACCCAGGTGTTGCAGGTAGCGAAACACTACATCGAAGGTGATGGAAGGGCGCGCATGCCCCAGGTGTGGGTCGCCATAAACCGTGGGTCCACATACATACATGCCCACATTGGGCGCGTGTAGGGGTTCGAAACGCTCCTTTTGACGGGTTAGGGTGTTATAGATTAATAGGGGGGAATTTGGCAAATCTACCCCACAACTGGCCTCACCCCCGTCCCCTCTCCAAGGGGAGAGGGGCGTGGTATGCTGTGTTGATTCGGTTGTTTGTGCCGAGTTGCTTTGAATTTGCGCTGAATTGTCAGCGGGTTTATTTTGTTCGTTCATATTCTTATTTGTTTTCTGCCTCACCCTTAACCCACAACCAGCCTCACCCCCAACCCCTCTCCAAGGGGAGAGGGGCGTGGTATGCTGTGTTGTTTGGGCAAGTGACGACTCGTTATTGCTATGATTGGGTTGTTGATAATTTATATTTTGCCTTGAGCTACAAGGCTATTCACGCCCCTCTCCCCTTGGAGAGGGGTTGGGGGTGAGGCTATTTTCAATCAACCTTAGCAGGTGTTCCACCGCGTCTTTCTCGTCGATATTCTTCTCAACGCATTCTTTTTTGCGATAGAGCGACACCTTTCCTGGGCCTGCACCCACATAACCAAAGTCGGCATCTGCCATTTCTCCAGGTCCGTTTACGATGCATCCCATGATGCCAATCTTCAAACCCTTCATGTGTTTAGTGGCTTCGCGAATGCGAGCGATGGTAGAACGCAGGTCGTAGAGTGTGCGTCCGCAGCCAGGACAGCTGATGTATTCGGTTTTAGTGGTGCGCAAACGTGCTGCTTGCAGAATGCCAAAGGCAGTGGCATCCACGTCTTCGTCAGAGATATCGCCATCGTTCATCAGCCAGATACCGTCGGTTAGTCCGTCAATCATCAGTGCACCCATATCGGCAGCGGCCTTTAGTTGGAACAAATCCTTCTCTTCGTTGGTGTGTCGATACATTTGCGCAAACACCACAGGATTGTTTAAGCCCGCTTGCCATAGTTCGTGAACCAGCGCTCGCTGGTCGCCCACCTTGTTTTTATGCGTGCTCATGCACACCACAACCACCTCTGGATGGTGTTTAAGGCAAGCAATATACTCTTCGCTATCAGCTCCATATTGCAGCACAAGGAACTTCACATCGGCCTGAACCAACGAGATAAAGGGCACAGCATTGTGTGGGAAGATGGGGTAAACCTGCTCGTTGGCCTGCGGATTGGTGCTAGCGAGCTGCATATAAGCATCGTAGTCCATGATATAACGGCGCTGTGGCGAGAGTGTAGCAGGAAGATGTCGGCCGATATAGATGTAATCGGGCGTTTGGTCTACGTTAGTCACCACGTGAACCTTATTCTTATCCATGCGATTGCTTATCACCACGGGTGGGTTTTGGCCTCCGATATTGGCCACAGGCATGGTGGGTCTGCGTTCGGGTGCAACGAAATTAAAGCCATTAGCCACCTTCGCCGGTATGGGAAGATGTGGAGTGCGAGCCGAAACATAGTTTACCAATGCTCGTGCCACGGGTATTTCGGCCTCGGGTTCTTCGCTAAGCGACACGCGAATGGTGTCGCCAATGCCATCAGCCAATAGTGCACCGATGCCCACAGCACTTTTAATGCGACCGTCTTCGCCCTCTCCAGCCTCGGTAACACCAAGATGTAGGGGATAGTTCATGTTCTCTAGGCGCATTTGTTGTACCAAAAGACGCACCGATTGCACCATCACCACAGTATTAGAAGCTTTGATTGAGATAACCACATTATTGAATTGCTCTCGTTTACAGATGCGAAGAAACTCCATACAACTTTCAACGATGCCAGCAGGAGTGTCGCCATAACGACTCATAATGCGGTCGGATAGCGAGCCATGGTTAACGCCAATGCGCACGGCTGTGTTGTTTTGGCGACATATATTAAGGAAAGGCACGAAGCGTGCATCAATTTTTTTAATCTCTTCGGCATACTCTTCGTCGGTATATTCCAACTGTTTGAACGTTCGTCCTGGGTCTACATAGTTGCCGGGATTAATGCGAACCTTCTCAACATGCTGCGCAGCCACGTCGGCAACGTTGGCATTGAAATGCACATCGGCAACAAGTGGCGTGTGTAATCCCAGCTTAGAAAGCGCTTGTTTGATGTTTTGCAGGTTCTCGGCCTCGCGTTTTCCTTGCGTGGTAAGCCTCACCAGTTCGCCTCCAGCTTGCACAATACGTTGCACTTGCGCCACAGAAGCCTCGGTGTCGTTGGTGTTGGTGGTTGTCATCGACTGCACACGCACGGGGTTGTTGCCGCCCATGGCCACGTTTCCTACGGTGGTTACCGATGCATTGCGTCGTTGCAGATTAAAGATGTCGATGCCGATAGTGCCTTCATTGTCGGTATCAATAGCTGAAGAAGTTCTTCGCCGTGGTTGTTATCGCGTTCGTTCATCATCTTTTTAAAGGTGAAAGAGGGAAAAGTGAAAGGGTGAAAGGGTGGAAAAGTAAAAGAGTAAAAGGGTGAAAAGGTGAAAAGAGGGTGGGAAAGTGAAAAGGGTGAAAGCGTGAAAGCGTAGAAAGGTGAATATGAGAAGAGTGAAAAGAAACTTCGCCTACCCACTTATACACTCCTTAACCCATCAACTCATCGCCTTAAACACTCGTTTACAATGTCAATTCATCAACTAATTCACTCCTTAACAAGTTCACACCTTAACTCATCAACTAGTCCACTTCTTATCATTCGTCCCTAGTTTGTTTTAAACTCGTACTTCACTAGGGCCAATTCTTCGTTAGCTTTGGTAATTTTCTGTCCTAAATTAGCTTTATAATCGTGCAATGCTTGCGCCACATTCTCGTCTGTCAATGCCAGCATTTGCACGGCAAGGATAGCTGCATTCATAGCGCCATTCACGCCAACCGTGGCAACGGGTATGCCTGGAGGCATCTGAACGATAGACAAAAGTGCATCTAAACCATCGAGCATGCCTTTGATTGGAACGCCGATAACAGGCAAAGTGGTGGATGCAGCCACAACACCAGGCAATGCAGCAGCCATTCCAGCCGCAGCAATAATAACCTTAATGCCACGCTCTTTAGCTCCTTTAGCGAAAGCCTCAACGGCATCGGGGGTGCGATGTGCACTGAGAGCGTTTACCTCGAAGGGCACTTTCAAATCGTTAAGCAGCTTACATGCCTTCTCCATAACGGGCAGATCGCTAGTGCTGCCCATGATAATGCTAACTAATGGGGTCATAAAAATAAAATGTTCGGCCTCTCCTTTCTCGGCTCTCTTTATATAAATAAGGAGTGCTGCATTTGTTGCAGCGTTGCCACAACATAGGGATTGGCTTGTTTATAATTCGTTATTTAAATTGTTATACTTCAAAAAAACGGTCTGTTTGTAGGTCTTCAGCGCTTGTTTAGCGCCTTATGATATGCTTTTAAATTACCAAGAAGGCGCTAACCATACCCACAAGAAATCCCGCCACCACCTGTAAGAGGCTGTGTTGGCGAAGAATCATTCTGCTTGTGCCCACCATGCCACCCACGATGAACACCAAACAGAGCCACCAAACGGGATTGAACATAAAGAGAAAAGCAAAGGCCATGAGCCCGCCTGCTACGCCACCAATGGCCGCCGAGTGGGTGGAAATCTTCCACCAAACATTGATTAGGGCGCACACCACTTGCACAACGATGGCCGCTACTAATATTCTACCCATGAAACGCGGTATCTGTAACACCGTCATGAGATAGTAACAACCAAAGTAACACAATATTGAGATGATGTAAGGCACCATACGACGCTCCTTATGTCCTAACTCTATCAAACTCCAACCTTGATAACGACGGTAGAGATGTATGAGCACCGTGGGTACAAATATTGTGGCTATATACACCAAGAGCAACACCTCTAGCTTGTAGTCCCAAGGTAATTGAGACATATAACTAAAGGTGAACAGCGCTATCAAGCCCACAATGGGCAGATAAAACGGCGTGAACAGTATGCTCATCATCCGTGCGCCAAATATGATGTTTTTCTCTTTCATAAGCAACTTTAAGTAACCGGCCTCACCCCCAACCCCTCTCCAAGGGGAGAGGGGAGTGAAATGCTTTGATATTATCAAGCCTTTTATATATCACTTCCTTGCCTTTAACTTGTAGCTAGCGACTTAACGCTTTGCTCTTTTTTACTGTTAGGCTTATACAACTGCCTTAAATAGGCCGAGCCAATGGTCTAAACACACTATTACTAACCATACCATCTTTTGCGCCACCCCACAAAGTAACAAGGCTAATCACTCCCCTCTCCGCTTGGAGAGGGGTTGGGGTGAGGCCATTTGTGCTGGTTGTGCATTGGGGTGGGTTTTGTTACCCCTTCCTCAACCTTGCCACTGGCAGCCCCAGTTGTTCTCTATACTTAGCCACAGTGCGCCGAGCGATGGGCAAACCCTTCTTTGCCAATTCTTCTTTTAGTAAGTCGTCGCTCAGTGGTTTCTTTTTATCTTCGTTATCGATAAGTTCTTTAAGGGCGATTTTTATTTTGCGTGTAGACAGTTCTTCGCCATCGCCAGTGGTGTAAGCATCGGTAAAGAAGAAGCGCAGGGGAAACGTTCCCCACTTTGTTTGCGCATACTTGATGTTGCTAACGCGCGAGATGGTAGAGATATCCAGCCCAGTGCGGTCGGCAATATCTTTGAGAATCATCGGCTTCAGGTCGGCTTCATCGCCATCAACAAAGAACTTACGTTGAATATCAATGATAGCCTGCATGGTAACACTTAGCGTATGCTGTCGTTGTTTGATGGCTTCGATATAGCCTTGTGCCTTCTCCACTTTCTCCTTTGCATAGAGCAGCGCCTCTTTTTCGCCCTTTGTCATATTGGCTTTATTGCTTTTATAGTGGTCTACCATGTCTGCAAACGATGGCGATACCGTTAGTCTGGGTATATTTCCTCTGCTAAGATAGAACGACACCTTGCCATCATCATCCGTTTCAACGATAAAGTCGGGCGTAATTTGTTGTAGGTTACGTCCCTGCGTTTCGCCCATCGACGCCCCCGGTTTAGGGTTAAGCTTTCTTATCTCGGCCTGCACGTCGGCCACCTGTTCATCTGTGAGTTGCAATTGCGTTTGAATAACGTTCCAATGTTTTTTAGTAAAGGCATCAAAACATTCGTTCATCACACGTTTCATCATCTCCTTAGCCCAGCTGTCGGGTTTTCGTTCAATCTGTATGAGCAAGCATTCTTTAAGCGAACGCGCGCCAATACCAGCAGGGTCGAATGTTTGTAGCACGTTCAGCATCTTTTCGATGTCTGCCGTTTCCACGTCAAGATTATGGTATATAGCCAGTTCGTCGGCAATAGACTCGAGGTCTTTGCGCAGCAAACCGTCGCTGTCTAGCGAGCCAATAATATACAACAGCACCTCCTCTTCTTGGGGGTTGAGGTCTATTTCGCCCACCTGCTCTTTGAGTTTATCGTAAAACGACGTTGTGTCGCCATACACAATCTCCTCGTAGTCGGCATTGTTATAGTTATCTCGGCCGTAGGTTTCGGGCATTTCATCGTCTCGTCCGATGTTCTCCAGTGCAGCATCCAGGGCCTGTTCTCTTTCTTCTCTTTCGGTTTGTTGGTCGAAATCCTCCTCCCCTTGTTCGTCGTTGTTATTAGCAGCGTCGTAATTATCGGTGTCGTTAGGTTCGTTCGAGTTGGTTTCTAATGCGGGATTATCATCCAATTCAGCAGCCACACTCTGTTCCAGTTCGGTAAGAGGCATCTCCAGAAGTCGCACTTGCAACATCTGTTGTTGTGATAGTCGTTGTACCTGAACCTGTTTTTGTGTCTGTGTTTGTATAAGCTTTTGTGCCATAATACTTGTCGCTTCAATGGGATTTAGCCTCACCCGTTTCCCTATTTCTTTTGTTTGCCGAAGCACAGGGTGAGCAATGCGCCCGTTACCTAAATGCAAAGGTAGGAAATAAGATGCTAAAGAACAAAGGCTGCAGGCTATTTGTTTGATAGATTGTTGGTATTTTGATTGGCATATTTCGGTGTTTTTATTTTTTTTAGATTTTGTGCGAATGGTTTGTTGCTTTGTTTTGGTGCTTTTACTGTTTTGTGTGGCAGTGATTAGGGCCTATTTTTAGCTGTCTGTCTGTAGGTTTATGTATTCTATAATCCGCTTACTTACACCGCGTTTCAATCTTTCTTCTGTGCCCATATCCACTATAACACAAACCCAACCCAGAGAAACGCGCCAACAATAATTACTCCATTTCTTTCCAATTCTTGCAAAATTGGAAAGAAATATATAACTTTGCGATAACGTTCAAACAGCAAAAAGGCTATGCCAAAGATAGAAATTCCGCCACAGATTACCGCCACTCGTCTTACACAAGCTTTGTTAGAAGAACAGAATGAGGAACTTGTTGCCCTGGTTAGCAAGATAAACGAGAACTACGAATATTGGGATACGGTGAAATATAAGTCGCTTCCTAAAAATTGTAGTGCCGAAAAACTATGGGCCTACGTTAAGGCTTCGCGACTGAAACAGCAAATATCTGTATGGCCCAAATATGGTATTACACTAAGTATTACCAACCAGATGCAACGCCATTGCCACGAGTTTGACATGAATTTTGGCACTGCAAGAATGGACGACAACGCCTTGCCACCCGATGCGAAGGAGCATTTTCTGGTAAGCTCGCTTATGGAAGAGGCCATCTCTTCTAGCCAAATGGAGGGAGCTAACACCACGCGCCGAGTGGCAAAAGATATGTTGCGCAAGCAAACCAAGCCCAACGACAAGTCGCAACAGATGATTGCAAACAACTATCAAACCATTCAATTCATTGTGCAAAACCAAGATAAGCCGCTCACACCCGAGTTGCTGCAACATGTGCACAAACTGATGACCGAAAAAACGCTAAACAACAACGAGGATGCGGGTAGGTTTAGAACCAACGATGAGGTGGTGGTAGCTGACGGAATAACAAACGAGGTGGTGCATCAACCACCATCCTACAAGGATATTGAACCTTTCGTGGCCGACCTATGCCGTTTTTTCAATCACGAAGAACAGACCAACTTCATCCATCCGCTGATAAAGGGCATTGTTATTCATTTCATGCTGGCCTTCGTTCACCCCTTTGTTGATGGCAATGGGCGAACAGCTAGAGCCTTATTCTATTGGTATCTGCTTAGGCGTGGTTATTGGCTAACCCAATATTTGTCGGTTTCGCGCATGATAGCTCGTTCGAAAAAATCATACGAGAAGTCGTTTCTCTATACCGAAACCGACGGTAACGACATGGGCTACTTCGTTAGTTACAACATGCGCGTGCTGCAACAATCGTTCAACGAACTGCAAACCTACATCCAACGCAAACAAAAAAAACGCCTCGCAGCCAACACTTACCTGCAATTGGGTGGCATAAACGAGCGGCAAGCACAGATAATTCAACTCTTTGCCGATAATCCCAAAGCCGTTGTTACCATCAAAGAGTTGCAAAACAAGTTTTTTGTTACCCCCACAACAGCCAAAGCAGACATCATGGCACTTATCAATCGCAAGCTTGTTACCGAATTTGCTTTTAACAAAGTGAAAAAGGGCTATATGCGAAGCGAATACTTTGAAGACGCAATTAAAGCTTTGTCTTAACCCCTTGGGCTTGTTCTACCACTGTGATATAAACACTTGCTCACAAAGCTGCAATGCATAGACCTATTGAAAATGGTTTACAGCAACCCCTACGCTAACCTTGAAAGCAAATCATTCGGCATAAACGCGCCAACAATAATTACTCCATTTCTTTCCAATTCTTGCAAAATTGGAAAGAAATAGAACGCTTTTTTCTATCATCAACAAAACCTTTCGCCATCTCGTTAACAAAACAAATGTAGACTACTTTTATGCCTCACGTTGCTCACCACTTAGCCTTTATACCACCATTTCTGCCTCAAATATGGCGTATTTTCATATTTTTGACGTAATTTTGCCTGTTCAAACATACCTATAATGAGCATTACATCCTTGTTGGGCGGAGTTTTCAAGAGTCGACAGACGCACATTGAGGCCTACACCCACAACAGCGAAGAGATACAAAGGCGTGTGATGACGCACCTTGTGCAGCAAGGACAACGCACGCAATATGGCAAAACGTGGGGAATGAACAACGTTCGCACCTACGAAGACTTTGCCAATCGCATGCCCGTAACCACTTACGAAGAGCTCAAAGAACCTATCGACCGCATGCGACACGGCGAAGCCGATGTGCTTTGGCCAGGTGTGGTGAAATGGTTTGCTAAGTCGTCGGGCACCACCAACGACAAAAGCAAGTTCATCCCTGTATCGACCGATGGCCTAAAAAATATTCATTATAAAGGTGGTAAGGATGCTGTGGCGCTTTATCTGCGCAATAATCCCAAGAGTAAACTGTTTGATGGTCGCAGTTTGATACTGGGCGGAAGCCATTCGCCCAACTATAACGTGGCCAATAGCATTGTTGGCGACCTTAGTGCCATACTCATCGAGAACATCAATCCCTTGGCCAACCTGGTGCGCGTGCCTAAAAAAAGCATCGCCCTGATGCCCGATTTCGAGGCCAAACGCGAGGCTATTGCTCGCCAAACACTGCATGCCAACATCACCAACATATCGGGCGTGCCCTCGTGGATGCTCTCTGTGCTGGTGCGGGTGCTCGAATTGTCAGGCAAAAACACGCTCGCCGAGGTGTGGCCTGGCCTTGAAGTGTTTTTCCATGGTGGCATAGCCTTTGGCCCTTACCGCGAACAATACCACCATTTGGTGGGTTCTTCACAGATGCAATACATGGAAACCTATAACGCTAGCGAAGGTTTCTTTGGCCTACAAGATTCACCCAACGACGAATCCATGCTGCTTATGCTGGATTACGATGTGTTCTACGAGTTTATTCCGATGGACGAGTTTGGCCGAGATAATGCCACTATCGTTCCGCTTTGGGGTGTTGTGCCTGGTCAAAACTATGCCATGGTGATTAGCACATCATGTGGTTTGTGGCGATACATCATCGGCGATACCGTGATGTTCACCTCAACCCAACCTTATAAGTTTAAGATTACGGGCCGAACAAAATATTTCATCAATGCCTTTGGCGAAGAATTGATTATGGACAACGCCGAACAGGGTTTGGCCTACGCCTGCAAAACCACGGGCGCCGAGGTGTTGGAGTACACCGCTGCACCTGTTTTTATGGATGCCGAGGCCAAATGTCGACACCAATGGCTCATCGAATTTTCGCGCCAACCCTCGTCGCTGGATGCCTTTGCTAAGGCGCTCGACCAGCGTTTGCAACAACTTAATAGCGACTACGAGGCTAAACGACACAAGGACATCACTTTGCAACAACTCGAAGTGGTTGTGGCTAGACCTAACTTGTTTAACGATTGGCTCAAGAGTAAAGGCAAATTGGGCGGACAACACAAGGTGCCACGACTGGGCAACAGCAGAAAAAACATTGACGAATTGCTGCAAATGAATTAAGGCAGGTTCTATAAATTACCTTTGCTGTATTTTTAGCTTTTAGCTGAGCAGGTTTTGCTTACTTCTTGAAGGAGCATAGTGAACTATGCTACTGAAAGAGAAAGCGAAAGATGCCAGATAAAAGCAAAAAGACAGTGAAGAGCAATACAAGGAACAACGATTGAACCTTTGCGGGGAATTTTTAGAACATGCCTTAAAGCTATGGCTTAATCCCAATTGGTTGATCAACCGATTGGGATATTTTTTCCCTCCTCCCTACCCTTTTACAGATTTGTTTTGGCGCCTTGCTTCTATTATTCTTGCTTGAATGCGGTTTTCGCTGTTACCGATTAACATCAAAATGTAAAATATTACGTACAAAATTTAACACTATGAGCAGCTTTTTTCGGGCCAACTCCCCACTCGCTCGCAAATATTCGATTCTCGCTAGAGTTTGATTAGATAAAAACACACTTGCATAACGAATGGTTATAAACCGTATTTTTATTTAATAAAACCCTACTTTTTGCTAAAAAATGGGCTATTTGCAGCAAAACAACTGGCTAAATGCACCAAAACGCCGTGCTAACTCCTACTAAACGCAGTGCTAACTCCTACTAAACGCAGTGCTAACTCCTACTAAATGCAAGGTTAAATGCACCAAAACGCAGACCAAAATGCATCTTTTTGCAATTATCTGAGCACCTTAGAAGCCTAAAAAGGATGAAAAAATACGGCGTATTTATGGAAAAAATAGCTTGAAAAAGGGGCTTTTTGCCCCAAAATACTGTTTTTAGAGCGGTGAAAAATGGTGGATTGGCAAGCAAATAGAAAGGCAAAATGGTGCATTTTGCCCCTTTTTGCCTTAAAACGGATGTAAAAATAAATAATTATTGTCTGAAAAAGGAACTAAAACCATGGTTTTTAATTCTATTTTTCTCTAGAATGGATGGCTTTAAAGGATGTATTTTGTAAATTATTATTACCATTTTTAAAAGAAAGAATTAGCAACCTTTGCACCTTCATCATTATAAAACCTCTACTAAAGCTGTCAGCCACGCAACTTTCATCTTTATAACTTTAGATGAACGAACCTGTATAAGCAACTGAAGTTCTATAAAGTTGCTTTAGGCAGGTTCTAAAAATTCCCCGCAAAGGTTCAATTGGTGTTCCTTGTTTTGCTCTTTGCTGTCTTTTTGCTTTTATCTGGCATCTTTCGCTTACTCTTTCAGTCGCATAGTTCAATTCTGGCATAATATGAACAATAGGCTCATCACATACTACTGAAAAATATACCCGCTATAAGACACCCCATAGCCACACCAATAACCCAAACCGCCGTGAATATTCGAACGAATGTTCTGCCTCGAGTTAAATAGTGGGTTGCGGCCTTGGCCTTGATATTCGTCCATACTTCTCCAAAACTCGTACGAAACTGAGTCGACATGGCAGAATTTAATCGTTACAAACTCGTTCCGTTTAAAGAAAGTGGCGTGGGGATTGGCCACATTTTGCCGCGAATTGTTAACCAAAATAGAGGCCTGCGTGGGCAAAAGCCGATCGTTATAAGTGCCGAGAGAAGTGGAATGAAAATCTTTACTATCTCCATTTTTCCGCACAAAAACCTTGTAATAGTCGGTTGTGGCAGGATTATCCATAAACTCTATACGCAGTTTATAGCAACCAGGAAACTGCGAAAGCTCTTCTGCCTTGATGTTTGTAAGACTAACTGGCTTGGGAATGGTGGTTATGGCATGGGCATGAAAGTTCTGAAAGTCAACACGCAACGTATAAGTCTTGCCCACTTCGCCGCGCATGTCGGAGGTGGTATAGATGTAAGGCGGAAAATAATCCCTATGGGGCATGCCCGTAAGCACCACTTCGCGCGTGCCGTCGCTCACCGTTACTTTGGCCCAACGCAACAAAAAGCGGTCGAGCGAATCGGTTGATTGCAACTGCTTTGATATAGGAACAGTGGTGGTTAACTTCACAATGGGAAAGCCGCCACTATCTATCCATCCCTCAACCACCAGCTGTGCAGGGGCTTGTTTCACCTCTGTTTCTTCGCAACCAAAGCAAAAAAACACCAATAATAATGGTAATAATAACCTGTACATGGCCTAAAACTTAAAGAAATAACTGATGGATGGGAGAAAAGGCATTTGCTGTGGCAAGAAGGATAGTGGCCTATACGAATAGCCATCGGCGTTTATACGTATACGCCAGAACAAGTCGTTGCGCCGCATGTTGGCGTTATATACCGAGAGGTTAAGGCCATGTTCGCGGCCATTTCGACTATATAACAGGTAGTTGGCCGAGAGGTCGAGCCGAACATAGGTGCTAAGTCTGGCCCCATTGTGCGGACCGAACTGCGAAACAAGGTTACCATCGAGCATGTAGAAATTCTCTGGTGCAGTGAATGGCGTACCACTGGCCCACACCAATGTTGCAGCAAGGCGCCAACGAGGTTTAATTGATATGTGGCCAGGGCGTTAAGTTCGTGTACACGCTCATGACTGGCGGGATATTCACCAAGCAAAGCTGTGCCAGGATAATGCCGTTGCGCCCTACCCCACGCGTAACTAACCCACCCCGTTAGCCTACCCGAACGCTTTTCGAGCATCACATGTGCGCCATAATTGCGACCTTGGCCCTCAATAAGCTGTTTACTTAAGTTGTCGGAAGGGTTGAAAATAACCTCGAACGGCGTGCTAACATATTCTTGTTGATGATAAAGCCACTTGTGATAGACGCCTGCCGTAAGCATAAATGCACCTTTAAACAAGGCGGTGCGATAGTTGGCCGAGAGGTTGATGGCGCGTTGCGGACGATGAACGGCCGACGATGAGAGCCAAAACTCACTGGAAGATTGAGCGAAGAGAACCCCGTACGAAAGAGGTACTGACGCTTGATGGCCCCACTAACGAGGAATGTACCCACGGGCGACTGCCAAACAAGATGCAAAAGGGGGTCTAGGCCGTAGAAAGTGGCATCGGGCGAGCGATAAATTGTGGCTCGTAGGCCACCAGTTAGTTTTAGTTGTTCGGCCAACGGTAGGGCTATGTCGGCTCCCAACGATGTTTCCAGTGTGCATTGGCGTTGTGGTGCGGGGTTGATGTACTGCCTATCACCACTCACTTCGAGCGATTGAAGTTGCAAACGATGGTAAACCACAGCGGCATGTAGCTTAATGGCGCAAAAGAGAGGTGCGCCTTGTAGCCCCAATCGGTGATAGAAGAGGGCAAACGCAAGTGTGTGTTTTCAAATTCTGTATAGAAATCATTGCCATAGGCAGAGAGGTAGGCCGTTTGTTGCAGCGTTGTTCGGCCCATGCGCCTTTCCCAATGCAGTGCGCCCAAATAGTTGGCCCACTTCATATTGCCTTTATATACAGATACTTTTTGGTTTAGTTCGCCATCGTCTTGTCCACTATAATAGTCCATTCGCAGCGTGTTGTTATCATTGGGATGGTAAGTCAACGTTAGGTTTGCATCGTAAAAGCCATATTTTAAGGCCATGTCTTTCATGTTCAGCAAACGATGATAAAGCAGGTTTATGTAGGCCGAACGACCCGAAAGCATTAGTTCCATCTTGCCATTGATGGGTACGTGCAGGGTGGCTTGCGAGGAAATAAGCCCTATGCTGCCCTCGCCTGCAAGTTTATGGGCAATGGTGTCGGGCGAAGAAAGGTCTACAAAGCCACCCAACCTGTTGGCATGACCTGCCGAAATCGCAGTGGGCGAAAAGTGCATCTGTGCATAATGGCTGGCGTTGAAAACAGAAAAGATGCCCAACAGATGGGCAGCGTTATGCACAGGCACACCATTAAGGCTCATTTCGTTGTGCATATTGTCGCACCCCTCGATGTGTAAGCCGGCGTCTAGCTCGCCATTGGTTTGCACATTGGGTAGCGATTGGGCATAGCGCAGCGGGTCGGCATTGCCAAATAGCTTAGGCATGTCGTTGAGAAAGTCGAGGTTCAGCGTAATTTGTCCTAAGGCATTGGCACGCAACTTGCCCCGTAAGCGTGGCGCAACAATGTCCACGTTACGTAAATTTGCGGCTTTCAGCGTGTCGACTGTTTGCCCTTCGGCCGGCAAAAGGGCTGTGGCGAAGAGCAAGGTAAGCCATGTTCGGGGCTTTATGTGGTGGGCTAAGTGGCGAATAATGATGGAGGGTTAAGGGTAAAAAGTTGTTGTTGGCTTGGCGTTTGGTGGGTTCGGGTCATGCAATAAGCAAGAAAAGCCCACACAAGCGGCAGTAAAGGCATGTTCTAAAAATTCCCCGCAAAGGTTCAATCGTTGTTCCTTGTATTGCTCTTCACTGTCTTTTTGCTTTTATCTGGCATCTTTCGCTTTCTCTTTCAGTCGCATAGTTCACTATGCTCCTTCAAGAAGTAAGCAAAACCTGCTCAGCTAAAAGCTAAAAAACAGCAAAGGTAATTTATAGAACCTGCCTTAAACAAAATAGAAATGGTAAGGAAACGTGCCTTCATACAGCCGTACTAACAAGGCGATGTGGTTTCGATACCATTTCTATCACGCTATAAATACGCATCGCCCAAGACCAACTAAGAGCCTAGGGCGATGGCATTAAACCTACTTATTAAACATTCTTTCGAACGATTTAATCAAGTCGCTAGCCTGCTTGTACACATCGGGGAAGTTCTCCTTCGTGAAGTAGTCTTCGAAAGCGTAACTGGTTTTATCGTCAAACTTCAACATAGTCTTGTAGGTCCATACCTCAAGAGGTTTCTTTTCGTAGTAGTCGTATCATTTTCAGCAAATGCCCCAAGTTCAATAGTCGCGCTGCGCTTTTCGGAACCCTTTAAGAATAAACCTGCATTGAGGTGATTGTTGGCCTGCTGTACGAAACCCTTGTATTCGTTCTCGGTGTAATAAACAATGCTGTTGTTCTTATGTAAACCCCTTTCTTCAAGCTTTGTGTACCACTTGTTAAACGTGCTGCCATCGTCTATCTTGCTTTTGAACTGCACATCGCCTAGAATATCTAACGCCATACTTACTTCGCCCACGCCCTGAATGCGCTCGTTGGTGGACTTACCATTAGCAGAAATCACCATGTTGAACAGCTTTTGGTTACCAATAGTGACGGTAGCCTCGGCTTTTGCACCCTTAGCAGCCTCGAATAAAGCACGCTTAACCTCTACTACATAGTTGTTGATGGTTAGCTTACAGTTGGCCTCGATATTGTCTTTTGCCACGTCGAGAGTTCCGTTTGTAGACACCTTGGTGTTCAATTCGCACGTCATCAAGGTGTTTCGGCCCTGCGTAAGCGTAAGTGTTGCATGTTCGGGGATGTTAAATTTGGTTTCTTTCTTTACCTCTTCGAATTGTCCATCGTCGTTCCTTTCCCATTCTTCATCGTCCAAGAAAGGCACGTACATATTGGTTTGCTTACCCGAAAGCACAAGTTTAAGCACACATTCTTTGCCGTTATTGTCGTTAAAGACTAACTGCAAGTCTTTGGCATCCTCTCTAACCCATTGTCCGTTCACCACTTTAAAGTGCCCGTTTATCTGCGAAAGGTTTATCATGTGCTGCATCACCTTCATGTCGTTCTCGCGTTTTCCAAGGTCGGTCCAAAGGCTTTCCAGCTTATCCTCCCACCACTTGCTAATTTTTGCCGTGGCATGCTCGTTAGAAAGATTGTCGTTTACATAATTAGAAATGTTCTCAATGTCGTTAAAGTCGGTTGATTTAACCATTGCCAAAGCGCGCTTTGCGGTTTTGTCCAACTCAAGTTTTTTCTGTTCGGTGGTTAGTTCGGTGTTAACCTCGGTTTGTTTTCCAGGGTCTATCCCACCCTGGATATCTTTATCATCACCTGTTTGAGCCACAAGCGGCCACACCGAAAACCAAAGAGGTACCCAATACTAAATACCCAATTTGTCTAATTTTGTTCATGTTATTTAATTTAATCGTAGTTAATGCCCTTATAGCTGGGTTTTATGATGTTAAGTTATTGAAATATATAAACTTTAAGTAGCATGTTTAGGTTGTTTTCATTGTAATTAGGGCAGCCCTTCCCCATGCAAAGCAAAGCAGTTAGGGGCTGTGTTTGATAGAACTTAAAACCAAAGAAGCAATAAAGTAGAATATTTTCGTTGGTTAGTTTTTTCTATCTATTATAAAGTTAACGTATGCCTTTAAAGCTTCTTGCAGTTGTGGCTGAGCAATATATTGATTGATAAACCCATCGGTAAGGGCTTTACATTCGGCCATTTTGCGCTCAGCATATTCAATTCCGCCATTGTTTATGGTAAATTCCACCAGTTGTGCAATCTCTTCGGCGGTTACATTGCGCGCCTTAACCTTTCGTGCAAGAGCGGCCATTTGGGCATCGCCAGTGGCATTAAGGGCATAAAGCACAGGTAAGGTAAGTTTTCCTTCGGCCATATCGTTGCCAGTGGGTTTGCCAATTTCGGCCGATGGGAAGTAATCAAATATATCGTCGCGTATCTGAAAGATAACACCCACGTTGATACCAAAGGCACGTGCATCCTCAACAGCTTGCTTATCGGCCCCTCCAGCCTTAGCGCCGATAACGGCACACGACTCGAACAAGGCTGCTGTTTTTTTCTTTATCACCTCGAAATACACCTCTTCAGAGAAGTTGGTGTTAGCGATATTGGTTAGTTGGAGAATTTCTCCGTTAGACAAAGTCCTACCCAGTTCGGCCAAATCACACACGATGTCGCAATCGTTGGTTCGTGCAATGCTGAGCAATGCCGTAGAAAGGATGTAGTCGCCCACGAGCACAGCTACCTTATTATTGTAGGATGCGTTCACCGAAGCCTGCCCTCTTCGCTCGCCACTCTCGTCTACAACATCATCGTGTACAAGGCTAGCAGTGTGTAATAGCTCAAGTCCCACGGCGGCATATTGTGCAACGGGTGTTACCTTACCAAAGCTTTTGGCCAACAGCAAGATAAGAATGGGTCGCATGCGTTTTCCACCTTTAGCGCGAACATGCTCTAAAGCCTGCCCAAGAAGTCCGTCTTCGTGTGTCAAAGACTCGTTGAACAAGGCGATAAAGTCGCGTAACTCGGTGTCTATTGGTGTGCGTATGGTTGACAAATAATCCATGTATTCTCAAATTTGACACAAAATTACGCAATAAATCGCTATCAACCCCATTTTATTTCGTAATTTTACACGATATAACAATAAAAACTTATGGACAAACTTTTCCTCATAGACGCTTACGCTTTGATATATCGCTCGTATTATGCGTTTATCAATAACCCGCGTATCAATTCGAAAGGCCTTAACACATCGGCTGTTATGGGTTTCTGCAACACGCTCAACGAGGTGCTAACAAAGGAGCAGCCATCGCACATTGGCGTGGCTTTCGACCATGGGTTGACCTTTCGTAACGAGGCTTTTCCACAATATAAGGCACAGCGAGAGGAGACTCCCGAAGACATTAAGCGCTCTGTTCCCATCATCAAAGATATTCTTGGCGCTTACCACATACCCGTTTTGCAGGTTGATGGCTTTGAAGCCGACGACGTTATCGGTACGCTTGCCCTCAAAGCTGGCAGCGAAGGACTGGAAACCTACATGCTAACACCCGACAAAGATTATGCGCAATTGGTGCGAGATAACGTGTTTATGTATAGGCCAAGACATGGAGGAGGCTACGAAACAATGGGACCCGAGGAGGTGAACCAAAAGTATAACATCAACTCGCCCTTACAGGTTATCGACCTCTTAGCACTGATGGGCGACTCGGCCGATAACTTTCCTGGTTGTCCAGGCGTGGGAGAAAAAACTGCTTCTAAACTTATTAACGAGTTTGGAACAGTGGAAAACCTGCTCGAAAACACCGCTTCGGTGAAAGGTAAGCTGCGCGAAAAGGTGGAAGGAGCTGTTGAGGATATCAAGATGTCGAAGTTTTTGGCCACCATCCGCACTGATGTGCCTGTGGAATTAGACTTAGAACAGCTGCGCTTGAAAGAGCCCGACGCCAACAAACTGCAAGAGATTTTTGCCGAATTAGAGTTTAAAAGCTTCGCCTCGAGGGTGCTTAACAAGGCCGAAAAACAACAAAAGGTGGAGAATAGGCAGCTTTCGCTCTTCGACCAACCTGCTGATGCTGCAACCCAAACCAATGGCTTAGACACGACAAACGCTGCACCCACCAATCGCCAATCTATTGATACCGTGCCTCACGAATATCATTTGGTGGAAACCGAAGAGCAATTACTATCGCTTATCCAACTGCTTGAGGGGGCAAAGATTATCAGTTTAGACACCGAAACCACTTCTACCAATGCCATTGAAGCCCAATTGGTGGGCCTTAGTTTTGCCATCGAAGAGCATAAAGCCTATTATGTACCCGTGCCCGAAGATAACAATGAGGCGCAAAAAATAGTGGAAAAATTTAGGCATATATACGAAAACGCTGACACTGTAAAGGTGGGACAGAACATTAAATACGACCTTGAGGTGCTTCGTAACTATGATGTGTACCTGCAAGGACCGCTCTTCGACACCATGGTGGCCCATTATCTGCTGCAACCCGAACAGTATCATAACATGGACTTTATGGCCGAAGTGTATCTCAACTATAACACTGTGCATATTGATGAACTTATTGGGCCAAAGGGTAAGACACAAAAAAGCATGCGACAACTGGCCCCTAGCGAGGTGTATGCCTATGCTTGCGAAGATGCCGACATCACTTTGCAACTGAAAAACGTGCTCGAACCTAAACTCAAAGAGGTGGGAGTTGACCAACTTTTTCATGAAGTGGAAATGCCCTTAATACCTGTTTTGGCCGAAATGGAATGCAATGGCGTGCGTATCGACACGGCAGCACTAAAAGAAACGTCGGAAGTTTTCACACAACGCATGCTGCAATTGGAACAAGATATTTATCAAGCGGCTGGTAAAACGTTTAACGTGTCGTCGCCAAAACAAGTGGGCGACATCCTTTTTGGCGAAATGAAAATCGTGGATAAACCCAAGAAAACCAAAACAGGACAATATGTTACCAGTGAAGAGGTGTTGCAAACGCTTCGCGCTAAACATCCCATCGTGGCGCATATTCTTGATTATCGCGCGCTGAAAAAGCTGCTCGGCACTTATGTAGACGCACTACCGAAACTGATAAATCCACGCACGGGCCATATACATACATCGTTTAACCAGGCTGTTACTGCCACTGGCCGACTCTCTTCGAGCGACCCAAACCTGCAAAACATTCCCGTTCGTGGCGAAGATGGTAAGGAAATTCGCAAGTGTTTTATTCCCGAAGAGGGCTGCAAGTTTTTCTCGGCCGACTATAGTCAGATTGAATTGCGCGTGATGGCTCACCTTAGTAAAGACGCAAACATGCTCGAAGCCTTTCGCGAAGGCTACGACATCCACGCTGCTACGGCTGCTAAGATTTACGATAAACCCGTTTCGGAGGTTACTCGCGACGAAAGAACAAAGGCTAAACGTGCCAATTTCGGTATTATCTACGGCATCACAGTGTTTGGTTTGGCCGACAGGCTCAACATCGAACGGGCAGAAGCCAAACAACTTATAGACGGTTATTTTAAGATGTTCCCACAAGTGCGCGACTATATGGAGCAAGCTAAAGACACGGCGAAGGCTCAAGGATGGGTTGAAACCTTCTTCCACCGCCGTCGTTACTTGCCCGATATCAACAGCGGAAACGCCACAGTGCGCGGTATTGCCGAACGAAATGCCATCAATGCGCCCATTCAAGGTTCGGCTGCCGATATTATTAAGGTGGCTATGGTGCGCATTTTCCAACGCTTTAAACGCGAAAACGTTCGCTCAAAGATGATTCTTCAGGTACACGACGAACTTAATTTCAGCGTTCTTCCAACAGAGAAAGAGCAGGTTGAACGCATCGTTATGGAAGAAATGCAAGCCGCTTATCCTCTTGATGTGCCACTGGTGGCCGATGGCGGATGGGGAAACAACTGGCTCGAAGCACATTAATAAGGCTATTACCTAGCACAAAACGCCACCCAAACAGGCCTTTGTAATGGCTAAAATGCTGTTATGATGCGCCCAAAGGCATAAAATAACAGCGCCACTACTTACTTGCAGTAGTGGCGCAAATATTAATATGAAATTTATGTGATGTATTTATCCTGAAAACAATAGTACTAATACCTTATTTCTTTAGTTGTTTGAGTAGTCTACTTGCCGTATCCGATAGCAATGTTATTGCGCCTGCAAGTATTACAGTGTCTTTAATAACCAGTCTTCCTGCACCAGAAAGTAACGGGAATCCATGCTCACCACTACCCAAATCGGGCACCCAACACTCGGGCGTTGTGACTAAAAACGATAACGTTCCTATCGTCATAATAATACAAAGCAACTCTCCAACGATGCCAATTTTGGGCGAGAACATACCCAAGAACACCAAGATACCGATGCTCATGATAAGGCAACCAAGTCCGTAAGAGAACACATAGGTGCGGTTTGCTTCGTGCCATTGGCGATTTTTCAATACCAATTCGCCTTCTTTGTTCTTATATTGCTTATACTCGGGAGCTTCTTTAGCATAGAAGAAACTCATAAACGGACTGTTTGCAACAAAGGGTACGATGCCATCGGCTTCGTAATACTTGAACTTTAAACCACCAATCCATACAAAAACAATGAGAATGGCTACACGAATAAGGTTCAATCCTATTTGGCGAAAACTAGCCGCCAACTCTAATAATGCGATTACTTTACTTTTCATACGTTATACTTTAAATGCAATTGCCCACTATATGGCAGGCTGAAAAATGGATGCTAATATGCTCTTACCTTTATATATACTTCATCTTAACAAGTATAAACTTATTATACTTTGTTAATTGTAAGGCTATTTCAACTGCAAATATAACGTATATTACTGGGAATAACTTAAAAAATAAAATTGGTTATTTCTATCAATACATTGAAAAAAACTATTAATTCACAACGGCCACCTTGCACACAGCAGCACTTTTGCCGTCTTGGGTGGCTTCTAACACCATGTAAACACCGCTTACCACGCGTTGTCCGTGCAGGTCGGTGGCGTCCCAAGTAAACATACCACCATTGCTTCTGCCCTCTTTCACCAACGTTCCATTGGTAGAAACTATCTTGATATAGGCATTTGACGATAGATTGACGATGCGTATAAGTCCTGTATAGCCTGGTTCCACGGGGTTGGGATAGGCGTAGGCTTCGTTTTCGCCACCTGTTTGGGGTTCGGTGGCATCGCTTGATAAGAACAAAGGCCCTTATCGGTGGCAAAAAACACCTCGCCTGTGGCTGGATTAATGGCAATATTGTGCAGCGTATTGGAAGTAAGACTACTGTTTTCGCTTTTAAAATGCGCCATTTGTTGTTGGTTATCGGCCGAAATAAGATAAGCACCATCGTTCATTGTACCCATCCATTTGCGGTTGGCTCCGTCGATAGCGATATGTGTGATGGGGGTTTCGTTTAGCAGATAATCGGCATTATTAGTGCCATCGTTGCGGGCTATCTTAAACTGAACGAAGTGTTTTTCTACTTCGTTGTTGCGTATTTGAAGGTAGAGCGGCCCCATATCGGTGCCCACCCAGAGGTTGTTATCGCGATCTTCAGTCACACATGTCACCTTATTTACATGCAAACTAATGCCGTCTTGATTGGCAAAATTGCTGTAAACAGTGCATTCGTCTTGTGCAGGTTTATAGCAAATAAGGGCAGGAACAATCCAATGATCGTTGCAAAACCACACCCATCCCCTACTGTCTACCATCATTTGCGTCATATTGCGCATGCTAAGCCCATCGGTCATCAGTGCTTGTTGGTGTTTGCTTTCTATGTTTTGACCAGGCTTAAGGATAAGCAACGACTGACTACGGGTTTGACTATTGGCTATCCACAAATTACCTTGTGCATCGTAAGCCAATGCATTGACGATAACATAATTATTATCTAGTTCTCGTCCACGGTCTATTGCGGGCAACAAAGCACTGTTGTCGCGATTGTAATAAGCCTTTAAACCACCGTCTTGAAATTCGTATAAACCAGTTCGTCCGCCCACAAACACGTGGTTAGGATTTAAGGGGTCGACGGCCAAACAATTGATATCCTTAAACTCAATGCCTGTTGTCTCTGTTACATTATCTTGAAAGAAGCTCCAGTTGCCACTCTCATCCAGCACCTGAACCAATCCTGGATAACCCTTTTGCACACCACCCGAGGCGTAAGCACCGCCCACGGTGTAGAGTTTTCCGTTGACGTGCTTCATAAAATAGAAGTTGTTGTAGCGTGGTCCGCCCACATTGGCTCGCTTAGCCACAGCTATAAGCTCGGTGTTGGGTTGTGCTTGCGGGTCGTTAGTGTACTCGCCCACTCTCGTCCAGTTGTTTTTATCATTGAGATTTGCGGTTAACGAAGCCGCATAACATCCTCTTTCGGCCGAGTAAGCCAATATGCGATTAGCTTCAACACGCGTCCAATTCACCTTAAATCCAAGGTTATACGTGTCGCTTATTTCCATTTTTCGCGCGTCGAGCTTCACAATTCCAAATCCAGTACTTAAGTAAGTGTTAGCGCCATAGCTGTTAATGCCAAACACCGTCTTATCCACCATCATTGTTTTTCGATAAAAGTCAGACAAGTTTTGCACGTTTCCGTTGGGCATAACAAAGTCGATATTCTGGTTATCATAAACCACAACCAGGCGTTTGGCCACGTTGTTCCAGGATATAAAGGCCACAGGCGTGTCGCTAAGTCCGTTGATACGGTCGAAAGTTTGCACACTCTCGTCGGCCGTGTTATAGGCAAACAATCGTTTAGAGGCTAGCACATAGAGTGTGTTTCCTGCCTTTTGCACCTGCGTTATCTCGCTGTATGCGGTGTAACTACGCCATAACGAGGCCTTTACTGGTAGGCTTAGGCACATCAGTAAGGCAAAAATAATACCTGTGATAGTGGTTTTGCGCATGTGGATGAGGGTTTATGGGTGTACAATTCCCAATGATTCAACGTTTATTTGTTATCTCTTGATAAAGTTATAACGCTAAAACGTGGTTTATATTATTGCTAATGTTTCAAGATGTTTATAAGTTGAGATTGCATGATGCTTCTTTTTAAATCTCAAACTGCATGTTTAAATACCAAAAAGGCGTTGATAACCATTCTTAATATAACACGATTTATGCACTAATATTATACCATTAGCGCATTTAATATCATATGTTTAGCGCACTTTATATAACAAAATTAGCGTTTAAGATAATCCACCAGCTTGCCCACAGCTCTTGCTCTATGCGATATTTGGTTTTTGATGTTGGCTCCTAGTTCAGCAAATGTTTTGTCGTAACCATCGGGAACAAACAGCGGGTCGTATCCAAAGCCTTCGTTTCCTTGTTTTTGGGTGGCAATATTCCCAGTTACCACACCTTCGAACAATAGCGGTTGGGTTATACCCAATGTGTTTTCTTTGGGTGCTACCAAGGCAATAACCGTTCGAAAACGAGCTTCGCGATGAGTGTTATCGGCCAGTTTAGCCAATAGTTTGGCCATATTGGCTTCGCTGTCGTGCCCCACTCCACCGGCATATCGTGCCGAATACACACCGGGTTCGTTGTTTAAGGCGGCCACTTCCAGCCCTGTGTCGTCGGCAAAGCATGCCAAACCATAATGTTCAAGCACGTATTGCGCTTTGATAAGTGCGTTTTCTTCTAGTGTTGTGCCCGTTTCGGTATATCTACATCGCATCCAATATCCTTTAACGATAGCACTTCGAGGTTATTGGGCATAATTTGACGTATCTCTTCCAGCTTATGCGCGTTGTTGGTTGCAAAAACAATGCTTCTATTCATGTTTTTAGTTGTTGAGTTTATGCGTATTTGTAGTTTATCAGTTGATGAATTATTGAGTTTTTAAGTTCATAACTCGATGATTTTTGCAGGTTTAGAGCTTATGAAAGTTGAGTTTTGAGGTGGCGAATAAAAGCCTTACAATCTTCACTAACTTACCCCTTTCTCTCCTTTCACCCCCTATTTACTTCCTCCTTGATAAATAAGCGTGGTTAATTTGTCTTCGGCAAACACCTCTTGTGCCACCTTTTGCAGTTCATCAGCCGTAATAGCGTCGATTTGTTGCAGCAAGTCGGCGATGTTTTTTTCTTTATTATAGTGCAGAAAACTCTTTCCAAAGTCGAGTGCGAAGCTCTCTCTGTTGTCGCAAGCCACACAAATCTGTCCTTTAATTTGTTTTTTTGCTGCAGTCAATTGTCGTTCAGACATTGGTTTAGACACCAGCGTATTGAGTTCTTTTTTCACCAATCGCAGGCATCGTCGCAAGTCTTTAGGGTCGCAACCAAAGTAAATACACCACACACCAGTGTCGGCATAGCTCACCATATTGCTTTCAACGTTGTACACTAAGCCATGTCGTTCGCGCAAGGCGATGTTCAAACGCGCGTTCATTCCTGGTCCACCCAGTAGGTTATTGGCCAGATAGAGGGGCATTCGGCGTTTGTCGTAGGTGCTAAAGGCACGATTTCCCAGCATCACATGCGCTTGGTGAGTGTCCATTTGTCGCACAATCTCTTGCGCACGATAAGGCGGAAGCATTTCGCCATCGTGGGTATCAATGTACGGAAGAGCGTTATCAAAGTGTGCAGTGGCCTGCTTTAGCCATCTTACAAGTGCCTTAAAATCTAGTTCGCCATAAGCAAAAAACACCATATTACAGGGTCTATACATTCTGTTGGTGAAGCTTTTGGCATGTTCAGAGGTGTAAGTGCGTAGCAATTCGGCCTTTCCAAGGATGTTATGCCCTAAGGGATGGCCATCGAACACCAGGTTTTCAAAATCGTCGTATATCAGTTCGGCTGGCGAGTCGTTATAACTTTCAATCTCGTCGCATATCACTTCGATTTCTTTTTTCAATTCGTTGTCGGGATATTGACTATCAAACACCATATCCGTGAGCAGTTTCACCGCCCTAAAAGCATGTTCTTTGGGCAGTGCAGCATAATAAACGGTATCCTCTTTATTGGTGAATGCGTTGAGGTCGCCACCCACACTCTCCAAGCAATTCAGTATATTAAACGGCGTTCGCTTGCTTGTACCCTTAAACGATGCATGTTCGCAAAAATGAGCCATGCCCATTTCTTCGGGTGTTTCGTTGCGTGTACCAGCATTAATTTGGTAACCGCAATACACCACAGGCGACGAAGAAGGTCGATGAATGATGCGAAGCCCATTAAAAAGTGTGGCCGTGTTATATTTCTTATCCATGTTAATGGCAGAGTTAGGCTTATTTGTCATTGTGCTATTGATGATAAAAAGGCGACGCGCGCTCGTCTCAAGCACACGTCGCCGAATAAACCAAAATAAATATTACATGAAAAAAAACTGTTCATTATAATAGTGCCTGTATCTCGGCATCAATGTCTTTAATCTGCGCATCACGCTTTTGAAGCGTGTTGTTGCGGTCGATTAAAAAGAACGTTGGTAACGTTTGCACGTTGTATTGCGATAATACAGCGCTTCGTGTACCGTTTTCGTCCCACACGCTAACCCATGGTAGAGCTGCTGTTTTGGTTTTCCAGAAATGCTCTTCGGGGTCGAACGACACCTGATATATTTCTAATCCGCGGTCGTGATACTTGTTATAAATCTCGCGCATCATCATTATTCGCTTCAAACTACCCTCTGCAGCAAATGCATGGAAGTCTAGCAGCACCACCTTTCCTTTCAAGTCAGAGAGTTTTCTCACGCGTCCGTGGTTGTCGGTTAGGGCTATATCAATCAATCCAGCCACCTGAACCTTATCTGCGCTGATGGTTTGTCGGGCGTTGTTTTCAGCAATACGCACGTTTTTCATGCCCTCAATGGCAATATTGTGCAAGTTAAGTCCGCGTTCGGCTTCGGGAAAATAAGTGTCCCAACTCGTTGCCACGGCAGCAAATACTTTCACATCTTCTTTATTGCTACGCGGGTTAAAGATAAGCATATTAGCATTTCCCAGTTGCACGGTTTGGAAAAGGGCGTAATAAGCATAGGCTTTCATGGGCTCTTTAAATATATAGTCCATCTTCACCTTGTTTTTATACACGTCTAAAACCTTTGCCACACTGTCTTCAACAGCTGCAACGCCCAATGAATTACTGTTGGCTATGGCTGTTACTTTATTTTGCAAAGCCAGCTGCATGTAAGCAAGTTCGCGAATTTTGGCGCATTCTTCCGAACCGCTAACCTCGTAGTTGGCCGACATGGTGGGGTAGGCGGCCTTCACATTGATGGTTTCGGTGGAGTCTACACCTATATTTACTATTTGGTTGGCTATGCGCAAGCGATAAAATTCGGGTGCAGGGGCAGCTTTATAACTAAATTCAAAGTTGCCACTTTCATCCAATTTCACGCTGTCTACGGTTCTTGGACCGCTTAGACTCATATTTTCGAGATAGAGAATAGAATCTTTAGCCTGGGTGATTGTTCCGTTAACCTTAAACTTCTTTTCGCTACACGAAGCGAAGTTCATTAAGGCTAGTCCCATTACGGCAACAGATATTATTCCCGATAGTTTATAATTCTTCATTTAAAATGATTTGATTAACTAACTTGCAAAGTTAAAATAAACATATCAAAATACAAAACCGTTAAGCGGATATTTTATCTTCTTACTTGGCTTTCGCCTTAAATGGCTTACTAATGGAGAGTGTTATTGGGGTAGAGCGAGCTGAATTGGGTGTAAAAGGGTGGGGCGGAGCAGCCTCGTTAAGGTGTTTAGCCGGCATAAGGCTTGTTTGTTTTTATATATAATAAAGGTAAAGCGCAGCTTGCATCTTTGTCTTTTCTAAGCTTTATCCACCATTTCAAGCCCAACACAATTATCTTTATATTTCTTTCTTTTTAAAGAGAAAGAGAATGTTTGTTATGATATGACGTGGATAAGTTGATAACTTTTCTCTTTATATAACGCGTTTTTGGTTATCAACATTAGATAAGTTTTATCCACTAGTTGTTAGTTGGCTTTTCGTTTTGGTTACTAATGCGTTAGATTGCTTATCCACAACTTTGCCAAACCACGCTTATTGTGCAAATGTGGATAATATTTAAGGTCGAAAAACTGTTGATAACCCTTGTATTTATTTCTCATATTTTCTTACTTTTCCACTGTTTTTTAGCCTTATTTCTTGGCTGTGGAAAAGTCTTAAGTTATCCACAGGGTTATTAAGGGTTATCCACAATGTTATCCACAATTGCTATACATGTGCTCTATGGCGTGTGTTTACTTCTTATTTTGGGCTTATAAAGGGTTTAAAATGCTTTTAAAACGCGAGTGTTAGTAGTTTGTTCTTTATTTTATTTATATTTGCATCTTTAAAGATTTTATATTAAAAAGAGTTTAATTATTAGGTTTATGAAAAGAATTTTACTGGGTGCTGTACTATGTTTTTTGAGTTCTATGCAGATTAATGCACAGAGTTTTAGTGAGGAACAGCTTGATGGCGAATGGAAATTAACCAGCCAAGAGGTGGATTTTAACGATTATATCGGAACTATTAAATTGTTGAAGTTTGGCTTTTTTCTTGAGAAAGAACGTGATTATTACAACCTACGTTATGGTTTAATTGAATACAAACAAGGCGAACTAATCAAGCAAAAGGAGATTAATAACCCGTATTTTAATATTGATAGAAAAGAAAAAATTCTCGATTATTTTGTAGTTGGCGACAACAGATTGCATATTATTGTGGACGATAAATTCACTTTGCGTTTTAAAATTCTCGAAGTTAATGGCAATACACTGCGTTTGCAAGGCCCAAAAGGTGTGATGTCTTTTACTAAAGTTACCACCTCTGTACAACAAGTGAAGGCCGAACAGCAGGCTATTGAGAAGGCTCGATATAATATTAAGGGTCAAAAAATTGCTAAACCCGAACGTGGTATCAATATTATTCAAATGAGCGACAACTCTTCGCGTAAAGAAATGGTGCGATAAATGTTGCTCCTCCAAGTGCGATGATGCTCTTTTTTGCCTAGCAAATGTGCTTTTTAACATTGCCTTTTTAGGTTAAATATAAGGTAGCTCATACCATAAAGATGATAACGATAGTACGAAATGGCGTGTTCGAATTTATTTCGGGCATGCCATTTTTTGCTTTTAGTGTATCTCTGGGCCTGATGTAGTTATATTGTTTGATGTGGAAAAAACTCTTATTGGTGTTTTATTCATTGCTTATAACCAAACAGAACCAGCAAGAAAGCATCTTACTGGTTCTGTAATAGGGGTGAAACAGTGTTTCAACACTGTTGTTTTTTCAGGCAGGTTCTAAAAATTACCTTTATTGTATTTTTAGCTTTTAGCTGAGCAGGTTTTGCTTACTTCTTGAAGGAGCATAGTGAACTATGCGACTGAAAGAGTAAGCGAAAGATGCCAGATAAAAGCTAAAAGACAGCAAAGAGCAAAACAAGGAACAACAATTGAACCTTTGCGGGGAATTTTTAGAACATGCCTTTAGTTAGTCCAATTGGTAGCGATGTTGCGCGAAGGTGCTTTTACATTCACTTTTACCTTACCTTTGGCCTTGTTGCTTTGCACCGTAACCACCAATTGACCATGGAAAAGGCGCATGTGGTAGGTGGAACATTTCGAGCGAAGTGGCATCGCCATTGCAAACGGCTTTGAATTTGGCAGCACCTGAAACGTCAAACGTTAGTTCATCGTCGGCATCGGGACATAGATTTCCATCTTTATCCACCATCGAAACCGTTAAGTAAATAAGGTCTTTACCATCGGCAGCAAGCTTATTTTTATCGGCCTGCACCACCAAATGATGGGGTTGGCCAGCTGTGCGCACCACTTTTTCTTCAGCAGGCTTACCATTGGCATCGTAAGCCACCACTTTTATTTCTCCAGGTTGATACACCACATCGTTCCAACGCAGACGATAACGGTCAAGACGCGACGACTTATCTTTCTTCCTACGACCTTGGCTCTTGCCATTTACAAAGAGTTCGGCCTCGGGATAACTGGTGTAGCAATACACAGGTGTAACCTCTCCCTCGCGTCCTGGCCACGTCCAGTGGGGCAAAATGTGTAATGTGGGCTGTTTATCATTCCACACCGAGCGATACAGATAGAACCTATCCTTAGGCAATCCAGCCAAGTCTACCGCGCCAAAATAGCTGCTTCGCGATGGCCAATAAGAGTAATAAGGAGTGGGTTCGCCCAGATAGTCGATACCCGTCCATATAAATTGACCAATGGTAAACGAGCGATCGTCTTGTATTGTAAAATCGGCATCGGGCAGATTAGCCCATCCGCAGCATTCCACATCATACGAAGAGCATTGACCATCTTTGTAAGTGGCCATCTTCTTTTCTACAACGGGGAACTTATACACACCCCTACTGCTTACTGTTGACGCCGTTTCCGAACCCAAAATAAAGCCTTGTGGCTGCTTAGAGATAAGTTCATCGTAGAGATGTACGCGATAGTTAAACCCAGGAACATCCAAAGCGGCGAAAAATCCGCACTCGGTATTGGCCTTAGGATTATCGCCTCCGCAGGTTACAGGGCGCGTATCGTCTAGTTCGTGGCAATATTCGGTCATGGCTTTTGCCCTGGCAGCGCCCTCTTTATTCCATTGTTCGGGTATTTCGTTACCAATACTCCACATCACGATAGCGGGGTGATTGCGGTGTCCACGGATAAGATTTTCGAGGTCTTTACGCCACCAAGTATCGTAGAAAAGGTTGTAACCATTCTTTACCTTGGCCTCTTTCCATGCATCAAAGCTTTCGGCCATCACCATCATACCCATCGAGTCGCACACCTCCATTTGCATTTGCGAGGGCATATTGTGCGATGTACGAATGGCATCCACACCCATATCCTTCATCAAACGTATTTGGCGGATGATGGCTGCCTTGTTAACAGCAGCACCAAGCGGACCTAAATCGTGGTGCAGACACACGCCTTTCAACTTGCGCGACACTCCATTGAGTTGGAAACCATGTTCTTTGCTCACTGCAATGGTGCGTATGCCCACACGTTGGCGCAAACGGTCAACAAGTTTATTGCCTTGATAAAGGTTTATTTCTAGCGTGTAAAGATGAGGTTGTTCGGGACTCCAAGCCTTGGCATTGGCCACATCAAACTGAGCTGATGCAGCCCCCTGCGTGTTGGTTGTGAGGTTTTTCTGGGCCACAGCCTTACCCTTGGCATCCAATAACCTTGCAACTAGGCGTGTTTCGCCCTTGCCTTTGGCAGTTGAAGCCTGTGTTTCAACATAAAGTTTTGCGTTGTTTCCGCTTAGACTAAGTGTTTTAAACACCGTAGACCAAGGGTCGATATGTGCTTCGCCAGCCGTGATAAGCGTAACAGGACGATACAATCCTGCACCAGGATACCATCTGCTGCTCTCCTCTTGGTTGTTAAGCACCACACGAACCTCGTTTTGTCCCGGCTTTACAAAAGCCGAAATATCTAGTCGAAAAGCATTATAACCATACATCCATTTGCCAGCTTCGTATCCGTTTACATAGACAACGGGTTCACTCATGGCGCCATCAAAGTATAGTTCTGTGTATTTAGTGTCTGCTGGAATGTTGAAAGTGGTGCGATATTCGCCCTTTCCAATCCAAGGTAAAGCACCCGAACGGCCAGTGTGGTCAATGGCTTCGGTTTGTCCGTCTTGCTGAATAGCCAGATGTTGAATATCCCATTTAGGGTCGAATGGACCCGTAATAGCCCAGTCGTGGGGCACATCCACCTGCTGCCAGTTATTACCATCGCGTGTGAATTGCCACTTTTCTAGGTTACGTTCCTTTCTGTTTTGCCCCTGCGCAATGGCTGCCAGTGCAAGAAAAGCTAAGATAAGCGTTTGTTTCATTGTTGTTGGGTTGTTTAAGAAGGTGTGATTGTGGGTTGCCTTCGTTTATAATGAAGTTTAAGGCAGCGGCACATTTCGCCTTTATCAGCCTTTATTTTTTTGGTTGCTTTTGTTTTCGGCACATGCAATAGATGCCAATGAAGATGAAGGGTATCGACAAAATCTGACCCATATTGAACAACATACCACTCTCAAAGTTTACTTGTATGTCTTTGGTGTATTCGATGAAGAAGCGGAAAGTGAAGATGAGCGTAAGGCAAAGTCCGAAGAAAAAGCCAGTGCCCACGCGTTGTGGATGCTTGCGATAGAACCAAAGTCCCACAAAGAAAAACACGAAATAGGCAATGGCCTCGTAAAGCTGACCAGGATGTCTTGGCACTTTATCCACTCTTTCGAAGATAAAAGCCCATGGCACATCGGTTACTTTACCAATGATTTCTGAGTTCATCAAGTTGCCCAAACGTATAAAACATGCTGTGATGGGCGTTGCAATGGCGATATTGTCGAGCACTTGCCAAAGATTAAGGCGTGTGCGACGGTAGTAAAGATACAAAGCCACAATGAGTCCGATGGTTCCGCCATGCGATGCCAATCCTTCGTAGCCCACGAATTTCCAGCCTCCGCCCGCCATAAAATGGATGGGCACAATCATTTCTATGAAATGTTTAACACTGGTGAGATAGTATTCGGGTTGGTAGAATAGGCAATGGCCTAGGCGCGCACCAATAAGAATACCAAAGAAGCAATAGAGAAACAGAGGGTCGAAGAGTTCGTCCTTTATCTTTTGTTGCCTGTAAAGGCGCTGAACAATGAAGTAGGCCAATAAAAGACCAATGAGCCAGCACAGCGAGTACCAGCGAATGGATAACCCTAAGATGTGAAATGCCTCTACATCGGGATTCCAAAGGATGTAGTTAAGGTGTGAAAACATTTGTATTTATTTAGATTTTGTTGTGTGTAATGAGGCAGAACGCAGGATATTGAGAACTTTTGTAATTGCTTGATGCTGAATAGCTCCAACCATTGGAAATATTAACCCAGCGTAGAACTTTGACTTAGCCACCTTTTGCTGTGTGGAAGTAGGTCCAAACACAGCAAAAGACAGATTATGTTAACCATGGCATTGGGTAAACATAAGAAATGAATACGACCAAGTCCATAAGGCGCCCATACCAAAGCCTACACGTTGAACCTAAAATGCATGATGTCGCCATCTTGCACCACATATTCCTTGCCTTCGATGCCTAGTTTTCCAGCTTCGCGTACAGCAGCCTCCGAGCCATATTCAATGTAATCGTCATACTTTATCACCTCGGCACGGATAAAGCCTTTTTCGAAATCGGTGTGAATAACGCCTGCACATTGAGGCGCTTTCCAACCCTTATGGTAGGTCCAAGCCTTCACTTCCATTTCGCCAGCCGTGATAAAGGTTTCGAGATTGAGCAGCGCATAAGCCTTTTTGATAAGACGGTTAACGCCACTTTCTTCCAAACCCAGTTCGTCGAGGAACAATTGCTTGTCTTCATAGCTTTCGAGCGAAGCAATATCTTCTTCTGTTTTACCAGCGATAATCAGCACTTCGGCCCCTTCGGCCTTTGCCACTTCTTCCACTTTGCTACTATATTCGTTTCCTGTTTTGGCTGCAGTTTCGTCCACATTGCACACATAGAGCACTGGTTTAGCGGTAAGAAGGAAGAGGTCGTGAGCTGCTTGCTGTTCTTCTTTGCTTTCGAATGTCACGTTACGGGCGTTCATTCCCTTTTCCAACACCTCTTTATAGGCCGTAAGAACAGCCACATTCACCTTAGCATCTTTATTGCCAGCGGCTGCTGCTTTTTGGTCTTTAGCCAATCGGCCTTCGATGGTTTCAAGGTCTTTAAGTTGCAATTCGGTGTCGATAATTTCTTTATCGCGAATAGGGTCGATGGTTCCGTCAACGTGTGTGATGTTTTCGTCGTCGAAACAACGCAGCACATGAATCACAGCATCGGTCTCGCGGATGTTTCCTAAAAACTTATTACCCAGTCCTTCGCCTTTAGAAGCACCCTTAACCAGTCCGGCAATGTCTACAATCTCGCATGTTGCGGGCACAATTCTGCCAGGATTAACAATCTCGGCCAGGCGTGTTAGTCGTTCATCGGGAACGGTAATAACGCCCACATTGGGTTCGATGGTGCAGAAAGGAAAGTTTGCTGCCTGTGCTTTAGCGCTTGAAAGGCAGTTGAAAAGGGTGGACTTACCCACATTGGGAAGTCCCACTATACCACATTTTAATGACATTTCTTGTTTATAATTATATATATAATCTGCAAAGTTAGTGCAGAATTTCGAGAAACACGAATAAAAGTGTTATGGTTTGGTATTTAGGGCTGTTGCTTGCAAAAAGGGTGGGGCAGTTTGATGGGGTGCATAGCGAGACACTTAGCGCAGCACGAGTGACAACAAATGTTGTTTCAGGAATCAAAATAAGGAGGCAAGAGAGTAGAGCGCTTTAAGCTTATAGGATAGCAGGGGCTGTTTAGATGCCAAAAGTGGCGAAGAGGGTAGGGCGCTTTGTGTTTGTAGGAGCGTAGGGGCTGCTTTAAGTGCGAAAAGAGGTGAAGAGGGTAGGGCATTATGACTTAATGGGGCTTAATGGCTGCTGCTTAAAGAGCGAAACGAAGGGAAGAGAGAGGCGTGGAATAGGCATTATGCAAGTTTTAAGTACCACATTTAATAACACCACGAATAACACAATCACAATCAACAAACGTTTAAACTGTAAAATAATAATCATAAAATTTAACATTATGAGTGCGTTTTTTGCTCACCAAAACCCATTCGTTCGCAAATACTCAATTCTCGCGGAGGTTTGTTTTGATGTAAAACGCCTTTTCTAATGAAAGCCAACAAACAGAATATTTATAGAATTAAATCCCCAATTCTACTCAAAATGGGGCAATTTCTAGCAAAACACCATGCTAAAAGCACCAAAACGCAGTGCTAACTCCTAGTAAACGGGATGCTAACTCTTAGTAAACGCGATGCTAACTCGTACAAAACGCAGCGCTAAATGGTGCAAAACGCCCTACAACAAACCCTTTTTTGTATTTTAATGCCGCATTTTTATTCGAACGAAAGGTAAAAACTCGTTCGTTTTTGAGGCTAAAAGTGGCTCAAAAAGCTGCTTTTAGCACCAAATACCCGTTTTTAGTGCGGTGTGAAACCGTCCACAAGTCACCAAATAGAAAGCTAAAACGCTACTAAATGCATGTGTTGCCCTAAAATTTTGCCCTAACCGTTTTTGTAAAAGGCACAAAAATGCCCAAATTTCCTGCTTTATAGCATGTTATTTCTCTAGAATGGGTAAGAATGAAAGCTGTATATTGTAAAATAAAACGTTGTAATTTAACAATAAAGGGAAAAAGGAAGTGTTGATAATATCACAACCCAGTACGTACAAGCAAATGTTATCGCTGTGCGAAATGAACTATATCACAGGGTGAAATGTGCTTTATCGCAAGGTGAAATCATTAAAAAGTTGCCCAAACGTTTAGAACTGGAAGTAAATAAAGGGCTGTATGGCACTGCTTTTAACCTGAATAACGATATAAATAACAATAACAAGGAACAGCGCACAGACAAGCACATTGCAGCGTTTAAGACCTGCTATGAGTGTTTCTTGCCAGCTATTGGGTATGAAGTGGGTGACATATCCAAAGAGCATCAAGGCCAACACATACTTATAGCCCTGCACTACGGGCAGAAAGAGGTCGGGACGGAAGTCGGTGAAGATGCGATTGAGCATTGTTTTGCTTGTTTCGAACGATAGATTGCGGAAAAACAACCATGTGAAACACACAAAATGGAAGGTGATAAGGATGGCAAACGGGCGGCGAATGCCACGACTAACATAATTGCGATCGTGTTTTAATAAGCCTGCGAGAACAGTTTGTGCACTGCCAAAGCCACGCCATGCATACCGCCCCATATCACAAAGTTGATGCTTGCGCCATGCCAAAGACCACCAAGAAGCATGGTGAGGATGAGGTTGAAGTATTGTCTTATCTTGCCTTTGCGGTTGCCACCCAGCGAGATATAGATGTAATCGCGTATCCATGTGGACAGCGAGATGTGCCAACGACGCCAAAAATCGGTTATGTTGGTGGAGATGTAGGGCGCATTAAAGTTGAGTGGGAAATGAAATCCCAAGAGCAATGCTATACCAATGGCCATGTCTGAATAGCCCGAGAAGTCGCAATATATCTGCAAGGCGTAACCATAGATGCCCAAGAGGTTTTCTAATCCGCTGTAAAGACCAGGATTATCGAATATTCGGTCAACGAAATTAAGACTGATATAATCGCTGATAACCGCCTTTTTAAACAATCCGATGAGGATGAAGAACAGACCGCGAGCAAACATGTCGCGTGTGATGGTTAGCGGTTGGCGTATCTGTGGTGCGAAATCGCTGGCCCTAACGATTGGTCCTGCTACCAATTGTGGGAAGAACGACACGTAAAATGCATAGTCTAGGAGCGAAGGTAAAGGCTTAAGTTGTCCGCGATAAACATCGATGGTGTAACTAAGACTTTGGAAGGTGAAGAAACTTATGCCAACGGGTAGGAAGATGTCCCAGGGTTGGAAGTTGTGTTCGAGCATACGTTCGACCATACCCACAAAGAAGTTGGTGTATTTGAAGTAGCCCAGCAAGCCCAAATCGATGATAAGGCTTAGGGTAACAAAGAGTTTTCCCAATGCTTTGCGTTGGCGATGGCGGTATATAAGGTTGGCCAAGAGATAATCGCTTACAGTGACGAGAGCAAGCAAGCCAAAGTAAAAGCCACTACTTTTGTAATAGAAGTAGTACGAGAAGGCCGTAACGAAGAGCAAACGGGCCGTTAACTTGTTTTGCAAGCACATGTAAACGAACGAGAAACCCAAGAAAAGTATCAGGAAGAGTCCTGTTGAGAAGATGAGTGGCTCGTTGGGGTTGTAGGCCAAGAGGTCGGTAATACGGTGTATCCCTGCGGCGTGTTGCGTTGTGAATTCGCTTATTTGGTCGGCCAAGTACGACAGTTTGTCTACGAATTCTGATAATTGTTTAATCATTTCTTTTCAATTGCTTTTCGTCTAACATAGTTTTTGTAGCCCTCTTGGAAAGAGGGGAACATCTTTCTTGCCAGTTCTCTTCCGCCTTTATAATTGAGGTGGGTGTAGTCTTTGTTGGCATAACTACGTTCAACCAATGTTTTTACGCTACCTTCGCCTCCCATTGCTTCGAAGAAGTTGAGGAACGACACCTTCATATCGGCAGCCATTTGCTGTTGTAGTGCAACGAGTTGTTTTACTTCTTTCATTGTTTGGATGCCATCGGGCGAGCGTTGGTCGCGGTCGGGTACGCTCACCACGAGTATGGAAGCTTGTGGGAAGGTTTGTCGCATTAGCTCAATCACCTTTTTCATTTTGTTGGTGTAGCCTTTCATTACGCTTAAGGGGTTGCCCGGAACGGCCACATTAAGCCCGAAGTGCAGCACAATAAGGTCGTAAGGACGCAGCCTACTAAAGTCTTGCAAACGATGAGAAGGAATTTTGGCTAGTGTAAGACCGGGTGAGCCACGCATCGAAAAGTTGTCAAGTGTTACACCTTTGTCGCCATCGAGTGTAAGACCGTAGAGGAAAGTGCCGCTACCTACGCCTTTAAATGCAAAGCCAATGCTGTTTAGGGTGTCTTTCACTTCCATTTTTTGCACGGCAGTAGAGCCAGTAAATTTGCGTTCGGTGATACCACCTTTGCCGTCGTTGGCTTTGATATCTACAGTGGTAGGCGTGAAGAAATAGAGTGTAGACACAGTCCATGTTTGGGTATGTGCATAATTTTTGGTGCCACTAACCTTTATCCACGAGCCTTCGCTAGGTGAGAAATAGCGTTCGTTGATGCCCTGCTTAGTGATGTCGAATGGCTTTTTGGCCACGGCATATTCGGTAATACCGCTGTATTGCTGTCTAACAGAGATGCGGTTTTGCTGCATGCGCGAGCCAGTGTCAACCCATCCCACGCCACATCCGCCCCATGTTTTTTGGAACAGTTCGCGGAGGTCGGCCGTTAAGATGTCGCCTTCGATGTACGAGTCGCCGAAATAAGCAATTCTAACAGGTCTATCAAGTTGGTTAACCTTAGTGAGTTGGTCATAAAAGTGGTCCATACCACCAGCTGCACCGCTAGAATAGTCGAAAATAGGTTCCACACCTTTGCTCCATATTTCTTTAAAATGCAGTGCAGCGCCTTTTTTTGTTTGCACCATGATGGGGTGGGGGGGAGTGGTTGGAAGCACGTTAACTTCTTTACCGTCGGGTTCGGGTAGCACTTGGCTAAGAATATTTACATCGCGCAATTGGGTGCTACCAATAGAGAGCGTGGGAAGTAGGTGCATGAGCAAGAGCGCGGTCACCGTTGTGGCCACGAGAATAAAAGTTCTTGCGGGTGGGTTCATCTGTTATACTGTTGTTGTTGAATGTCTTTTTAGGCTTTGCCCAATATTTTATATGGCCTTGCACAGCAATATGGAAGCAGATATGGCCCACCACATCGGCGGTTTCTTCGCAGAAACCACAGCGAGAGTAAGCTAAGTCTGCCCGCATCTTTGTTTTACATCGTAAAAGTAAGCCCTTTGCAAGGGCATTACTTGATAATTGATGTTTATTTTGTGCCTACCTTTAGAAAAATTTGGTTTCTTCCCCGTTTATTTCGCTAAGCAGCAGGTTGGCCAAACGACTCGTTCCCAGTCGGAACCACTTATTGGTGAGCCACTTTTCGCCAAGCACTTCTTTCACGATGGTGTAGTAAATGATGGCATCCATTACGGTGTTGATGCCGCCAGCGGGTTTAAAACCAATCTGAATGCCCGTTTTTTCGTAATACTCTTTGATGGCTTGACACATTACGTAAGCCGCTTCGGGTGTAGCCGAAATCTTCTCTTTACCAGTAGAAGTTTTGATATAGTCGGCACCTGCATACATAGCTAGCAAAGAAGCCTTTTTGATATTGGAAGCCGTTTTGAGGTCGCCAGTTTCCAAAATCACCTTCATAGCCTTGTCACCGCAAACCTGTTTGAGTTCGGCAATGTCGTCGCAAAGTTCTTCGTAGTTACCCGATAGGAATTTGCCCACGGGCATAACGATGTCTATTTCGGTGGCTCCATCGCGCAAAGCCAAAGCCGTTTCGGCCACTTTCACCTCGATAACTGCTTGCGAAGAGGGGAAACTACCCGATACACAGGTGATTTCAACGCCTTCAACCTCAAGCGTTTCGCTAGCTACTTCGGCAAAACAAGGATAAACACACACGGCAGCAACGTGTGGCAATTGCGGGTATGCGCTTTCAAAGCGATTAACACGGTCGACAAAAGCCATCACACTGGTGTCCGAATCGGTGGTGCTTAGCGTAGTAAGTTCGATGCTTCCGAAGAGAAATTTCTTCACTTCGGGCGTATCGTTAGCCAGTGTTTTCTCGGCGATAATGGTTTTAACAGCCTGCTGCACCTGGGCTTCGTCAAGCTCGGTGGTATATAGTTGCAGGGTTTTTTCGTACTTGCTCACCTCATCTTCGTGGTGGTGATGTTCGTGTTGGTGATTTTTTTCAGCCATTTTATTTTATTTCTTTAGTTTTTCGTTGTTGATGTGTCGGGTGCAGTCTCGTTTAGTTTTCTTTTCGATGTTGCGTAAAAGCTCTTGTTCGAGGTCTACCCCTGTTTGATTGGCAAGGCACAAAAGCACCCAAAGCACATCGGCCATTTCGTCTCCCAGGTTAGGTTTTTCGCCTTCTTTAAAACTCTGGTCGCCATAGATACGCGCCATTTGTCGTGCCAGTTCGCCCACTTCTTCGGTAAGAACCGCCATGTTGGTTAGTTCCGAGAAATAGCGCACGCCATAGGTTTTTACCCACTGGTCCACCATTTTTTGTGCTTCGGCCAGTGTGAGCGTTTTATTTTGGCTTGTATTGTGCATGTCTTTTTGCTCTTGCATATTGCATTTGTGTGCTTTGCTATTGTTGATTGGCTTTATGTTTGAGTTTGATGGTCGCCATGATTGCCGTTACATGGTGCACATTTTATTTGTCTTTGCTGTCTATAACGATGGTAACAGGACCGTCGTTAACCAGTTCTACTTGCATATCGGCCCCAAAAATACCCGTTAGCACAGGTTTTCCAAGAGCTTCGGATAGCTGTTTGCAGAACGCTTCGTATAGCGGAACGCTTACATCAGGACTAGCTGCGTGTATGTAAGAGGGGCGATTGCCTTTTTTGCACGAAGCCATGAGGGTGAACTGGCTCACCACGAGAATGCTGCCATCAATGTCTTTAACCGAGAGATTCATAACCCCCTCGTTATCATCGAAGATACGTAGGTTCACAGTTTTTTTTACTAACCATGCAATATCCTCTTGGGTGTCGGCATAACCCACGCCCAAAAGCAGCATCATTCCTTGTTGTATGGCGCTCTCAATACGTCCTTCGATGCTTACAGAGGCGCGTTTTACGCGTTGGATTACTATCCGCATTGTTGTTTGTTTATTTGGAATTGTGCAAAATTAGCCAAAATAGCGCAAACCGCAAAATAATTTTTTACTTGCAGTTGATATTAAATTGCAAGCAAAGTGTTTGGTAGCTAGGGCGGTGGGGATGAGGCATGTGGTGGCAGTGCGCGCATTTACTGTGGCTGTGGCTGCTTAATTTGCTTTTATGGTAGGCGATTAATGCATAGAAATTGGTGCAAAAATTTTGAGTATTTTGTCGTTATAGATTGCTGTTTATCTCATTTTCAACTTATTAATATAAGTTTTCACGTGAAACATTTTTTATACATCTGTTATCTTTTTCAGTTCTTTTACACCCTAATTTATATTATTTTTCTCGTTTATGTACATTTAATTTCACAATGTTTTGTGTTTTTTGATTTACCTCACGATGTGTAATCTTACTTTGTTTGTTTATTTACGCTTATGGGTGCGGGTTGCCAACTCTGCTGCCAACTCCTTAAGTGGGAGCTGGGCACGGATGCGCCCAAGTTCGCTTTTTGCAAAGCTATCGCGATAATGTTGTAAAAAATCGAACTCTGTAAAGGGCAAAGTTGGTGTTATGTCAGAAATTTTTCGTAACTTCGCAGCAGTTAATTTTATAAATTTCCCCCGATTCTGCCGTGAAGGGTAGTTCGGGGGTTTTTATGTAAAGGCACAAATAATATATTGCACTGACAAACAATTAGTTAGATATTTACTGAATATCCCTAATTAGAGAATTTAGAATGTGCAAATGTTGTGGATGACTTTAACAAGAAAAGAAACATATTACTTTTAATGACTAATTAGGGTAATTCA
>NZ_BAIZ01000019.1 GCF_000613445.1 Hoylesella shahii DSM 15611 = JCM 12083
CATATTACACTGCGTTTAGTAAGAGTTAGCCTTGCAAAAACCACCTTTTTGAGGTGAAAGTTGGTCTTTGGGCAGGTCCAAATTTTGTTGTTCGGGGCGAAATAGAAAGCTAAAAACTAAGTTTTTGCTGCAAATCACACTTCAAACAGCGTTCCTGGAAGTTGCAAATTGTGGCTTTCGAGGGTAAAAACATAGGTTTTTGCACGCATTTTTTTCTAGAATGGTTGGCTCGAAAAACGTGTTTTGTAAAATAAAGACAACGCATTTAACAATTCTGATACCTATAACTTGCTATTTCTCCCCCTTAGTTGTTGGCCCTTGCAAAGTGCAGTGCGCCAACACCCATACGCGCATAATGCAGCGTTCGTTGCCCATAATCGCGGTTAAAGACTTATTTATATGACTAGTAAAGAGCATAAAAGCTTGAAACACAGAGCCTGTTATCCCCTTTTTTAGGTATTGTTTGTTTGGTTATTAATACCTAATTTTGCAAAGCAGATGCCACGCATCTCCATCTAATAATCAATAAAAGCGAATGTTCAAAATCTGTTTTGCCATCCTTTTACTTGCGTTGAGCCATGTAACCACTGCCAATGCACAAGGTGTTTTGCTCGGCGGAACCATCAAAGCCAAGGCCGATGGGACACCAGTGGAGTATGCCACCGTGATGCTTAAAGAGTGCGAGCTGTGGGCCATCACCGACAGTAAGGGGCGTTTTGCCATCAAAAACGTGCCAACGGGCAACGTTACGCTCACCGTGCGCTGCCTTGGCTTTGCCACATACACCGCTGACCTCAACATCAAGGCTGGCATGCCGTCGCTAAATATCGCCCTAAATGCCGACAACCTCAAGCTTAACGAGGTGGAAGTGGTGGCCAAACGCAAAGCCGACGTGGGCACCACCAGCTACACCATCGACCGCCTGGCGCTCGACAATCGGCAAGCGTTGAACCTTGGCGACATCATGAGTTTGCTTCCCGGTGGCAAAACCTGGAACAGTTCTCTGCTTCGCGACACTCGCATTGCCCTTCGCAGCAGTGGTGGCGAGATGGGTAACGCCTCGTTTGGTACGGCCATCGAGGTGGATGGCATGCGATTGGACAACAACGCCACGCCTGGCGAAACGCTCGGAGCGGGCACGCGCACCCTTAGCACGGCCAATATCGAGAGCGTTGAGGTGGTTACGGGGGTGCCGTCGGTAGAATATGGCGACCTAAGCAACGGCATTGTGAAGGTGAACACACGCCGTGGCAAGTCGCCTTTTATTGTTGAAGCCAAGTTAAACCAAAACACACGCCAAGTGGCACTAAGTAAAGGCGTCGACCTTGGTGGTAAATGGGGATTGTTTAACTTCTCCATGGAGCACGCGCGCACCTTTGGCGACATCACCTCGCCCTACACGGCCTATCAACGCAATGTGCTTTCGGCGCATTATATGCATGTGTTGATGCGTCACAGCATGCCCTTGACGCTCAACATCGGTCTTACGGGCAATGTGGGCGGATATAATTCGAAGGCCGACCCCGACCGCGAACTCGACGATTATGTAAAGGAGAGCGACAACCGTTTTGCTGCAAATCTCTCGGCCGAATGGCTGCTAAATCGTAAATGGCTCACAAGTGTGAAACTCCACTCGTCGGTATCGTATGCCACTAAGCTATACGAACACTATGGCAACACCAGTGCAGCCGCCACCCACGCCTATATACACACCATGGAAGAGGGTTATTTTGTGGCCTACGATTATGCTGCTAACCCCAATGCCAACATCATACTCGGACCAACAGGCTATTGGTATGTGCGAAGCTACAACGATAGTAAACCCCTAAGTTATGCCCTAAAACTGAAGGCCGACTGGGTGAAGCGTTTCGCTCGCATATACAATAAGGTGTTGGTGGGCCTTGACTTTACTGGCAGCACCAATAGGGGGCAGGGCACTTACTACGAAGAAGCGCGCCTAACACCCACATGGCGCCCCTATCGTTACCACGAATTGCCCACGCTTAACAATCTAGCCCTTTATGCCGAAGAACGTTTAAACCTGCCAACGGGTAAGCTTTCGAACATGGAACTGACGGTGGGTCTGCGCAACGACATCAGTAGTATTGCCGGTTCGGCCTACGGCACGGCCTCCACACTCTCGCCTCGTGCCAACCTTCGTTACGTGTTTTGGCATGATCGCGATACGTGGATGCGAAGTCTTTCGGCACACGTGGGTTGGGGAAAATCGGTTAAATTGCCCTCGTTTCAAGTGCTCTATCCCAGCACAAACTATATCGACCGACTGGCTTTTACGCCAGGAAGCACGGCCGACAACAAGGCTTACTATGCCTATCACACTTATCCCTCGCAAGCATTGTATAATGCCCACCTGCAATGGCAATACACCAGTCAGGTGGATGTGGGCTTGCAAGCCAACATTGGCGGAACACAAATAAATCTCTCGGCCTTTTATCACAAAACATTTAATCCCTATATGGCCGTTGCTGCCTACAAACCCTACACCTATAAATACACTTCGCAAGCGGCCTTAGAGGGTTTTGCCATCCCATCGGCCAACCGTCAATATCACATCGACCAGCAAACGGGTGTTGTAACCGTTAGCGACCTCACGGGAGCCAACGCCCCGATACAGTTGCCTTACAACGAGCGACAGGGGTATTTAAGCAACCGCAAATACGAAAATGGGTCGCCTACACAGCGTTTCGGCATAGAGTGGATGGTGGATTTTGCACCTATTAAGGCGCTCCGCACATCCTTAAGACTGGATGGCAACTACTATTATTACAAGGGTTTAGACCAAGTGTTGTTTGCCGCAATGCCCACAGCCAGTGGTACGCTCAACGCTCAAGGCAAACCCTACACGCTCATTGGGCACTATCGAGGTAGCAACAACACCTCCACATCGAGCACATCGTCGCCCTCGGTGGGCAATGGTTCGCTTTCAAAAGAGGCCAATCTCAACATCACACTCACCACACACATACCGCGCATACGCATCATCATGGCCTTGCGTGTGGAATGTTCGCTCTACAACTACGACCGCACACTGTGCGAACTGCCCAACACCACCCGCGGATATGTGGTAGAGAAAGGCGATGATTATTTTGGAACACCCTACACACGCGATGCTCGCGACAAGCATGTGGTGGTGTATCCCGAATATTACAGCACATGGGACGCACCCGAAAAGCTGATACCCTTTGCCGAAAAATTTGCTTGGGCCAAAGACAACGACCCCACTTTGTTTAACGATTTGGCCAAGATGGTGGTGCGCACCAACTATGCTTTTATGATGAACCCCAACAACTTGTCGGCTTATTACTCGGCCAACTTCAGCGTAACGAAGGAGCTTGGCGACCGCGTGCAACTAATGTTCTATGCCAACAACTTCTGGAACACCATGAGCCGAGTGCGTTCCACGCGCACAGGACAAGAAACCTCGCTCTATGGCAGCTCGTATGTGCCGCCTTTTACTATGGGTTGGGACTGAAAGTGAAGATATGATGAGGGGATTGAGAGGAAAATAAGTGATGTTTTAAGAAGAATACAAACAACGATGCAGAAGTATAACAACACAATAAAGGCACTGATAATAATGCTAACGGCAGGGCTTTTGGGTGCATGTAATTACGAAGAGACCTTCGAAACGGTATCCGTGAGCATTAGGTTGGTGTATCCTGCCAACACCATAGAGCCATATAAGGGGGTGCGCGTGGAGTTAAAAGATGCTCGCGCCTCGATATTCGTCGATTCAACCGATGCAGAAGGTATTGCCCACTTTCGTGTTCCAGCAGGCATCTACGATGTAAACAGTTCCTCGTCGTACACTTCCACCGAGTGGAAATACTTCTTCAACGCCTATTTAAACAAGGTTGTTATCAGCGCCGATAGCACAAACAACCTACAGCTAGGACTCAAAATGTCGAAGAAAAAGATACGTAAATAAGTAGGAAGAAAAACCCGAAAAAGAATAAAACCCACATGAAATAATTTACTAATATTATTTTTAGCATGAATAGAATTCTATTTACACTCGCAGCATTTGTTGCTTTACTCTTCGTGCCGCATTCAATGCGAGCCGATGAACAGGGAACGAAGAAGGTGCAATACCTTGTTGTGTTGCAAACAGATGGCACTAAGACCGAGTTTGCATTAGAAGACCAACCTACATTGTCGTTTAAGGATGGCGATGTGGTTGTAGCCTCCATCAACAAGCAGGTAACATTTTCGATGCAGAATGTTACTAACTACCACTTTGTAACCAAGAATGTGACAACAGGTATTCAAAAGGTGGAAAATACACCGCAATCAACCGATGAACCAACGTTATCGCAAGCCGATGCCTCGGTGTCGGGCTTAAAGGCAGGTACAAAACTGATGGTTTTCTCTATCAACGGACAGCTGATAAAAAACCTCACGGCCACCGAAGATGGACAAGTTAATGTTAATCTCACCGACCTTGTGCCTGGTGTCTATATTATTAAGACTCCCACAAAGAGCTTTAAGGTAATGAAGCGCTAGGCTAATTGCCATTCATCCCTATCTTTGTGCACACAACTTACGTGCATCGCAATGCAGCAGAGCATCGTTCTTACGGAGATGTTTGCACATAAAAACAAAACAATTAATGCAGTAAACACATAAACGATCATCAAATGAAAAAAATATTACTCTCATTGTTTGCCATCATAGCCCTGGCAACAAGCGGTTTCGCACAAACATGGAACATGGTTGTTACACGCGAAGATGGAACGAAAGAGGTTATCCCAGCCTCGAAAGTTAAGAATGTTAGTTTTGAATTGGCCGACCAAAACGTGTCGCAAGTAATCATTAAAGAGCTTTACAATGGTGGTTGCCAGCCCGATAATGGGGGCAGGTTCTTTCAGATGGACAAGGGTTTTGTTCTCTACAACAATGGTGGTGAGGTGGCCGTTATCAACAATTTGGCCGTTGGTATTGTAGACCCCTTCAACTCACAAGCACCAAGCAAATGGCTAAAAAACGGCAAGTTGGTATATGACGGACAAGGTTACATCCCAGGTATTCATGGTATTTGGTATTTCCAAGGACCGCTCGTGATGCAGCCTTACTCGCAAATTGTGGTGAATGTTAATGGTGCTATCGACAATACCAAGACCTATTCTAAGTCGGTTAACTATGCAAACAAGGAATATTATGCCATGTACGACCCCGAATCGGGATACAACAATGAGCGTTATTACCCCTCTCCATCAGAGCTTATCCCCACTTCTCATTATCTAAAAGCGGTTGAATATGGACAAGGTAATGGCTGGACACTTAGCGTTACATCGCCTGCCATGTTTATTTTCCAAACCCAAGGCGTTACACCACATGCCTATGCTAGCAATGTGGCTAACATTATCTATGCTCCAGGAGCAGCCGTTAATAAGGTGAACGCCAACTTAAAGGTACCTAACGATTGGGTTATCGATGGCATCGAGGTGTTTAGCGCGGCTCATATCGCCAAAAATGCTAAACGCTTGCCTGCCGAAATAGATGGTGGAAGCGTGCTGCTTACCAACCAATTTGGTTACACGCTCTATCGCAACGTGGATAAAGAAGAAACCGAAAAACTACCCGAAAACCAAGGAAAACTGGTGTATGGCTACACGATGGGCGTCTCTACGGGCGACCCCAGCGGTATCGATGCCGAGGCTTCGATAAAGAATGGCGCACATATTATATATATGGACACCAATAACTCTACCAACGACTTCCACGAAAGGAAGGCTTTCTCCATTAAAGGAAAGTAAATTGGCAAGTTGGAAAATTAACGAGTTAACAAATTAACAAGATGAAAACGCTCTGCCACGTGCGTGGCTTGGCTTAACAAAAAGGGGCTTTGGGGGCTGTTTTCTAGGAGTTCTAAGATAACTAGAATATCTAGAATCCCTAGAACCCCCAGAACCCCTAGGATAATATGAACAACTGGGATGCCTAAAATTATTAGAACCCAAGCCCCCAAGCCCCCTAACGCTTAGCCCTTATAACCCTTTAATAACCCCATTCGCCCTGTGTTATCACTCCTTTTACTCGCCCTTCCCCTGGCATCGGCCAATGTTGAGGCCAGCCAACAGCATGTGTTTCGCGACTTTAATTACGTGAAACAATCCCAACCGTGGCTCACTTCGACCAACGCTGCCGCACTAACACGTTATCAAAAGGCCAATATCTCGTTGGCCGAAGTGAGGGGCAGCATGGCCAAAGGCGACCTCGTGGACTACTCCCAGTCCTCCAACGTGGTGCAAGCAGGTGCAATGGTTGAATCGTTCTTCCGCATCAACACCCACACAGTGGTTTATGGGCGAATGGATTACGACAACTTTTCGGGTAAAAACATGCTTGGTTCGGTGTTTATCAATCCCGAACACAAACCTTTCGACCTATCCGAAGACTCGCTAACCAATCCCGGCAACAAGCATCGCGACACCTATAACCTTGTGGGAGCCGTAGGTATAGACCTCTGGCGAGGCTTGGCCGTGGGCGCAAAGGTAGACTATACCGCCGCCAACTACGCCAAATACAAAGACCTTCGGCATCGTAACAGCCTGATGCAACTCAATCTTTCGCTGGGCATTGCAGCCCCAATAGGCCGCAATTGGATGCTGGGCGCCAACTACATCTATGCCCGAAGCACCGAGAGTTTGCGCTTTGTGACCTATGCCCGAATGGAGAAAGTGTATAAAACACTGGTGGATTACGGCGCGTTTACTGGCGAAGTAGAACAGTTTGGCAACAGGGGTTACACCGACGACACGCAAGAACAGCCTTTACTCGACGAGCAAAACGGGCTGGCCTTGCAGGCAGAAAGCAATTTGGGGCGTGGGTTTTCGCTCTTTGTTGGCGCACAGATGATGCACCGAAGCGGATTTTATGGGCGCAACTCGCCTTATTCTATTGTGCATTTTAAACACCAGGGCAACAACTATGCGCTGCAATTGGTGCTGAATAAAAACTCCTCGCATAGTAAACAACAGCTGTCGCTAGGCTATACCAACGAATTGTTGACCAATCATAAAACCACTTATCGCGAAAACCAAACGGCAACAGGTAGTTCGTTTTACGAATATTTCGACCCCCTAAAAACATCCAACAAACGCTGGAGCAGCATGAAACTGGCCTATACGGCATGGTTAAAATGCTTTGGCGACATCGCGCATTGGACCATCTCGGCCTCTTTGCAAACCAACAGCCGACAAATATCGGCCTATCTCTACCCCTACGTTCAGCGACAACAGTTGCATACCAACCAGTTGTCGTTGTTAGTAACCCGCAACATCCTCATCAAAACAGGTGCTGTTCTATCTTTTACGGGTGGTATAAGCAGGCAATGGGGTGGAGGGCAGCCCTATGAAACAGCCCTTTTGGCCACACCAAGCGACAAACAACAACCCCCTACGCTGATGGAAGCCTATCTCTATCGCAACCATCACCTGCTAACAGCACCCCAATGGGGCGTGCATGCCGCTGCCAAATATGCCTTTGGCCTACGCCATCTGCCCATCCCCTTATATGTTCGTGCAGAAACAACATGGCGCCGCACCACCCAAGCCTCGCCCTGGATAGACAATCAGCACCGCACCCAAGCCACAATGGCCATAGGATGTACCTTCTAACACGTTATTAAACATTATTGCTATGCAAACAAGATTGATAAGATGGGCAAGCGCTTGCTTACTCTTGATGCCCACGGTGCTGTGGGCACAGCCCCTAAAAATAGATAATAGCTATCGCACAGGAAAGCTGAAAAATGGTCTAACTTATTTTGTTAGACATAATGCCAAAGAGCCAGGAGTGGCCGATTTTTATATCGCACAACGCGTGGGAAGTATTCTTGAAGAGCCTCGCCAACGCGGTTTGGCCCACTTCTTAGAGCACATGGCCTTCAACGGAACAAAGCATTTTCGCAATGATGGCACCTCTCCAGGCATCGTTCCTTGGTGCGAAACTATCGGCGTGAAGTTTGGTACTAACCTCAATGCCTACACCAGCATCGACGAAACAGTGTATAACATCTCGCAAGTACCCATGAAACGCGCAACAGTGGCCGACTCGGTGCTGCTCATTCTGCACGACTGGAGCCACTATTTGCTGCTGCAGGATAAAGAGATAGATAAAGAACGGGGCGTGATACACGAAGAATGGCGAACACGAAGGGCCAAAATGGCGGCGCAACGTATGAACGAAAAATTGCAACCCACCATCTTTAAGGGCTCGAAATACGAAGATTGCATGCCCATTGGGTCTATGGATATTGTTGATAATTTTCCTTATAAAGACCTTAAAGACTATTACAACAAATGGTATCGACCCGACTTGCAGGCTATTGTGGTGGTGGGAGATATCGACGTAAACGACATGGAAGCTAGAATAAAACGCGTGTTCGCAGATATTCCCATGCCTAAAAATCCAGCCAAACGTGTTTATTATCCCGTGCCCGATAATAAAAAGATGATTGTGGCTGTGGAAAAAGATAGCGAACAGCCCATTGTGCTGGCTGCTCTGTATATGAAACACCCCGCAACACCCTTTGCACTGAAAGCCCAAACCAGCTATGTGCGCGACGGATATATTGAAAATCTCATTACATCCATGCTCAACGAACGACTAACCAACCTGAAAAGACTGAACCCTTCGCCCGTGCTGAGTGCATCGGCACGCACTGGTAACTTTCTTGTTGCCCAAACAAAAGAGGCCTTCTCGCTGTCGTTTGGTTGTAAAGAAGACAACATACGCGGTTCGTTTCAAACCGTTGTGGGCGAGGCCGAACGCGCTCGCCGCTTTGGTTTTACCGCAACCGAACTGCAACGAGCTAAGGCCGACGCGCTGCAACGCGCACAAACGCAATTTGCCGAACGCAACGAGCGCCGCAATCGCGTGTTGGTGATGCAGGCCGTGCGCCATTTTCTCTCGGCCGAACCAATGCTCACACCCGAAGATAAATTGAACTTGGTGAAACGTTTTGATACAGAAGTGTCGCTCAACGAGGTGAACGAGGCCGCCCGAAAGCTCATTTCTAACGAAAACCAAGTGCTAACGGTGCTGGCTCCGCAAAAGGAGGGTTTTGTTTTGCCTAGTAATCAAGAACTGGAACAATACGTTTTGCAGGCACAAGCCGACAACAGCTATCAGCCATACAAGGAAGAAGCCTTGACCACAACACTCATCGAGCATGCGCCAAAGGCTGGAACCATTGTGAGCGAGCAGCCTTACGGAAACTTCGGCGTTACAAAGCTTGTGCTCAGCAACGGCATCGAGGTGTATGTTAAGCCAACCAACTTTGCCGCCGACCAAATAACCATGCGCCTTTGGGGCGAAGGCGGCCTTTCGCTTTGTCCCGAAACCGATGCCCCCAACTTCTCTTTCCTGCCCAATGCCATCGTTGATGGCGGTGTGGGTGCATTCTCGGCCGACCGCTTAGGCAAGATGCTTGCAGGCAAACAGGTGCGCGTTTTGCCCTTTGTTGGACAAGAAACGCAGGGCATCAGCGCACAATCAAATAGCAAAGACCTGGCCACGATGTTTCAATTGGCTTATCTTTACTTCACTGCTCCACGAACAGACGAAGCCGCTTTTGCCTCCAACATCGACCGAAGACGTGCCATGCTGAGAAACAGAAACGCCAATCCGCAAGTGGAATACAACGATTCGCTCTCGATTATTGCCTATGGACCCAACGAACGCACCGCGCCAATGACGCTAGAACGCTTGAATAAGGTGAACTATCAGCGCATTATGCAACTCTATCGCGAACGCTTTGCCGATGCCACAGGCTTTAAAATGCTGCTCGTGGGCAATGTAAACCTCGACTCGCTTCGCCCGCTGCTCTGCCAATATGTGGCCTCGTTGCCCGCTGCTGGAAGGCAAGAAAAGATGGTAAACAACTTTCCGCCGGTGCGCAACGTAAACGAAACGCACATTTTCACTAAGAAGATGAACACGCCCTCGGCCCTTGTTACCATCCTTTATACCTTCGATTTGCCCTACACACCCCAGTCGGACTTGGCCCTTGATGCCCTTCGTCGTGTGCTTTCTATTGCTTATACGGATAGCGTTCGCGAAGAAAAAGGTGGTGCTTATGGCGTGGGTGTGCAATGCGAAATAGACAAATATAGCAATCCTAACGCACTGTTGAAGATTGCTTTCCGCACGGGTCCTGAGAAATATGATGGACTTATGCCCATCGTTTACCGCCAATTGGCACATGTGGCTCAAGGACAAATCAATGCCGAAAGCATACGCAAGATAAAGGCTTACTATAAAAAAGCACATCAACAAGAGGTGATACTTAACGATTATTGGAACACTATTGTGTACCAACAACTGCGCTATGGCATTGATATGCACTCCAATTACGACGCATTGGTAGACCAACTATCGGCTGCAGACATACAACGAGTAGCGCAAACCATCATTAAGAGCAATCGAAGAATTGAGATAACAATGAAATCGGAGTGAGCCACAATACCCCACTTTACGCACATTTATCGCTAAAAAGTATTATCTTTGCAAGAGATAACAACCTAACAATAACCCTTCACTACATGAAGAAAGTATTTTTTTTGGCGGCTTTGGCTGCCCTTAGCTTGCAATCACAAGCCCAATCGGGGGCGAAAAGCAAGCCGAAAAGTTATGCAAACAAGGGTAAGATGATACCGATGACGAGGCTAACGCCAGCCATTAAGGTGGCTGCTGCACAGCCCACGTTCACCGAATGGCACGACTTACAGGTGAACACGCTTAACCGTTTGCCCATGCATACCAACTTCTTCCCCTTCAAAAACTTAGAGGAATGGAAGGTGGGCGACCCTAAACGCTCGGAAAACTATTTGTCGCTGCATGGCGATTGGAAATTTAAATGGGTGGAAAATGCCGACCAGCGTCCTACCGATTTTTACCAAACAACCTTCGATGATGCATCGTGGGGCATGATGCCTGTGCCTGGTATCTGGGAATTGCACGGCTATGGCGACCCTGTTTACTTGAACGTGGGCTTTGCATGGCGTGGACATTTTAAGGATAACCCGCCTGAAGTGCCAGTGAAAGACAACCATGTGGGTAGCTATCGACGCATAATTACGCTGCCCGAGGCATGGGATGGAAAGCAGGTTATTGCCCATTTCGGATCGGTAACATCTAACATCTATCTTTGGGTTAATGGCCATTTCGTGGGCTATTCTGAAGATAGTAAGGTGGCTCCCGAGTTCGATCTCACGCCTTATCTGAAGAAAGGTGAGAACTTAATTGCATTCCAATGCTTCCGTTGGTGCGATGGTTCGTATTGCGAAGACCAAGATTTCTGGCGCTTATCAGGTGTTGCACGCGACACTTATCTCTATGCGCGCGATAAAAAAACCTATCTGGAAGACCTTCGCATCACGCCCGATCTCACCGATAACTACACCAATGGCACACTAAACATTGATGCTAAGACGCAAAAAGGCGTTGAATTGGTGCATCAATTGCTGGATGCAGAGGGAAATATGGTGGCTAGCACAAGCACGCGCAATGGTAAAGCACTGCTAAATGTGCCCAATGTGAAGCGATGGACAGCCGAAACGCCGTACCTATATACGCTGCGAACCATGGTTGTTAACCCTTATTCCAAGAAGGATGCGTCTGCAAAGATGCTGAATGATGAGGCTTATGTGGCCCTAACGAGCCAAAAGGTGGGTTTCAGAAAGGTTGAGATACGCAACGCACAACTGCTGGTTAACGGTAAACCCGTGCTTATCAAGGGTGCAAACCGACACGAGATTGACCCCGATGGTGGCTATGTGGTGGGTCGCGAACGCATGATTCAGGATATCCGCATCATGAAACAACTTAATATTAACGCTGTGCGCACCTGCCATTATCCCGACGATCCTTTTTGGTATGACCTCTGCGACGAGTACGGATTGTATGTTGTGGCCGAGGCAAACCAAGAGTCGCATGGCTTTCAATATGGCGATGATGCGCCCGCAAAGAAGCTATGTTTGCCTTGCAGATATTGCAACGCAACCAAAACAATGTGGAAACCTACTTCAATCATCCCGCTATCATAACTTGGAGCTTGGGTAACGAAACGGTGGATGGACCCAATTTTGCCGCTGCATACAAGTGGATTAAGGGCTACGACCCAAGTAGGCCCGTGCAATGGGAACGGGGTGGCGTGGATTGTGCTAGCACAGACATCGCTTGCCCAATGTATCGCACACATCAATGGTGCGAAGAATATGCTCAGGGCAACAATCCGCGCCCCCTGATTCAATGCGAATACAACCACACCATGGGTAATAGCTCGGGCGGATTTAAAGAATACTGGGACTTGGTGCGCAAATATCCTAAGTTCCAAGGTGGATTTATTTGGGACTTTGTTGACCAAGGACTTCGCGCTAAAGATAAAAACGGTGTGGAGATATATAAATATGGTGGCGACTATAACGACTACGACCCATCTGATAACAACTTTAACTGCAACGGTATTATCAGTCCCGACCGCGTATATAATCCTCATGCCTACGAAATTGCTTATTGCCACCAAAACATCTGGGCCGAACCTGTTGACCTAAAGGCTGGAAAAATTTGCGTGTATAACGAAAATTTCTTCCGCAATCTGGATAACTACAAGTTGGTTTGGACTGTGCTTAAGAATGGTAAAGCTGTGCAAACGGGCGAAGTGGAACAGCTAAATGTTGAACCGCAACAACGTTGCGAATTGACTTTGCCCATCAAGATGGACGACCTTTGCCTCATGCCGAACTGATGCTCAACGTGGATTTCGTTCTGAAATCTGCCGAGCCTCTGCTCGAAGCGGGCACTCGCGTGGCCTATAACCAATTTGAAATGCAACAAGGTGCATGTTTCCGTAAGACACCAAAGGCGCCTGAGGTGAACAAAGACACCAAATTGGCCTTGAAAAACAAGGCGAGCGATGCTCAAATCGTGGTGTCTAACAAGCATTGCACTGTAGCTTTCAACCGCTCAACAGGTCTGCTTTCTACCTACAACGTAGATGGTAAGACGCTCTTGGGCGAAGGTGGTACGCTCAAACCCAACTTCTGGCGTGCTGTAACCGATAACGATATGGGTGCTGGTGTGCAAAAACACAATCGTATCTGGCGCGAACCCAAGTTGAAACTGGTGGCTATCAATAGCGTGCTCGATAAGAAAAACAATAAGGCAGACGTGCATGTTGACTATGATATGCCCGAAGTTGGCGCGCAACTAACGCTTACTTACAATGTTATGGCCGATGGTTCGGTGCGCGTTACTCAGCAGATGACGCCCAAAACAGGTGATAAACGTCCGTTCCTTCTTCGTTATGGTATGGTGATGCAGTTGCCTTACGATATGCAAGTGAGCGAGTTTTACGGTCGCGGACCAATCGAAAACTATGCCGACCGTAAGCTTTCGCAGAACGTTGGTATATATAAACAAACCGCCGACGAACAATTTTATCCTTATATCCGCCCACAAGAAACAGGCACCAAGAGCGACATTCGCTGGTGGAAACAAACCGATGACAATGGTTTTGGCTTCAAAATTGTGTCGCCCGAGTTGTTCTCGGCTAGTGCATTGCACTATTCCATCGACGACTTAGACGAAGGATTGGACAAAGCACAACGCCATTCGCCACAAGTTCCAAAGTCTAAATACACCGAATTGTGTATCGACTTGGGTCAAACGGGTGTAGGTGGTGTTAACAGTTGGAGCAGCGAAGCCATTGCTCTGCCGCCTTATCGCCTGCCCTATAAGCAATATACGTTTACGTTTATGCTTGTTCCGCAGAAGTAAAGATACTTTTATGGCACTTTGGAGCTTATTCCAAAGTGCCATAAAAGCCAGCAAATGGCCTCTAATTAAACGTAAATGGGGTGCGCCACATGTGGCGCACCCCTCGTTATTTATGTAATAAGCAACTTTTTACAACAGCTATCCTATGCAAAGATGTGTTGCGACATGCTTTACGTCGCTAGTTGCTTCGAGATTGACAGCCCGCCCCCGTTCCGTAAGGTAAGCCCTAACCAATGCGGAATTTGTCCGGGGGCGGCGTAGGCTTTTGTATTATCTATGGTATTTAAATTATTGTCTCTACTTGATATTGCAAAGTTACGTTTTATTTTACTACACTCAAAGCAATTTAACTAATTTTTTTGAAGGTTGACAAAAATAGTAAGCGCGTTGTTTGTTTTGTGAAGTTATGAAAAGAATAGATTATAAGGCGTCGTTTTGATGCATAATTGGGCTAAGTGCTTAGCAATAAGCAAGAAGAATGTTGTGAAATGCTGTCGTAATGCTGTGATTTTGTTGTTATTTGTCTGCAAAGACATATGGTTGCGTGGTTTGTTTTTATGTTGCTTTATTGCACAACGCAGTCAAAAATATTGTTAATCCTAGTGTTAAGGAAAATTACTTGTTCGACAAATTATTGGTATCTAACCTCGTGATGCGTGCTAAGAGCAACATGCCTTGTTGTTTGTGCCAAACGTTGAGACGATAAGTTTTTTATAATTAAATACAAAAAACATACGGAACTAGGTAAAAAAGCCTTATCTTTGTTGCCAAATTTAATGCCTCCTTGTAAGGGGTAATACTGTATTAAAGAACAAATAAAACCATTCTATGCGTATTAGAAACTTGTTGGCACTAGCACTTCTAGCCCTTTGTGGTACAGTGCAGGCACAAAAAGAGATGCCCCCGATACCTCGCGACCCTGCCGTTCGTATCGGAAAACTCGACAATGGGCTTACTTATTACATTCGTTACAACAACTGGCCAGAAAAGAGAGCCAACTTCTACATCGCCCAAAAAGTGGGCTCGTTGCAAGAAGAAGAGGCTCAAAGAGGATTGGCACACTTCCTCGAACACATGTGCTTTAACGGCACAAAGCACTTCCCTGGCGATGCCTTACTGCGCTATTGCGAAAGTCTGGGCGTGAAATTCGGTGCCGACCTCAATGCGTACACCGCCATCGACGAAACGGTGTACAACATTGATAACGTGCCTACTACTCGCCAAAGCGCCCTCGACTCCTGTCTTTTGATTCTGCGCGACTGGGCTGGTAACCTTACGCTCGACCCTAAAGAAATTGACCAAGAACGCGGAGTGATACACGAAGAGTGGCGTTTGCGCACTAGCGCCAGCAGCAGAATGTTCGAACGCAACCTCACGAAGCTCTATCCTGGTTCTAAATATGGCGCTCGTTTCCCCATTGGATTGATGAGCGTGGTGGATAACTTTAAATATCAAGAGCTGCGCGACTACTACGAGAAATGGTACCACCCCACTAATCAGGGTATTATCGTGGTGGGCGACGTGGATGTTGACCATATCGAGGCCGAAATTAAAAAGCTTTTCGGTCCGATGAAGAACCCCGCAAACCCCGCTCCAGTGCTTAGCGAGCCTGTTCCCGACAACAACGAACCCATCGTTATCATTGATAAAGACAAGGAGCAAACGGCCTCTATCGTGCAAATGATGATGAAACACGACCCGACACCCGACTCGCTCAAAGGGGATATGAGTTATCTGGTGTACGAGTATGTGAAAGATGTGGGTATTAGCTTGCTTAACGAACGCTTGGCCGAGGCTGCGTTGAAGCCCGAATGCCCCTTTGTAGGCGCTAGCGCTAGCGATGAAGAATATATCTACGCCAAAACTAAGGAGGCTTTCTCTATCGCTGTGTCGCCTAAAACCACCGAACTGAGCGCCGATGCCTTGAAAGCGGCGTACATCGAGGCGCTTAGAGCTGCTCGTTTTGGTTTTACCCAAACCGAATACGACCGCTCTAAATCGTCTACTTTGAGCTCGCTCGACCGCATGTTTAGCAACCGCGAAAAGCGTTACAACTCTGAATTTGCCGAGAATTACAAAGAACACTTCCTCAATAACGAACCTATACCACCCATCGAATACTATTATGAAACGATGAAACAGGTGGTGCCAAATATCCCATTGGAAGCGGTTAACCAGCTGTTTAGCCAACTGGTGTCTACAACCGATACCAATTTGGTGATTATTAACTTTAATCCCGAAAAAGATGGTGTGGTTTATCCCACTGAGAATGCTTTGCTTAACGCTGTGAGAGACGCTCGTTCGGCTAACCTTACGGCTTATGTGGACAACGTGAAAAACGAACCCATCATTAGCAAACTGCCCAAACCGGGTAAGGTGGTAAGCCAAAAACGCAGTCCTAAGTTTGGCTATACCGAGATTAAACTCGCTAACGGCGTAACGGTGTTGCTGAAGAAAACCGACTATAAAAAAGACGAAGTGCAACTCAATGGTAGCGGTGGACAGGGTAGCTCTGTTTACACTCTGGCCGACTATGCCAATATCAGCCTCTTCGATAACGCCATCGAAGCTAGTGGATTGGCCAACTTCTCTACCACCGAATTGGGCAAAGCGCTCGCTGGTAAGAATGTTGCGGCTTCGCTTTCAATGGGCGAACAACGCATGCACATCAGCGCTAGCTCTACTCCTAAAGACCTCGAAACAATGTTCCAGCTTATTTATCTACACTTCACGAAGATAAGTAAAGACCAAGAACAGTTCGATAACATGATGGAAAGCCTTAAAGTGGGATTGCAAAACCGTGCTACTTCGCCCGACCAAGCTTTTAGCGACTCGCTCAATGCTACCATCTACGGACACAACCCACGCGTGAAACCTCTCGAACTGTCCGACCTTCCCAAGGTTAACTACGACCGCATCTTGCGTATGGCTGCCGAACGCACCGCCAATGCCAATGGATGGCGCTTCGTTATCGTGGGTAATTACGATGAAGCTAACATTCGTCAACTCATCACACGCTATCTAGGTTCGCTGCCTTCTAAAGGACCTAACCCCAATAGCAAGCAGGCTGTGTTCTTCAAAAAAGGCGTTTCGGTTAACGATTTCGTACGTAAAATGGAAACACCTAAGGCCAATGCCAACATGGCTTGGTTTAGCGAAGATATTCCATACACCACCGAAAACGCTATCAAAGCTAGTATCGCCGGACAAATATTGAGCATGGTTTACATCAAAAAAATTCGCGAAGACGCTAGCGCTGCCTATAGTTGCGGTGCTCAAGGCTCGGCTAGCATCGAGGATAAATATCATAATGTGATGCTCTTTGCTTACTGTCCGATGAAGCCCGAAAAGGCTGACGTGGCACTCCAAATTATGCGCGACGAGGTGGTTAACCTCTCTAAGCAATGCGATGCTTCGATGTTGGCCAAGGTTAAGGAGTATATGGCCAAGGAAGCCGACGATGCTACTAAGTCTAATGGCTACTGGGGAGGTGTTATTTCCACCTGGTATCGTTATGGCATCGACCTGCATACCAATTATAAAGCGCTCGTGGCTAAACAAACACCCGAAAGCATTAGCAACTTTGTTAAAGAAATTCTGAAGGCTGGCAATCGCATTCAAGTAACGATGATGCCCGACCAAGAGAAGAAGTAAGGCTATCCTTCGGATTGAATAGTTGAAAGGATGAAATGGCGAACCGCAATGTAGCCGTTTCATCCTTTCTTTTTTACTACCGTTTTTACGCATTTTGAACTTATCTTGAAAAGAAGAATATTTCAAATACACCTTTTTCACGATTATTTACTATCTTTGCCAAGTTATTTTTAATCTTGCGTAATCCACATTATACCTAATATATATGGAGAAGTTTTGCACAATGAGCGGAGAATTTGACGATATTCGCCCTTACAACGATGCCGAAGTGGCCTTGGCTATGCGCCGATTGGCACAGAGCGAGTGGCTACCACAGCTGGCACAATTCGTGTTTCCCGAGCTTACAACTCAAGACGTGGCACACATGTTGACCCAAATTAATACCTCGCACGATTTTCAACACCGCATAATGCACCGCTTTAACCGGGAAGTGATGCGAAGAAGCACCACCCATTTCTCGTGCGATGGACTTGAACATCTGCAGCCCGGAACGCCTTATCTCTTTGTTAGCAACCATCGAGACATCGTGTTAGACGCCTCTTTACTGCAAAATGCCTTGGTAGATGCTGGACACGATACATGTGAAATCACCTTCGGGGCTAACCTTATGACTCACCCCACAGTGGTAGACATCGGCAAAAGCAACAAAATGTTTAGAGTTGAACGCTCTGGCAACAAACGCCAGTTCTATCAAAGCGAACTGCATCTCTCGCGTTACATCAGGCATGCCGTGGTGGAACGTGGCTCGTCTATCTGGATTGCTCAACGCAATGGGCGCACCAAGGATGGGTTAGACCGCACTGAACCCGCGCTTATCAAAATGTTCGCCATGTCGGGCGAAGGCAACAAACTGGCTTCGCTGGCTCAATTAAATATCGTGCCCGTGGCCGTGAGCTACGAATACGAATCGTGCGACTTGCTTAAGGCGCGCGAAATGGCGCACACGGCTTTAAAGCCTTATGTAAAATCGCCTGGAGAAGACCTCAACAGTATTCTCACGGGCATTGTTCAACCCAAGGGTAAGGTGCATTTTTGCATCACACCTCCCATCACCGCGCAACAGCTGGAGCCTCTTCACAGTGTTCCGCTTAACGATGCTGTGCGCCAAGTGGCTTTGATAACCGATAGGGCTATTATTAACGCCTACCAATTGATGCCCACCAATAGGGCCGCTTACGAAATGCTGCACCCCGATATGCCTCAAAGCAACGAACTAAACGAGGCTATACGCTGGATAGAAAAGCGCATGGCGCAACTATCCAACGACAACGAACGCCAAATGCTGCTGCAAATCTACGCCAATCCAGTTGTTGCCAAACAACAAATTAATTTAAGTTGAACATGACCACCCATTTGCTTCTTAGGCTCTACGATTGGTTTGCTCGTCACCGTTTTTTGCGCCTGGCCTTACCTTTGGTCTTGGTGTTGGCTGCATTGGCAAGCGCATCGCAGTTGCATTTTAAAGAAGATATAACCGATTTTTTGCCCAATAACGATAATTATCGCCGTTCGATGGAGATTTATAGGCAAACCAATGCTGCCGATCGCATCTTCATCGTGGCTTCGCCCACCGATACCACGCAGCTTAACACGCCACTTCTGGTGCGCGCCATGCAACAACTGGAGGGAGAAAGCCAAGCGCGGGGATGGAAACTAATGGCACAGGCCGATGTTGAAAGCGTGATGCGCATACCCGAATTTGCTTATCAAAACGCGCCTTTGCTGCTGGGCAACGCCGATTTCGAACGCATCAAACGCATTACCAACACCGACAGCATCAGGGCGGCATTGCAAAACTGTCGCGAGATGTTGCTCTTCCCCACGGGCGGAATGGTTACGCAGAACATCGAACGCGACCCTCTGGGGCTTTTTGCGCCTCTGCTCGCCAAACTACAAGCCAGTGGTAATGCCCTTCGTTACGAACTTTACGACGGCTATATCTTCACACCCAACTCGCGACATGCTGTGGCAATGCTCACTTCTCCTTATGGCGCGAGCGAAACCAGTAGCAATGCGCAACTAGTGATGCAAATAGACAGCGTTACAAAGGCCATCGAGGCGCGTTTGCCTGGTGTGCAATTCGCCGTCACTGGCGCGCCTGTGATTGCCGTAGACAATGCTTCGCAGATAAAAAAAGATAGCATCTGGGCCATCGCCATTGCCGCAACGCTCATCGTGGTGTTGCTTGTTTGGACGCTAAGGCGTGCCCGTCATCTGCTGCTCATCCTTCTTTCGCTGGGCTTTGGATGGCTTATGGCCATGGGCGGCATGGCCTTGGTAAGTAGCGAGGTGTCTATTATTGTGCTGGGTATTGCATCGGTTATCATCGGTATTGCCGTTAATTATCCCCTACATTTTGTTACGCATCTGGGGCATTGCGCCTCGCCGCGGCAAACTTTAGAAGAGATTGCCTCGCCACTTGTTGTAGGCAACGTCACCACGGTTGGCGCTTTTGCCGCCCTAATACCGCTCGATGCCACTGCTTTGAGCCATCTTGCATCTTTGCTGCCATGATGTTGGTTAGCACCATCTTGTTTGTGGTGGTGTTTTTACCTCATTTTGTGGGCAAGAAGGATATAAAGCTGGCGCAAAAGGATGGTGTTGAACGGTCCGAACCAGTGGCTTCTTCTGCTGTATCGTCTCAAATCAATCTCCCCGCATCGGCTCTTACGCCTCGTCAGCGCAGGCAGTCGGCTGCTGTTGCTGTTGTCTTGGTGGCAATTACTCTTGTGTTTGGCTACTTTAGTCTTGGTACTCAGTTCGATACCGACTTGCGAAATATCAATTATCTCACGCCCCAACAACAAACATTGTTGGCCCAAATGGCTCAGATGCGAGGCGAAGAGAAGGGCACAACGCCCGTGTATTTCGTGGCCGAAGCCAACAATGTACAGCTGGCTTTGCAAGCGGCCGAACAGTCTCAATATCCGCTTTTGGTGGCTAGTGTGGCCGAACAGCAACGCCGTTTGCAACAGTGGTACAGCATCCTAAACCATCGTGCGCTGCAATTAGACAGTTTAAGTGTGCTGGCAGCCAGCGAAGGTTTTGCTCCCGATGCCTTTAAGCCTTTTCAAGAGCTGTTGAAGGCCAAACTCACACCGCAGTTACCCGCGCATTTTGCGCCTCTTTTACAGGCATCTATTGGCAATCGCATCATGGGTAACACGGTGGTAAACATCGTAAACGTGCCTTCGTCTCAAGCAGATAGCGTGGCCTCGGCCTTCAAACCCATGGAGGGTGTAGAGCGGTGGGCCTTTACTTTGCCCAGTCTTAATGCCACAATAGCCAACTCGCTGTCGCAGCATTTCAATTATATCGGTTGGGTGTGCGGTGCCATTGTGTTTGTTTTTCTTTGGCTGTCGTTCCGCAAATTCAAGTTGGCTGTTATTGCTTTCATGCCCATGGTGGTGTCGTGGCTTTGGATTTTGGGCACAATGCACCTTTTGGATATGCGTTTCAATCTGGTAAACATCATCTTAGCCACCTTTATTTTTGGTCAGGGCGACGACTATAGCATTTTTGTAACCGAGGGATTGATTTACGAACGTAAGCACGGCAAACCCATGTTGGCGGCTTATCGCAAAGGTATTTTGCTCTCTGCTGCCATCATGTTTATCGGTATGGGTTCGCTGGTGGTGGCTCGTCATCCAGCACTTCATTCGCTGGGTGCTATCACCATCGTGGGCATGGGTGCTGTTGTTGCCCTCACTTATGTTGTTCCGCCGTTGTTGTTTAAGTGGTGGGTGAAGTGATTTTTTGCCTTTAGATGGGCTTAACGACTAGTTTTTGTTGCGCGAGACAAGTGCCTTTAGCATCATTGCTGGCACTTGTCTCGCGTGTGTTTTTCTCCCAATAGGGCTTTAGCATCTGTACAAATAAAGTTGGTTTGTGGCTAGATGGTTTAACTTGTTCTTGAAAACGAGGCAATTAATAGTTCTATCAATGGCCGAGGGAAACTATAGGCAAGCTTGCGAATGGCGTGCACTAAGCCAAAGAGAACCAATAATAGTGGTGTCACCACCATGCATATCGATGCCATACCGCAATAAGTTCGGCGCATAAAAGCACAAAACCCACTCCCTATCCCTTGTTGAAGGGATGGGCGAGTGGGTGAGCATTGGTTTATTAATGCAAACTATGGGGGAAAACCTATTTGATGCGTTTAAATTGTGTTACGGCTTGCGTCTTAATGTCGATGAGGGTGAGGTTATCGCCATTCACTTCAAACTTGTATTCAAGGATAACGACGTCGTGCCCCTTACGGTTAGTGCTGCGAAGCCAAATAATGTTGTTTTCAATGTGGAAAGCTCCTTTGCGAGTAATTTGGTTTTCGCCTTCAATTGTTTGATGTCTGTCCCAGGTAAGGTCTTTGTACCAAATTTCGTAAGTGTTAGTGTTGTCGCTGGCTTCAGTGTAACTGCGGGTTACAGGCTGCCACTTGCCGAGTAGTTGTTGCAATACAGCGGGTTGCTCTTCGTCAGAACTGCAGGCCGAGAAAGCCATGGCAACGATTGCCACGATGGCAAATACCGAAAGTTTTTTGATGGTGTGTAACATGATGTTTTGTTTAAAGTGGTATAAATAATGATAGTTTAGATTACTGTTGTCCACGCGGGTGGAACCAACAAATATGCTTCTGCATCGCTTGTTAGAGGCACGATGTCGTGAAGTTTTGTGTTCTTAGGTAGCGAATGGCGTTTTGCTTTGTGTTATGGTATTGCTCGTTCGCCATAGGGAGCCTTTGGGTATGTTGCACTTTTCATGATGGCGTGGTTTAATAACTATGCCTTTTCACTTCGCAAAGTTACAACTTATTTGATTAATAAAAAAGAAAAAATGAATATTTCTTTTATTTTTTTATGTTAAAGAATAGGTTTTGCTTTCTTCTTAATTGGTTGTGCATAAACAGTCTATATTATTTATGCAGTTTTGTTATTGTTTACATGGTGACAAAATAACGGGTTTTAGGTTTGTAGGTGTGCAGCTACAGTTGATGTTGCCTACAGATATAAGCTGCATTTTAATATAGTGAGCTTTAGAATTTTAGTTTGATACACTCTCTATCAACTAATATGTTCTTATTATATACATCTTAATTTCTGCAGTTTAATGCACTCTTGAGCATTTTTGTTCGATTTGGTTATTCCATAACCCTGCCAACGTTTATAGTTATTATTGTCAACTTTGATATTTGTGCACTTGTCGATAAGACATCTTATGTCACTCTTCGAGATTCCTTTTTCGTATACTAGATTAATTTGGTCGATGGTGTCTTCAATAGCATCCAAATTTGGAACTCCAAATATATCAAAGAGGTTGATGAGTACGAGTTCTATCTTTGGCATATAGTAATTATAGTCTTTCTCTGTCATTCTAGATATGGCAGCGTGTAATCCTAGAATGATGAATCTCATGGCTTTGTTGGCATATAATAACATGTTATCGTCTATCTGTTTACAATGTGTGCGTATAGCAAAGTAGGTAAAATTGTTTACGATACAAGGTATGTCTTTCATCACTATATCGCTTAAGTAGGGCAATAAATAATCTCTATCTTCCTTAATTGTTTTAGAGTTATAGAAGTTAAACACGCTTTGTGGTATGATTGTATCATAACATTTGATAAGCAGCAACAATGCCTTGAGGGCAGCTTCTGCAGGTTGATTAGTTTGGGTTTTATCAACAAGCTCATCCAGCATTATGGGGATATTATAGTTGGTTATAAGCGGGGATACACTCTCAATAGTGTATGTGCTTATGTCGTTATTGGTTGCTTCGAGAATTTTCTTTGTCGCGATATCAATAAATCTATTAATTGCAAGATAGTTGTTTTCTCCAGCCGTTTCAAGAATCAACCAGAAGATACTTTCTATGCAATAGTGAATGGTTTCGCACAGATAGTAATAATGCCAGCCAAACTGGGCTTCTAAACCATTAGCTGTATATTGTTCGTACTGCAGTTTAGGAAAATCATTAATGGCACATTTAGTGGAAATAGCTTCAAGAAATAGCTTGATTGACTCTCGTCTTAATGTCGACCCATTGATGTCTGGCTGTATCATTAGGGTGTTCAAATAATGCCATTCTGATGTTCCTTTTTTTAATTGGTTAATACCTATTGGGCGCAAAACTTTTATGTCTTCTTCTGAGAGTTTACCTTTGCAGATGGCATCAATATAGTGTTTGCGAACATCTTCTGGAATATTTTCGCAAAAAGCGTGAGCTAGTTCTTTGCCTTTACTACTGGTGTAAAACCAGTTGTCTTTTACTGTAACCAATTGTAGGTAAATTAGTTGTCCAAGATAATATTGGCCAAATGCACCTGTGGAGTACGTCCAATACTTGTTGTTTTGTTCATAGTCTGCGCCCTCACTTATTAAGTAATGTCCTTTTCGGTCTGTATTGTATCTTTTTTGGCTAACAAATAAAGATCCTGCCACAGCATTTTGATTTTGACCACTCATAACGAACGCCATAATAAGTTCGGCTCTCCTAATAAAATTGCGTTGGTCTACATTGTATTTCTTCGCTCCACGGCGGTCGTTGTTATATTCGGATAGAAGCCAACAATAAAAACTGTAGTATCTGATATGTCCTGTTTGGTTAGTCATACCAGGAAGTAGTTGCCCATACAATGTGATGGAGCAGTTTTGTATTCCCATTGGGTCGCGGCCCACTTTGAATCCTTCGTTGCAAGCCCAGTATAGATTAGTTATGTTCTTGGTGTTATATACAGCCATGACAATAGCGTTTTATGCAAAGGTATACAAATGTTGATAATTTTTCTCTTTTTGTTTATTTTTTTTGTGTTAAGTGCTTTTGTTTTTATGTGTTTGTTTCACGTTGCCTAGTGCGTGTTTTTCTTTTCGTTACTCTGGCGATGTAAAATATAGATACTGAATTTTGAAAGCTACTTTTGCCACTTCGTCAGATAATAATCAACGTGGTTGAGGTTTTCAACGTGGGCTTAATGAGGCCGCAATAATTATCCTTGTGGCCTAAAGCAAGGCCTAAGGCAACAAAGAAAGGCGGATGATACCGCGTGAAAGTGTGTTTGCGATAAAGGCTAGAATGGCTTTTATTGCTCTATTTCGCTCAAAATCTGGCCTGCGTAGATGATGGTTTTGGCATCCATCTCAGCTAAATGCGAACGGATGAAGGCCGATAATTGTTTGAGTGTGGTTTTGTCTTGGGTGTCGAATAGGCGGGTGAGATTGAGTATTAACAATGTGCGGTCGTTGGCATCAAGATTGTTATACTCGCGATTGCAGCACGAAAGGAAGGTTAAATCATTGTCTTTCACTCTGCTTTCGATGAGGGCGAACATCGGCGCATAGGGATAATCTTTGTGCAATTGCAGCGTTTCAATCTGCTTTTTTAGTTGTAGGTAGTCGGTTTCGTTATATTTTTTCTCTTTCCACATGTAACCCGAAAAATATTGATATACAGCATTGCGGAAGAGCAATTGTGTGCGAGCCTTGATAAGCGACCGTGATTTGGTGTCAAAACGGTCGAGGTTCTGGGTCATAAATAGGCCTTTTTCGTCGTTCAGGTTTAACGTGTAGCGCGTAAAGATAAAAGCGTTTTCGGCCTTTAACCTGTCTTTTGGCGAAAGCGTTTTAAAATAATTGTTCACCACTTTAAACCCCTCTTCCTCTTGTTGGTGCCCAAGTAGATAGAAGGCATAGTTGTTTATCAGTTCGGGTGTGTGTTTGCCAGCATCGTAAAGCCTTTTCATTCGTTCGGGTGCGTTGTTGGGATTGGTTTCCATCTCCACTTTATAGATAAATTCATCGGCGTTCATCGCTCCGCTGGCATGCATTCGTGGCTGTGCGTTGGTGTCTAAAACCACGTATGTGGGATATGCTTTTACGTTGTATTTGGTGGCCAGTTCTTTACCTTCTTTCTCTGCATTGAGCTTTAAACACACGAATTTGCTGTTTAAGAAGTCGCCCACTTTCTTCTGTGGAAACACCTGTCGCGCCATGTTTTTGCACGGACCGCACCAGTCGGTGTAAAAATCGATGAACACCAGTTTGTTTTCTTTCTTTGCTAGGTTGATGGCATCGTCGAGCGAAAGGTTGTGGAATTGGGTTTGTGCAGTGCCCAATAGGGGCATGACACATAGCAGCAAGGTGGCGAAAAAGGCGTTGTGGCGTTTCATTTTTTGGGGGATTTACTTCGGTGTTGTGTTTGTTTTTGTGGCAGAGTAAATGGTTGTTGAACCAACGAGCGGGTGTGCCTTGCTCGCGAAGCAGCCCTGTTTGGGGTTTTATTTTCGCGAGCAAGGCGTGTGGAGAGTGCCTAATCGGGGCAATTGCGATAGGTGATACTTTTCACTTTGAGGTTGGTTTTCCAAGGATAGCTCTTCGTTTTATATTGTTTTTGCACGAAAGCAATCTCGTTGGGGTCGTCTTTCATCTCGTGTTTATACACCACGCCTTTCTCGCTTGGCGAGTAGGTAGCCACGATAACGTCGTCGGGGTTCTCGTCCGAGTCGTGTTCCATGGCCAGATAAGTAATTTCGCCGTTGTAGGCGTTCAGCATTTTAGCCTTGTTGGTGTTGTAGTTGTAGGCCCACAAGCTATTGCCAACGGCATAGAGCACAATGGGTTGGTTGGAGTAGAAGGCGTAATGCGAAGCCTCGGCAAAGTGCGAAGCCACGGTTAAGTCAATCTCTCTAGCGAGCGAACGCTTCATACCCGCTGCGCTGTAATTGGTGATGCGGAAGGCATAGACAAAGAAATGGCCATCGGCATCGTTCATCAGGGCGTAAGATTGTCCATTGTTTCCCAGTCCGTTTTCGCCATATACAAGGTCTCTAGTGGGCGAGTAGGTGGTTTGGTCGGTATTAAAAGGCTGGTCGGTGGGTAGGTTATAATCAGCAATATTGGTTACGCTATACGATGCCCCATTAAGTCTTACGAACTTATGATTGGTTTTATCGTAGAAGGCAAGCGTGCGAATGTACGAGCTATTTGCGGGATAGAACACGTAAGGCGACAGCTGTACCAAGGTGTTAGAGCCAGCTTCGTAGCAGTTAAAGGGGTTGCCATAGGCTTCGCCCAAGGGCATTTGCGAGCACCAGAAGGCATCTTTATCGGTGAGTAAGCACCTAAAACTGCCCGAGAGGCAATTGTTGTCTTTGCCACTAGGCCGTGGGAACAGTGCTCTAACAACGTAAGGTTTGGTTGTTCCCTCAATAGAAGGATAGATGAGATGGTCTATTTGCTTGTTGTTGTTGATGGTGATTTTGTTTTCTTTTGCCGAACTATTTAGGGCATAAGCGCCATCTTTGGTGATGGCCCATGTGGCTTCGAGGTCGGTGGAGTAGCTATGTCCCATGAAGATGAGTTGCTGTGCGTGTTTTATTCCCTGTGTGTTGTCGAAGAGATTTTCTACAACAGAGGTGTCTCTTCCTTCCATCATGCTAATAAAGTCGATGCCACAGGTGCCGTCTTCTTTATCGCCAAAGAGGTAAAATCCGCGCACGTAAGGGCTCAACACGTTTAAGGCACTGCGTTTTTCAAACACCATGTTGTTGCTTTTGTCCTTCACTCTGAAAAAGAGTCGGTACTCGCCAGGGGGCACATTAACGGGGAACGAGAGGTCTTTTTCACGGCTGATGGTTTGGTGGTCGTGGTATTTGTCTTCCACAGCACCATTGCATAAGAACCATTCAAAAGAGAAGTTGTTGACGTCATTGCCCGACATTGAGCCTGTAACGGTTACTGGTATTTGCAGTGTTTCGAGGTTTGTCACCATGTAATACTTATCTTTTATGCCCTCAATCTGTGCTTTGTTGATGGGGTTCATGGTGTTGTTGCCCTCGTCGTCTATGCACGAAGCCAGCGAAAGGGCAGCCAAGAGATATATGATGCAATGCTTTTTCATAACTGGTTTATTTGTTATAATATTCTTCTGGTTTGGTGAATTGCGCCCAACCGCGCGTTCCGCCAAGGATATTTACATACGAAACCCACATCATTGTGCCGTCTTCGTCGAGTATGGGTTGCTCTTTTTGTGCTGCTTCGAGCAAATGTTTGGCCACCTCTTGACTAATGGCTTGGGCGCGTGGGAAGCTCATTGTCACCATGGTTTTAAAGTCGTTGATGTCTGTTCCGGTAACCATCATGATGTAACGATACTTCTTTGGAGAGAACAATCCGAAGTAACCGCCCGACTCAGAGCCATACCAGCCTGTGGGTTTTGTTAGTACATCGTCGACGAAGATGTTGTGAATGGCTGCATTTTGGTTGTGGCCAAACTTTTTATCGGGCACTGGCGCGTAGGTTCCGGGATAGTCGCCGTAGTTGTTAAACATCAAGTTGAAGTGTTCGTTGGGCTGGATGGCGAGTTGAATTTTCAGTGTATCGCCATTCATGCGTGCGGTTTTCTTTATTCTTATCTTCACTTCAGTGCTCGTTTCTCCGGCTTTGATGGTGTATTGTTGCATCAGTGGTTCGTACTCGGTGTTTGCTTCGGCCGATGTGCTGTCGGTAACAACGATGATGTTAAAAGGCCGGTCGAAGTCTTTGAGGTGGCCTGTGGCCTTTACTTTCAACGTAAGGAGGGTGTCGGTGGCAGTGATATTGCCGAATGCCACCTCGCTAAAGTTGTAGTGTGCCCATTTACTTTCTTCAATCCACGGTTGTCCGCGTCGCACGTCGAAGTACAAACAATCTTTGCCTTCGTAGTCCATCAGCTTTTTTTCGCAGCTAGAAAGCCAGGTTGTGGTCACTATCAGTGCGAGCAAGACATATATTTTTGTTTTCATTTTCAGTTCCTCCGTATTTTAGTTTTTAGCTCTTCTGTTGGCTTCCACGGCTTCGGGCAGTGGCCAAACGTAGTTGTCGAGTGCCATTTTGTAAGTGCCTTCGAGCGCTGTGACGGTTCCAGTCCAGGCGTTAGACTTGCCAAACTCTGTTCCCGACATCATTTGTTCGGCTGCATGGCGTTTATAGAAGAAAAATAATTGGCCTTCTCCAATCATTTCGCGCATAAACTCGCGCCAAACCATGTTTTGAACAGCTTTTTCGGCGTCGGTAGCAGGCAGCTCCATGTTTACACAGTTGCGTGCTTTGCGTAGTTCGTTGATAAAGGGCAGAGCTTCTTCGGGTGTAGTGGCACATTCGGCTGCAATGAGGTAGATTTCGCTTAGTCGAATCAGCGGTTGCATGTATCTGAAGTTGGTGTCACCGTTGGTATCGGCGAATTTCTTCAAGCAAATTGACTTATGTTTGCTTGTTGTTCCTCCTTGGCCGTTAGCTGTTAGCTCTTCCACGGTCCATGTGTTGTTGCGTCTTAGGTCGCCCATGTCGTCGTAGAAGTAGGTAAGTTTGGAAAGTAGGTCGCCTTCTGCAGTAGATTCGCCTTTAAAGTAGAGTGTATTCTTCATGTCGGCCTTAGGACTAAAGAGCATTTCATAGGTTTTGGCTCTCGATTTGTTGTAAAGCGCAAACATTACCTCGGTAGAAAAAATGTAATTGGGGTTGTTACCAGTGGTAACTGCCTTTTTTTCTATCCAAGTAAAAGTATTGTGTTTGTTGTTTTCTTCGATAATGCCTTTAGCTGTGGCCAAAGCGTTGGCTTTATCGCCCGTCCAGAGATAGAGTCGGGCCTTCATAGCTTGTATTGCATAATAGTTAAGGCGGAATTGTCGGTATCTTAGTAGGGTTTTTTCGTTGGGATCGTCGCCCATGCCGTTCATAACGCCCTCTTTAATGATGCGGTCGTCTTTAAGTAGAAGGCTAGCTTCGTTAAGGTCGCGCATGATTTTTTCGGCCACTTGTTTAGCGTTGAGAATGGGTTGTATTGATTTCGACGAGGTTTCTTGGTAGGGAATGGCGCTGTTGTTCTCGGTTTTTGTGGAGTAGATAGGGCCATAAAGTCGCAGCAAGTCAAAGTGGAAGAAGGCACGAAGAGCCAGTGCCTCGCCCTTAATGTAGGGTTTATACACGGGCGATAGTTTCGAGTCGCTGGCGTCGCAATGCTCGATGAGTGTGTTCAGGTTGGCGATATAGAAGTAAAGCGAGGTCCAAACGTTGTCCGAAATGCTTTTAAATTCGTTTTCAGAATATTTATAATTAGCGAAAGGGAAGTAGGCATGTTCGCTGTTTTTCGCCACATTATAATATTGTGCCATCACATCAATATGACCCATCGTGAGTGTTGAGGCATAGGTTTCGTTCATTTTAGCGTACACGCCATTGAGTGCAGCGAAATATCCATCGTTGTTTTCGTAGAGTTTATCTTCGAGAACAGAGTCTTCCAAGTCTACCTTGAGCCAGTCGGCGCACGAAGTAGTGGCCATTGTGGCGATAATAGATAGCAATGCGTATGTTATGGTTTTAAGCTTATTCATCGTTGTGTTTGTTAGAGGTTAGAAACGTAAACCGATAGAAGCCGAAACGCTTCTGGAGAAGGGGTAATCAAGTCCGCGTTCTTCCTTAATGGTGGAAAGACGGAACAGGTTGTTGGCGTAGATGCGACAATACAAAGCGTTCAAACCCACCATTTTGAGCCATTGTGCTGTGGTGTTTTCGTATCCTAGGTTGATGCTATTGCATTCTAGGGTGTTGTCGTCGGCCACGAATCTCGAAGAAATGTTGGTTGTAGAGGTGTCGTCGATGCGTTTAAACTTGGCTTTGTCGCCTGGTTGTTTCCATCTATCGTGCAGCGCGCGTCGGTCTTGGTTGTATTTAATGGCGGCTTCGCTGATGTTTTCAACCTTTGTTAGCAGGGTGTTGAGTGTGGCTTGAGCTCCAAATCGATACGAAAAGTTCAGCCCAAGCGAGAATCCTTTCCAGCGAATGGTGGTACCAAGGTTGCCTTGTGCATCGGGTGTGGTGTCGCCACACACCATTTCTTCGTTAGCATTCCATTTATAGGTGTATGTTCCATCGCGTTTAAGAAATAGTTCGTTGCCTGTCATTGGGTCAATGCCTAGTGATTTCACGGTCCAAAGGGCTGTTGTGCTGGCTCCGTCGTAATATCGTGTAAGACTTTGTGAGGCTCGGCCCTGCTCGTTAAGCTTTTCTAGTATGTCGCCTATATTATAATAGGTGGTGGTGGCGTGCAGCAAGTTGCTGTGACGCGCCAAGTAAGGTCTTTTTGCCTAATAATGTCATAGCCCAGTGCGATAGAGAAGCTGCGATTATCTGTTGCACCGATGTTCATCGGTATTGTTTCCACGCCAGTTGATGTGGGTTGCTCAACGGGAATGAGTTCTGGGTCGGCTTTTCTAATAGAATAGTCAACCACAAGCGACAAGCGGTTGTTGAGTAGCAATGCATTAAGTCCGAAGTTATGGGTTAGTGTGCGTTTCCATTTCAGGTCTTTGTTGCCCCATTGCGACACGATGGCAGCCAATCCAAAGGGGTTGGCGTTGGCTGTGTAGTAGTTGTACACGTTGTTTGCCAGCTTAGCGCTGATGTTGTCGTTGCCTGGCCTACCAAAGGTATAGCGCAGTTTGAGGTTGTTTACAATGTTGTTCTTTTTAAAGAAGTGTTCGTTGTGGATGTTCCAGGCCACACCCACCGAGTAGGTTGTTGAGAAAGGGTTGTTTACTCCGAACACCGAAGCACCGTCGCTACGCAGGTTAAAGTCTATCAAATAGCGCATATCGTAGGCGTAGTTGCCGTTCATGTAGAAGCTTGCCGAGCGCATTTTGTCAATGTTCGACGAGGGTTTACCGCCTTCGGGATAGCCGTTAGAGAAGTTTGGGTTAGAAAATTGGTCGTTGATATATCCGCGTACAGCGTACGAGTCGCTTGTGTTCTTACGCCCATAGACTTGTGCTCCCGCCACAATATTATAGGTGTGAACGCCCAACATGCCACCATAGCTAGCCATGAAGCTACCATTAAACGAGGTGTTGTTGTTGATGCGGTTGGAATAAGAGCCGCGTTTTAGTTCGGGAGTGCTTGTGAAGCCCGAGGAGAAGGGCGATTTAAAGGTTTCGCTTGTGCCTCTTGCGGCCGTAAAACCAAACCTTCCCGTGAGTCGCAAACCTGCAAGAGGCTGATATTCCACGTTGAAGTTGTTGTTGATATTGAGGTCGTTGCTTCGGTCGAAACTCTTTTGGTTAAAGTCCCACAATGGGTTATATACGTGTTGTGTTGTTCCGTTCACGCCTTGATAGCTTTCAAGAACCTTATACACTTCGCCGTTTTCATCGCGTTTAGCATAATAGGGATTGGCCGAAACAAAGTCGCGGAAGGGCACAACGTTGTTATCAGTGGTTGTATAATAGATGTGTGTTTGGTTGGTGAAGTTGAATTTGTCGATGCGATACGACAAAACCAATGATCCATCGATGTTCTGTCGTCCCGAATTTTTCATTACGCCCTTGTTGTCTTTATATCTAAAGGTAAGTCCGTAGCGAAAAGCAGCATCGCCACCTTCGGCATTAAAACTGTGGTCTTGCGCAAATCCCAGTCTTAGGGGTTCGTTCATCCAATACGAATTGAGGCCTGCTGCCACCCTTTCGTACCTAGAATAATAGATGGCACGGTTCACATCGTTGAGTATTTCGCCCTCATGGTCGAGCAATCCGTAGTGCCCTGAACGCTTTTCAAACTCCAGTTTCTCGCTTGCGTTCATCAGATTATAGTCGCTTAAGTCGGCCCAGCTCATTTGGAAGTTACCATTATAGGTGAAATGTAGCTTGCCAGCTTCGGGTTTTTTGGTTTCAACAACAATCACTCCATTGGCAGCTTTCGAGCCATAGATGGCTGTAGACGCAGCATCTTTAAGAATAGTGATGCTTTCCACGCGGTCCATGCTCAGGTCTGAAATTCGTTCGAGTGTTGTTTCAAAGCCATCGAGGATGAAAAGTGGCCTGTCGGGGTCGTTGCCATAAGCATCAGAAAGGCCGTTGATGCTTGTTGTGCCATTAATCGACACTTTCATTGTGGCGTTGGGGTTAGAACCGGCGAGATTGTTTTCGGCAATCACAAACGAGGGGTCGAGAGCCGACAAGCTTTGCAAGATATTTTGGTTGCCAATGGCCTTCAGTTCTTCTTGTCGATACGAGGCTGCCGAGCCTGTAAAGCTCTCTTTTTTACGCGTATAGATACCCGTAACCACCGTTTCGCCCAGTTGGTGTGCGTCTGCTTGCATTCTCACGGTGTATCGCTTACCTGGTTGCATGCGCAGACTTTGCTTTTTCATGCTCACATAGCTAAACGAGAGTGTGGCGTTGGCCGTGGGCAACCATGCTGTGAATTGTCCGTTGGCATCGGTCATGGCCACCACTTTACCGTCTTTGTCGGCCACCGATACGCCCACGAGCGGTTGGTTTTCGTCGTCGATAACCTCTCCTTGGTATAGCATTCCTTTGTTAGTGGCGTTGGTTTGTTGTGCTGCATCTTTGTTGTTTTGGGCAAAAGCCGAAAGAGGAATGAGCAGCAGGCAGGCGATGGCTGCCATGATGAGCTGGCAGAAACGAACCTTTTGCTGTGAAAAGGTAGGGTTGTCCATCTTTTTCTTAAACGGTTCTGTCATACATTTAGGTATTAAATTTGTAATTCGCTCGTTGAGCTTGCATAGATATGGCGACTGTTTCCTTGTGGTTTCTTAAGCTTATAGTTTGCTTTGGTGCACGCGGTTACAGGTCTTTTTCTTTTAGGCTTTAGTTGTTTATTTGTTTTGTGTTAAGCGTTTTGTAGTTTTATTATTTTATTTCGCAAAAATAAATGTTTTGCAAATAAAATGCAAATTAATTTAGTTAAAATGCATCTTGACGCCTTGTTTTTGTTTTTTGTGGCGATGTAGATAAGGTCTTGTTCTGCAAGTTGTTGGTAAGTAGATGCTTTTCGCGGGTTAGCTGTATTGACGAACTGTGTTTTTCCCAATAAAAAAGCTGCACAACAGACCTTAGACGTTGGGCCTAAGTGCAAGTTGTGCAGCGTAAGAGGGTGCGCAGGGTGCGTTTATACGTTTATGCGCTCTACGAAATGTTGAGGAATGGTGGGCATAGCACCATTTTGTGTACACACGTAAGCACTGGTTTCAACGGCCAGTCGGTGGGCTTCGCTAATGGGGAGTCCACTGAGATAGGCTGCACAGAAACTGCCAGTGAACGAGTCGCCAGCGCCAACGGTGTCGGCAATGTTTACCTTTGGTGTTTCTAAATACGACATCGCTCCATGTGTAAACACGTAACTGCCATTAACACCGCAGGTTAATATCAGCGCATCCAGGTTGTATTTACCCAAGATGAGCCAGCATTTATTGGTCATATCCAGTCCGGGATAGCCAAAGAGTCGGCCAATGGTAACCAGTTCTTCGTCGTTAATCTTTAAGATATTGCATTGTTTAAACGATTCGAGCAGCAAACCTTCGGTGTAAAAGTTTTGTCGCAGGTTGATATCGAAAATCTTCATGCAGTCTTTGGGCGTGGCTTTAAGAAACTTAGCGATGGTTTTTCGGCTCACGTCGTTGCGTTGAGCCAGCGAACCCCAGCACACTGCTCGGCAGTTGCGCGCCACTTCTTCCATTTCGGGGGTAAAGGGTATGTTGTCCCAGGCCACGTCTTCTTTGATGTCGTATGTGGGAACTCCTTGTGCATCAAGTTCCACTTGCACTGTTCCTGTTGGGAAAGGCACGCGTGTCATCATCACGTTAAGATTTTTCTCGGCAAACTTTTGCGCTATTTCGTCGCCAAAAGCATCGTTTCCTAGTGCGCTAATGGCCAAGGTGTCTAGTCCGTACTGGGCGGCATGGTAGGCAAAGTTAGCTGGAGCGCCACCAATTTTCTTTCCTTCGGGCAGCACATCCCATAGCGCTTCACCCAGTCCTACGATAAATCTTTTCATATATGTATGTTGCTTAAAGTTATTTTTGTTTTTGTTTATATCCCTGTTACTTTTTTGCCGTAGGTGAACAGATAAAGCACTCCGCAGGCCATTACCACAACAGCGCCCCATTGTCCAACGGCATCGCTGGCCGGACCCATTACGAGCGGGAAGATTGTTCCACCAAACAATCCCATAATCATTAGTCCCGACACTTCGTTTTTCTTGTTGGGCAACGATAGCACGGCTTGCGAGAACACCAACGAGAAGATGTTGGAGTTGCCAAAGCCCACTAACGCGATGGCCACATACAACACTGCCTTGCTGGTGCCTAGGGCTAAGCCTAGCATAGACAGCACCATCATGCATACAGAGATGTAAAAGAAGCTGCGCTTGTTAAACTTGGCCAGAATGTACGAGCCACTAAGGCAGCCCAGGGTGCGGAATATAAAGTAAAGACTGGTGGAGAAACCACTCTCTTCAAGACTTAGGTTGAGGCGTTCTTCAAGTATTTTGGGGGCATGTGTGTTTACACCCACATCAATTCCCACGTGGCACATAATGCCGATAAACGATAACAGCACGATGGGTGTGCCCAGCAGCTTGATAGTTTGTGTAAAAGTGGTGGGCTTGGCTGCCATCGGTTCTTCTTCGATGGGCGTTGCCGAGAGCATCAGTGTGGCCAATACGCCAATAATCATGTATATAGGGAAGAGCACTCGCCACCCCAAACCAAAGTGTGGGATGCTGGCTGCTGCGCCCCAAGCAGCGATAATCGGAGCCATAAACGAGGCGATGGCTTTGATAAACTGCCCAAAAGTGAGTGTTGCAGCAAAGCGTTCGCTACTGATGAGGTTCGAGATAAGAGGGTTGAGCGAGGTTTGCATCAGAGCGTTGCCAATACCTAGTAGCGAAAACGACACCAACATCAGCCCGTAACTATTGCCAAAGAGGGGTAACAGCAAGCTGGCCACGGTAACGGCTAGCGACACAAGTACCGTTTTTTTACGGCCAATCTTATTCATAAGCATGCCTGTAGGCACGGCAAAGATGAGAAACCAAAAGAAAACAAGCGATGGAAAAACATTGGCAGCCGAATTGCTCAGGTTTAAGTCGGCTTTAACATAGTTTGAAGCAATGCCCACAAGGTCTACAAATCCCATGGCAAAGAAGCAGAACATCACGGGGATGAGGGCGAATTGGTTTGATTTATGCATAATAGTTGTGGTTAATGGGTTGTATATATTGTGCGGTTTGGGTTGTATATTGTGCGGTTTGGGCTAGCATGGCGGTTTGGGTTGGGCTTATGCGCAATGCCAGCATGTTAACGAGCAAGTGCATCAGCCAGTTGATTTTGTTGCTGCACGTTTATGCTTCGTTAATCTCTGTTATAATTCTCGTATTTTTTGTTTAGGTAATGTTGGCAAAATGCCCTTAATGATTACTTTTTGGCTTCAAAGATATAATTAAGTGGGCTAAAATGCAAATATTTGTAGGCTGGATGTTTCTTGGCTTAATAATTATTAACCACCATGGAACAGCCTTTATTCGCTTTGCGCTTATCGGTATTAGTCGTAATTACAAGCGAGCTTATTGCAAGAGGGTGCGCCGTTAAGTGTAAATTGGGAGAGGGAAAGGGCACAATAGCGCATTAACCTTGCACAATGTTCTTGCACTTAAACCCAAATAGTGGTGCATGGCGCGCGTTTTGTTAAACGGATAACCTTATTCCTTGTTTGTTAAAAACGGTAATTATATTTTACAAAACATACTCTCCACAGCAACCCCTTCTAGCGAAAACACATGCTAAAAAGCATGCTTTTCGCCCCATTTTTATTCCCTAGCACATTATTTTCACGTTCGTTTTTCGCCAAAAATCGGCATTTTGCACCATTTAGCCTTTCTATTTACCTCGTTGCTCACGATTTTTGCCGGCCACAGAAGCGGCATTTAGTGGATAAAAACCTACTTTTTTAGGTTGTTTTTGCCACAAAAGGCCAATTTTTTTCATCCATTCTACGGTTATCAACTTCTCCAAAAACAGCAAATAGTAGCAATAAGACTTGCATTTTGTACCATTTAGCCTTGCATTTAGTAGGAGTTAGCACTGCGTTTAGCACGAGTTAGCACTGCGTTTAGTAGGAGTTAGCCTTGCGTTTTGCTGCATATTGCACGCTATTTTGCTACAAATAGCTCAAAAAATCGCGCAAAACACGGTTTAATTCGCCAAAAACACGCCTCTTCGTCGTAAGCCCCACAGCTCAGTTTTTCATCCAGCGAAACCTCCGCGAGAATCGATTATTTGCGGTTGAGTGGGCTGTTGGTGAAAAAGAAAGCCTCTATAAAGTTAAATTTTCTACTAAATATTTTACATCCCATGTATGCCATCCATCTTTAAGTTGCAATAAAGCCAGACAAAGAATTATGATGGTCTGGTACAAAGTGTGGTATTGGCCATGTTATTGAGGGTTTGTAGAGACACAAAAATAACAAAAGGGCTACATCCCAACAAGGATTTTAGCTCTTAACTTTATTTCGCGGATAGGTTATTTCGGGTAGAGATACTTCTTGATATACAGCACGGTGTAAACGATAGAGAGGACAATCCCTAACGCCACACATATAATCGAGCCTCTGGGCCAAACGCTCCGCCAGTTAATATATCTGCCCCGCTTATCCTTGGGGTAATAAGTGTAGGTAATCTAGCGGCGTACCCGATACGGCACAGCCGAAAACGCCCCCTTCAAGATAGTTCCATGCCCAGTGCATGCCGATGGGCACCCATATCGTTTGGTGGTAGGCGTAGGCCATGCCCATTAACCAGCCCGAATTAAGGGTTATGGCCAAGGACGACCATACCGTTGCGCCGTCGTTAAAGATGTGCAGAAATCCAAATAACAAGGAAGACACAACCAAACCTGTAGCAACGTTCCACTTATCGCTTATCAATCGAAAGATGATGCCCCGACAAACGATTTCTTCGCTAATGCCAATCACCAAAAAGATAGCCAACCAGCATAATTGACTGTCTAAGTTAAACTGAACACTTGCTACCACATAGTTTCCTGACAAGTATAAGCACGCCATAATAGTAGAGAAGTACACTATAGACACAAGCCAGCCAATGCCTAGTGTGTGCATTTGCCTATGAATGGATAGGCGCGTTCTGTCTTCTACATACAGCCCCAAGTACTTTTTAAAGGCGTATAGGGTTATGGCTGCCGTCAATAAAGATAGGGGAAGTTTGATGTAGGCAGAGAAGTTGCACAGCAGAAACTGCATAAAGGAACCGAAAAGGAGCATGAAAGCAACAAAACCTACAAACAAATAGATGCCCCACGCCATGTTGTTGTCTTTTGATATGATAGGCATAGTTTTGTAAAATATTGATTTATGGTTTAAACATGTTGATAATTAAAGGTACAAGGAAGCGCATCTTGCATTATTTCTCGTTTAGTTTTCCTCTTAATGTATAAAATAGTATACATCATTGAGAGCCCAATTCCTATAGCTATGGTTATAATCGAAGACACTGGCCCATAACGCCCACCTGTTAGTAGGGCTGGTCCTGTTATTTTTGCAGTGATGAGTGGTATCCCCGCTTGCGTTATCCCTGAAATCTCATAGCCCAATATGCCACCTTCAAGATAGTTCCATGCCCAATGCATGCCTATTGGTACCCAAATCGTTTGATGGTATGCATAAGCTATGGCATACAACCATCCTGCATTAATAGCAATGGCTAAAGAAGACCATAATGTGGCATCTTTATTGAAGATGTGTAGAATTCCAAAAATAAGGGCAGAGGCAATTAAACCTATTTTGATGTTCCAACAGTCGCTTATTTGTCGGAAAATAATGCCCCGAAATATTATCTCTTCAATGACTGCTATCAATAAGCAGAATGACAACCACGCGAATTGACTTTCTAAGCTAAAGTTTACGCTCAGCACGTGATATTGTCTGTTTATAAATAGGCAGACAATTGTAACAGAAATTAATAGGGTGGAGATTAGGAATCCTACAAATATCTTGTGGGCTTTTCCAAAGAGTGAGAGATGTACCGCCTCTTTTGCAAACCTCTCCAAGTACTTCTTGAATACATAGAGGAGAAAAACGGTAAAAGATAATGACATAGGAAACTTTATAAAAGCAGAATAGTTGGGCTGTAATGCCCAATAAAAGGGAACAGGCAGAAAAAGGAAAATCAATAGTCCTATGAGTATTTGAATACTCCAAGTTTGCTTGTCGTTTTTTGATTTTATAGCCATGGCACTTATTTTTTATGTTTTACCTAAGTGAAAGTTCTCTCTTACCTACTACATTTTATATTTCTGCGCAAAAAGGAAGGGGTGTTTTATCTTAATAAACGAGAGATTGTACTTTGAGTATCGAACTTGTGCGTTAGTAGTATTGCTAACCACAGGCGGCACACTAACTGTTATGCCTAAATAACACTTGAGAAACAAAATGCTATTCGCTTCCCAAGTGTCATCTATTGTTTTTAAAGCCCCCGCCTTTGACAAGTAGGGCATGTGTTATTTACTTGTAAGCCAATGCACCTGGCGAGCCACCTGCTTCCATTGCAATTTCTCCATGCTTTTTAACTAGTTTTCCTGCAGCCCTTGTGGCAGACCCGACAGCATAACAGATCCAATACCAAAAGGATTCTCCTCCATTGCATGCAATGGCTTCGTCACGTGTAAGTTCTTTAACTACATTCATTTGAGTAATCTCGGATAATTTTAAGTCTGTCATATTCTTTGTGTTTAGTTAATTAATAATAATTTCCCACTTGTAACGTCCTGTTCTAGGATCGTTAGATTGAGATGTTTTCTATGTTGTAGAGGCATAGTTTCTTAAGTATCGTGATTGATTTAATTGTCTTAGTTCCCCGAATTAAATCTGGCCCATCTGTAAAGAGTGTGTAGGTCAAAAGTCCAAAAGTAGCAAATACAAGTAAATCAACTAGAACTCTCATTATTTTCTTTCTTCTAATGCCTAGGTTTCCTTCCATGAATTCCATCACTAAAGCCTTCTCTAGCATCTCCAAAATGGTTAATAAAAGAAATAAATAGCCCGGTAGCTATTCCAATGGCAATAGGTCCCCAGACACCCCCATCTACACGTTCCATTTCTTGTACACTCATTTCTTTCATGCACTCATTGTTTATTGTTTTCATTTTACATTTCTTTTAGTTATTAATAATGTCAAGTTTGTATTGGTTTCCGGATACCTTTACGTTTGCAAAGATAGGGGCGTTCCGTGCACAAATATTGCATTATATAAAAAAACTACCTGCAAAAATACATTTTTTATCATTGTCGTCCAAGTACTCTACCTGTAAGTTAAGGTGAAGTTCAAAACTGTTGGTATAATAAAAGGTGTAGTCGCTACGGCTGTAATCTATCTTTGCACCCAGTGCACGCAGGTTGTCTAGCACGTTATAAAGATGCCGCTTGCTGATATGCAACTTATGGGCAAGTTCGTCTGGTGCGCCTGTATTGCACATCTTGATAAGTCGGTGCAGGCTGTTTAGATGGTATTTTTCGTTTCATTGTTCTATTTTCGTTAGTTTGTTACGTGGGTTTGTGAATGCCATAGACACTGACAACATCACAATGTTGCAAGCAAACAAGCAACCAAGTTTATCGAACAATGAAAAAGAACGGCATAGAAAAAGCCGAGATTTATCCGTAAATAGGATAAGGAAATGCCACCCGCCAATTGTCGAAAACAAGAAACAACCCCGAACAGCAACACCTGAACAGTAATCATATAGTTGGTTAGATGGCTAAAGAGAAAGCCATACACCCAAGCAACACAATGATAGGGTAGAGCAGGCTGTTGCATTTAATCTTTTCTAGCGCGTCTTCGCTAACCAGAGAATAAAACATCATGCCAGCAAACACAGACACAACCCCGCAACTTATTGCTCCTACCACATGGTTCTGTACATAATTTACCATTATAAAGCCAAGGACGTAATACAAACCTAATGCCACACTCACGGCAACATGTGTCTTTTTCATAGAAAGCCACAGCCTGTGTGTCGTTTCCTCCATCATCGGAGCAATGATTATCACCCAAACCCATGCTTTCAGCGAGAAAGATTTTACTCCGTTTATCGTTAATGATTCGGCAGTGGCTCGAACAAGGTTTGTCATGCAGGATGGTAAAAGAAAATAGCACACGGCAATAAACAGTTCGGCGCATACGGAAAGACCAAGAAACAGAACGATGGTTTTTGTGATGATATACGTTTTAGAGCGATTGCTCTTGTCGTACGTGCTGAATAACCTCTTTATATCGATTAGATGTTTCATAAACTAAATGGATAGATGCATTTATAAATAGAAATGGCATACAGAAAATACCAACTGTGCATTCGTGATATAAAACCCCAAAACACAATTGGTATCTTTTCTCATCTAGATAAAAGTAATAAATTGTTCGTAACCCAACAAAGAATCCATCTCTTTGTTTTCTAGAATAAAGACCTTATTGAATTCTTCAGCCAACTGCGGTTTGTATTTGTGTGATACACAATTTACGATTTATCGCTTGATATTCTCTACGCAAAACTGATGGGATGTCTGCGAAATAGCTACGCCGACAGCATTTCTGGCGCTGTTCCAAGTTTTTCCTTCTTCTTGATATACAGCACGGTGTAAACGATAGAGAGGACAATGCCTAACGCCACACATATAATCGAGGCCTCCGGCCCAAACGCTCCACCTGTTAATATGTCGGACCCACTTATCCCTGGGGTAATAAGTGGCCGGTAATCTAGGGGTGTACCCGATACGGCACAGCCGAAAACGCCTCCTTCAAGATAGTTCCATGCCCAGTGCATGCCGATGGATACCCATATTGTTTGGTGGTAGCGTAGGCCATTCCGAAAAGGCAGCCCGAGGCGAGGGCTATGGCTAACGCTGCCCACAGCGTGGCACCGGGGTTTCCCAGATGTGCTAGCCCAAAGAGCAAAGACGACGTTGTAAGGCCAACGGCTATGTTCCACTTGTCGGTTATGAGCCTAAAAAGAATGCCGCGGAAAACAACTTCCTCCACCACGCCCACCAATAAGAAAAGCGACAGCCAACTGAGCTGACTGGTACATCGAACTCAACGGTCACAATGCGATAATATCCGCATAGGAATAGGCACACGATTATCGCCAAGAAGTTTACGGCAGCAACTGTCCAGCCAATGCCCATCATCCGCATCTTGCCCCTAAAAGACAAGCTTTCACTATCCTCCACATACCAGCTTAAATACTTCTTAAAGGCATATAGCGCAGCAACCGCCCCTATTGTGGATAAGGGTACGGCGGCATAGGCTGGAATGTTGAGCAACAACACATACCAAGTCATTGCAGGAATAATGGTGAAAGCCAAAACGCCTAAGACAAGATAGCAGCCCCACGCCAAGTTGTCGTCTTTAGATATGATGTTCATAAACTTTAAAATGTTTAGTGTTGTTATGCGTGCTAGAATACTGGCGCAACATCTTCTCCTGTTTTAATTCTCGTTTTCTTCTTAAAATATAGAATGGTGTAAACGGCGGATATGGCAACGCCAATCGCTGTGGATAAAATAGAAGCCTCTGTGTCGAACTCTATACCATCAGGAAACTTTACCCCATTCGAAGTCAATATAAGAATGGGAGGGGTGTTTAAGGCACTTCCTGGCACGCTGTGTTCGAAGATGTTGCTTTGAATGAAGTTCCAAGCCCAATGGATACCGATGGGAACCCATAGCGTTCGATGGTAAGCGTAGGCTATAGCACATAGCCAACCTCCTGTAATTGCTATCCTTACACAAGACAATGCAGTGGCGTTGGGGTTGAAAAGGTGCACAAAACCAAAGATAATAGAGGACACCACCAGTCCTGCAACAACATTCCACTTCTCAGTTATGAGCCTAAACAGGATGCCGCGGGCTGTAATTTCTTCGATTACGGCAGCCAGTAAAAAAATCGACAACCAGCTTAACTGATGGTCTAAGTTGAAGTTAAGGTGTGCCACCGAGTAGTGCCTGGTTGCGAATAAGCAAATTAAAATAGTGAAAAGATACAGCGCAGACACCAGCCAGCCCACACCAACTTTATGTATTTGGCCAAAGGCTGATAGGCGTGCGCCATCTTCTACATACCAGCCCAAGTACTTTTTGAAGGCGTATAGGGTAGCTCCCGAAGCAATAAAGCTAGTGGAAACTTGATGAAGGAAGAGAAGTCGTTGTCTAACAGTATAAGACATATACCTGGAAGAAACCCCAATCCCAAATAGCCAATCACTAGATATGCCACCCATTCAAGCGTGTTGTCTTTTGATATGATTGCCATGTTTTGTAAAGCTTAGTTTAATTTGGTTGTTTCTGTTATGAACGCTAAAACATTAATGTTGTTTCATTTTCAGATTTATATTTGATTTTCATTGCTATTAAAATTCAAATTAGTGAATAAAAGGTATAGTCGCTATGGGTGTAATCAATTCTCGCATCCAGTGCACGCAGGTTGTCTAGCACGTTATAAAGATGTCGTTTGCTGATATGCAACTTATGGGCAAGTTCGTCTGGCGAACCTGTGTAGCACATTTTGATAAGTCGGTGTAGGCTGTTTAGGTGGTGTATTTCGTTTCTTAGTTCCATGTTTGTTAGTCTATAACGTTGTTTTGTGCGTGCCAGAGGCGTTGAAAAACGCCGTTTTGGGCAATCAACTCGCTGTGTGTGCCGCATTCGGCCACTTCTCCTTTATCGATAACCACTATCCTGTCGGCATCTTTGATGGTGCTTAGGCGATGGTACAGCGATGAAGATAGACAAGAGCGTGCCGAAGATGACGCCAAGGCTCATGTCGAAAGCGAAGCTCAGGATGCTTTCGCCACCCAAGAACAAGATGCAGAGGGTTATGCAATCCATCCTAATAATAAATCTAAGGTCTATGAACTTTCATGTTAACAAGCCTTTCTTTGATGTACTCGCTTATTGGAGGAATTTCATAACGTTCTAAATACAAGCCAATGTTTTCTTTTCTATCCCCTGCATCCTTTATTAAACGTTTCAGTTCTTCTTGCCTTGCAAAATAAACCTTGGTTACATATATTTCTTCCCATTGGTCGAACACCTTATTCATGTCTTTGTAGTTTATAACCATTTGTCGCGACCATCGGCCAGACAGGAAGTCAAGATAAGATATCCCATCTTGATTTACCTTGTAAACTTCACTCGAATATACCTTCTTTAGCTGTTGCTTATACTTCCCCCAGCTGATTCTTTTTACGCTGTCTGGAAACAAATTGTCAAAATCGAACCGCACTTTTGAAGGCAGTGTGTCCACCAAACAGTTTTTCCCCTTTCCGTTGCGCTCGGTTTTTATGGCATAAAAGTCCAAGACAGGGATTGAAGGACTATAAGAAAACATGCCTCTTTTCCCAATCTCCTCTTTATAGACCGGCTCGTCAACAAGGAAACGTGAGGTGACGACCCGGTGGTCTATACGTCCATTTTTAAGTTTCACAAAGTAGAGTGCGATACCATCACGATAGTATTCCAGCTTAGAATTGTAGAACTGTGGGCATCTAAAATAACATTCAAACACCACAAATTCGGGTCGTTCTGTTGTAATAGGAACTTCTGTCAACACTTGTTCCTTGGCATACATATATATGGTTTTCTTTCTTAACGTGTCTAAGTTAACCTCCAGGTTTGTATAGGCCACGTGAGAAATGGATATGTTATGTGACCCTTTCCTTATGTGAAAAACGCCATTAGCATCGCTGGTTGACAGTAACTCCCCATCGGAACCCAAAATAGATGCGTATCCAATGGGTTGACCGCTATGGAAGTCCAACAGCGTTATTTGTGCATAATGCTTAATTGGAAATATAGCTAATATTAAGAATAATAATATTTTTCCCATATACTCATAAATCGGGAATGCCTTAAGAAAGGCACTCCCAATTGCCATTAATTTTTATTTAGGCATTTTTGCCATGATATATTCTAATGCCGAACAGATAGACTTCTGTATTACCTTTTTCCCCATCATGGAGTCTCTTCACGGTAAGAACGTTTATGAGACCACCGCCGAATGTTGTTTTCATTTCTTTTTCAGTTAAAGTTCTCATTTTTCTACATTTTAATAGTTATACTTATTTGTTGCGTAAGTGTCGACTTCTTACATCGCAAAGGTATAAACAATGGAAGGTCTTTAAAAGGAATTTTATAAAAATCATACGTTCCTTGCAATAAAATTACACGGAATGTCTAGAACAAACGTTGCATTTACAGCTCCACAGCCAAGAACATTCAGTTCTTTTTCTCCTATAAAACTTACTTTGAGTTCCATACTCAAATCAAAATCATTGGTATAACGAAATGTTTTCTTTGTTCGACTATAACTAATTTTCGCTCCCAATTTCTTCAACCCATGCAGGATATAATATAAATCACGCCGTGAAACACAAATGGACGTTGCCAGTTCATCAGGTGAACCTGTGCACTGACAGCTGATAAGTTGGTGTATCTTCTGAATTCTTTTCAGTTCCTCTATGAAATACATTTGAACTATATTATTAAAACTAGGTGAAAGTCAAAACTGTTGGTGTAGTAAAAGGTGCAATGACTGTGGCTGTAATCTGTCTTAGCACCCAGTATCCGCAGGCGGTTCAGCATGTTTTCTTATTATATTACGTTGTTTTGCACGTGCCAGAGGCGTTGGAAAACGCCGTTTTGGGCAATCAACTCGCTGTGTGTGCCACTCTCGGCCACTTCTCCTTTATCGATAACCACTATCCTGTCGGCATCTTTGATGGTGCTTAGGCGATGGGCTATAACGATGATGGTTTTGCCTTGTGCGGCCAAGGCGTGCAGCGTTTCTTTTACGAAACGTTCGGAAATGGAGTCGAGCGACGAGGTGGCCTCATCGAAGATAAGCACTTCGGGCTGCTTGTACAGTGCGCGCGCGATGGCAATGCGCTGCCTTTCGCCACCCGAAAACGTGGTGCCTTGTTCGCTCACGATGGTGTCTAGGCTTTTGGGTAGGGCATCGACAAAATCTTTTAAGCCCAACTGCGTAATGATGTCTAGTACACGGCGCATGTCGGGTTGCAGGTCGCCCAGGCAGATGTTAGAGAGCAGCGTGCCTGAAAACAGTTCCACTTTTTGCGGAACGATGCCGATGAAACGGCGCAGACTCTCGTTGCTTATCATCGCAATGTCGTACTGGCCAATACTAATCCGCCCCAACTGTATGGGGTAAATGTTCTGTAATAGTGATACGAGCGTGGTTTTACCCGACCCGCTTTCGCCAACAACACGGCAGCCAACATGACTGTGTAGATTACATGCCGCTTCTGGCGTTTCTGATAGAGATAGGTGCCTACACTATCAGACACCCATTCGGTGGGTAAGAGTTCTGGTTGTTGCTCCATAATGGTAAAATTAGGCGATAGTTTTTTTAACTTGTTATCATCTGATTATACTAATGTGCGCAATAAGCATATCAATTGCGATAGTATTTCTAGATGTTATTGTTCTTTGTATTCTGGATTTCCAAATAAAATGTACAATGTAATCCATGCTTTAACGTCTCATGTTGTTGTATTGAGAAGTGAAGCAATAGGTTGTTTGCGTTGTAAAGGTTTTGTATCTCTATAATTCAAACGCAAAGGTAGATAATGTTTATTAGATTGGCAAATTAAATGTAAAGAAATATTGCATTGGAATATCCGTGAAACGCTTCATTTAATTTGTTGTGCTTGTATGCTGGTGTAGATGTGTGCCCCAGCTTCGAAGGCGGTAATCTTGCAGCATGTATATTGTGTGTGAGGAGCGATTAGCGTAAGAACGCGACCACTCTCATGAGTGGGACGCCGAAGTTGAAGTTGTCGCTGCCATTGCTTTTGGCAAAGTTCACGGCAACCAGTCGGCCATAATCGTCGACCACAGGCGACCCACTCGACCCAGGCATTGAGGGGATACTGTAGGTGACGCGTTTGCCATCGGGCTGTTGTGTAACGGTTCCGCTGGTGAATTGTGCGCGTATTCCGTTATCCGTTTTAGCCAGTGCCATACCATAATTGTAGCCAATCATAAACACCGATTGGTTTATTTCCAATTGTTTATCGTCGGTAGCCAAGGCATTATCAACGGTAAAGACGTAGTGTCCATCGGGAGTTTGTTTGCTGTTTAATTGCAATAGAGCAAGGTCGGAATGTGCATCTTCGGATACACGGAGCAGCGAGCAAGGCCTTTTCATGAAGTCGTCCCACGAGTTAACATTGTCGCCATCGTAGGCAATACCAAATTGCGAGTGCAAGCGAATAGAGAAATTATCACTTAGGATGTTGTTCCACACACTGTTTTTTAAGTTTTCGGCCTGTTCATATCGTGCTTTAAGTGTTTCCACCTCCTGTTGCAGAGCAAAAATTTCCTCGTTACTAAGGTTGGTGCGCGTGTTGCCATAGTAGTCTTGATAAATGTTTTGCTGCGCATATTGTTGTAGGGCAGCATAGCGTTGGCTCATCGAGTCTTGCAAGGCTTGTATGTATTTCGTATAGTTTTGAATGATATTGTTGATGTTGTTTTTTACAGTAACCTTGTCAACTGCTGGGGCCACCACGTGTCGGTTGGTGAGTATGTTACCCGAATTGTCGATAAAAAAGCCAGTACCGTTAAGCACACCAGGTTGTCTTCTGATATTGGCAAGATTGCTTGTGAGATTAACAAATTGGCCCTTTTCGTCGAGACCAGAGAAGTAGAGATGCTCGCCGCTAGTCAAAGTGAGGTCGTAATAATATTGGTTACAGATAAGCACCACGCCCGATTTCTGTTCGTTGAAGATATCCTGTGGGTTTTTCTTACAGCCAGTAAGAACAAATATAAAGAGTGCGATTAAAGGATAAAGCTGTTTCATACAATGAGATATTTGCTATTTAGGCTGTAAAGTTACGAAGTTTTTCGAACATCGTTGGCATTTTAATAATATTTGTGGCGTTGACGGGGAGAAGCGCACGTAAGTAAGAGGTTCTGCTCTTCATGCGATAGGGTGGAAATGCAGACCGAAGGTGAGGAAAAGTTTTGGGGTGGTTGATGGTGCAAAACATCCATTTCGAGCAAAATATAGAAGGTGGCGTTGTTAGCTTTGCCATGCAATGCAAGCAGTGATGCTGCTAAGCGCCGTATAAAACTTAGATATTGATGCAAATAAGAGGCTTTAGAGTAAATATATGTCAAGTATTTATGTCTAATAATATCTTTTTTTGAGGAATAATTGCGCATTATAGAGCAAATTCTTATCTTTGCAACGCATTTCAGAGATTTAGGGTCGTAAACTTAAAAACAACTAAGTGGCGACACGGACGATTGTCAGTTGTTTGTCCGCATTCCAACCATTTACATTCGCATACCACAATTAGACAATCAATCTCTTCGAAAACACCCCGACTATCCCCCTAGGTTGACAGTTGAGCGCATGTTCTTAGCTCCAGCTTTTGGGGGATAGTCATATTAATACAGCAGAGCATTGAGGCTTATGCTATTCTTAATTGCGTGCAAACGCATCTTTCTACGCGTGTTTTGGAAAGCGTTTAGAGCTAAAGTGGAGAATAAAGACCACTTAAGACCGTGCCGCACACAGTCAATCGGCTTATTTGAAGCCAAGCGTTTACGAAAATTTTAATTGGCAATATTTTATTATACAGCTTTAATATGCGTACGCACATGCGTGTGTGTAGCGCGCGAAGTAAATAAAATGTAAGGCGAATAGGACTGAAAAATAAGGGTGGATAAGGTGCAGAACAATCGAGAAACATAGTAATGACATACCCTGCCTAAATGAAAATCAACGATTTGAAAGCAAAATGGTGTGTAAAAGCTCAAAATTAGTTCCTTTTGACGTTGGCGTTAAAAGCTAAAATCTGTCTTCCTTTTTCCTAAAAAGTGGTTAAAATCCCTAAAATCAATGCACAATAAGGGGGTGAGTGTGCAATAAAGAGTGCTTTTTTTGGTGAAACACTTGTGAGTATGAATAAAAATGATTTCCTTTGCACCCGAAATTTTGGATGAAATTTATTTACAAACACATTTAAATCTTACAATTATGTCAGAAATCGAATCGAAAGTAAAAGCTATCATCGTTGATAAACTCGGTGTAGACGAAGCAGAGGTAAAGCCCGAAGCAAGCTTCACCAACGACCTTGGTGCAGACTCACTCGACACCGTAGAACTTATCATGGAGTTTGAAAAAGAATTTGGCATCTCTATCCCCGATGATAAGGCTGAGAAGATTGGCACCGTTGGAGACGCCATCGCTTATATCGAAGAAAACGCAAAGTAAAAAGCAAAAGCTTTTGGTTATGGTCTCCTGCACAATAGGCTGGAGCCATAACCAAAAACTCTTAGTGTGCATTGACACACTAGGGCAATTATCAACAAGGCCGATTTCGACTTTCGCATCAGGCGGTGGATAAGCGAAGGTAACCTGCGTATTAGCTTGACTTACGACCTTTTCTCTTCCACCCGCGCGTTTGTTGTAAACGCCCTTTAAAGCAATATTTTTTCATTTCAATGGAGTTAAAAAGAGTAGTAGTGACGGGCCTTGGAGCCGTTACACCCGTTGGCAACACGCCCGAAGAGACGTGGGCTAACCTGTTGGCCGGTAAAAGTGGCGCAGCGCCCATCACACATTTCGACACCACCAATTTCAAAACCAAATTCGCTTGCGAGGTAAAAGACCTTAATGTGGCCGATTACATCGACCGCAAAGAGGCTAGAAAGATGGACCGATATACACAATTGGCCATCATCTCTGCTATGCAGGCTATCAAAGACAGCGGATTGGATATGGAGAAAGAAGACCGAAACCGCATTGGGGTGGTCTACGGCGTGGGTATCGGAGGTATTAAAACCTTTGAAGATGAAGTTACTTACTATGGGCAACACCTCGGTGAGGAGCCCAAGTTCAATCCTTTCTTCATCCCTAAGATGATTGCCGACATCGCTGCCGGACACATCTCTATTATGTATGGCCTACACGGACCAAACTATGCCACCACTTCGGCTTGCGCATCGTCAACAAATGCTTTGGCTGATGCCTTCAATCTCATTCGTTTGGGTAAGGCCAATGTTGTGGTTAGCGGTGGCGCTGAGGCTGCAATATGTGGCTGCGGTGTTGGTGGATTTAACGCTATGCACGCCCTCTCAACACGCAACGACGACCCCGAACGTGCTTCGCGACCATTTAGCAAGAGCCGCGACGGATTTGTTATGGGCGAAGGCGCTGGCTGCTTAATCCTAGAAGAACTGGAACACGCCAAAGCTCGCGGTGCTAAGATCTACGCAGAGATGGTGGGCGAGGGCGCAAGTGCCGATGCACACCACATCACAGCTAGTCATCCCGAAGGATTGGGTGCTAAACTCGTGATGCAAAATGCAATGGAAGACGCCGGACTGAAGCCCGAAGATATCGACTATATCAATGTACACGGCACATCAACTCCCGTGGGCGACATCTCGGAAGCTAAAGCCATCAAAGAACTTTTCGGCGATGCTGCATACAAACTCAATATCAGCTCAACCAAATCGATGACGGGACACTTGCTCGGTGCTGCAGGAGCCATAGAGCAATGGCCACTGTGCTTGCGGTGAAGAACGATATTATTCCCCCAACAATCAACCACGACGAAGACGACGTGGACGAAAATATCGATTACAACCTCAACTTCACGTTCAATAAAGCCCAAAAACGCGAGGTGCGTGCCGCATTGAGCAATACATTTGGCTTTGGAGGACATAACGCTTGTGTTATCTTCAAGAAGTATGCTGAGTAATCTTATCGACAGAGTAAGGCTTCCCTTCCGAAAGGAAAAGGAGCTTTACTCGTCTTTATTTGAGATTCTTGGGTTTTATCCGCGAAACATTGCCTACTACAAACTGGCCCTCATGCACAAGAGTGTGATGAAAAGGGGGGCTAATGGCAAACCTGTGAACAACGAACGACTGGAGTTTTTGGGCGACGCAATACTGGATGCCATCGTGGGCGACATCGTTTATCGACGTTTTCCTGGCAAAAGAGAGGGCTTCCTTACCAACACTCGAAGCAAACTGGTGCAGCGCGACACGCTTAACCGACTGGCGCAAGAGATGGGAATTAGCAGGCTGATACTCTCGTCGGGGCATAGTTCATCGCATAATAGCTACATGGGCGGTAACGCTTTCGAAGCTCTTGTGGGCGCTATTTACCTTGATAGAGGCTATGCCAGTTGCATGAGGTTCATGGAAAAACGCATCCTTACTAAGATGATTAACATCGACAAGGTGGCTTATAAGGAAGTGAACTTTAAAAGCAAACTGATAGAATGGAGCCAAAAAAACCGCGTGAAACTGGAGTTTGCGGTGAAAGAGCAGGGCAAAGACAAAAATGGTAGCCCCTTCTTCCTTTTCTGTGTGGAGCTTGAAGGCATCGAAGGATGCTGCGGCCGCGGGTATAGCAAGAAGGAAAGTCAGCAATTGGCGTCTAAACTTACGCTCGAACGACTTAAAAAAGAACCCCAGTTTATCGATCAGGTGTTTGTCGCTAAGGCTGTTCGCGTTAAAGCAGAGGAACTTGACGAGAAGGGCGATAATGTTTCTACCCAAACACCAACGGTCGAGAAAGGCGGAAATGCTTCGCAAACGCTGGCCACCGACGTGACGCTAGCGCAAAACGAACAGCAAACCACACTGAAGGGGGCACAAAATAACGACACTAATAGCTGTGATGCCACCAGCGAACTGACGACCGAACGCAAGAACGAAAGCCAACAACCAACGGTGAAGCATCCAACAAAGCTTGCTAACGGTGTTAAAGGCAACGAAGCGGAGAAGCAACAAACCAAGAATCAAGAGAGAGAGGCCAACAATAAGGCCGAAGAAATAGAATTGGAGGTTTATAGGGACGATGCGCCCAAAGACGAGCCAGCAGAAAAACAACAGAGCCTGTACGTGAAAAGGGACGAAGAAGATGTGGCCACGGTGCTAGACTTCGATGACGACCCAGAATTCGACCTCAGTCATATCACAGCTCGCCAACAGTCGCGCGAGGAAATTATTGCAGCTGCTGAGGCTGCTGCCTTTAACGACGAGCATACCGACAATCAAAACCAATGACGAACGCATTGATAGGCGTGAGTATGCCTTAACAAAACTGCACCCCAACTATGTTATAGCATCGTTGGGGTGCAGTTTTGTTTATGCCTAGTGGGGCAAAGGTGGGGCAAAGGGGCCAAGTTCTTAGCCCCAATCTATCTGCTTGTTGAAAAACGGGCAGACTGATTTTGTTTTGTATCGCTGCAATGGCATGCCTGTTGCACTTCGATGGTGGTCGTTTTATTGCGCTTCTGGGCTGGCTTTTCCCTGAGGTTGAATGCCTATCTTTGTGCTTGTTGGCACTGCTTATAGCTTAATGTTGTTGGTGTGATATGTTAATTTGGTAAATATATTTTACAAAACGTAATTTTCTGACCGACCATTCTAGACGAAAAAACCAACTAAAACCTATATAAAACACCCCTACGAGCGAAAAATGGAAGCACGTTTCAACCCATTTTTCGCCCTTGTTTTTGCTATTTACTATGTTTTTGCATTTCTATTTTACGAAAAGTTGCGCCAAATTTGTGTTCGCAATAACCCAGAAATAGCTCTTTTTCTTATCTTTTCGTTCTGTAATATGCAGCAAAACGCCTTGCATTTAGCAACAAAACACCTTGCGTTTTGCTGCAGATAGCACTGCGTTTTGCTGCTAAATGCACTGCGTTTTGCTGCAAATTGCGCTGCCGTTTTGATTTTGTCTTTGTTGTTTTAGTAGCAATATGTTTGTAAAATGCGCGTTTATATGTCATAAAGACGGTTTTAAGAGAGAATTTCTAACCGTATATAATAATAAAAGTTGTTGCTGTATAATTGCTACCTTGGCAGGGTGTTTTATCCTTGATGAAGGCCTTACAAGGGCTGTTTTTACCATAAAAATAAATAAATGGGTGTAAATCAGCTTATTACAAACTTTTAAAATACGCGCGAAAATAAGCCCGACGGCAGAGAATTTTGCGCCGTGGGCATTCATAATGTTAAAATATGGTGGAAATATTTTACAGTTTTGCGAGCCTAAACAGGAAACAACACACAAACAAGAATACTGGAAACATTGTGGTCTAACGGCCTATTGGATTTTAACCCAATGCTCCCTTTGTTTGGTGGATGTGGCTTGGCAATAACCGCAGTTGCTAACACCACTATTATATATACGCGCGCACGCGCGAGATTAGGTGCTATAAAGCCGTTAAGCGATTGCCAGAAGGCGAAACTTAACGGAAAATAACAAATAAATAAGTGGCGATAATGCGACAGAATAAAATAAATTAATTTATTTTCTGCAATCTTCTAAGTAATATTTGATTGTTAATTGTATTAGTATTGTAAGGGTTTATAAACCTTGTTCGAACAACAATAGATTTACAATCGCTTTATATATATATTTGCTAAACTTATGAAAGAACCCAAATTGAAGACAGACGGATTGCTGTTGAAGGGACTCTTGGCTTTGTCTATTTCGGCAACGCCAATGTTTACGTGGGCCGGTGCGAACTCGGCCGAGGCTTCATCTGCATCGGCAATGCCGAAAGTTAACGCCGTGGCCACGGTTAATCAGCGTGCCCAAGCAACGGCAAACACCATCAAGGGTGTGGTGAAAGATGCACATGGTGAACCGCTAATTGGTGTAAGTGTGCTGGTGAAAGGCACTGGTAAAGGCGCTGTAACCAACATCGACGGTGAATACACCGTTGTTGCAGATGGCGCAAATCCCACATTGGTATTTAGCTATGTGGGCTACCAAACTGAAGAAGTGGCTGTTGGTAACAGGCGCGTAATAGACGTAACAATGAAAGACGACAGCAAGGTGCTGGGCGAAGTAGTGGTTACGGCTATGGGTATTATGCGTAAAGAAAAGTCGCTTACCTATTCTACACAGAAAGTTAAGGCCGAAGACCTGGTGAAGGTGCAAGACCCTAACGTGGCTAACACCCTCGAAGGTAAAGTGTCGGGTGTAACCATCACCCTAGTGCTGGTGGTGCTGGTGGTTCGTCTAAGATTATCTTGCGTGGTAACAAGTCTATTTTGGGTAACAGTGCCATCCTTATTGTAGTGGATGGTGTGCCAATGTTGAATAACACTCGCGGACAGATAGGCAGCGGAAGCAACGTTACCTATTCGGGCGTAGGTGAAGGTGCCGACCCTCTGTCTATGATTAACCCCGACGATATTGAAAGCATCAACGTGCTTAAAGGTGCCAACGCATCGGCTCTTTATGGCTCGGTGGCTGCCAATGGTGTGGTGATGATTACCACGAAGAAGGGTAAAGAGGGTAAGATGTCTGTAAATGTGGCATCGAATGTTACTTTCGATACGCCATTGCTTACCCCCGAAATACAAAATACTTATGGTGCAAGCTATACACAGGGTAGCGGTTTATCGGCCGATGGATGGGGTGGCAAGATTGCCGACATCGCAGACGCCGACCGACTACTTAAGTATAAGCCCGATTCAAAGATTTTCCCTGGTTACGAAAACGTTGCCCATCTGCGCAATTATGGCAAGGACGATGTGGCCGATTTCTTCCGCACGGGTGTAACAACCAATAACTCGGTGTCGGTATCTGGTGGTACAGAGAAGATACAAACCTACTTCTCTATTGGTAACTCGCATGCCAATGGTATGATACGTAACAACTCATACAATCGTAATACCATGGCTTTCCGCCAGAATTATAAACTCTTCGACAAGTTGAGCGTAGAGGTTTCGGCCAACTTTGTAAGCACAAAAACAACCAATAGACCTGGTGGTGGTACGGTGTTCAATCCCATTTACCACGCTTATGTCACCCCACGCAACATTGATATGGACTACTATCGTGACAACTTTGTACACGAACACGGTAGCTGGGTGTCGAAACAGTCTTATTATGAGGCCGACAAAAACTCGCGTGGCGTGTATAAATATGGTACACACGATGTTACGCTAGAAGGTCCGATGCAAAACTGGGCCTACATGGAGCATAGCCAAAACAACCCCTATTGGCTTGTTAACATGCACTCGGGCGTACAACGCGAGAATAGATTTACGGGTATGATGACTGCTAAGTATGAGATTATTAAAGGTTTGGACTTCCAAGCTCGTTTCAATTACATACTTACCAACTTTAATAGTGAAGGCAAACGCCACGCCACAAACTTTACTCCTCAGGGTGTTGACCCCTTCGGTACTTACTCGTTGGGCTGGGAAAAGACCCAAGAGTTTTACACCGACTACCTCCTTTCTTATAATAAGGAGTTGGCTAAGGATTGGAGCTTGTCGGCAACGGCCGGTTATGTTGGTCACACTGTTAAAGGTGAAAACCAAAGCAAATACTCAAACGCCACTTACGTTCCAGGTTTGCAAGACAAACCCATGACTGAGGTGAACTTCTTCGATTCGCGTGCTGGCGGTTCGGGTTCACTTGGTCGTTCGTTCTCGTCTAACTGGGACCGTGCAGCCCTTGTTACGGCTCAAGTGGGTTGGAAAGACATGGTTTACGTTGATGGTTCTTATCGCGTAGACTGGTATCGCGCCTTCCGCCAGTTTAGAAATCGTGGCACCGCTTCTAATTATGGCTACTTCTCGCTGGGTGCAAACGCCATCGTTAGTCAGCTGGTGAAGATGCCCGAGTGGGTGTCTTACCTCAAGTACCGCGCTTCGTATTCAGAAGTGGGTAACTCAATCCCCAACATTGTGTTCTCTACTGGTGTTCGCGACTTAGAGAAAGGCTCTACCTCGGTTAGCCCATTTGCTAAGTTCGAAAATCCTGTACCCGAGAAAACCAAATCGTTTGAAACGGGTATCGAGTCGTCGTTCTTCGGTAGCAAGCTCGATTTCGACTTCACATTCTATAACACGGTTTCTGATAACCTTTACATGATTGCCTCTAATGCAGCTGGTAAGCGTGTGCCTGTCAACTCGGGTAAGGTGCGTAACCGTGGTTTCGAAACCACTTTGGCCTACAACTTTAAGTTTGGTAAGGACCTCACTTGGCGCTCTTCTGCCAACTTCTCGTTCAACGATAACACCATTCTTAACGTAGCTACCAATCCTGATGGTACCGATGCGTTGGTATATAACGATATTGCTGGCGTACGCGTGAACTATCTTAAGGGTGGACGTATCGGCGATATGTTTATCACCGACTTCCGTCGTAATGCTGATGGCTCGTTCGTTGTGGAAGATGGCGACGGACTGTTGCGCGAAACACAGGTAACCAAGCTGTATACGAAGTACGTGGGCAACATGAACAGCAAGATACAACTGGGCTGGAGCAATACGTTTAACTATAAAGATTTCCAACTGTTCTTCCTTATTAACGGACGTATTGGTGGCAAGGTGATTTCGTTGACCGAGGCTTATCTCGACAACCTTGGATTCTCGAAACGCACCGAGGCGGCTCGTCTTAACGCCGAAGCCAACAACCTGCGCACCTCTGAAGGCAAGCTGGCTATGTATTTGCCCGATGGTAGCAACCGACTCATCGGGGTTGAAGAATACTATCGCAGCATTGGCGACAACAAGAACCCCTCGGAATACATCTACAGTGGCACCAACTTCCGCCTCCGCGAATTGTCGTTGGGCTACACCTTCCGCAATCTTCTTGGAGCAGGCCGTAACCTCAACCTGTCGTTCATCGGCCGTAACCTCTTTTTTATTTATAAAAATTCGCCCGTTGATCCCGACGTTTCATTGTCTACAGGCAACGGCATGGGTGCTTTCGAGGCCTTTAACATGCCCTCGTCGCGTTCATTTGGTTTCTCACTTAAACTTAATTTATAACGAACAATGAAGCTGACAAAATATTTAGCCATGGCTATGGCTGTGGCCGGAGTGGTTTCTTTTTCGTCGTGTCTTGACTATGACGACCCAGAAGACACCTTCCAAACCAACGAAGTGAAACTTGATGATAAGGTTTTTCACGGCAACGTAGACTCTATCGACTATAATAAAGAGTACACGCTTGACCAATTGAACGGTGCCATTGGCCGTCTGGAAAACGAACTTGGCGCCTTCATCGGTGCACAACAACTTATTCTAGGAGGTAAGGTTAACGGCAGTGGTGCTGTGGAATCGCCCACCGAACACTCGTATCAATTTCATGCTACGGTGTCTGATATCTATGCTCAGTACTCGGTAATACCTCATTCTAAGTTCGACTTCGGTGATCAAATCCGTGCTTCTTATCATGTGGCTCGTGGATGGAACGGCGGTGCTAATGGCACCTACGTGATGACGAAAAACTTCCTCACACCATTGATGAACCATCCCTCGGTAGACACTATCCCCGAAATCAAGGCATTGGCTTTGCTTTTCTATAGCTTCGCCTCTGTTCGCAACACCGACCTCTATGGTCCGATGCCTTATCAAGACTTTAAACTCAACAAGCAACACGCACCCTTTAAGTACGACTCGCAAGAGTTTATCTATAAGCGTTCGATGGAAAATATCAATACCTTCGTGGCTTGTTTCAAACGTCTTAAAGATAAACCGGATTACTATAAAGATCGTATTCAAGACCTGCTTAACGACTACGCTAGCACGCTGAACACACAAAACACTTACAACCCAGGAACAGAAATTGATAAGTGGATACGTTTGGCCAACTCGCTTAAGTTGCGTATGGCTATGCATATCGTTAACCGCGATAAGGCTTTGGCACAACAATGGGCCGAAGAAGCAGTAAGAGATGGCGTTATCGAAAACTATAGCCAAGAGTTCTTCATGCCTAGCTCTAGTATGAACGGCCATCACCCCTTGGCTGTTATCGGTGGCGACAGCTGGAAAGACTTCGCTCCAAGTGCTAGCTTCGTTACACTGCTTAAGAGCTTGAAGCACCCTTACGTAACACAAAACTCTGATGCCGACCTCGTGCTCTTTACCACCAATAGCGGTGATATTAAGTCGAAAGATGGCACAATCACCGATATCAATTCTACCATTGTGGGTATTCGCTCGGGTTCTAAGGTAGGTGACTTTAAGGGCTCAGACAATCCTTACATCGCTTTCAGCCGCTATAACGACAGAATGCTCAACAATGCACCAATTTATCTCTTTAAGTTGGCCGAGGTTTATTTCCTTCGTGCCGAAGGAGTGTTGCGCGGATGGAATGTTGGTGGAGGCAAAACTGCTCAGGAATTATATGAAGAAGGTATCCGTTGCTCTTCGTTGCTATTGCCTGGAGATGGCGCTTCTGCTGACCTTAACGCCAGAATAGAAGCCTATATGGACCTCGAAGTTCCTGAAAATGTGGTATATGTTGACCCCACAGGAAAAACACCTAACGAACCAACTCTCACGAAGATAGGTGTGAAATGGGATGACAACGACTCGAAAGAAGTGAAACTCGAAAAGATTATCACCCAAAAATACATCGCACTCTTCCCCAATGGATTTGAGGCTTGGGGCGATATGCGCCGTACGGGTTATCCAAAACTCTTCCCCGTGCTTCCCAGATATAACGATGGTAGCTTGGTTTATGGCGACCTAGTTAGGCGAATGGTGTTCCCCAACGACGACCAAGCTTCGATTAACGATATTCAAACCACAGGACTCGACGCTCTTGGTGGTGGCGACTTCCAAGGCACTCGCTTGTGGTGGGACGTGAAAGTAAATGGTAACTTCTAACCTAACTTTCATTTCATGACTGATGAGCTGATGAGTTAAGGTCCGCGTTAATACGCGCTCCTTAATTCACCAGCTCACAACCGCTTCAAGCCAACAACTATACAATTATAAATTATGCAGCTCAAAAACACGCGTTCTTGCTTGAGAGCAGTGTTTGCGAAAGTCTAACTAATAACAACCAAACCCATTATGAACAATTTTAACAAAAACATGCTCTTCGTTGGGCTTACTTTTTGTTCGCTTGGCGCTCACGCACAGGCCTTCAAAGAAGGTTACGTAAGCCTCAAGGACGTGGAGTCGTCTAAGTTCCATACCACTGTGATGGCATGGGATAAGAACAAGAAGGTTAGCGACGACGACAACTTCTTTATCTCGCGCGTGAAGCCAAAAGTACGCTTCCGCAACAAGGCCACGCAGGTGCGCAACACCTTGGAGGCCACGAAAGACAAGCGCCTTATTGCATGGTTGCCCTACGACGACCCTCATAAGAACGCTTTGCCTGATGGTAACTTTAACTCAGAGGTTTTCTCGCTCTGGAGCTATGTAGACCATTGGGGAGACTGGTCTATGCCTCTTGGTCGCGTTCCTGCCGCACTTCTCGACGTTGCACATAAGAATGGTGTAGCCGTTTCGTCGGTTGCTGGCATTCCCTTTGGCGCTCTGTCTCCTGAATACGCTAGTATGTTTGCTGGCTTGAAAGGCCAAGATATGCCTAAGAAAGCTGCTAGCTATTTGGCTTACTATGGTATCGATGGCTTGGGTTATAACTCTGAGTTTACCAGTTCTCCTGGTGACGTGGCTAATATTCGCAATTTCCATGTTGCCCTTAACAAGGAAATGAAATCGAAGAACCCCATCTTCGAAAATATGTGGTATGATGGTACTACAGACAATGGTAACCGCTGGTTCGACCAAGGATTGGACAACCATAACAAAAAGAACTTTGGTAAAGCTGGTGAAGAGGCTGCATCGTTGTTCTTTAACTATAACTGGAGCACGGGTTCAGTACTTCCAGCATCGGCTTCTTTTGCAGAGACGCTAGGCCGTAGTCCGCTTTACCTCTATGCAGGTGTGAACATGCAAGGTGGCGAACCTCGCAACGGACGCGTATGGACGGTACTGCAAAACCATCCCATCTCTATTGGTTTGTGGGGTGCACACTCTAAAAATATGTTCTGGGAAACACGCAACGAAAAAGGTAGCGACCCCGAAACCATGCAACGCACTTACATGTTGCGCACCGAACGCTGGTTTACTGGTGGTACACGCAACCCCGCCATCTGCCCACAAGTAGGAAATAGCTTGCAATATCATGCAGATAACGTTGATTTCCAAGGTATGTCGGCCTTTATGTCTGCACGAAGCACACTCTCTTGGGACCTTACCGAAGAGCCTTTCGTAACTCACTTCAATCTGGGTAACGGTAAATTCTTTAACTGGAACGGCGAACGTCAGCACAATGAAGAATGGGCTAACGTTGGTGTTCAAGACTATTTGCCCACATGGCGCTGGTGGTTTGCATCAGAATTGATGGGTCGCGATGGTACTAAAGTGCCTCAAGATGGTTTGGATGCCGAGTTTGTATGGATGATGCCTACATGGGCGGTTCTACCATGCGCGTGTTTGGCTCTATCAGCAAAGAGTATTTGCAACTCTTTAAAACACGTTTCGAACTGAAAACGGGCGACGTTATCACCGTTAAATATAAAATGAAAGATGGTTCGGCTAAGGTTAACCTCGTGCTTACTGCTGAAGATAGCGAAACAACCGAGAATACCTATGCTCTGCGTGCTAAGAGCGACTTGGCCGATGGCAACGAATGGGTAACAAAAACCTTCACCGTTGGCAACGACTTTAACGGCAAGAAGCTGGCTTTGGTGGCTCTGAAGTTTGAAGATGCTGCTGATATGAACCTCTATATGGGTGAGTTTGCCATTACACGTGTACTTATGCAACGCCTGCACAACCCAACCAACTCAAAGGTAAGATGCTTTCGTTCAACTCTAGCGGCTTGGATGCTAAACTTATCTTCAACATGCCTAACTCTGTAGCTAAGGGCGAACCTTGCTATAACCTCGATGTTAAAACCTCGCTCTTCAAGCTTTATGCTCAAGAAGAAGGTAAACCTCAAGTTGTATGGGTGTTACCACATCGTGGGGCGCTTTGATGTATCGCATACCAGTAGACCCAAGCAATGCTAATCCTAAAGTTCGCTTGGGTGTGTCGGCTGTATCGCTCGATATGAAAACCGAATCGCCTATCGCTTGGACCAGCAACTTCTCTGTTCCTGCTTATCAATACAACGACGATATCACTCTGTCGCAAACCATGATTAAGCCCAACGAGGCTTTCGAAATGGGTTATGCCGACCCACGTCACCAAGCTGGACAATGGCGCTTGATCGACGTTCAAGGCAACGAAGTGTTCTCTGGCAATGGAAATAAGGTTAGCGTTTCGGGCATTAACAAGGTGGGTAACTACAAACTCGAACTCACAGGCAATGTAGAAGGTGTTAGCACCACACGCACATTCGACGGATTTGTGCAAGTTACCGCCGAGCACATCGGTGCTGTTCCTCGCATCAACACGCTTACTGCTAATGGCCAAAACGAAAATATCACGGTAGAAGCTAATAGCGAAATCAACTTGGCTTACACCGGACGTAAGAGCGACGGTCAACTCTCAAGGGGCGTGATGATTAACGAGAAGGGTGTTGGTATGAAATCTGTACCTCTTGGTTTCGATGGCATGACCTTGCAAAAGGCTTGGACCTTGTCGTTCTGGCTTAAGTTCAACACCTTGCCCGAGGGCGATGTGCAAGTACTCGACCTTCGCGACCAAACCACGACATGGCCCCAAAACAACTGGGGTTCGTTCTGGTCTACTTATAATCCCAGAACGCAAAAACTCTCGTTTGTTATCCGTCAAAACCAAAGCGGTGGCCCTGAACACAAAACACACTGGAGCGTGAACTTCGCACCCAACACTTGGACTCACCTCACCGTTGTGATGCAACATGTACCTGGACAAGGTGTTCGCGAAATCATCTACGTAAACGGTAAGCAAGCCGACGTGGATACTTGGGAATTTAATGGAAGCACTGGCACTGGCCTAACCATGCCTTATCAAAATCCTGGATACCACTGGGGACGTGCATACAACGACAGCTGGTTCCTTATTGGTAAAGGTCGTCACGGATGTGCTGCTATCGATGGCGCTGTAGACGATGTGAAATTCTTCGACCGCGCACTCACCGATAGCGAAGTGGCTGCTAGCATGAACAATGTTGATGGCACCGACAACCCACTTGCTTTCTGGACCTTCGAGACTGATCTCACCGTACAATACGAGTTTGTTAACACTAAGAGCACCGTTGCAACAATCGGCGCAGTGGATGTTGTGAAGGGACAAGGAGAAGGACAAGGCCGAATACAGACAATCGAACCACAATTCACCGCTGGAAGCCCCTTCTGTAAGGGTAATGGCTATGAAGTGAAAACCACTGCTCAATGGTCTGCTCCTAAGGGAGAAGTAACTGGCGCAACTGGTAACGGCGAAGCCGGTACAGCTAAGCTTACCTACGCACAACCTGGAAGCTACAAGGTGACACTTACCCTCGAGAACGCTTACGGCAAGGCCGAACGCACCTTCAGTCTTATTACGGTAACTACGTCTTTAGGCATTAACGGCGTTGAAAACAACAACGCTCAACCTAAGGCTTACACCGTTGGCGAAGATATTCTCGTAGACTGTCCTCAAGCAGGCAACTACCAATTCGAGGTTTACACCATCGATGGCACTCGCCTCTTGGCTCAAGCCGTTAAGGTTGGCGCTGGCAACAACGTGCGTCTGCACATTGCCAACAAGGGTATCTTTATCCTCAAGATACGCAAAGATGGCAAAGCGCTGCCCAGCATCAAGCTACTTCGTAAGTAATAGCACAACGTGCCTAACCTTTAGGCATAACATCGCTTAGCGATATACACTAATCGCCGACAAGAACAAAAAAGTCTTGTCGGCGATTTTTTATGCCCACGCACTCCGGCTTCTGCCCTTTTCTTTATACCCAAATCTGTTTAGGCTCTAATGACCGATTTAGGGAAAGTTAAAGGCTAATATCATTGTTAGGGTTAGTCCTTTTTTTGTTACTTTTGTTTCTACAACAAAACTTCAATAGCATAGGCAATAGCACACTATCTTGCGTTTACCAATTGGCATTTTGCCTGTGTATTTCTTGAAAACGTAGTGCACTACATCTGCAAGAATAACACTGGTAATGTGCGCAATAATACCTAAAAACTAAACGGATGTAAGGATTGGTTTGAGATAAATCAATATGATAGAAGTTGAAGCCATGAAAAAGGGGTTTGTTTTACTTAAAATAAACAAGGTGGTGTGCTTAAGAAATCCAGCATATGGGTGGAGGAGTACGGGGTAGCGCTGACGTAATTCGCAGCAGAATGGCCGAGAATAAAAC